>DIZI01000005.1:186739-246205 GCA_002427885.1 Paludibacter sp. UBA6032
TTTGACTGATTTGTTGCAAAACTAAAGCGGTATAGTCAACCTAAAATAGAAGGTTTATTGCACTATTCACAATACTTGGTGTAAACTAAAAATACAGGAAAATTAGTTGACTATACCGCTAACATACTAATAAACTACAGACAGAATATGATCCAACGGATCTGATTTTCATTTTTCAAATGCAAAGATTGTAATTTCATTCAGTCACCTTTATTTAAATATCCGGCTTTATTATGTTGCTGCTTAAAAAACCGGAAAGATAATTTTAATAAAAGCGAGGTTGACCGGGAGCTGGTACTGGAGAATCATCCGGTGGAATTAATACCGGTTTATCATCTTCAAAACTTTGCTGGTCCTGTAAAAGACAATTTCTGAATAGCATTGATTTTGTCATGTTCAATATTTTAAAATTAATAATATGGTTAGGGATAAATAAAATTTTGATTATTTCGTGTTGCTAAGTTAGCATCATAAAATACTAAGTTCCAAATTTCGGACCAAAAAAAGACTGGACGCAACATTTTTAAGCACCATTGAATATCAATAGCTTAATCATTTTTTTACTTAAATTGACTGGACGCAGTTTTTGGGACAAAAAAAACAGTTAAAAAAAGGGCTAATTTGGGGTATGCGAAATTGTAATTTTCCGAAAAACAGAAAAGAGAAGGAATCTAATTGATAGTTATAAAAACAGGATACTTTTCAAATAATTCTACGAAGAAATTAAATATATTATCTTGTTTTAAGTTCAGATATCAAAAAACAATATTGAAAGATAGTGAATATTCACGATGATATTTTTTTCAAAAGTGAATCAAATTAATCTTTGACTAAAACACTATTTAAGAGTTCGTCCAATTCAGAAGCTGTTTGAAGATTTGTTTTTCGGGTAAGTCTGGTTTTCATTTTATCTAAACTGCCTACTTTGTAATCGAGTATAATTAAAATATCCCGATTCGAAATATCAAGCAAATGAAGGCAGCACCAAATTAATTCTTTTGATGTAAGACCTTTATAACGTTTTCTTAGTTTTGTAACCAGATTATTCAAAACTGAATCCATTTCTCGAAAAAACAAATCCAAATCATTCAGATGTAATAATTCCTCATACATTTTTTTTATTAACAGCTCTCTTTCGTCAGATGTTGCATTTTTTTGCTCTAATGACTGTTCAGATTTTCTTTCGGTAATTTTTTGAAACAAAGTTTCACGAAGTTTTAGTAAAACTTCATTACGTATGCTCACTTTTTGCCGGAAATGATTTTCTTCAATCATTCTTTTTTCAGTTCTGTTCCGGTGCTGCTTTAAGGTATAAATCAATACAGAAGCTATAATAACCAATAAAAGGAATACAAACAGATACTTCAGGGTATTTTTAGTTTTAACCACCTCCTGAGTATTGGAGTGCATAGTCTCAATATATCTGCCTTTCGTTTGACCATCTATTTTTCGAATGGAGTCTCCTAACATAACATACTTATTCATATACAAAGTCACCTTATCGAGGTGTTTGTTTATAAATTCACAATTAGTCATTATCCTGTAACATTCACGCTGGGTACGAATATCCGGATTGTAGTTGAACGAATTAGACGCATAAATTAAGGCGGAATCATTTTGATTTAAATCAAAGAAAAGTCTTGCCATAAAATAATAACGAATGGCACGATTATTAGTTACATAAGGATAATGAATGGCTTTTCGTAAATAAACCAGAGCAGAATCCGTTTTTTTATAATCATAGAAATTTAATCCCATTTCCTGATATAAGTCACCCTGTTGGATGGAATCTTTTGTCAAAACAGCGATTTTTCTGAAAAAAAGTTGAGCATTTTTATAATCCTTTGCTACATAATAGGTTCTGCCAATATTCAGCAGAGAATAAAAGGCCAATGTCTGAAATTTTGTCTGTCTAAAATAATTATATGAAATTTTATACTTTTCTCTGGCTGAAGAATAATCCCGCTGACCAATATAAACATCTCCGAAATCGAAATAAATACGACCTAAAAGAATATAGTTATTTTCTTTTTGTGCTTCATCCAATGCTTTTAAATATAAATCCATGGCCTTTTCGTACTTGAAATCATATTTATAAGAACGCCCTTTATAGAAATAACAGCTAGCCAAACGATCTCCGTCAGGATGCTTTTCGTAATAATTTATCGAGAAATCAAGTAATGAATCGGGTTTTAGTGGAAGATATTTCTTATCGAGTGTTCTTATCATCAACAAACCATAGAGTGCACGATTTGATGCTGATTTGTATTTTTCTGGAGACAATTGTTTAAGAATATGGAAGGCTGAATCAGGAGCCGCTTCAATCAGTTTCTCAGCGGTTTTCAGTTCATCGGGCATCAACGAACAGCCGATAAGACTTATGCAAATCAGGGAATAAATCCAAAAACGCCCGAATGTCTTCATTAATTTTAGCAGCAATAAATTAATAAGTTGCAAAAATACAATATTTTAATTAGTAATGGGCAAGTAACATAAAAATTGAATTGATAAAAACGGAGTATTTAAGAATTATTTTCAGCTAGAGTTTACTCATAAATCTATCTATGTCAACAACTACTCTTTCATGAAAACATTCACCGATTAAAAATCCGTTCTCATCAGTTGCCTCAATCTTAAAAGAGTATTTTCTTCCTTCTGTTTCAGCAAGAATTGCTTTACAGTTTACCCGTGCACCAACAGGAGTAGCTTTTAGGTGTTTCATATTTAATGAAATACCAACGCTTGAACTTCCTTCAGGGAGTTTAATCAACTGCATAGCCGTATTCTCCATCAACGCAATTAAAGCAGGCGTTGCTAAAACAGGAAGCAATCCTGAACCATATTTTACAGCTGTCTGATTGTCATCAACAGTGATAGTTTGTGTGAACGAGTCATTTATTATATATCTTATTTAATAACAGTATAATATTCAATAATAATTTGTAACTGTACTAATTTAGTTTTCTAATTCAATCCATACATTACCAACAAACATTTTGGCTTTAATACGCACTATTGATTTTGATTTATCTGCAGACAACCATACAGTGACCGCATCTTTCCCATCAAATACATGGTTTTTGGGAACAACAGGCGTCAGCTTATAACACAGAACCGCACCTTTAGCTGTTTTGATAGATTCTTTTCCCTGAAAAATTACTTTAATTTTATAGCCTTCATCTTCATAAAAACCATTGACATTGAATGTTTCACCTTTCGCGTATTTCGACAAATCAACTAAACGAAAAACCATAAAACCGGCAACCACATCGCGTATATTTTCGGGTGTATCATAATTCTTTTTCAGGATAAACGACTTTGATTTTTTATCATAGACCTCTACTTTTGCTTTCTTGTTGATATGATCGAAATGAATCTGTTCGTCTAATTCATATGAACCCTCACGTATGCTTCGGTATGATTTATGGGTGGTGATACTGGCCGTATCAATAAAGGATATCCATTTGTCACGGACATAAAATAACTTTGCCAACCCATTGGTTCGTCCGTCAATATTTATTTTGTAACAAATGTTTGAACCTATTCTGTAGAGATTTTTGTCAATTCTGGTACTTGCACTTCCAATAGTAAAGAAGCCCCAGCTGGCTTTATAGTTTAATGTTTCACCAACGGTAACCACTTTGTTGTCCAGTTTCAAAGTTGATTGACCAATAACATATAATGGAAACAGGAATAATCCGATAATGAAATATTGAAAAAATCCGGTTCTGTTTTTTCGTGCTATAGAGGCAATTTGCTTCATTAATATTTTGTTTTTGGTATCTGAATTATCAATTCGTCAAACAACCGCACTGAATCAGTTTATTTCATTTTAATTCCTCTATCTGCCGTTCCGAATCTTTATCAATCTGAATTTTAATTTCTTTCATAGCTTCTTTGAAAACATACTCATCATTGACACCATGCGGTTAAATGCGAATTAAAAACCAATTTCTTTTGAAACAATAAATTAAACTTCCGGTTCAGTTTTTTTGTCTTTCTTTTTAGCTTCCATTAATTGATAAATAATCAAATAGATCACACCAAAAGTTACCGACATATCCGCTACATTTAAAATTCCTGTTCGTAATGAACCCAGCCCGAAGTTCAGAAAATCGACAACACTGAAATCATTTATCAACCTGTCAACCAGATTACCAAAAGCTCCACCGAGAATACTGGCAAAAACAATCACCAGTTTCCGGTCGTTCAATTTATATACAGTATAATAAACTCCATAGAAACAAAATAGAAGCGGAATAAGGATCAAAGCAATGTATTTCAAAAAAACAGGCCACTCCGAGCCGGCACTGAGAAATGCTCCGGTATTCTCTACATACCTTAGCACCACGGTATTGTAAAGAAAAGAAATTGTTTCTCTGCCTTGCAGATAAGTTGTTGCCAATATTTTGGTAATTCTGTCTAAGGAAAAGTTGATGGTCAGGACAATGAGTGTCAGGAACAGTTGGTTTTTTCGTTTCATAGTTTTATTGGAATGTTTATCCGGAACATTAAATCCGGACTCCTTACTGGTTGACTGGAAAATTATCTTATCTCCACTTTTTCATATACGTCGGTTGTATCATTCTTTTTCAGTAAATCCGACTGATAAACCATGACCAGCTTTTTAGTTACCGTATCTAGTTTATACTTTTCGGTATCGCAGCGATAAGAATAATCCGTATAATAGTTTTCGTGATTCCCCTGATAAATTGTATTTCCAACGAGTAAGCCACCGGCAATTGAATCAAGATTAAATATTCCTGTTAATAAATGGGCTTTCCTGCAATTTTCAGCCACCAATGCATCGGCATTGCTTTCACCAAAAAACTCATAAGCATCTCCCTTTTGCAGATACAAAAAATACTTTTTTACTCCCTGTCCCCTACCCTCTGTATAATCGGCCCGGATAACCAAATCGCTCAGCTTATCATTATTCAGATCACCTTTTATGAACTTCGAGTTATCTTTCATAAACGTATAGGTTGTACCGTTTGGTATCCCAATCCTGATGCCATCCCCGATTTCGATGGCCGTTATTTTTTCGTTTTGGTACATATTTCCTCCAAATTTCCGCTTCAGATCTTCAGTCAGTTTATCCACCAGAGATTGATATGTTTTCTTTTCGATGGTACCAATTGATGCATCGTTTTTAATTTTGGGGCCGCAACCCACCAAAAAAGTCAACGTAATAAATACGATCAGTTTTAATTGTCTCATACTATGAATTGTTTAATTCTTACTTAGGGGTTTTGCTTCGTGAAACGTCCTCCGCATGGATTTAAGCAGTCCCTGAGGTGTCCATTCAGGAACTATCATCCTGCGTACGGATTGCAAAGGAACAATGGTGTCGCGTTTGGTCGAAAGAGAAAATGATATTTTAAAATACCGGTTTAATTCCTCAGCACCTTTATGGTCGTAAACGCCATTCGGATACGCCCAGTATTCTACCGCTTTACCTGTTATCTTTTCCAGTTTTTCCTTTGGTGCAATCACCTGTTTCTGCCAGTCGGCCGCTTCGTTGTATTTGGTCACCATCGTATGATCCCAACTGTGCAGCCCGATAACATGCCCGGTTTTTGCCAATGCGGCAATCTCATCGGTAGTCATGTAATTCTTTTTATTATAGGTGATGGTCATTATAAAGAAAACACCCCTGAAACCATACTTCTCCATCACAGGAGCAGCAATTGTCGAATGTTCCACTCGCGAATCATCAAAAGTAATCATCACCGGTTTTTCGGGAAGAGTCTTATTATAGACCAGGTAATCATACAATTGTGCCGGCAGGATGGAATGGTAACCGCTATCGGCCAGTATCTTCATATGTGCAGAGAAAGTAGCCGGACTGACCTTGTATTCTCCTTTTTTACCTTCTTCGATCCGGTGGTAACAAAGCACAGGTACTTCCGGTTTTGCCAAAATCTGTGCGGACGTATTGGCAACCGGTTTATCCATGGCAACAGAATCGGTGGCTTTAGCTGAATTTCCTTCCTGTTTCTTTGAATTGGTACAACCGCTAAAGACTAATCCTAAAAACAGGGTTCCGGTAAAAAGATATTTGATGTTTATACTTTTCATTTTTATTGTTATTTTTTTATTAGGAAAAACTTGCTCTTTTCCCGTTAGCACAGTCTGTAATCCTTTTTTAATCTGTCAACTGAATCATATCATCTTATATTCCAACAGGATAAAGATACTGTTGGAAAAGTCTATACACAAGATCAGTCTTTCTTCAGTCCTGATTCATTCCGGGGAACAATTGTGCAGGCAAAGGTAAGCAATACTGTCAAAAAAATGGCTTTACCGAGCGGGAATTTCGGAACAAAATTTCAACTTATTAATAGATAAATCAAATGATAAGCACATCTTATCATCAGACTTTTACGATATTCGGAGATTCTTCCAAACATAGTTATTTTATTTCCGGCTTCTATTTTACAACTCCATTCTCATCCACAAAGTACAGGCCGTATGACCCGAATGTCCCATGGGTGCGGCGATGGAGTGAAATCCTGCCTTTTCATACATACTTACTGCTTTTTCCAGTTGTGGGAAACTTTCGAGATAAAGCTGTGTATATCCAAACTCACGGGCAGAAAGGATCGTTTTTTCCATCAGCGATTTGCCTGTTCCTTTGCCCCGGTTAACCGACGAAACGTAAAACTTCACCAACTCAGCACAACCTTCCGGAAGACCTTTTGTAGGAAAAATACCACATCCACCGGCCAGCACTCCGTTTTCCTCCGCCACCCAATATACAGAACCCGGCATCGTGAACAATTCAAACAGATAATCGGTAGTAGGATCGGTATACACCGTCCCCGGAATGTCAATCTTAAACTCACGGAATACTTTCCGAATCAATTCTGCCAGTTCCGTGTTATCCCGTTGTTCTATTTTTCGTATTTGCATAATTTTAATATTTGAAACAAACTCATTTTTCACTCTTTGCCCATGGAAAATATTCACTATTCATATTGGGAAAAACCTATTACATTCAGTCTAAACCAATACTGAGATAGGCCCTGTCATCGAATGAAGAGTTACCGGGTTTAAGTCCTTTTGTTGATTTGAATTCCTGAAAACAAAGGGGATCATTCTGAAGAGTCTTCTTCAAAAATTCTTCACTTTCAGCTAATGTTTCAAATAACCGGGGATAACCATCGGTAGCTAAAATTATTTTCATTGGCTGAGACAGTTTAAACACTTTTATTTCACTTTCCGGAACTTTGAAACCGTCGATTACTCCGTAGCTGAATTCATTTTTCTCTAACGAGTTTTGAAATAGCGATTGCCGTTCGAGCAGCGCTAAAATAAATTCCCGCCCGCTGTCATTTGCAAGCATATCATCGTATGACTTACCCAGTTTTAGCTCAGTTTGTATATAAAGCGAGCGAATATCGGATAACAATGTATCTATCGGTTTTGTATTTGAATAATATTTTTTATCAACCAGACATTGGCAATCGCCAACCATCCATATCTCATTTTTATATTTACTGTAAATAACAATACAAGCCGATGCCCTTTCAGCGGGAAAATTCAATACCTGTTCTTCAATCTCCAATTCTTTATACAGGGAAGAAACGGCTGAAGTCAGCAATTCAACCGCCTCATTGGCGGTTGATTTCACCGGAAGATCTTCCATTGTCTTTTTGAGAAGCTGAGAACACAGTCTTCCGTAAGTTTCATTCGATTGTTTCCAGGTCGACTTGGTTGTTACTCCATCAATAACAGCTGCAAAATTATCAGACACAAAGATGCTGTCTTCACAGTCCGATGGATTGCGGGTTTTACTTTTCAAATATTGTTCAAGTATTTTCATTATAATATGATAGAGTCCTGAAGATGAATTGATACCAGTTTACTCTTTTGACTCTTCTTCTTTAAAATTGATACGCAGTTGGGTGTCATCAGACCAACCGATTTCCACTTCATTATTCTTAACTCCCAACCCTAACAATCGCACTTTGGGTGACAGGTCCACCAATTGTAACAATTCATAACCTGCTTTCGTGATGGTTTCATAATCGGTTACAGGAGTGGGAAATGTCCGGCTTCGGGTAATAACCTTAAAATCGGCATATTTTATTTTCAATGTTACCGTTTTGCCTTTAAAATCTTTTTTAGTAATGTAGTGAATAACATCCTGAGCCGCTTTGTTTAATTCCGGCAATAATTCTTCGTAGTTATCAATATCGTGATCGAAAGTATTTTCAGAGCTAACCGATTTACGTTCACGAAACGATTCCACCGGACGATTATCAATAGCCCTTGCATTCAGATAATACATATGTCCGGCTTTGCCAAAATTAGCGACCAGCCCTTCTTCCGACCATTGCTTTAAATCGGCACCTGTTTTGATACTCAGCTGATGCATGCGTTCCGCCGTCACTTTACCCACACCGAAAAATTTTTCAATTTCCAGTTTCTCTACAAATTGCCCGGCATCTTTCGGTTTTACCACAAATAAGCCGTTGGGTTTGTTGTAATCGGAGGCTATTTTTGCCAGAAACTTATTGAACGAAACACCTGCCGAAGCTGTCAGTCCAACGGTTTCCGTAATTTTATGTTTAATCTCCTGTGCTATTTGTGTTGCCGAAGCAATATTTTTATGATTTTCAGTTACATCCAGAAAAGCTTCATCCAACGACAGGGGTTCAACCAAATCCGTATATTCATGGAAGATCTCCATAATCTGCCGGGAAACAGACTTGTAAACATCAAAATGAGGCATAACAAATATCAAATGAGGGCATTTACGCAAAGCGGTTTTCGATGCCAGCGCTGAATGAACACCATACTTCCGGGCTTCGTAACTGGCAGCTGCAACGACACCCCGTGGACCCGAATAGCCTACTGCCAAAGGTTTTCCTCTGAAATCAGGATTATCCCGCTGTTCGATGGAAGCAAAAAAGGCATCCATGTCGATATGTATGATTTTGCGCGTTTCCAAATTAATGACTGTTGAAGATGTATAAACATAAAAATGTTTATTTCAGCATAACCGGAATCAGATAAGCCGACATGATATGACAGGCCAAACCAAGCAAAACAAACACATGGAATATCGAATGTACAAACTCGTGTTTTGCCAATGCGTAAAAGAATGACCCTATAATATAAAACACACCGCCTGCAGACATCCAATACAATGCGTCAAGGCAATTATTTTCCAGGCAAACATCTATTAATGGTTTGATGGCAATCAATACACACATACCCATCAATACATACGAAGCCGTTTTGAAGTGGTTATTTGCTTTTAGTTCCCTAAAATTAAACCCGATACCGACAATTGCAATCAGCCAGATCAATCCAAAAAGTCCCCAGCCCCACAGGCCTTTAGTTCTCAACAAGATCAGTGTAAAGGGAGAATATGTGGCTGCAATCAACACATAGATACTCCCGTGATCGAAATGACGCAAGAGCGCTTTTAGTTTCGGCTTCTGAACATAATGGTAGATTGTGGACGACAACATACAAACGATCATACCGAGCCCGAATACAGCATACGCTACAATAGCCCACCCATTACCGGCTTCAATAGCCCGGCGTATTAATACCACCGTGGCAACTACTGCCATCAATACTCCGAATGCATGAGTCAGGTAATTCGCCTTTTCTTCACGCGCACTGTAGAATTTTTTATTTTCCATGATTATAAAATAATTTTGTTCGGTATGTTACACTCCACGCTCCATTTCCTGCATTGCCCGGATGGTTTCTTCCATTAATTTTTCCAACTCCCAACCCAACATTTCGGCTCCCTGCTGAATAATATCCCGTGAACATCCTGCCGCAAATTTCCGGTCTTTAAACTTTTTCCTGACCGACGAAACATTCATATCCAACGTACTCTTACTCGGACGCATCAGGGCTGTCGCTCCAATCAACCCGGTCAGCTCATCCACGGCATAAAGCACCCGCTCCATTTCATGTTCGGGCTTTACATCTACCCCGTGCCCATAGCAATGCGAAACAACGGCCCGTTCAATTTCCGGATCGACATTTTCTGCTTCAAAAATTTCCTGCACTTTGATACAATGTTCTTCCGGATACATTTCGTAATCCAGATCGTGAAGCAGACCCACCAGTCCCCAGAATTCTACTTCGGCACCATATCCCAATGTACGGGCAAAATAGCGCATCGCCGCTTCCACGGTTTCGCCGTGTTGCAGGTGAAACGGTTCCTTATTATATTTTTTCAGCAACTCGATGGCACGCTCCCGGGTCAGCAAGGGTTGTATTCTTCCGGCATTATTTTCCGGTAAATGTTGTATTCTCATAGGATTGTATATATTATTTTGGCTAAAGCCAATAATTTTATATTTATTTCAGGGGATTGGGCTAAAGCCCAATCTTATTGAAAAAAATATACGATTTATTTATTCAACAACAAAACCCGAAGGGAATGTCAATAACTTGTATTGAATGGTTTTAGCCAGCCGGTAATCACCCAGAGCATTGGGATGCAGCCGGTCCATATCTTTGTCATGGAAGTATTGCATTTGTGCATCGGCCAGCGGAAAAAGACCACTTGTGGAATAGAGGTCGATCAGCGGAATCGCCCAATAAGAAGCCGCTTGCTTCAACGCATCGATATAGGCATCGATATACAACCCCTGACCGTTAGAATAATTCTCGTCCGGTTGCACATTTTTCTCGCTAAACTTTGCAAAACCCCTGTGGATAGGTGTCATTATAATAATCTGTTGTTGCGGGTAATTGTTTTTCAGGTACGACATTACTTTATTCATGCGTCCGCAAAAAGTCGTGTCATCCAGAATGGGAGTCCGATATTTACGTATCACTTCATTTCCGTTAAAATTGGTTTGTTTCGTCGTTTCACTGAAAAACCTGCCCATCGGAATGCTGTGGTTATAGTCGTTCGTACCTGCAAAAATCAATATCGCATCAACCTCCGTTCCCTTTTCTTCATGCAACTTCAGAGCCTGTCTGTAAATACCATCCCATTGATCTCCGTTAATGCCATATACAAAGGGTTGTATCCCCAGCAATTCGCTCAGATACTCCCAGTAAATACAGGTAGTTCCCGTACGGCGTTTATCGGTCATCGAATCGCCCAGAAAAGCCACCCGTTTACCCTGCCACTGTGTGTTTGGTGTTTTCTCATTGTCCGCTAACTTTACTTTCGGAACAGCCACAGACTGTTGAGCATATATATTAAAACTAACCGTCAACAAAAGGATGCCGGCACCTGCTATTATTCGTTTCATAATCTAATGTATTAATGGTTATGCAAAAATAGTTTTTTTTCAACAGGCAGACAAATGGTATTTTCGGAATAAAAGGGGTAGCCGGAAATACAACATTCTGTTTGTTGCAGGGACACAGACTACAGATTTCTTTCTATTGTGGTAAGCGAAAGTTCTTTCAGCTTATCCAAAAGCATAGTTTTAACTAAACTAAGGTTCGCTAATCTATAACAAACATGCGCATGAAATATTTTACATCGAATCCTAATTATTATTATTCTCAAAAACAATAAGCTGTTAAATCTGTTTATTATCCCAATATCGGTTTAATAATTTAAATTACTCTTTTATGAAAGGAATGAATGTGTTATTCGAAAATATGTTTCCGGGCAATTTGAAGTCCCGGAAGTCTGCAACTGTTTCCTTGTTGAAACAGTCTGTATATTTTGTTTTGTTTTTATTCTGTTTTAATTTAAATGCCAATTCGCAAACAATAAGTTCCGAAAAAACGGATACCATCAAAGTAGGAAGCTTGCTCCCCTCCTTTTCACTGAAAGATCAGAACGACCATGAATTTGATATCAATTCGGTAAGAGGCAAACACAATCTGGTGATTTATTTTTATCCGAAAGATGAAACTCCCGGTTGCACAAAGGAAGCATGTTCTTTTCGCGATCAGTTTGAAGTATTCAAAAAAGAAGATGCAGTAATAATCGGAATCAGTGGCCAGTCGGTTGCAAGTCATTTGGAATTTGCCAACAAATACCATCTGAATTTCACACTTCTGAGTGACGAAGGCAACAAGGTGCGGAAATTATTCGGTGTTCCGGGTAGTATTTTAGGTATGCCCGGTCGTGTTACCTACGTTGTAAACAAAGAAGGAAAAGTAGTGCTTGTGTTTAACTCGCAGTTCGATGCTGAAAAACATATTGACGAAGCAATGAAGGTTCTGAAAGATTTGAATTAAGAATTCAGTTCCGCTCGCAAATCAATTACTCTGGTGAATTAGCAGGTATTCATACAGCAAATTCATCTGTCCGAGCAAATCTCTTTCTCCAGAAGGACTTAGGGATAGGCAGTCTCAGGCAGAAAAGTCAAAGGAGGGGCTATAGAAAACCTCAAAGAGAAGATATTTATTTTTTCCCCTTTGAGGTCGATTTATTTTCCAGTATATCTTTCAGTTTCTTGTTCATTAATTCAAATTTTCGGGCAGTATCTTTATAGATTTTCTTTCCATAGGTCCCTCCGAAAATACCTTTCCAGTATTCCCCCTGAATTAGTTTAACGCTATCATTCCCAATGGGCTCAATTCTATAATAATGCCGGGCTCTGAAAATAAACCCTGCCGAACCACCCCAAGATAAGAGTTTATTTGTTTCGTTTTCCATTATATACGCCGAAAATACTCCGTCCTGAGTGTCATTCTTTTTGTAAGTAACTTTTATTTTGCTTCCCTTCACGGGCTTCCCTTCTATCTTTTTCAGATAGGGGTGCCAATCGGGATAATTCCCAAAATCAACCAGCATATTCCATACTTTAGCAGGGGTCGATTTTATGGTAATCTCCGTTACGACTTCATGCTTGTTGGAAACTGTTTGAGATTGGATGGGCATGGAAATAAACAATAAAAATACACACAGGATTTTCAAAAATAATTTCAACTGCAGTTTATCAATAATATCCTGTACATTCATGGTTTGTTTAAAGACCTGATTGCGTTTATTGTCCCATGTCATTCTTCAATATTGTTGATGTTGCTACTCTTTTTTCGTCCAGGATATACAGTTTAAAGCACCTCCTTTAGCTATAATGCTGTTCATCTTTACTTTCCGGGTGCGGTCTTTATAATCGGGAAAATATTTCTTAATTTCCGCGTCCAATGCTTCATCATCCTTATCGATACCAAGGGAAGGCAGCAGAATGAAATCCTGTGTTTGTAAGAAATTGATATAGGCAAACTTCGCGTTTATCTTTTCCGGATAATCTATGTTTAAAAATTCATATTTTAAATGATTCTTTTTTAAGGAACCCAACAGGGATTCTATAAATCCGACTTCGAAAAGATCTTTACGCGTATTATAATAGCCCTGTAACAGAACGGTTTCATTATCGATAAACCGAACCATGCCGTCTGCATGTCCGTACCTTTCGCCGCGATCCCAGGGAATTAATACTATTTTCTCAACTTCAAACAGTTCCTTCAGTTTATTCAACAATTCTTCTTTGTTATAGGTCTGTCTGTTTTCAAGAATAATTTTGTCTGTCATAATTATGCAGTTGTCCGATTTGACAACATTACCACCATCGAGAATAATATCCGAATTAATAGTTTTCAATTTAAGACCGGCGCAAATACTCACCGGATCCGATTTTATAGCTTCATACTTTTGAAGGTAGTCTGGATAAAATGTATATTGAATGAATTTATGCTCACTAACCTGTACAGGCATATAATCTCTAGCCCAAATATCTTTTGTACAAGGCAAAAACCGACAATCGGCACCCAACATTTCGAGTGTGCTGTAAATCTGACCGGCAATTTCCGGAAATTGTTCTTTTAGCTTTTCCGAAAAATAAACCGTGTTTGTTTCTTTATCTGTAATCATAGCTTAATATTTTCATATTCTAACCGGGAATTTCTTTTATTTCAGTCTTACAAAAATTTGAATTTTTAAATACAGATTCATTCCAATTTTTATTTAGGATCACAAATCCTCTGTCTCAACAGCTCTTCCTTTTTGATCCCAAAATCTATCGGGATAAACTGAAATTTTAAATATCAAAGAAGTACAACGTTTTTTCCATTTAATTAGTTGAAAAAAAAACAAATCAAACTATAATTTTTTATAGTGTAAATATCAACACCTATATAATCCCTTATTAATGAAGGTTCTCTTAGTAGCTATGATGGCAACAAAGAAAATATGCCCTTATTTTATGTAAATGAGGTATTCGGTATCCCAATAGAATTAGGGAATAACGTTGAAAAAAAAAGTTAATAGCTGCTTCCGGCTCACATTCTTACCAGTTTACCGGACAGTTGGGTCTTTCCATCAAGTTTTACCTGATAAATAAATACTCCCGCCGGATATTCCGTTGCATTTATTTTCAAGGGAATAATGTGCATACCTTCTCCCAGGATTTCTTTATGCTCCAATACCTGCTTCCCCAATACATCATAAATCAAAATTTCAACAGTAGCTCCCGACGGCAGCAAGCATTTAAAATTCACTTCATCAACAAAAGGATTCGGATAAGTAAGTACTTCAATTCCTGCTGTTTCTGAATTCGGCAAGGCTGCGAAGATATCATTAATCGGTTGTATCTGACCATCCATCCACGTAATGCGGTCTCTCAGCCAGTTTTTCAGGTAAGTTAACTCGTTGTCGTAGGTGCCACCCACATAATTATTTGGCCATACATAAGAGTTGAGTATATTCCATCGTTGAAAATTTCGATTCTGTGCGCTGCGAAGATCGTAAGCGCACGAATCGATCAGATTATTCAGGTAAGTGGTATTGATAAAACTTTCTTTCACCACATTCCACCGACGTTTCAGGTATGAATTAAAGACCGGGTCGAGCCGGAACTTTTGCCACCAGAAAGGCATGGCGTAGCCATCCGCATTGCCCATTCCATCAATAACCCACCCCGATGTATTTCCTGCCGAAAAAAAGTTGGCATTCCCGAAGCATATATCATAATCCCAAAACGGACCCATGCTCAGTTTGCCCCCTTTGCTGTCTCTGTCCTTGTACATAAAAGTACTGATACGGTATCCATCCAGATTATGCGAAAGTTCGGTGATAATATAGTAATCAACAAAAGAATTCATATCGATCCAGGAATAATAACCCCGATCTGGATCTCTGTAATTACTACTATAAAGGACATTCTCGAAACCGGTGATATAATTTTTGATATAATTATGTTGAACAGGAGTAAGTTCCGTTCCATCCGGGTCGACATGCAGGAAATATTCTTTTTGCTTTAATGTGGTCTGTGCCAGATAGGGTGAAATCCAGTAATCTTTTCCATCCACATCGGTTGTTTCCGGACGATCGAGTTTCATGATATAACCACCAGTCAATGCATCGCCTACAGAATCAGTAGGGCTAAGTTTAGACAGATTCAGCCTGTTTTTATCAATTTTTATTTTTTCCACCAACACATATACCCCTGTGTAGGATCCGTTGATGTATAATTCGAAAAAACGAGTCTTGGGTGACCATTTGCCCGTACGGTTTCCTAAATTATAGGCCAGGACATTACGTATCAAAGATTTATCGGCATACGGGCCATGAAAAACCCAGTCATTTTCTTTGCCCAGACCCAATAGTTTTACATTCAGGTTCGAAGCATCAGCGTTGCGGGTTTCTACCGAATAATTTTTTTTAGGAAAACCGGCCGAGGTATTACCACGTATTTCGATTCCCACCTTTCCATTATATTCAAAAGTAGTATCGTTGATATTGTTTACACCCGTAGCACTGTTCAAAACCTTCATATCCGCCATAATTTTGACATTCTGAATAATGGTCTGGCTGTTGGTATTGATTAATATCAAGGGTAGATTTCCCGATTCGGAACTTATCGGTTCGGTAAACCACGTTGGAGTAGCATGATATAATGTTCCTGAATGGTTGATATAAGCTTCTAAGAAAACACGCGCGGACATATCGCTGGAAGAAATTCCCTGATTAAGTATCTGTAATGCAAAAGTATTGACACCCGTTACCAATGACGCGGGATTGAGTGTAAACCTTTCCGGGCTTCCTCCGCTATACATTTTCGCTTCATGGTCGATGGCCAGGGTTGTATTGTAGGATGGAAATGCTCCCGTTACATTTGGTGAACGTGCACATTCCACCCCGTTAATATACAAGATAAATGCATCGTCATAATCGATATCCAGTATCAGTTTTTTTATTATACTCAAATCGGTCACGCTAACCTGTGTACGGAGATAAAGGGAGTTACAGCTTGAAACCACCGTAGCATCATCATTGTCGGCATAGCCCCCACCGGTACCCGAACTCCAGCCGGAGTCCACGAAACTGCTTTGGTACCAGCCTGCAGGGGGTTCGGAAGTAGCTGCAAGGTATTTCCATGTATTTGATTCAAGAACCATTGATTCCCAGTGCAATTGAGCGGAAACGGAAGAATAACTCAAAAAAGCGAGCAACAAAGCCAGTGTTGTTTTCAGGACACGGTTATAATACATGATTTTATAGTGTTTAATAGATTAGGAAACTTAAGGTCTACAAAGTTACATTTTATTTGTTTGAAACAAACAGGATTTAATAATTTGAAAAAAAAATCTACTTAAATGACCTTTTCTTTTCCTAAGTATCTATATAAAATCATCCTACGCTAAAATTCTATGCTTTACAAATTGTATTTAATTGATAAATCACCCTCTACAGTGATCTTCCCTTTACATCCCGAATCGGTAGAAAGTCCCCGACCGGAGGTGAAAGGGTTTCTTATATTTTTAAAAACAAAACCCTGCGCTCTTCCATCCCGATAGTTATCTCAGGAAGAAGGATTAGGTCAGCAATGAATAAATGCGGAAATCTTTTTGCCTTATTAATTCAGATACCCTTAGTAGCTTGATGATAAAAAAATAAATGCCCTTATTAAATCCGCTGGTCAATGCAAAAAATATTATTAAAATGACAGATATTTTCAGCGACTTCAAAATAAGCGAATAAGGGTAGAGTTGGTTTAGTTGTTTCCTGCTACTAAGGGAACATAAATGCACTTGGTTTAAAGGATATAATGGTTGCTTTTAATCATAATATTCAAATACATTATTATTTTAAATTTCGGGTTTTACCATAATTTCAGCACTAAGTGGCTTTGCAAAATAACAACGTAAGTATGTCATTATGGAAGCACCCCAGGTGCAACATTATTTTATCTTGCCATTATGATAGAAGGATACCACTTCTCATCAGCTGACGGATCGTTGCTGCTGAAATTAGTCCGGAACTCAATACCATTATTTCTCATTTTTTTAGTCAGAATATTCCAGCCTTTTTTTAAATTGATAGCATAATAATGTGTAGTGAAAGAATACCAGTTGGATGCTTTTGTTGATCCATTAATAGTCACCGGTTTATCACAATAAATATATTCACTTTCCAGATAACCGCTATCAAGACGGTTTAAATTGTTATGGTAAAACATTGCACCAATATTATATCCATCCGAAATGCATTTCAAATTTAGAAAGTTTACTCTTACATTTTTGTCAGAAATAATTACGGTATCTGTATATATTTTGCCTATCGTAGTATATAATTGTTCATTGCTCAATGGAGGGAGCTGCAATATAAAACCACCGTTCTGAAATTTAGCTTTGGCAATAACTTCAGATTTTACAGACTGATAATTACCGTTATCTAAATAGCCAGTATAGATAAAGGCATAAACAGAATCTATCCGGTTATTATAAGAATTACCTTCGTTTACTATTCCTGTTATTTTAGAATAATCAACGGATTGAGGATCCTCATGACAGGAGGTAAATAAAGCTGCTATGAAAGCAATGATTAAAACGAAATTAAACATCTTCTTCATAAACGTTCTTGAACAAGATGAAACTGACTTCATTGAAATTTATAGAATGTAAACCACTTCTTTCCCTCTGCAGCGGTTTCTTATTACAACTTTTATATTATAAAATCAATAATCCGAACGATAGAATCTCAATATTTTTGGGGTACTGGAAGGACGGTTTTCATTTTTTTTTATTTTTAATCAGATAGTCTATTCTCCCTCTCGTTTGTACCGAGTGTTAAAGGAATATCATTTGATATTGACTTATTTCCTGTTGAGATTATGCCTCATAAACATGAATTATAATTAATATCATCTTTGATACCCGGACTGGATTAAGGATTTTCAAACAATCAATTCAGAGCACAAAAAATAATTAACCAGTTATTAAAAATACCAGTCTCCTTCACTTTTGCAATTGCAGTAAGAGGCTATTTTACTTGGAATACGATATTCAAGCATAATTTCATGAGTCGAATTAGCACTGTAACCTACCGAAAAACTCTGGTCATACGCATAACCGATTCTAAGATTTGAAGTGATATTAAAACCTAAAAGTAAAATCAATTGTTTGGAACTTCTATAACTTAATCCAATATCAAAGATTTCTCTCGGTCCTGTTGTCAATCCGGTAGCTTGTTTAAAACGTACAGAGGCATTCCCTTCAATTATAGTCAGATTTCCTCCGTTTATTACCTGAAGGCCTGCATTATAATTCAATATTTCCGCATTAGTATTCTTGTAAATGGCATAACTATACAAATGACTGGAATTTAAAAAGATATTATCGGGCTTTCCTATAGAAAACAGATGTGTGGTTGATAGTCCCAACACAAAATGCGATGATTGGTATTCCAAACCAAAATTTGCATCGGGCAAAGTTTTACTTTCAAGATTGGAAAACAGGGAAGGATCTGTTTGATTTCCTGCTTCAAACTGTGAACCATCGATAGAACGTGAGAATATCCCTGCAGAAATACCCATCGATAAGGACCAGTCGGAATTATTGCTCATCCTGTAAGCATAAGTCAGCATAGGATTTATAAATTTTGTAAGGCCCAGCTGGTCACTTACCAACGATATCCCGAATGCAGAATGCATATTGTAATTAAGCATTGATGCCTGAACATTAAAAACAGCCGGTGAACCTTCTACTCCCAGCCATTGCTTTTGAATATTACTGAACAAATAAAGATAATCAGGTCGGGCTATGGAAGCCGGATTGTAATTTGCACGGTTGTACCAATGAGTAGCCAAACTGATATCTGCCTGAGCATAGCACTTTGCTGCAAATATTATACTATAAAATCCTACCAAAACCAAAAAGAGTTGTTTTTTTATCATTCAATTATCTTTTCAATATTAAGTAGCCTTTTTTTATCTCTACCTGACCGTTTTTATTCTTATAGCTGATTGCATAAAAATAAGTATCATCAGACATTTTTTTTCCTTTATAATTTCCATCCCAACCGTCAGTACCTTTATACAGTGACATACCATTGCGGTTAAATATCTCCAGTTCCACACCAGGCATGAACACATCATTAACTCCATTGCCATCGGGTGAAAAGAAATTCGGTATAAATAAGTTTATATCAATTGACTTTGTGGAAGAACTGGTACAACCGGACAGATTAGTGGCAGTCAGTGTAATATTATATTCTTTAAATATGTTGCTAACATTATAAGTATGTTCAATATTTGAACCGTTTTCTGTTGTGCCATCGCCCATATCCCATACATAATTTACAGCATTTTCAAGTTGAACTGTACCGGTTAGCTTATTGTGTCTGCTATCGACAAAAGAACCTGACAATGTGAAACCGGCCTTTGGCAAGTTATTTTCTACCATGTTAATACTTACTGACTTTTCACAACCACTATTATTCGAACCCGTTACCGTATAAATCCCCGGTTTGCCAACTGTGATCGTATTTGTCTTCTCGCCTGTACTCCAGCTATACGATGTTGCTCCGGAGGCAGTTAGAGTAGAGCTTTCACCTGTACAAAAATTCAGGGAACCATCAACAGTCAAATTTGTTTCAGGCAATTGAAATACCGTCAGTTTAAGTGTATCTGCTTTGCAACCTGCTTGTGAATAGGCAACCATCCATATGGCTGTTTCTTTATTAATCAGTATTGAATCAGCCATTGTTCCATCACTCCATTCATATCGATAGGCTCCAAATGCTTTCAAAGTAGCAGTCTCACCCGGACAAAACTTAAAACTTCCGGTTATATAAGGTGCCGGTGCTATATCAACTATTGTTTTATAAACAGTATCAGAAACACATCCCGAAGCCGAATATCCTACTAACCAGATTTTTTGGGCAGTTGATACATTTATTGAATCCGCATTTGAGCCATTACTCCATAAATAACTATAGGCACCATGAGCTTTCAGCAGAGTTCCGTTATTACAGAAAGTACTGTCCCCCGTGAGGCTTATTGTCGGTTTCTTATAATAACTTATGGATTTACTCATCGAATTTGTACAGTGTGAGGCTGAATTATAAATCGATAAATTAACCTGATAGCTTCCATCGGCTGTAATACTGTGTAAAGGACTCTCTTCAGTTGAAGTAGTACCATCTCCAAAATCCCATAAAAAAGTCAGATTACCGGTATTGATTGTTGACAGATTGCGAAACTGAACTGTATTTGTTTGACAATCCGGTAAAGCAAATGAAAAATCAGCATTTAGTTTGTTTTCTATAAGGGTATATTTCCATATCATCAAACTGTCCTGTGTGTTTTTAAATTTACAGGTATATATAGCTGAATCCACCGGATTGTTTATGATTACAGTCGGTGTATTGCTGATCACCTGATTATTACTATTCAACCATGAGTAATTTTTATTGTTTGCCGGAGCATTGATAGTTGTCGACAGATCTGTTTTACAAAATATCTGATCCTTGAATAATCTGGTTGTATCCCCTAAAATCTTAGCAATAAAATGACCATTATTTGTTAATCCAAAGTAGTTAAAAGGATGATATATTGTCGGATCACTCAATCCGTAAATTCCTGCCATAATGAGATTTCCGGATTTGTCAACTGACACCGACACGCCAGTTGAAGAACTGCATCCTACATTTTGTGCCCAAATAATTTTGCCTTTTGCATTATATTTACAAAAATACATATCCCGGCCGGTTTGAACACTTTTGGTTAGTTTAATGGTATCCAATGTGAGCGTTTCACTTGTAAAATAGCCCGTAGAATATATGAATCCGGACTTATCAATACACATCGAAGCGTTAATATCACCCACCGTTTCATCAGAGCTCTGATTGGCCCAGATAGCGTTACCATTAGCATTGAATTTGGCTATAAATCCTTTCCAGTCGCTGTAATTGAGTGACTTTGAATTTGTCAATACGAACTGGTCGAATTTAAGTTCATGATTTATAAACTGTCCACCCAGATAAATATTTCCGGAGTTGTCAATATTGATTGAAGTAGGCTCGCATCTGCCACCCTGAGCACCTCTTGCCCAAATAAACTCTCCACTCGAATTCCATTTTGCTAAAAACAGATCGGCATACCCGATATAATTACCGTTATTCAATCGAACGTTTCCAATATCTGCATACATACCATTGAATATTCCGGCAACATATACATTCCCAAATGGATCAACTACCATATTAGTTGCAAACTCAGATCCACTTCCGGAAATTCCCGTAGCCCAAAGGAAATTACCGGTTGCATCTAATTTTGCAAGAAACCCATCTGTGTTATTATGTTCAGTTGTTGATTTTGTAAGAACAAAGGGTCCTAAACTGAAGGTATTATCCTGAAATGTACCGGCTAAATAAATATTCCCTGAATTATCTGCATATACAGATTCTGCACTGGTATATAAAATGCTGTTTGAGTTCCCTTTGGCCCAAAGGGCATTACCATCTGAATTATATTTAACCACAAAGTATTTTGTTGGTCCACTTTCGTTCATATTCGAAAGATGAATACTCCCGAAACTTAGTGTTTGACCGTAAAATGATCCGCAAAGTATTAGGTTGTCTGACTGATCAATAGCAGCCGATTTTAAATTAACGCCTCCGGATCCATCGCTTTTAGCCCACAATAAATTGCCTGAAGAATTGTACTTCACAATATACATATTTTGATTATCCATACTGGAAATTGTATAGCTTCCAAATGTAAGTGAAGTTCTATAAGTTCCTACAACATACACATTTCCTTTACTATCAGTCAGAGTCTTTGTAATTGTTTGATTATCCGGACTTTTTAATGTATTAAGCCAAATGGCAACAGGATTACCCGCTTGTAAAAGTCCGCAAATCAACAAAAGGAGTAGAATTATTTTTATTTTCATGAAACAATGTGAAACATATTTTATTTGGAAGCATACTTATTAATAAACACTCCGTCTGTAGCGAAAAGAAGATCTTGAGCATGTGAGAATTCCCGGCCAGCCAAGCTGCAGAGTCAGGCCAGACTCCCCCTTGTTTGCAACGAAAGGAAGAGGGTTATTCAGGCCGTTTGCTCTTATCCAGTACTGAAAAGGAACTACCGATTATTTCACCCATTTGTGAAAATGAATAATCAAATGCATCCACAGATACTTTCATACAATACTTCCCCACCGGGCTATTCCATACTTCCAGATAATGGTTCATATTATCATCCTTCACATCTTTGTAAGTGAAAAGCATATAGGCGACTAACTGATTCGACATTTGTACCGCGAAATCTGGCGTAAGAATGGAGTCCATTTTGGCTAAAATCTCTTTGTCATCTATTTGTTTATCTTTTGGTTGGGTATAATTGACACCTTTTATCATCGAAACGGTCATGTGCTGTAGCATCTTAACCAATATTTCGGAAGTTCTCATTTCTTTATTCAGACTGACTAACTGCTGAACACGATTTTGATTGGGCGGAGTTTCCTTCAAGGTCTGAAAGTAGGGAATCATTTCTTTTTGTTTTTCTTTTGTTGCTGCTTCCTTTTCTATCCGGTTGAATTCCTGCATAAAAGGATCTCTGTAAAGCTCTGTAACCTGCTTCATACTATCTTCATTTGAATATTTTTCGAGATATTCTGACAAAAACTTTTGAGCATTTTTAGCATTCATTCCAGAAGTCATAATCGTCTTAAACTGTTCAAATTGTTCCGGGGTAGCGAACGAACTTTTTTTCCCTGATATTTTCGACTGTATCAACCCATCGAACTCCTTAAACAGATTGCTCATCCCTGTTTGTTTAAGGAATTCTTCCACTGTTTTTTGCGAACTCTGACCAAATGCCGAAAGGCTGAATGCAATAGCTACAATTCCTGTAAATAGTTTTAATTTCATACGTGATTTTTTGGCTGTTATATCGTTGGTTTAATTATAAAAATCAATTTACAGATTGTCATAATTCACTTTAATTACGGAAACATCTTACGGAAAAGAAATCACCATCAAAAAAATTCCGGTAAGCTGCATCCGGATCAGAACTTGTCAAAAGGAATACTTCATTTATTGTCCCTGAATCAGTCAACCACCAAAATCCCTGCTTTCCCAGATCATCAAACCGTTGAAAATCAAAATTAAATCCTCCACCCGGAAGTGCTGTAAAGCCTGTTGCATTTGTTGAATGTATGTTTAAAGCCCCCCAATGCACTGCTCCGCTTTCTTTAAGCACATTTCCAGCTCCTGAAGTATTTAACAAATGATTGATTAAAATTTTTATATCTCTCTCTGAGGGAATACGCCATCCTTTCGGACAGATATTCCGCTTATCTGAAACTGCATTTGAGTTATATAAATTTCCATAGATGTTTCCAAGAGTTGTATCCGAATTATAGACACAATAGCAACTTAAATTTTTATTTGTTGTTGAATTTGTTATAGTGTCACCGTTTTGGAATCTTGTAGTTTTTAAATTCTCAACCAACCAAACCTGTGATCCGATATTGATAGTATGATAAATGTTTCCATCAATGTCCTTAATTTCTGTTCCATTTTCATATGAAACAAAATCACCCGGATCTACTTCCTCTTTTATATTACAGCTTGTAAGTAAAATGAATATCAATAAAGTGATTGACAATAAAACTGATTTTTTCATTTTTTTTATTCTAATGAATTAGCACTCTTCCTTTCGTTACTCCCGATAGAATGGAAGTTGAGTACAATCATAATTTGGTTCCATTTTATAATCCCCGGGCTAATTCAAACGCCTTTTGCATATCCGGAATTCCATATCCATAAGGTAGTAGTGGGTTATTGTACCTGTCTGCCGATTTTTTAATAACGTCCAGCAGTTGTTTATTCGTGAGTTGTGGGTTTGCCTGCCACAGACAAGCTGCCAACCCACACATAATCGGACTTGAATATGAAGTCCCGTATCTGTAATCGATATAGGCACCGGATTCAGGAATTACAGCTGCTCCACTTCCCAAAGCAACAACATCGGGTTTTATACGACCATCAACGGTTAATCCAAAGGACGAAAAATCGGCAATTAATCCCTTGTTATTTACTGCTCCTACTGCCAGAACATTAGGCGAATCACCGGGCGTACCTATCCAACTACTTTCATTGCCGGCACAGCATACGATAAAAATTCCCTTATCAGCAGCCATATTAGCCCCCCGGGTTGCTAACTCGGTTTTACCATCCAAATCTTCAAAACGATAATGATACGGAGCAAAATTAGATGTAGTATAATACAACGATGTATTTACAACATCTACCCCAACACTGTCTGCAAATTCAATGGCAGCTACCCAATAATCCTGTTCAACCGGATATTCTGAATCAATATCTTCAGTTCGCAATAACCAGTAATTTGCTTCCGGCGCCGTTCCAACGTAATAACCCGGCATATTTGTTGCCATACAAGATGTTGTCCACACTCCGTGAGTATCCGTTCCATAAGGATCCTGATCTTCAAAGATAAATGATTTTGCCCCCTTTATGTGTACATTTTTCAACTGTGGATTAGACCTAATACCAACAAAGGCTGCATCGATAACTGCAATGTCTATTCCGGCTCCTTTATATCCCAATTCGTGCAGATATTGACCCTTATTTAAATTTATGTTATCAAATGCCGAACCGTATATAGTATCCGATAAACTTTTAGTCGGGTCTGAGCTTATATTAATTTGCTTTTTAGTGTTTAAATAAATTGGTTTATTGGTTTGCCAGACTAAAACCACATCCTCAACAAAGGATAATTCTTTTAATTTATCCGATAAGAAAAAATCAGAACATTTGATGGTAACTGTTTTCAGCCATTTACTTTTACTGACAACAACGGCTCCTGTTTTTTCAATCTCTTTTATATAATCGGTTGAAATAGGTAAATCCGTTTCATTTACCGACAGGTTTTGCTTTCTTCTTCTTTCTATAGATTTTAATGAAAGAAATTCTTCCGGTCTGTTTACTGAAAAACCGCTTGTACCTTTATCTTTCAAAATCAATCTGAATTTATAGTCATTATTGTCTGTTACTGTTACCTTGCATTTAGCAAATGCTTTTCCATTGAAAAGTGTGGCAACAACCTCAGTTACACCGGCATTTATTGCTGTTACATACCCTTTTTCGTTTACTGTAGCGATTCTCGTGTTTTCTGAACTCCAGACAATTGAATCGGAATCGGAATTAGTAACTGTGGCTTTTAGTCGCCACGAAACAAAATCAGTTTTGGGAATGATTAATGAATCAGGTGTAATAGTTACAGTTATAGTTTCTTTTAAAACATTATCAGGTTCTTTGCATTCAACCAAAAAGAATATACAAACCAGAAAGAATAAAGTAATAGAATTTAATTTCATATTTTCAATCGTATCAGGTAGATTATTTACATTTCATTATTTACATTTCATTATTTACATTTCATTTTTTACGCTCACCACTTAAGTTTGTTAGGAGGATATATCACACTGCTCAACAAGGGAGTAAAGGATTACAGGCCGGTTCAGACATGATTTTATTTACTTTACAAATATATGGATATTTTTTATAATTTAACTCTTTTAATTTGTTTTTTTCATAGAATCATCTTCTTTTTTTTTAAAGACTACAGACAGGCTTTAGGCTCTTTAAAACAAGGGAGTTGAAAATGAGTAAACCACTTCCGACTCTCTTGTTTATTTTCAGTTTTCCGTTTCCGACCGTGGGAAAAGACCCGTTTTATAATTGCTTGATCTCATTTTTGTTAACTTCCTCAATTTTGATTTTTCCAAACGATACATACTCTATGATAATGGTTTCATCTTTTATTTCTTTTACTACGCCTGTTTGGTAATTATTTAATTTAAAGTTGTAGAATTTCACATTATCCCCAACCCTTAGTTGATTTTTTACCGATCCGTCCTTCGGGGTCGATTTTTTTTCAGTTACAGTAGGTTGTTCTTCTTCAACAGGAAGGACCTCCTGTACCTGATTTGCAGTCCCGGGTGCTTGTTCAATTTGCATGACAGGTCTTGCCGAGCCATAAAGCGATGTGTTTATGTCAGCGACTATTTGTTCAATACATTCTTTTGTTGATAGTGAAAGACCTTCAACCATATTCGTCGTAAAATCAGCACGCAATTTATTGGAATTCCATCGGGATGGATTAATAAATGGCTGCGTGCGCTTGATACTATATTTTTTCTCATAAATCAATGAGCTTCCCTTGCTGAATTTTGCAGATACCTGCAGATTAGTTTCTGCTGGGCTACCCGATTCGCTATAACTATAGGTATAGGCAATCAGCAAGAACATAAAAGTAAAGTTCTTTCTGTATTTTGATATTGTATTACAACTGTCTATAGTTAAATCGAGTGTATATACAGAGTCGTTGGGTATTTGGTCGGTAACACTAAAACAACCGCTTCGTTTGCTTTCGTCAGTCAGCGAGCCGGTAAAGAAATCAGTATAGTCCTCCTGAATGGAACTTTGTCCCAGTTTCACTTTCATTTGGGTATCGAAGTAGTCGAAAATTATAAACGGCAACACAAGACTGCTTAATTTTGAGACTGATGTGACAGTATCCAACGGGGTGTTATGAATGTTGACAGAAACTTGTTTATTTCGTGGACAATTTAAAGTCGGGCTGTCATGAAGATAAGCTATGGAAGAATTATACTTCCGGAGACTTAACTGCAACATTTTTGTTTCGGAACACGATACTAAAAGTAAGGTAAGAATTGCAAGGGTGATTTTACGCATAATTTGAAATATTGAAATATTGATTTATTGATTTATTGATAACTTAATAATTATATCTGAGGTATCTCAGTCTGATGGCAACAATTTTTTTCAATGCCATATTATCAGGAAATGAATCGATTAAATCCTGATATTCTTTCAAATATACTTTGAAGTTGAAACTGCCTTCCGTATGCTTTGTTTCGTAATTCAGGTCTATGGTTAATAGTCTTTTAAGTAATTTATTTTCTTTGTCATCAACCCTTTTAAGACTATTTTGTGCAGCTGAATAGTTTTGGTCAGTCATAGCCAAAAGAGTTTGTGCGAGATAAAAATCGGATGAATTTGCTCCTGCTTCTTTAAGTTTATTTATATAGCCCTCTAAAGTTGTATATTTTTTTTCTGTTAAAAGTTTATACGTCGAATTAAGAATAACCGATCCGGCCAGCGTTTCATCTTCCAGGGGGATATAATTGATGGCACACTTGTCTAAATCCATAGCTTGAAACTGCGATTGTTTCAATACATAATATTTGGGAGTAATACAGCTGTTGAAACTCCCCAATACAAGGATGCTAATAATAATCTTATTTTTCATACTATCCTGTTTAAATTTATGTGACCCGATAGGTTGTTTTAATTGATGGATCTGTTTTTGCTTGCGTTCATCCCCTTTTCTAAAATATAAATATAAGAAACCCCTCCGCTACGCTCGTCACTCTCTCCCGATAGCTTTCAAGGCTATCGGGATAAAAGCGTAGTACCCGATATTTATCGGGGAAAAGGTTTCTTATATTCCTTCTAATCTGAATAACTAGAGTTTCTTCCGGAAAATTTTTATTTCATCAGTATAAAAATTCAAATCCTTGGTACTATTCATTTCCGTGGCAACTTTTATGGCTGCCTCTTCATGTTCAATAGCTTCTTTTATATAACCCAGCCCAAATAAAATATGCGCGTAGGTGTCATTTATCGGATGATTGTCGGGAAGTGCTTTATACGCTTTTTCCTGCCATTCCTTAGCCAGTTTCAGGCTGGTGGTATCATTAAATGTCCGGTAGTTTTCATAGATATTCCAACAGATATCATTTATCTCCATAGGCCCGGAACCGTCTAACAACATTATTTCCTTTGTTTTGCTTATATAATTATCCCAACTCCCTTTGTCTTTTTTATTACTTTGAAATGCCCACGTTGCTCTCCCATAGTCCATCGCAACTAAAAATTTCGAATACAGTACGGGATCAATTGATTTGACCGATGCTGCTTTCACGGGATTAGCATTGTATTTCTGCTGATAGAAACTAAATCCCATAAATATTTTATTTTCAACTTCCTTTTTCCCGAATTTCTTTTCATAAGTGGAACGATGCTTTAGAAAGTATTGGAACTGAGCGTTATCAATATCATTCACATAATTTTTAAACAAATCCCATGCATCCTGTGATAGTTTTTCCTCTTTGGTTGCCGATTTAAAATAATCATTTAACAAAGCATCTTTATCCGTTGCATAATTGTTATTCTTTAAGTAGAGAGTTAATGTTTGAACGCTTTTATCACCGGCCTTCATTTTCTTTGTGATCGATAATAGGTTCTGTGTATCGTCCAGTGCGGTTTTTCCAAGTTCAATCAGTGAGTTTGGATCCAGTGCGCCAATTCCGACATGTACCGTTTCGCCAGCAGCATTTAAAAACAACAAAGTAGGAAAAACATGAATACCGTATTTCGCAGCAATCTTAATACCTTCCCCCTTTTCCATATCAAACGAAAGATTGATAAAGTGACTGTTATAAAAATCACCTACTTCCTGCTGCGGAAAAATGTTTTTAGCTAAATATTTGCAGGGACCGCACCAGCTGGTGTAACAATCCATAAAAATCAACTTTCCTTCTTTTGCCGACCTTTCTAATGCCGTGGACAACAAAGAATCACCACTAAACTTTATACCACGATCTTCATCTACCCAACCTTTTTCCTTCACCCAGATTTCATCGATAGGACTATAGTCTATTTTATTATCATTTTCAGTAAAATTGGCATCAATGAAGTGGCCTTTAAAATGAAGCGTATCATTCATTACGGTAAAATTGTAGAGATTTGCCGTTTGAGCTCCATAATGAACTGTAACAAAGGTATTAGCATCGATCACCCTGTAATTTCCACCGTTATATATCGAACCATCGATATTACGGCTTTCGAAAGTAAAATCTTTTTTAAAGTACATCGTACGATCCAGGTGAGTACTGTCAATGTTGTTCTCCACCATACGCCAGGCTGTACTTACAAGACCTGATTTATTAGCATCTGAACTTTGTGCATTAGCAACCGGCATCAGCAATGCCAGGCAGAAAATTAATACCGGTAATTTGGGTGTTGTTTTCATGTGTGAATTATTGATTTTAGGATTTAAACTTCATTTAATTTTTGAATTCTACATGCACAGTGACGGCTTCACGGGTCTTTCATTTAAGTACGTTTTTTATTTCAATGTTGCTTTTAAAAGAAAGACACAGTGAAGCCGTCACTTATATAGAATACTATTCAACAGTGCTTTCCACACTTTCAGTTGAATTCATTATCTCTCTGATTTGATTCAGATAAATTGATTTTATAACCACCGTTCCGGCTATAAAGTCATGAGTGGTTCTTTTTCTGGAGTTGGAGATTAAAACAATTGCTCCAATAAAGAACCACACAAAATTTATCCAATTTTGTATTTTCATTGGAACCGGATTTATTGTCGCCATAAGCTGATTCCTTTTCATAAATCCCAGGCTTGCATACGTACTGTCATCAATCAGATTAAGTGTCAGAAACAATATGTAAACGCCTGTAACAGCTAACATGAATTCAACGGAATTTCTGTAAAATGAAGCTTTCCAGTCAATATTATCACCGTTCTTTTGAATGATTTTTAGCCCCATGATTAATTTGCCGGGTGTTCCTCCGTATAATTTTACCAGAATAACTTCAAATGCCAAACCGAATAGCAAATTAGGAATCATGATAGTAAGACTGGCAGACTTGCTGATACTATTGACATAAAATACCAGCCCCATTACCGGAAGAAGTATAATAAAATCTACAAGTTTAGCCGCTACACGTATCCAAAAACCGGCATAGACATCTTCATTTATGCCATGAAATCTTGTTGGTAATAATTCGCTTTTCATTTTTTGTTGTGATTTAATTGTTATATATGATCATTTAGTTCAATTAAGTATCATTTTTATTATGCTCGCTACTCCCGATAGCTATCATGGGGACGAGGGAAAGAGATTACAGCAAACAGCGTTTCATTCACTTTGCAAATATATGAATATATTTCATAATTTAACTGTTTTCCCTTCGTTAATTTCATAATTTATTTTATTATCATTTTCAGGTACTTCAGAAACCACTTTCTACCCCTTAAACACAAAGAGCTGAAACTGTTTCGAACAATTTCAACTCTTTTATTATTGTCAGTTTCTCACTCCGGCACGCGATACTCCCGTCCCGATAGCTATCGTGGAGCTATCGGGACGCGCGGTAGCCGGGGGAAAGGATTTCTTATATTTTTAATCCTGTTTCTTATATTTTTAATGTTATATTCCCAACTTCATGACATATCTGCCGGGTGAAACTTGGTTGATTTATTTGTTAATATTTTCCTGAATAATCCGGGCTATTTTATCAATATCTTCTTCTACAGCTTGTTTTTCAATATGTCCACCGGGTTTTATAAAAACCATATTTCCCCTTTCGTCGACAATAATAGTGGTTGGAAATCCTAAATTACAATTCAGACGATAACATTCTTCATGACTAATACTGATGACAGGATAGAGTAAGTTATATCTTTTTATACTCTCCCTTGCCAATTCGGGAGCATCAACTGAAAATGAAATAAATTGAAATTTTGGATTGGCTGCGAAAGTATTATAGAGCTTATTAAGTGCATCTAATTCTGCAACGCAAGGAGCACACAACTCAAACCAAAAATTAATGATGGTTATTTTTCCAATTAAATTTGATTGTGAGTAGGATACTCCATCTACTGCCTCCGCCTGAAATGAAGAAAATGGTTTGCCTGTGCTTTTTTCAATTCTGTTTTGTATCTCCATTTTAATATTATCCATATCCGATGGTACCTGAGCAAATGAAGTGAAAGTAATAACAAATATCGATAATAAAGTAAATAATGATCTCATAATATGATTTATTTCTTTTTTTTCGCCCCAAAAATACACATTCTCTATTTAACAACCTAGAATTCCCTGAATTATTTTTAATTAGCTAAAGGAATATTTTTATTTTCAATCCTTTCACCGCTCTTTTCTTGCAGAAAAATCATTTTTGTTATCTTTTTAAATAATTTTATTTTAAAATTGAAACTGTCCATTTTAAAACGCATTATATTTGTCGCGTAAGACATACAGAACAAACAGATTAAATGAATTTTTAGGGTAGAACAGACCGGTTCGTGAGAATCAGTCTGTTCTTTTTTATTTATCCTTGCCCCTGCCCTTTGCCGGTACGGAGCTTGTTTAAAGAAAATATTTATTGTTTTATTGTGATTTTTCTTCTTTTTTATACAACTTATTGAAAAAAAATAGTATATTTGCCGCGTTTGACATTAAGAAAAACAGATTAAATGAATTTAGAGTAGAACAGACCGGTTCGTGAGAATGAGTCTGTTCTTTTTTTATCTCCCCGCTCCTGCTCCGGAATATCCCTGAGCATTTTTTAAGAGATAAATTTATCAGTTTATTGTGTTTTTTCCTCTTTTTTGTACAACATATTCAAAAAACCATTATATTTGTCGCGTAAAACATAATCTACAGACAGATTATTACAAATTTAGGGTGGAACAGACCGGTTCGTGAGAATCAGTCTGTTCTTTTTTTTTTATGCTAATCAGAATGGGATCAAATCGGAAAATAAACGATTCATTTAGATATTTCCTCTTTTTTATACACTTGATTCAAATAACGATTATATTTGCTCCGGAATTTGTAGTCATACATTTTTAAAAGGTTAAAATGCAGAACAGATCGGTTCGTGAGAATCAGTCTGTTCTTTTCATTTCAGCTCTTGTGTTATTCACTAATCTCTAATAACTAATCACCAATAACTAATAACTAATAACTAAACTACTCCTTCACCATCCCCACCTTCATTACATTCAGTTCCACATCCAGTACGTTGACCGTGAGAATTTGGGTAACATAACCCAGGCGTTTCACCGTCACGCTATAGGTCCCTTCGTCCATTGTTTTCACGGTAAACCCTCCGGCTTTGGAGGTCAGTTTTTCCAATACAACGGTTCCATCCAATGAAAAGGACACCAGGGCTCCTTCCAGTGCCAGGCCGGTAGTTGCATCCGTCACCTCACATTTTAAAGTCAGTGAACCGGTGTAATACATCACCTTACGGTTGTAAGTGGACCTTCATACAAATTTGAATAGCGGAATGAAAATACGTATTTATAATTTAACCGGCTCACTGGTTATCGATCAGGATTTGTATGAAACTAAACAAACAATCGACCTGAGTCAGTTACCCAACGGTGTTTATTTGTTATCTGTTTTATCCGATAAATTTATTGGAAATCAAAAACTGATTATTGAGAAATAAGAGGAGCCAACTGTTCTGGATGGTATGTTTATCAGATAATCTGGGTTTTGTAATGTTGCAATGCCTGTCCTGGCGGATATATTATTAATTGAGCAATTTTGGTACTGGATTGTCTGAACCACGATTTATCAGATGGACAGGAAAATAGCGTTTTTTATATATCTGCTAAATCATTTAATCTGCTAAATCGTGGTTCAGATATTGTACTTGTCTGTCCCATATTACACAAAAGAGGCTGTTCGAATCGAACAGCCTCTTTCTATATAGTTTAAAAATTGAATTATGCTTTGGCAGCTTCTTCGGTTGCTTCGTCAGCAGCTTGTTCAGCAGGAGTTTCAGCAGGTTTTTCAACCGGTGCTTTTGAAGCTTTTGTAGCAGGAGCCTTAACTTCTACTTCAGCATCTTCTGCTACGGCAGCTTTAGCTTTCTTTTCTTTTTTAGCGGCTTTTTCAGCAGCAAGATCCATTTTATCTTTCAAATCGGATAAAGACTGAATATCACCCAACGTTGATTTTTCTACTGTTGAGGTAGGAATCGAAACCGGAGCATCTTCTTTCTTGGCACGTTTAGGAGCCGATTTTTTAACCGGAGCTTCCGTAATGGTGCTTTCACCTTTTTCGGCACGTTTCACATCTTCGTGAATACGGCTGTGTGAAAGAATGATACGTTTTGCATCCTTGTTGAATTCAATGACCTTGAAAGATAATTTTTCATCAACCTGAGCTTGTGATCCGTCTTCTTTTACCAAATGTTTTGGAGTAGCAAATCCTTCAACACCATAAGGCAATGAAATCACAGCTCCCTTATCCAACATTTCTACAATAGTACCTTCATGTATGCTGTCAACGGTAAACATAGTTTCCAATACATCCCATGGGTTTTCTTCCAGTTGTTTGTGGCCTAAGCTCAAACGACGGTTTGCTTTGTCAATTTCCAAAACCTGAACATCGATTTCTGCACCAATTTGAGTAAATTCAGATGGGTGTTTTACTTTCTTGGTCCACGAAAGATCTGAAATATGAATCAAACCATCCACACCTTCTTCGATTTCAACAAAAACACCAAAATTGGTGAAGTTGCGAACTTTAGCCGTGTGTTTGCTTCCCAAAGCATAACGCTCTTCGATATTTTCCCATGGATCCGATTTCAATTGTTTGATACCCAATGACATTTTGCGCTCTTCACGATCAAGTGTCAGGATAACAGTTGAAACTTCATCACCCACTTTCAGGAAGTCCTGAGCAGAACGAAGATGTTGTGACCAACTCATTTCCGAAACGTGAATCAAACCTTCAACGCCCTGTGCGATTTCAACAAATGCACCGTAATCGGCCATAACTACCACTTTACCGTTTACCTTATCTCCTACTTTCAAGTTTGGATCCAAAGCATCCCAAGGATGAGCGGAAAGTTGTTTTAAACCTAAAGCGATACGTTTTTTCTCATCATCGAAGTCCAAAATAACCACATTGAGTTTGGCATCCAGTTGAACAATTTCTTCCGGATGAGAAACACGACCCCATGAAAGGTCGGTGATATGAATCAAACCGTCTACGCCGCCAAGGTCGATAAATACACCGTATGAAGTGATGTTTTTAACTGTTCCTTCAAGAACTTGTCCTTTTTGAAGTTTACCGATAATTTCTTTCTTTTGTAATTCAAGTTCTGCTTCGATAAGTGCTTTATGCGAAACAACAACATTTTTAAATTCGTGGTTGATTTTGATAACCTTGAATTCCATTGTTTTGTTTACGAATACATCGTAATCGCGGATAGGTTTCACATCGATTTGCGATCCCGGAAGGAAAGCTTCGATTCCGAATACATCCACAATCATACCACCTTTGGTGCGGCATTTTACAAAACCTTTTACAATTTCCTGCGATTCAAGTGCCGCGTTAACGCGATCCCATGAGCGGGTTGCACGGGCTTGTTTATGAGAAAGGATCAATTGTCCTTTTTTATCTTCCTGGCTTTCGATATACACTTCAACTTTGTCACCAACTGCCAAATCAGGATTGTAGCGGAATTCGCTCATGGGCACAACGCCATCCGATTTGTAGCCTACATTGACAACTACCTCACGTTTGTTTATCAAAATTACCGTTCCTTCAACGACTTCTTTGTCCTTAATGGCATTCAGCGTGTCGTCGTAAATTTTTTCTAAGTCTGCTTTAGATTGAGCGGTCATTACATCGCCGTTTTCATATGCATCCCAATCGAAATCACCGGCGGGTACCGGTTTTGGAGCTTTTACCCTTTCGGTAGGAGCTTCTTCAATTACAATTTCTTCTGCTGCAGGTGCTTCAGCCACAACAGCTTCTACTACAGGTGCTTCTTCAACAACAGTTTCTTCAACTACAGGTGTTTCAGCTACAACAGGAGCTTCTTCTACAATAACTTCTTCAACCACTGCTTCTACTGCAGGTGCTTCTTCAACAACAGTTTCTTCAACTGCAGGTGTTTCAGCTACAACAGGAGCTTCTTCTACAACAACTTCTTCAACTGCAGGTGTTTCAGCTACAACAGGAGCTTCTTCTACAACAACTTCTTCAACTGCTGTTTCTTCTACTGCTGGTGCTTCAGCTACAACTTGTGTTTCTTCGTTTACTGCTTCTACCGTGGTTGGAATTACTTCTTCCGCGATATTTTTGTTTTCTTCCATTTCTGAAATTTTTTTTTAATTACTAATAAATTAGTAGGTTAGACATTATGATAACTTTACAAAATACGGGCGCAAAGATACAAAATATATATGATTTGGCAAAATAGAGACAGAACTTGATTACAGGCAACGAAACAATAAATGAAAAATGCCCGATACAAAGTGTATAAGGCATTTTTTAATTTGTTAAATACAAATAGCTTAGCAAGGTTTTATTTTTTCTTCAAGACTTCTTTAATAGCCGGCTTTACAAGCGATTCCATCACGTCATATCCTTTGGAAGTACAGTGAACACCATCCAGGGTATATTCCGCAATCATACCGTTTTGATCGTTTGCCATCGCTGAAAAAAAGTCCAGGTATAAAAATCCTTTTTTCTCACAATAAGCTTTAATCATTCCGTTCAGCTTCGGGATTTTAATATTGGGTTCCATGCCTTTTTTCCACGGATAGTCATAAGCCGGTAATACGGAACACAGAATGACTTTGATATGATTAGCCTGAGCCACTTCGGCCATCGATGACAGGTTATCCATAATCATTTCCAGCGTCGAAGGTCCGGTATTTCCGGCAATATCATTTGTTCCCGCTAAAATCACAACTACTTTTGGTTGCAAAGCGATGACATCCTGACGAAACCGAATCAGCATCTGAGGAGTTGTCTGGCCGCTTATTCCACGGTCGATAAAAGGATTTACCGTGAAGAAATCAGGGTGGGTTTCTTTCCAGCCCTGTGTAATGGAATTACCCATAAAAACTACACGATTTTCGATTTTGACAGGGGTTGTTAGTGCTTCATTTTCATCCTGATACCGTTTCAAATTGGCCCAATCCTGTGCATTTGAGTTGAAGATAGAAAAAAAGGAAGCACACATAAGAAACAATTTAAGCGAAATTTTTGAGTTCATTTTGGCTTTATTTAAAATTAGGTCCAAAAATAATTAAAACTATCTGTAATCGGACATTAAAATGGTTTGAATTTTTACTTTTTCGGTATTCTCAATCTGAAGCACACAATTCTGTATTCGCTTTCTGAATTTCCAGCAGGTCATTTGATTCAAACCCAATTGATCGGAAAAATTGTAGGATGAAAAATCATTCCCCAACACACAAATATTATATGCAATATAAAAGGCCTTATTCACAGGGAACTTAATGTTGTGAAACAAAGTATGGGCTACTGCCGATTCTTCCGATTTACAACGGGTACAACGTCTCGATGAAGCTGATTTTCCTTCACAGTAGTTCGTGTGGCCGCATTTCCGGCACACAAAACCATTTTCCCATTTAATATCAGCAATAAATTTCAAAACCTTCTCGCTGTCAAGAAATAATTGATCAGCAAATTCGGATGAAATTTCTTCTTTAAATAGCATGATATCAGTATTTTTTGTATATTTGAAAAAATATTCGGTACAAAGATAATAAAATTATTTTAGTGTTACTAAAATAATTTAGTAGTGATACTATTGTAATTTAAAAATATTGTTTTACCTTTGCAGCGTAATTCAAATGGAGAAATAATTCCTTATTAAGAAGAATGATTACTGAAGCAATAAACGAACGATATACACAGTTAAGTGAAACAAGCTGTTGCCTGTCCTGTGGTGGTGCTATCAACCATGCAAATCCTCAGACAGGAGAAGTATGTGTTGATTTAGGAAGCGGACGTGGAAACGATGTCATCCGGCTGGCAGAAGAGGTGGGCGAAACAGGTCATGCTTATGGTATAGATATTTCGAAAGGAATGATTGTCAAAGCAAAGGCAAATATTGAAAAGTTCGAAGTGAAGAACGCAACTATTCTTCAGGCTGAACTGGAAAATTTACCGTTAGAAAATGATAGTGTCAATGTAGTCATTTCAAATTGTACAATCAATCATGCCGCTAATAAACAGGCAGTGTGGAATGAAATTTACCGGATTTTGAAAACAGGTGGGAGGTTTGTTGTAAGCGATATATATGCGACCTCTCCTATTGCAGATGAATATCGCAATGATCCGGTGGCCGTAGCTGAATGCTGGGCTGGTGCCGTAACCAAAAACGAGTATTTAACTATGTTGGAAAAGGCAGGTTTTAAAAAGATTATTATTTATGAAGAATCTGCACCCTATGAAAAAGGCAGTGCCGAAGTTGCCAGTTTGACAATCTCAGGGTATAAACCAGAAGAATAAAAGCATCCGAAAACTGCTGATTAAAAATATTTCATTATTAATTCTAAAAAAACAATTATGAAAAGTGTAGTAAAGAAAAGTTGCTGTTCGAGCAACAACACAGAGTCGAAAGTAGCACAATGCTGTGCAAAAGTTTCGATAATTGTAGCCGGTTGTCATGACTAACTACCAGATTTAATTTTTCCGGAGTTTAAAACTCCGGAAAAATTATTTACTTTTTTAAAAATATCTGACAATGCCATTATCCAATCACAATATAATCACTCCTATAAAAGACTCTGAAGAATACTTCATTGTCAATCCCTTGAGTAAATCTGCCGATATAATTTCTGCAAATGAGGTCAAGATGCTGAAAAACAATCTTGATCCGAGTGGTGAATTTAGCAAACGCGGTTATCTGATTGATGCTGAAAAGGAAAAACGGGCATTTAAACTGGCTTATCTCGATTTTACTGAGAAACGCGAAGCAGATGAGACGCAATTGTTTTTTGTGCCGAATTACTCCTGTAATTTTGCCTGTTCATATTGTTATCAGGAAGGATACAACCCGGTTCAGCAGGTATTAAACACGGATATTATCGATGCCTTTTTCAATTATGTGAAAGTGGAATTTGCCGGTCGTCCAAAATATGTGACCGTTTTTGGTGGAGAACCACTTTTACCGGGTGAAAATCAACGGAAGCTGATTGCTTATTTTTTAAATAAATCCAACGAAGCCAAACTCGATGTTGCTTTTGTGACAAACGGTTATACATTGCTATCCTATATTGACTTGCTTAAAACAGCCAGCATTCGTGAAATTCAGGTTACCCTGGATGGAACGGAAGAAGTTCATGATGCCCGTCGTTATATGAAAGGCAAACAACCCACATTCAGCAAAATTGTTGAAGGCGTGGATGCTTGCCTGGAAGCCGGAATCAATATTAATCTCCGAATGGTGGTGGACAAAGAAAATTTATCCAATCTTCCAGATTTGTCCCGTTTTGCTATCGACAGAGGCTGGACTATATCACCCTATTTTAAAACTCAAATCGGTCGGAATTACGAATTGCATTTTTGCAACAGTACACCTGAGAAGCTTTATGACCGTGCAACATTATACAATCATTTGTACGAATTATTAAAAGAACATCCCTATATTGCCGAGTTTTACAAACCTGCATTTTCTATTGCCAAATACATTTCGGAACACAAAGAATTGCCTACCGCACTGTTTGACTCCTGTCCCGCCTGTAAAACAGAATGGGCTTTCGATTTTACAGGAACCATATATTCATGTACGGCAACAGTTGGAAATAAAGGAGACGAATTGGGAACCTTCTATCCAACCATAACAAAGAACGAGAAAGCCATTTCAGAATGGCAAAATCGTGATATTACAACCATTGAAGAATGTAAAACCTGCAATGTAGCTTTGGCTTGCGGTGGAGGTTGTGCTTCGGTAGCAAAACATAAAAACGGGCATGTTAATTCACCCGATTGCCGACCCATAAAGGAATTGTTATCATTGGGTGCAGCATATTATCTAAAAGATTAAGATATTTAAGAGGACAAGTATTAATTTGTCCTTTTTAAAAAAATAACATATGAATAAATGAACATATATAGGAAACAACTGTTATATTACAAAAACAACATTACATTATGAAAGAAATTAATGCAGCAGAATTTGAACAAGAAGTACTTCAGGGAGGCAAAGTCGTAGTCGATTTTTATTCTTCGGAATGTGCACCTTGTGAAGCATTGGCTCCAAAATTTGAAGCCATGGCAGAACTTTACGGAAAGAAAATCAAATTTTTAAAAATCTTCCGTCAACAAAACCGTGAACTCGCAACTGAATTGGGCGTAAGCTCCTCACCTACTTTACTATTTTTTGATCAGGGAAAACAGGTGGCATCCACTATTAGCGGTGGTATCAAAAAAGCTGAAATTCAGGAGCGGTTGGATTCGATGATTTCTCCTGAAGAAGTTATTGCTATTAAAGCCAATCAAAAACCAACCGTATCGGAATATGATGTGGCTATTTTAGGTGGTGGACCTGCCGGTTTAACAGCCGGAATTTATCTGGGTCAAGCCAAAATTAAAACCGTATTAATTGACCCGGCATTACCGGGCGGTTACATGGCTATTACACATCAGGTTTCGAACTATCCCGGATTTACCGAGGCTCAACCCGGCTTTATGCTGGCACACTACATGAGCGAACAGGCCAAACAAACCGGCATTGATTTTAAAGTGGCTGTAGATATTACTTCTGTCGATCTGTTGAAAAAAGAAATTGTAATTGATCAGTTGGAAACAATCAGGGCAAAGAAAATAATTATTGCCACAGGAACAACTCCGAATACGATGAATGCACCGGGTGAAAGCGAATACAAAGGAAAAGGAATTTCCTATTGTGCAACCTGTGATGCTAAATACTTTGTTGACAAAGAGGTAACAGTTATTGGTGGAGGTAATTCGGCTGTAGAGGAAGCATTGTTTATTACCAAGTTTGCCAAAAAAATTACGATGATCCATCAGTTCGACAAGCTGACGGCCAATCAGACTGCCATTGAACAATTACAGGCGAATGATAAAATAAACGTGATGTACGAATACGAGCCACGTGGTTTTGAGAAACGGGGTGATAAAATGATTACAACGTTGGAAAATCTGAAGACTAAAGAGATTTCAACACTGGAATCGGATGGAGTATTTGTATTTATCGGTTTCAAATCCAATGTAGCAGTTTTAGGTGATACTTTACCTGAAATGAATAATTGGGGATATATTCTTGCCGACGAAGATATGAAGACAAGCATACCTGATGTTTTTGCCATCGGTGATATTATCAGTAAGAAATACCGTCAGATTACTACTGCCGTTGCCGACGGAACCATTGCAGCAATCACTATATCAAAAGAGTTATAATTTCCCCAAACCCCAAAAGGGGCTTTAATAATATAAATAACAATTTAAAAATTAGAAATTATGAAATCAAACATGGGAACTATTGACAAAGTAATCAGAATTTTGATCGCTTTGGTATTTATTGGATTGTATTTTACAAATATAATTAGCGGAACATTAGGAATTGTGCTTCTTGTTTTAGCAGGAGTTTTTATCCTGACCAGTTTAATTAGTTTTTGTCCTTTGTATTTGCCTTTAGGAATAAATACAGGAAAGAAAAAGTAATTAAACATCAAAAAGATCAAAATCATGAAAATGAAAGTTTTATTGCCGGTTCTTGTTTTGCTTTTATCATCTTTTGCCGCTGTTCAGGCGCAAAAAAAAGTAGAAGTCAGCTCGCAACAGGTAAATACAATGCTCCAAAAGGAAAAAAATTGGGTTGTTCTGGATGTGCGCACACCCAATGAATTTAATGAAGGGCACATTAAAGGTGCTATAAACATTAATATTTATGATCAAAATGCGCCTGGCAGAATTGACAAACTCAATAGAAACGCTAAATACATCGTATATTGCCGCACCCACAATCGGAGTGGAATAGCCGTTGAGCACATGATGCAAAGCGGATTCAAAACCATTTATCAAATGATGGATGGATTTCCCGGCTGGGCAGCAAACCGGTTACCGGTTCAAAAATAATTTTATCCTCTGATTGACCTTTTCAAAGCTTAACACTTTGAAAAGGTCAATTAAAAACAAAGACATGGAAGATCAAAAAAAATTGTATTCCGAAACCGACCTCAAAGTCATGCGGGCAGCTGAAGATTCCTTACTTGTGGGTAAAAACAGGGTGGAAGAATTAAAGAAGTTTGCTACGAATTCCGGAATAAAACGTATTGGTATAGCACATTGCATCGGAATGACACGCGAAGCGACCGAATTAAAGGAACGACTTTCAGATCAGTTTGATGTGTATACCGTAGATTGTAAATATGGGAAAGTTCCTGCTGCAGTCATGCTCGACGACGAAACAGAACACGGAACTTCCTGCAATCCGGCCGGACAAGCCGATTTTTTAGCTCACAATAATACAGAATTGAATATTTCTTTCGGTCTTTGTATGGGACATGATATTATGTTTAATATGAAATCGAAAGCACCTACCACAACCCTGGTTGTAAAGGATAGGGAACACAAACACAATACATTTCAGGAATTCAGTAAAAAATAAAAGGTAAAAGTAAAGGTATTAAAACAGGAAATTAAAGATATGGAAAAGATTATAATAATAGGTGGTGTAGCTGCAGGTGCAACAGCCGCTGCCAAAGCAAGAAGGATTTCACCCACTGCACAAATCACCATGCTGGAAGCGGGTCCGGATATTTCATTTGCCAATTGCGGATTACCGTATTTCATTGGCGGAGATATAAAAAGCAGATCGAAACTGATTTTGCAAAGTCCTGAAAGTTTCAAAGAGCAATATGATGTAGACGTGCATATAAACACGAAAGTAGCTGCCATTGACAGAACTGCTCATCAAATTAAAACGATTGATGCTATCAACGGGGAACAAAAAATATTTGAATACACCAAATTGATTCTGGCTCAGGGCGGTAAACCCATCACTCCTACTCTGCCGGGTGCCGACAGGGATCATGTTTTCACACTTTGGACATTGGAAGATATGGACAAAATTGCCAAACATTTGGATGAAAAGAAGCCTAAAAATGCAGTAGTTGTAGGCGGTGGATTTATCGGCCTCGAAATGGTGGAAGCACTGGTAAAACGCGGTTTGAATGTGAGTGTGGTGGAAATGATGCCGCATGTAATGGCCATTATGGAAGCTGAAACAGCCGGATTTATTGAAAATGAAATGCTGTCTTATGGCGTTGGAATTCATACAAGTACCGGTGTTACCGAAATTTCGGCAGATTCCGTGACACTCGATAATGGTAAAGTACTTGATGCCGATATGGTTTTACTTTCTATCGGCGTTCGTCCAACCTTACAACTTGCCAAAGATGCAGGCCTTGAATTGGGTGAAGCAGGTGGTTTACTTGTTAATAACCAATTGCAAACCAACGATCCGGATATTTTTGCAGCAGGCGACATGGTTGAGATTGAAAACCGTGTGAATGGCAAAAAAGTTCGTATTCCGTTAGCGGGACCGGCCAATCGTCAGGGACGTATTGCTGCTGAAAATGCATTGGGTGGAAATCATGAGTACAAAGGCGCGTTGGGAACTTCAGTCGTTCGTGTATTCGAAGCAGTGGCCGGAACTACCGGTTTATCGTTGAAACAAGCCAGATCACTCGGGTTGAATGCTGATGCGGTGGTGGTTCACAAAGAACATCATACATCCTATTTTCCCGGTGCAGAAACAGTAACCGCGATGTTGATTTACGACCGTGAAACGGGTGTAGTTTTGGGCGGACAAACGGCAGGATATAAAGGTGCCGATAAAAGGTTGGATGTGATTGCCACAGCGGCAGCTGCTAAACTTACAATCAACGACCTGGCCGATGTTGATTTTGCATATTCTCCTCCCATTGGAACTGCCAACGATGCATTAAATATGGCTGCTTACACAGCTGAAAACAGAATTTCCGGTTTCAGTCCGGCTGTTACAGTTTCGGAACTGGACGCATTTGTAGAAGGTAAGAATCCTGTTTATGTTGATGTGCGCGATGTTTTTGCATTCGAAAAAAGTCATATTCAGACTGCTATAAATTTACCTTTAGAATTATTGTCTCAACAATTAACCAGTATACCAAGTAATCGTCCGGTAATTATTTACGACGAAACCGGAAAGAAAGGCCATCAGGCACTTCGTACGCTCTTGGGTGCAGGATTTACTGATGTTACTAATATTTCCGGAGGACATACTTCTTTGCAACGTCACGCAAGGGCCATTGGATTCAAAAATATCCAGATTGATTTACTGGAGATTGAGTCAAAAACGATTGGTGAAGAAATTGCAGCAGACGAACAGGAAGTGGAAATTCAGGAAGTGGATTTCAATTCACCTATTGTAGTAGATGTAAGAACACCCGAAGAATTCAGAAGCGGTGCTTATCCCAATGCCATTAATATCCCTTTGGACCAATTGATGCAACGCTATGAAGAATTAGGAAATAACGGTGCGCGGGAAATCACGGTGTATTGTCTTTCGGGTGCCCGATCGGCTTATGCACAAAGGACTTTGATGCAAATTGGGTACGAAAATGTAAAAAATGGTGGTGCCATTGCATCCATGATGGCCCGGTTAAATTCAAAACCTGCAAGCTCACCTGCGAGTTCGAATTCGGAAAAGCCTTTAGTTATCGATGTTCGCACGCCACAGGAATTCAGAAGCGGTGCATTCCCCGGAGCTATTAATATTCCGCTCGATGAGTTGCAAATGCATGTAGACAAATTAGGAGACAGTTCCAGAGAAATCACACTTTATTGTGCATCCGGTGCCCGGTCGGCTTACGGTCAACGGGTTTTGCAACAACTCGGATTCAAAAACGTGAAAAACGGAGGCGGAATATCGCAAATGATGATGCAAAGATAAATATCAAAGAAAATTTAAAACGATCAGATTATAAACCAATATAATAAACAAATTAATGTTATCACTTATAAAAAGTATTTTTGGTTTCGGACCAAAAACAGATTTTGCCCAATTAGTTCAGGAAGGTGCCATCATTTTAGATGTCAGAACCAAAGCTGAATTTAACACAGGTCATATTAAAGGGTCCATCAATATCCCGGTTGAGCAGCTAAATAAAAACCTGAGTAAATTCAGAGATAAAAACCGGACGATCATCACCTGCTGTGCCTCGGGTTCAAGAAGTTCTGCCGCTAAAAGCATTTTGAAATCAAACGCTTTTTTAAATGTTTACAACGGTGGATCATGGTATAGTTTAAAACAGAAAATCTAAGGGAAACTTCCGCTTTTATTCAAAGAAACTTTGCTTTTTTATTTCTTAGTGGGAGTACGGCTGAAAGTCGTGCCCCCACTAAACTAAAAAGGGAATAGAGAAGATATTCATATTAAAATAAAGAATTATATGGAAACAGCTTTAATTATTATTGCAACAGTCATCGGAGCATTCGTGGTTTTGAATATCATTGCCAGAATGAAGATGAAAAATCTACCTACTGTGGCCGACAATCAGAACATTTTGACACTTACTGAAAAGAATTTTCAACAACAAACAAAATCAAAAGTAGTCATTGTTGATTTCTGGGCTGCCTGGTGTGCACCTTGTCGCATGATGGCTCCGGTTTTAAATGACGTTGCCGATGCATTGCCGGGCAATATGCAGGTAGGAAAAATAAATGTTGAAGTAGAAAAAGCCCTTGCTCAGAAGTTCAATGTTCGCAGTATTCCAACGCTCATTCTTTTTAAAGATGGAAAAGAAGTGAACCGCTTTGTGGGTGTAAAAACCAAAGATTTTTTATTGAAAGAAATGAATAAATTTAACGTTTAACAAAATAGGTTCTACCGATTTATTAATCAACTGATTTGTATGAAAAAAGTACTGATTTTGGGTGGCGGTTTTGCCGGTGTGCAAACAGCCATTGAATTGCAGAAAAGCAAACGATTTAATGTTACGCTGGTTTCCGATCGCGATTATTTGTTTATGTATCCTATTTCAATCTGGGTACCGGTCAGAAAAAAGGAATTCAATGATGTAAAAGTCCCATTGGCAAAAATTCAAAAGAAACACGGTTTTAACCTGATAATTGATAAAGTCTCGGGCATTGAAGCAGCGGCGAATAAAGTGATCTGCGAAACCCAAACATTGACTTATGATTATTTGGTTGTGGCTTTCGGTGCCGATAAAATGCAGCACAAAGGCATTAACAACACGATGACAATTTGCGGGAAACCCGACCAGACAGTTGAATTCAGGAATCAGCTTGATAAACTGATAGCCAAAGGTAGTGGGAAAATTGCCATTGGCTTTGGCGGAAATCCAAAAGATAAATCGGCTGTACGTGGCGGGCCTGCTTTCGAAATGATCTTCAACATACATCAATATTTAAAAAGCAAAGGTCTCCGGAAAAACTTTGAACTGACTTTCTTTGCTCCTATGGAAGAGCCCGGAGCACGCATGGGTAAAAATGCCATGAAAGCGATTCATAAAATGTTCGCCCAACAAAATCTGCAAAAACGTTTTGGAAAGAAAATTACGGAATTTGTTGAAGACGGGGTTATTTTTGAAGATGAATCGAAATTGGAATCGGATTTAATCATGTTTATTGCAGCCGGGACAGGTTCTGCTATTTTGAAAAACACAGATTTACCACTTTCCGAAGCCGGATTTGTAAAGATCAATGATTATAATCAGGTAAATGAATTTCCAAATGTATTTGCCATTGGTGATGCAGCGGCTTATGAAGGTCCGGACTGGAAAGCCAAACAGGGACATATTGCAGAAGTGATGGGACGCAATGCCGCTCATAATATTCTTGAAATTGAAAAGGGAAGTACCGGTTTCAAAGGTTATCAGGAGCACTTAAATATTCTCTGCGTAATGGATATGGGCAATGGGGCAGCGTTTGTTTATCGCGACAGTAAAAAGGAAATCATGATACCTATGCCGGTATTCGGGCATTGGATGAAACAGGCATGGGGAAAGTATGCAATAGCAACCAAATTAGGAAAATTCCCCCGGATTCCGGGCATGTAATTCAACAATCAATCCGATATTAAGTAATAGAACAACTATAATGTAGTATTTTAAAAAATAATAGAACGCGGTCCCGATAGCTATCGGGATCACGGACCGGGCGGATAAGAACGGATAATATTTAATCTTATTTAAAACGGATTTAAGTCATGCAAGCATGACTTATAAGTTAGTAAATGACTGAATATCAATTTCGACTTGTCGAAATTAAAATCCTCCCGATAGCTATCGGGATTAAAATCCGCTATACCAGCGTTTATCCGCGTGCTATTCATCAATTTTATTTATTCGATTATACGACATTATTTAACTCCACTTTATTATGGCAGAAAATTCAATTCAAAATAAATTTCACTGGTACGATGGAAGATTCTATGATAAAGTGATTGCACCCAATCAAAAAGAACTTTTCTCGCAGATCATCGGCTTAATTAAACCAAATGCAAAAATCATCGATGTCGGTTGCGGAACGGGATTTTTCAGTTTTTCTGTTGCAGAAAAATGCACATCGGTTTTGGGAATTGATTTATCCAACAAAAATATTGATCGGGCAAACCGAAATTTAAACCGAAAATCTTCAGAGAAACTTAAGTTTAGTCATTCAACGATAGAAGAACTTGTTTCGGAAAACGAACATTTTGATTATGCAGTAATGACTTACGTTATTCACGAAGTAAATGAAAATGAACGAATTCCACTTTTATTGGGAATGTCCAAAATAGCAGATAAAATTATACTGGGCGACTATCTGGTTCCTCAACCGCGAAGTTTTTCCGGGAAATTGACCGCTATAGTTGAATATATTGCCGGAACGGAACATTATACTAATTTTAGAAATTACGAAAGAAACGGGGGAATTCACTATTTGGCAGAAAAAGCCGGTTTATCAATCGAAACTGAAATAAGAAATAATACAAATCACATTGTAGTACTTACAAAATAATTCTATACAATGAAGAAAATCTCTAAATTTCTGATTACAAAGCGAATTTTTATCTTGGCTCTTTTGGGAGGAGCGGTTTATTTAGCAAGTTCTTATTTGAATATATCAATTTGGTACATCATACTATTCGGAATTTTTACCGGTGTGATTTTTGGAAAAGTTTTTTGCCGTTGGATGTGTCCGATAGGTTTTATGATGGAAATGATTATGGGTGGAGGGAATAAAAGCCAGTTCTCCAGTATGTACCAATATCACAAACTGGGTTGCCCGATTGCCTGGGCTTCCGGATTACTGAATAAATGGTCGCTTTTCCGCATCAAAATAAATACCGATACCTGTATAAGTTGCGGGAAATGCGATAAAGAATGTTATATCTCATCACTTGAACCGGCAAAGTTCAGCCTGTACAGGCCCGAAAAGAAAAAATCGGGAGACAGTTATTCATGTTCAAAATGTCTGAAATGTGTGGCTGCCTGTCCGAATGGCAGTTTAAAGTACAAGATCTGATTCTGACAGATCAACGATAAAATACAGAAGTTAATCTGTATCACTTTAAGGTAGTAGTTTTATTTAGTTATAGTTATGCAATCAACAATAGGTAATTTTTATCAGTATTCAGGAGAGTTGGCAGCCGGAGCGCAACCAACCGTGGATCAATTCATCGATCTCAAGGATGATGGATTTGACGTAATTTTCAATATTTCGCCTTACAGCACGCGAAATGCCATTCATAACGAAGGCGAAATCATCGAAAAGTTAGGCATGCATTATGTCCATTTTCCGATTGATTGTTCTTCACTGAAACCAATTCATTATAAGACATTTGAAGGAATTATGAACGGGCTTAAAGAAAAGAAAGTGTTTGTTCATTGTGGCGGTAATATCAAATCGTCGAACCTGATTCACATGTACCACGTGATAGAAAATCAGGCTGATGAAGTTGAGTCGTTACAGACTTTGAAGAAAATTCAAAATCCGGAACAAAAGTGGTTTGATTATTTTAAGAGTTTTGGCATGAAAGGAGTACAATAATTAAACTGTCAAAGCACATTAAATTATAATTCCGGCGGAATTTCAATAACGAAATTCTGCCGGAATTTTTTATTCAGACTAAATTGTATGTCAAAATGGTCCGTGTTTATGAATATCCATTCTTTGAACCATTCTTTTATTTTCTTATCATAGCCTGCTCCCTGCATATAATTATAAGTGGCTAAATTCAGACCTTTTCCGTAATAATCCAGATCAATTTCATTTTTTGTAGAAAACGGTATTTCGTTATTGGCAAAACTTCCCGGTGGGATCTGAATACGTTTTGCACCAACGCTTTCGGGACATTGTCCTGATGGACTGTGAATAGTCATGGCGTAACGATGCCAGAAAGCGGATTGCATGTATCCTTTTTCGAATAAATCACGGACCACTTCAAGCGAATCGAGGGTTTCCTGCGCTGTTTCTGTTGGAAAGCCGTACATTAAATAGGCATGAGTCATAATTCCCGCATCAGCAAAGTTTTTCATGCTTTCACGTGCCGTTTCTATCGTTATTCCTTTGTTTATCAGTTTTAAAATGCGGGGTGACGCCACTTCCAATCCACCCGAAATGGCTATACAACCCGACTGAGCCATAATGTAGCAAAGCTCGGGTGTATATGATTTTTCAAATCGTACATTAGTCCAATAACTTAGCGTGAGTTTCCGACGGATAATTTCTTCGGAAAGTTTTCGGAGTAGTGCGGGAGATGCCGCCTCGTCCACAAAATGGAATCCCGATTGTCCGGTTTGTTGCATGATTGCTTCCATGCGGTTTACAATCAAATCGATTGAAGTTGTTTCGTATCGCCGGATATAATCCAACGACCCATCGCAAAAGGCACATTTTCCCCAGTAACAGCCGTGGGCCAGCATCATTTTATTCCAACGACCATTGCTCCACAAAGCATGCATCGGGTTGGTCAGTTCTATCAGATTGATATAGTCATTTTGCAGTAATCCGGCATAATCGGGTGTTCCGGTATCGGAAAAGGAAATATTTTCTTTGCTGTCGAAATTTGCCCGGATAATCTCTCCATTCTCCGACCGGTAAAGCGTTCGAATCATTTCTCCTCCCGTCAGCAAACGAAGCAAAGGCAATTCGCCATCATCATACACGATATAATCCGCATAATCAAAAACAGTGTGATCAGTCAGGCTCCGCAATTCGGTATTCACGTATCCCCCACCCAGACAGATTTTAATTTCGGGATGTTCCTTTCGAAGCCATTGGGCACATCGTAAAGCACTGTATAAATTTCCCGGGAAAGGAATCGTAAATCCAACCATCCCGGGTTTGGTTTCATCAATTCGTTTTGAAAAGAGATCCAGCATCCATTTGTCAATCAACGAAAGAGGCTTCTCAAGCTCTTTCTGAAGCGGCTGAAATTCGGGCAGGCGCAAACAAAGTGATTCGGCATAACGAATCAATTCAAAGTGAGGATCAATGGTTTGTTGTATAAAATCGCTGATATCTTTTAAAACCAATGTACACAAGTGAATAGCCCGGTCATGATTCCCAATCATACCGAATCCCCACTCCAGATCATCATCCGATGGAAAGCGTTTACTGCGCGGCCAAAAGTCAGAATTACAGAAACGTTGAGCCAGGCTGTTGTCTTTTCCACTCAGAAAGCGCATGACCGGTTCTATGGTTCTGCAGTAAAAATCGGCTTGTTGCAGTATTATTTTATTCTGCTTGCTAAGTTTTTCCTTTTGATTTGCCAACTCGAATATTTCTTTCAGTTTTGGGCCGGTAAACAAAGCTTCAATCAGCTCAATGCTCAAATCCATCTGTTCGGCTTCAAGATCCCGGGAGCGTAAAAAACCGACTAATTGGGTTGTGGCGGGGTAAGCTGTATTAAGCTGAGTCAGGGGTGGCGTAACGAGCAGAATTTTCATTCGGAATATTTTTTACAAACTTACGGATTTATTTTTTCAAACCCGAAAAAAATAGAATATTTCCAACAAAATTCAGGGTATTACACTAATATGTTGTATTTTTGTTCGAATTCAGAATGAACAGCTTTTATAAAATATTTCAGTATTCTAAAAAAAACAGAACATTCTATCTGACCTGAACAATTGATTAATATAAGATTTAAAATTATTTATACCAATTACTCCTGATGAAATTTAAGTTGATTTTCTTTTCCTTAATTATTACGTTCAATCTCTTTGGTCAAAGTATCAAGGATGGTGAGAATTTCTTTAATAACAAACAATATGCAAAGGCACGATCGGTTTACGAAAGTTTATTAAGCAAAAGACCGAACGATGCTTTGTACAATTATCGTTACGCCAGATGTTGTTACGAGTTGAAAGATGTACAATCGGCTATTGAGCATTTCGAAAAAGCCGGGACCAAATATCCCCTTCGAGATTTGTATCTGGGCGAATTGTATTTTAATAGCTATCATTTTGATAAATCGGTGATGGCCTACGAGACCTATATAGCCACACTAAAACCTGATGACACAAGTCTTTTGGATTTAAAACAAAAAGTGAACAAAGCCGGTATTGCCTCCCGTTTATTGACTAAAGTGGAAGACATCGCCATAGTGGATAGTGCCGTGGTCGATAAAAGTGATTTCTTGCGATTCTATAAAATTTCAAAGGAACTGGGAACACTCACCCAAACTCCTTTAAAATTAAAAGGACACCGGGTTGTTGATAAGATCGTTTATACAACCCAAAGACAGGATCGGGTCTATTATTCCGATACCATTCAGGGACAAACGGATATTTTTACTTCCTTTAAATTACTGGATTCCTTTTCGCTGCCTGTTTCCGTGTCGAAGGAAATCAATACACCGGCAAACGAAAATTATCCATTCCTGTTGTTAGATGGAATCACCCTGTATTTTGCTTCCGATGGTGATAATTCCATCGGCGGATACGATTTGTTTATTACCCGTTATACACCGGCGACCAATACTTTTCTGAAGCCCGAAAATATCGGTATGCCTTTCAATTCCCCGGCTAACGATTACATGATGGTTGTAGATGAACAGCGAAAATTGGGTTGGTTTGCCACGGACCGCAATCAACCGGCCGGAAAAGTGATGATCTATACTTTTGTTCCGAATAAATATAAAATAATCATTCGTTCCGAAGATAAAGATTCGATCCGTGCGGCCGCTCAATTAAAAACGTATCGTAAAATTACAAAAAGTTTGAAGGATAGTACATCTACCGACAGTGTTCAACTACAAGAATCTGAGAACCAGATAGAAATTGTAATTAATGATTCGGTAGTCTATACAAATGCTAAGCAATTTAAGAGTAAAGAGGCTATTCTATTGTGGAATAAGTTGCATGTGATGACTGTCAGTTTAAAAAGCAAACAACTTGAACTTGAAAATCTGAGACTACAATATAATAATATTGAAAAGCAGCAAGAACGGGATTCACTAAGTACCAATATCATCGATTTAGAGAAAAGTTGCATTGAATTAAAAAATCAAATTTCTTCAATAAAAACAGAAGTTAGAAACACGGAGAATCATTTCCTTCAGAAAAAATTGTAAGCTTTAAATGGCAACTACTACCAAAATACATCCTTAAAAAGAAATGCTCAGGTGAGAAATTCACCTGAGCATTTCTTATATTTAGCGTGGAATAAAGGCCATCGGTTTCACGCTACTACATGATTGCAGCGTGTGGTAGAATTGATTTACGATAATCTTTACCCATACTATGCTCCTTATAGATATCGGGACGCTGAAAGCTGTGAATAACCTTTTAGCGTATAAACGCCCCACCATTAACTCCTCTCCGCGATAGCCCCGATAGCTATCGGGGGGGAACAAACGAGGGGCAGAATGATTATTATTTTCTTAGCACAAGTATATTTTGGGAACAGTCCTCATTAACAATAACTAATGAGGACTATTCATTATTGCCGATTGGATATTTTACTATGCAGTTGGAGGGAATACAGAGCTTACCAAAGTGGCTGTGTCAGTTATTGTGCCATTTGCAACAATGATACTACCACTATCTTTGGCGAAAATAGTTCCTCCTGCAGGAAAAGCTACAACCAACCTGTCAATTCCATTGCACCAGGGGTTTTCCGCTCCACTGGGAGAATCTGCAGCACTTGTCCATAATCCATTATATATAAACCCTGTTGTTGTGCTGGGAACATTATATGTGGCAGGACTAGTGCCGATTGTTGAAACTATAAGTGTACCACTAATTATTGTATACCCTTTGCAATTTGGATTATCCAGAGCATGAATAGGGTAAGTTAATGGACCTGTAGTAACATTAAGTTTGTATTTAGTTTTTGTTGTAGCTGAATAAAACTCATATGAGGCATTCAGATTTTTTACTTTGTCATTTTCCATATCATTATTTTTTTTCCTACTCTTAAGGCTTTTCAGTTACCGCCTCCCATTGAATTGACTGAATGAGAACAATCCGTTTTTTCAAGTGGTTTCTGCTCCACATTTTTTTTTATTTGTTACCCTGGTAGTCAGTCCGTTGGCTTTCGCAGACAGTATTTGTTTTTAAAATTGTCTATAATGACTGAATATACGATTGGCAATTAATCAACTAATTAAAAATTTGAATGTCAGGGCTTTCAAGTTCAAATTTTTGTAATTTGTTTTTGGATCTTCCAAAGTTACCGCAGACTCCAATAGCTCCTCGATAGCTATCGGGACGGGAGCATCGTGTCGTAAAACTAAATTAAAAATCCCAAACTCTCACACGTACAGATAGCTATCGGGTTGTGCGGGAGTTTGGGATTTTGCTGCTGTTTCTCATAAAGAATCAATAGTTTATTCAAAAGCAAAATATTTATACTAGTTGTACTTATTTCATATTTGAAATATTTATAATAACAATCATAATTTTTAAAATGTTCAAATAGTAAAAAAGAAAACCGAATAAAATCCCTTCGTGATTACAGGTGAGCATGCTGAAACTATCCGGATTGTTCTTGCGATTTAGGATTCCGGGCAAACGCTTTATAAAGTGATAATATAATATGGCCTTCCCCTACAGTTAAATACAGCGTGGGAGTATGACTTTAAGTCCTACTCCCACGTTTCATTCTCGTCTCCTACCCTGCACGATTTACCTACAGCATTTATTTTTATTTTAGCGCGGAATAAATGCCACGGGTTCGCTGGGAACACCCCAACCATGCGTGTTTCCACCCGATACGCGGATATAAATTTTTTGAGCTGCAACAAAGTTTCTGATTTCAAGTTTGTTCTTACCTCCGAAATCTATCTGGGTCTCCCAACTTTCAGAATCATCCGGAGTAGTAGTTGTTTCCACTTTATAACGGTCGGCATTAGCTAACGCGTCCATAAAAATTTTGACACTACAGGGTACACTTCCATCTTCCAACCTTTTAATGACGGCTTTAGCCGGAACATCATGCTGTACAGGTTCGTTGTTGCAATCGAAGCCCGAAAGTAAAATAATGGACAGATCGCCATCGGCCACCTTGTTGACATAAATAATAAGTGACTTCAGCAATTCATAAACAACTTCAGCCTGATCGACAACGGCCTGATTCTTTAGTTTACTACCATCCTTTGCCTTAATGGCGTTGTCCAGTTTTGTAATTTCCAGCGCAAATGCTTCCAGGGTTGGGTCCGGAGTGGGAAAAGTTCGTTGGGCGGCTACCATGCTGGTATGTACCCTTCCTGCCAGGTTGTAAATTTTCTGCGGGTCTTTGTTTTTTAAATGTAAAACAGCAATGTTTGTTTTCATATTATTTTTTATTAGGGTGAATAATGCCCCAAAATTAAACGGACTGCCAAATTTGTGCAAATTTTTTCGGTTCAAATTAGTTCAGAATTATAATTCTGAACACAATGGACTGATATTTTACTTTTTGAACCGGAATATTTTGTTTTTGACGGGTCAAATAATATTTTTGAACCGGTATCTTTTCATTTTGAGGCTTCCAACTGAAAATTTGACGGCAATACTTTTCGTTCTGAAGAGTCAAAAATATTGTTCGAAGGGGACTTTTTTCTTTCTGACGGGTCGGAAATATTTTGGGAAGGGTACTTTTTTCTTTTTTCCGGGTCAGAAATATTGTTTGAAGGGTACTTTTTCCTTTTTTCCGGGTCGGAAATATTGTTTGAAGGGTACTTTTACCTTTTTTCCGGGTCGGAAATATGATTGGTAGGGATCTTTTTCTTTTTAGAAGGGGAAATTTTTGGAAAGTAAGGGTCAGAAGCAAAATGTAACAGTTGAAATATGCTTATTGTATTGGGTTTCTTCTGCCCCCATACTCACGGATATGCTCTTTAAACGAACAAATGATGCTTATTGTCACTGGGATTTTCAATCCCAGTTATTGTATTCTTTGGTCCCGATAACTATCGGGATTTAATCCAGCAACATATCCGGTTGAAAAGCAGATTTCATTATTTCGGATTGAAAAATCCGAAGAATACAGAAGCTAACTTTTCTCATTTAATGACTAACACATCCAATTCTACGGGTGACAAATAAATCCTAATTATCCAATTCCGTCAAAAAACTATCCAATTCATTATTTACTTGATTTTTCTGTAGAAGCTTATCAAATTCATCCATTGCAAATTCAATTTCATCGTTCTTTAAGGCATATTCTCTAATTGAATTATAACAAAAAATAATCAACTTAATTGGATCTGAAACATGATATGATTCTTTAATGGTATATTTCTTATTAATTTCTCGTTGAATCTCCAAACATTCTTTGGGATTTTTTCTTGCACATTTAATCAGATAGGAATATAAACTATGTAGCCTGTCATCATCTAATTGGTTGACATGCTTTAAAATTAGTTCTTTTAGTTGCTCAAAATCCGATTCAGGAAGTTGATGAAAGCCATGAGAAAATGAATCTCTTACTTCTTTATTGTTATTAGTGACATAGTAATCTAATATAAAATAGCATTTAGCTTTAAATTTAGTGTTTTTGCAATATCGAAAAGCCTGAGTCAATGTATGCTTTATTGAGTCTGGTTGTAACTGGTGTAATTCAAATAATAAATCCTTACTATCTTCATTACCATAAAACCAACCATATAATAAATAGATACCTAAAGATTCAGCAGCTAATGGCATTTCAATAGTAGCTTTTATAAAAGGGATTAATTCTGTGAAATACTCATCAAAAAGATTATTCAGAATCTGACCTGATACATAGTATATTTCAGAGGTTATTTCTGTTGTATATGTTTTGAATAGTTCAAAAACAATCTCATTAGGCAGATATTTGCATATTGCATTTAGCTCATAAAGTACAACTAACTTTAATTGAATTGATAATGTTGGTTGCATTTCGACTAGGTAATCAAGTGCATATTTTTTATAGGATTCTAATAGTAATAGCTTAACTATTGATATTAATCCTTCCCCATTAATTGTATTACAACCCTCACTAAAAAGTACATCGTTTCGTTGTTTATCATTAGGTGTGTGGAAAGTACTTTTATTGGGTACGAATGGCTTATTTATGCACTTTTTCCAATACTCAATCAGTTCATTATCTATGAATGAAATATCAATAAAGTAATGGGATGACCTCATAGCTGAGAAAAAATAATGGTGGGGAATGTCATTCAATATCAACAATCCAAATAGTTGCCTTAATTTTACTGCATCATATTTTGCCTCTACCAGACCCTCAATTGCCTCAACTTTGTATATAATATGGACATTGATATCTAATATAATCTTTTCAATAAAAGCTATAAACTTATCAGGATTCTCTTTTATGACATTGCTAAATGCTTTAGCATGTTCACTAGTAGAAAAATATCTTTCTCTAGCATGGTCAAAAGTATCAGAATTGTATTTTAAGATTGACTTGTACCATTGGTTGAGAGTAAAATATTTATACCGATCAGGAGATACTAACCCCCTTGCAGATTGAGCACAACCTATCCTTCGATTAGGAGCATCATTTCGGTCATTCCAATGTTCGAAACGCCGGCCTAATACTTTCTCTTTCAAATATAGATTCTCATATTTACTTAGATTGTTTTTTGGAATGGTGGTTAATAGCAGATATTTATAATACTCAGCAAAAGGACTTGGATAGCTTCGATTTTTTAGAATACCATCCTTGCCTATATAGAAAGGATATTTCTTTCTTTCATTGTAGTATCCTTTATTGAAATACTTATCGTTTCCATTATAGAACGACATGATAAAATCATTGATCAATACTTGTTCTGCATTTGAAAATAAAGGATAAGCTCTTTCCAATACGTTTCGATATCTAAATTTTAAATCGTCACAGTTAAGACAGTCTTCAGTCAAATCATGATTTGTCAATATTGAAAATGCTTGTGGTAAAAATATTTGCAAGTTGCTTTCAATAACACGCAAAGCAATAAACACAGACAATACCTCATTTGATTGTATGAAATCATTAACTTCAGAGTTTACAAATACCTTATCTTTATCTGCATTTTTATTAAGCCAGTCAATCATCCATTCAACATACTTATGTTCATCGTATGATTCAGGATCATAAGATGAAAACAAGTAATCGTCATTTAATAATTTATACACTTTACCGTAAGGATAGTCATCTGCTTTGTCAGATAGTTTTGTTATAACTTCTTTAAAAAACAGATAAGTTTGTTTTACTGGTGCAGCCTTATATAGTTCTTCGTAAAAATGCGATTCTCTTCTATCATGACCTGCTGACCTCGTTCTTTCTTTTTTCCATTCAGGTAGTTCTATGAGAAATATCTTTCTAGCTTCGGTAATGGTAAACTCTAAATTCGATTGAATTGCATTCTCTAAAATATGATAATCTGTATCTTTGTGGTCAATAAACTCATCATGGATATTATTGTATATTTCTAATACAATAGGGCTTGAGAAGTCTTTAACTCTGAAAAATGCCCATCTCAAATAAGAACCCCATTGTTCTTTATCAGTAATTTGATTCAATAATTGAAGTGATATTTTAGGGTCTTTGTCTACAGAAAAAACAATAAATCTTCGAATAGATTCAGTTAATTGATTTTCCTCTCCATTTAGAATCTTAGGTAGTGTGTGTTTTTTGTCAAAGAAATACAGCCATTTTATTTGGGGAATACAATTAAAGAAAGCGGCTGATAAGGGCTGATTGTAATTCAATATAGCTAATATTAATTTGCACTCTTCAAGTCTTGGTTCTTCCTCAAAAGCAAGTGTTTCAATAATCATCAATTTTAGATGGTATCTAATGATGTCTGATAAAAGAATCTCCTTTATTTGACTAATATACAAGTTGGAATTATAATCCCTTAAATATGAAATTACCTGCTTTACTTTTGAACGGATAAATAAACCTTGATGTTCGCAATTAATTAGGAAGTCTAAGATATTGCCGCCTTGTTTCTCAACAAAATATCTTGCATAAGTATAATCATAAAATGATTGATGAAAGAACTGAATATCGTTTTCCTTTTCTACGATTAAGTTTTCAGATTTAAGATATTTTATTTGATCATAGAAAGAGCTGAATAACGATACCGGAGCACATAAGTTCTCTTTCTGAAGTTCAATTCTTCTCGCAATATCAAATAAAGCTTTCTCTAATTGGGTTGCTTCAAATACACAGTTATGTTTATTGTTATATAGTTTCTCCTCCCACAAATGACGGTATAAGTCTTGTAAAGTTTTAATCCTCTTTATTGAAACCGAATCTCTATATATTTTACAGAATATATCTAAGTGTAAAGGGGTCTTTAATAGTTTTATTAGTTCTTTGGGAAAATATGAAATCTCATTTCCAGTGCGTGCTTTCAAGACAGGTCCAACTTCTTCATCAGATAGTTCTGTCAGAATTATCTCTTTTTTGTTTCTATATTGTTTAAATTCAGCTTCGTGTTTTAAATCATAAATTCTACATGATATTACGATTCTGATTTTATCTATTTTTGAATGCGCGAGGGAGTTTATCAGACTTGTATATGCAGTAAGTTGGGATCTCTTTGTAGATAATGATTGAGATAAAGCATCTATTTGATCGATTAATACAACAACCGCTTCATTCGTTTTTGATAGTTTATCAAAAACACTTTTTATATCTGCATCTATATCTAATAGCGATTTTCCGATTGAAGCAGAATCTACACTTAATAGTTTTATGTCTGATTTTAGTCCCAGAACCGGAATTTTATTTTCTATGAGTTGAACAAGTAAATCTTTTAAAACAACTGACTTTCCCATTCCTGCATTACCTGCAAGAATAGCAATATTGTTTTTATCTTTAGTTAGGGGTTCAAATATCCAATCAAAAAGTTCTTTTGTTTCTTTTCTGTCAATGTGCGATTGAGGCAAGTTCTCAAAATAATTTGGGACACTTAGAAGATCAGCCGAAGCTGATTCTAAATAATTTATAAGAGTAAAGTTTGAAATGTTTATTTCCTCATATAACGGCTTATTGTTTTCCTCTTGAAATCCCGTTGGTAGTGCAATGTTTTCCATTATATTTCTAATAATTTATTTTTAGGTTCAAAATATGCATCGATTTCTTCGGGTGACATATTGAATTTTGCAAATAATTCCTGCGGAGATAATACCCAAAATAGATCTAATGGAGCATTCTTAATTAGCTTGTAACGAATTATTAAACTATCCTTTTGTTCATCAAACCAGTCGTAACCTAAAGTAGATAAAGAGTTATAATATAATATTACTTGTTCATGATCTGAAAGTTGTGCTCTTATTGTTTTGATGTAATCATATTTTTGGTCGAAGGATAAAAATTCATTTTCTTGTTTATCAATATATTTTACCGTTTGGTATAAATTTCGATAATAGTGTCCTAGCAACTTGCTTTGACCTGCAAATGGTTTGTAAAATGAAGATAACTTATCACCTCCCTCAAATCTTGAACCTTCTGTCTTTTTGCGTGCTCTTAAAGAATATTCTCCTTTTACCCAATTCTTATCATATTCATCAAATCTATCTGACAATTCCCCTCTAAAATTCCTCCAAATCTCTTTTGGCAATCCAACTTGATCTTCTGATATTGAGGATAAATAATTATATCCGTAAAAGAAAATCTGATATGACAAATTCATCAATTTTATTGTCGGAAAGTTTTTTAATATATCTTTAGTGGTTTCTTCTGATGTTTTTATAATTGTATTATAAGTATCCTTAGTAAGTGAGTAGGTAAATCTTAATTCAAAATATAATTCTTGAAAAAGTTCTCTTTGATTCAAATTTTCAATCTTCAAATCATCTACATTTTGCTTATGAAATTTCAATAGCTCGTAAAATGTACTTTCGAATCTTTCCTTTTTAATATCATAACGTTGCTGTTCGTTAGCCTTAAACTGAACCCAAAATGCAAGGAATGTCAATCCAGCAGCTAAGATTGCAATAAATGGAGTGATAATTCCGATGGTATTACCAATACCATTTATTGGCGTAAAATCTATATCGAAAAACGAAAATTGAGAAAATAAAAAAGGGAAAAACAAAATAATAAAAACAAGAAATAAGAATATTCCTATGTAAATGGATATTCCGGCGATACTGA
>DIZI01000008.1:0-87109 GCA_002427885.1 Paludibacter sp. UBA6032
AAATTTTTGTCATGTACTTAGGAGAAATCCTTATAAACCTGATCTTCGCCCTGATAAACGAATTTGGTAAACACAGGAGCATTTTTGACCTGAGTCGTTTTTTTCTTAGTGTTTCCGGAAAATCCGGAAATTGAAAAAACTGTCATAAAAACTACCAATAAAACAGTTTGCCTTTTTCCCAATAGATTTGGTTCGAAATTCGTGTTTCTCATTGATTAAAAATATTTAATGTTATGTTATTTACTTATTAAAATATAGGTTTTCCCTTTTTCCGTTGCCAAATCGTATCACATTTTGAGTTTTCCACCCCGTTGTGCCTGAGCATACGTCAAAGACAACAACATGCAAATTGAAACCAATCGTGAAACTTTTTTCATTGTGTACTTAAATATCTTATGTTTCAAAAATCAGTTTAATTTCTGAACAGGTACAATCACCTGATATTTACCACTTAAATGCATCAAACTAAATAAATACAGCAACCCGTCGTAATACGGATCAAAATATCCATCGTCATAAGGTTCTAATTTGGCTTTCCACAATGTTTGAATATAATCCAGATCCTGATTAATAAGACTGGTCGAAGCTACTGTTGCTACTAATCCAATCGAATGTCTTAAACGTTGAAAATCACTCCCTGATTTCAGAATAAATTCCGGCTTTGATCCATCCATGTTAAACTGATCTTCGAAAGTATTGATTCCTTTCGACTTGAAGAAACTCTGAATCCGCTTCGCATAATTCTGTTGCCACTGTTTATCTTTGCCAAACCAAATATAATCCATAGAAATATTCATAGGCACGCGCCAAGAATCGTATCGGAATGCAGCCGGCATCCAGCGACTTGAATGAGCTTGCCCACTGAAATCCGTATAATCGGCATTTAATCCTGTAACAGGATGACATGCTCTGTGAAGAAAAACACGCGAAGTATCAGCGCAATCGCGATAAAATTGTTCATGCCCATCTTTGGCATATATTGCCCATACATCCATAAATGCCGGCAAATGATACGACGGATCCGTCCAGTTGTAAGCTCCTCCTTCGGGAACAAAACTTATTTGTTTGTGCTCCACATTAATCAAATTGTAAATATTCCCAGTTCCATCTTTTTTCCACATGGCATCCAAAATCCTGCGTGCTTCAGCATAATAATCGATACCGGTAATATTTCCCCAGCGGTTCGATGCAAAAAGCAAACTGGTAATAAAATAAAGTTCTCCATCCGAAGCTGATCCGGGAGAATTCTGTTTCATTTTCACAGGATCGAAACTCCATGCAAAATATCCTTCGCGAGGTCCACTCTGATGTTGCATATATTTTTTGGACCATCTCCAAATTATGTCAAAAACTTCTTTTTTATCAAGTTGAACAGCTACCATCATCCCGTACGATAGACCTTCGGTACGCACATCATGATTTTTAATATCTGAAAGATACGCCATTGAATCGCCAACTTCGAAATAAATACGGTTCGAGCCCTCAAAAAGATCGTTATATGCTTTTTCCACTTTTTGATCTATCTCATTTTGGTTATACCCAGCTTCGAGAAAGACATTAGGATATTTCCCGGTATAAAAAGCGGCCTTGTTTTGCTCTTTTTTTGAAATTTTTCTGGAATTCCCTGCATCAGCCATATAAATGGACAAGCACATGCCAAAAATCAGAAACGCTATTTTAATATTACAATACACTCCTTTAAAAATCATTATTTTTCTATATTAATTTCATTATTCCCATGCTTTGCATTTCATTTATTTTGTTATCCTACTCCAAATAGATCAAAATAAATAGAATTATTACGAAACTTCTCTTCAATGATTGAGATTTAACTCACGTTATTTTTTTCTTATCAAACGAACATAATATACTCCACCAGCTATATTTCCAGTAATCGCCTGAAATTTAACCCGAATAGATTCTTTCCCTTTAACCATTTCGTCAGGTATAGAATATTCGATATTTTGAAATTTTGGTTGAATCCATCGTCCTGTATTGTCTTCTGTCAATAGTTTTTCGTCATCAATATAAATATCAAATTTTCGACCACCCCGTTCGGCTCCACAATAGCGCACAATTAACGACAAGTCGGTTTCAGAATTTGTGGACATTTTGTAACTGAAAAAACCACCATTACTGGCATCGCGCCAAAATTCATCAAGTTTATTACCTGTATTCGATTTTTCCTTTTGAATAAAATGATCTGCTTCAGGTTGCTGCTCTCCAGGTGCTACAAAATCGATAGTGTGTTTCTGTAGTTCGTTTTTCTGTTTTTCAATCACCGAAAGCGAATCGAGATAAGAACGATAACCGTTGTTGGATAAAGTCATCCAGTACATTTCGTATCTGGCATCATGAATTTTATAAAATGGCTCCAGTACTAAATTAGCTGCATTAATAATTTTAACGTCTGGAGCGAATGTAAAGGTGAACTGTTTTCCTGCTGCCGGAACTATTTTATTTGCGAGTGAGTTAACATCGTCCTCAACAATAATGGGCGCTTCGTTTAACGGTAACTTTTTACCACTAGCTATATGCCCCCATCGACTATCATCAGCAATTAATCCTTTCAAGTCTTCAGTTCCTGTTTTAGCACTTAACAAAATAGGTCCGTGCATAAACGCAATATAGTTGGACACATTAGGTAGATGTTCTATTCTGTTATGCATTGGCAATTTAACGACAAGTACATCGCCTTTTTTCCATTTTCGTTCGATACAAACGTAAGATGATGGATGCGCTGTAACTGAAATGTTCTTTCCATTGACCAAAACTTTCAATGCTCCATCGCTCACCCAATACGGATAACGAATCATTAGTTTAAACTGGGCAGAGCCATTAGTTATGGTGAGCTTAGTCTGTTCTTCATCAGGGAAATTAGTTTCCTGTCTGATTTTAATATTCTTGTTCATCCAGTTAAGTTCCGATGCGATAAAAAGATTCAGGAACAACGAATCATCTGAATGTGTGTAAATAAATTGTCCGTATTTCCCATGATTTTCCATTCCACTCCCTACACAACACCACATGCCTTTGTTAGGTGCCGAATAAACTCTGTAGTGACGAGGGCGAGCAGGTGTAAAGTAAACATAACCGCCATTATCTGGGTTTTGAGTGGATAATATGTGATTATATATTGTCCGTTCGTAATAATCGGCGTATTTGGCCAAAGGATGAATACGAAACAAATCCTCAGTCAGTTTCAACATGTTATACGAATTGCAGGTTTCGGGACCTTCCACATCGTTTACAAAATCGGTGCAAGCTGCAACGCTTGGAAAAAATTCTCTTCGGCTGTTACCTCCAAATGCAAGAGAACGATTGGTTGTTACGGTTTCCCAGAAGAAACTTCCTGCTTTGCTGTATTCTGCATTATGACTCAGTTCCCCTATTCTCTCAAATCCAATAGCTTTCGGTACTTGAGTATTTGCATGTTTGTTGTCCAGATTATCCTTGCCTTCTGACATTGGAACAAGCAACATTTTGTGTGAAAAGCGTTCTGCTGCAGTCAAATATATTTTATCTCCTGTCATTTGATACGCATCTGCCAGTGTTTCGTTCATCCCTCCTTGCTCGGTGTCAAGCATCGATTGCATTTGATCATCTGATAGTTCGGAAGTAATATTGATTGCCCAATCGCAAAACTTTAAAAAGATAATTTTAGCATCTTCGTTTCCGGCATATAACCATGCATCCCTCAATCCTGCATACATTTTATGTACATTGTACCACGGAACCCATGCGGTGTGAAAAGTAGTAAAATCGCCCTTCTGAAATGTTTTCCATATATTTTTACTGTTAGGAACAGCACCCACATAACCGTTTCCCCAGTCTGGAAAATTGGCCGTATTTGCATCCTGACAAGATTTGAGCTCTGAAATCATGTATTCCATACGCTTTTTGCATTCGGCATTACCAGTTTCGGCATAATTTATTGCTAAAGCTGATAAATAATGACCGCCAATATGACCATCCAGGCCATCCCAGTTAGGATAGCTTTTTGCTTTTTCGGGCAATTCGGCTTCTTTTCTGTATCCAGCCAAAAGTCTGTCCACATCGTATTCCAAAAGCGTTTGAATATTCAAATCACGAGCATGCTTGAACGGGCCGTCAAGCAATTTTACATCTCCAATCGGAAATTCATTTGGGTATAATTTATCCTGAGCCTGAATAGTCATGCACAGAAATAAAAGACAAGAAATCAAAAATGAAACCTGATTAATCCTTTTCATAAATAATATATTATTTTAAATCGTTTATTTTGTAACCCAGAATAGAAAGCATTTTTTCAGCATAACGTTTGCCCAGTTCTCTGTAACCGGCAACAGTAAAATGTAAATTGTCACCTCTTTGAGGACAACCAGCCGAAGATATTACAAATGAATTAGGGATTTCCTGAGGTAAAGTTGCAATAATTTCATTCATACTTGCACAAGCCCCTCCCTGATCTGCATTAACAGTTTCCCCGGCCAAAAGCGCTATTTTCTTTGGATTAAGTTTCAAGTCTTTCATCAGATTATCGTAAACCAACTTCACTTTTTTTGTCCAAAGCGTATCGTTGGTATTTGACTCACCCTGATGCAACAATATTCCTTTTATAATTCCATCTTTTTGAGCCAATTTTGCCATTTCTACAAGGCGAGCATAAGGATTTCCATCGTATTCTTTCACCATATTTTTCAGCCAGTCAGGAGAAGTTGAAACATAGGATTGATAATTATCCTTATCGAATAGCTCAATCTTACAACCTCCAACTGCAACGTTAATAACCCCGACAGTAATATCTTTTGGAAGATTAAAAACCATAGTTTTTCCAAAATAATCTGCAGGAGTAAGCCCTGTGTGGCATCTGCATAATGGAGGAACGGCAGTGTACCAGTTTCCTTTTGTTCTATTCAAATTTGGACAATCAACAGCTTCCATTACTTTAAAACGACTATCAACAATGGTATCCTGTGGTTCGAATCGGGCATTGCCTTCCATGTTCGATTGTCCGAAACAAAGGAAGATATAGAAATTTGGATCTTGGGAAAATGCTTTAGATCCCGACAGTATAATCCCTACGATAAAGATTATTAAAGTTTTGATTTTCATATTTCTAGTATTTAAAAACAAATCAATAATTATTTAGCCCAAGCTTCTCCTTCAGGAGTTCTTCTCCACTTGAAGTAAGTATCCAACACTTTGAGTGATTCGGCACTCGGCACCGGTCCTGTATGCGGTATTTGTTCGAAATACATCAATACCGGATTGGCATCACTGAAAGCAGGCCACTGAGGAACTCCTACACTGTTTGGATTTCCATATTTTGCAAAGTTTGTCCAATAAGTGCTCATTGCATCAGAAATTTCAATGTCGCTTTTAGTGGTTTGAGGATTCGATGCATCAAGATGATTAAAAACATAAGCCACTTCCTGACCATGTGGAGATCCGTATCCATAAAGTGGTGAATCTTTAGGATAATCGGGATGCTGATCAAAATAGTAATAATACACCTTCGATTTTCCTGTTTTTGATTGAAGCCTTGCCCAACTCCATGTCTGCCAACCGAAAGCTGCATCACGAGCCAGGTCACGAGCAGTTTTCGGAACCGAGTTTGAATCAACCGGATAAGCTTTTATCAAATCGTCGGCAAATTTGCCATAGCGAAATTTAACACCATTAACGTATTTTTCCGGAGTGCGTCCGGGCGAAAAACTGGCACCTTCATCGGAGTTATATCCAATAAGTACCGCTACATCATTATATTTACCTGCCTCATAGATTTTGTACTGATCGTCGGGAATTACATATCCATCCGTAATCGGCCAACCACCACCCATTCCAAATCCCGTAGGAATTTTATCGGCAGGCAGTTTCCGAAGTTCGGCAATTGACGAAACACCTGCTTTTTGAACATAACTCTGGCCTTCAGTTTCAGCTTGTTTCAACGTTTTCATATTTTCACCAGGGAAAGTAGTAGGACGTGTAGGTCCGAATGAACCGCCACTTTCTGAAATAGCTCCACGAAACAAGCCTTTTGCTAATGGTGAAGCACACAACATACTTACTGAAATACCTCCGGCTGATTCACCGAAAATGGTTACTTTATCAGGATCGCCACCAAAAGCAGCAATATTTTTTTGTATCCATTTTAGTCCGCCAATCTGATCAAGCAATCCGTAATTTCCCGAAATATGATCCGGGTTTTCTGCACTTAGTTCAGGGTGTGCCAAAAATCCGAACTGACCAACCCTATAGGCAATACTTACCAAAATAACACCTTTTTTTGCCAATTTGTCACCATTATAAACAGGTTCGGAGGTAGATCCGAAACTAAATCCGCCACCGTAGATCCAAACTAGAACCGGAACTTTTTCTTTTGCTGATTTAGCAGGTGTCCAGACATTAAGATACAAACAGTCTTCACTTTTCCCCGAAGGAGGATTTCCTCCCTGCATTGGAGATGGAGCAAACTTAGTGGTTTGTTTTACACCCTGCCACTTTGCAGCTGGTTGTGGAGCTTTCCAGCGTAGATCGCCAACCGGAGGTGCAGCAAATGGAATTCCTTTATACACAGTCAAACCATCTTCGGAAACTCCCTGTAACAATCCTTCATTCACCTTTACTGGCAAGGGTTGTTGCGCAAAACTTATTCCAAAGCAAAATACGATGAACGATGTAACTAATAATGCTGATTTTTTCATAAGTATAATTTTCCTTCTTGTTAAATTTATTTGATGTTGATTTTCAACATTTTCAATGATTTGACATCTGAACTATTTCCGTAAAATACTTCATAATCACCGGGGGTAACCATCATTTTTCTCTGAGACCAGTCATAGAATTCGAATGAAGAAGGCGTTAAATCAATCGTAGCCTGTCCGGATTTACCCGCAGCCAATTCCACTCTTTGAAATCCACGCAATGTTTTAATCGGACCTTCAATATCATTTACTTTATGAATATACACCTGCACTATTTCCGTTCCTGATCTATTTCCTGAATTGGTGACCGGAACCGTTAGTTTTATTGATTCATTAGTATTGATTTCTGCTTTATCTACTGTCGCATTTCCAATTTTGAAAGTTGTGTAACTCAACCCAAAACCAAACGGAAATAATGGATTGGACATGAATCGATACGTACGTCCCTTCATGGAATAATCTTCAAAATCAGGTAACTGTTTCATGCTCTTGTAAAAAGTAATGGGTAATTTTCCCGATGGATTATAATCTCCAAAAAGCACATCGGCAACCGCTTGTCCGCCCGATTCGCCACCATACCAAGCCTGAAGAATGGCATCACAACTTTCGGTTTCAGGAACCAGAGCAATAGCCGAACCCGAACAGTTTACGAAGATCACCTTTTTACCGGCTTGTTTCAAAGCCTTTAAACAGTTTCGTTGCACAGTTGGAAGCTCAATATCTGTACGATCACCACCCTTGAATCCGGGGTAAGAAACCGGCATTTCTTCGCCTTCCAATAGTGAAGAAAGACCACCAACAAATACTACAACATCAATTCCCTGAAGTTTATTAATAAGATTTGTAAAATCAACATCAACTTCTTTTCCAAAATTAAATTCGATATTAGCTTCCCAATTGTTTAGTTGTGCATAGCGAATTTCAATTTTATATTTCTTTCCGCTTTCAACTTTAAATGGAATTCGTGAAGGTAACGTTCTCCAGTTATCATATTTTGCAAGAGATTCTCCATTTACAAATAATTCAAAATGTCCTGTAGCACCACACTTGAATACTATTTCTTCACTTTTTAAAGGTGTAAATTCAGTTTCATACTTACCCGAAAATCCTTCGAGACGAACTCCGGTCGCAAACTCGTGTTGCCCGGCAGTGGTTAATTTTATTGGTTCTGTAATTTGTTGTGTTGCAATAATATCTCCGGTAAGGTCTTTATTATTCCAGTATGTGGCTTTAAACCCTTTCTTTCCACCAATTGAACATTGGGAAAAATAACTTTCGGTTACTTTATCCTCAACCAAATCGCATCCTTTCTCATATACGATTTTATTGGCTGAAAGTTTGGAAGCAATACCATCGAGAATTGTAATTGTTCTTACCGGAGTTCCATTATAATTTCCCCATAACATTGGTTTATCATTCGCATTAGGACCAACTACTGCAATTTTTTTTGATCTTGTCAGGGGAAGAATATTATTTTTATTCTGAAGAAGTGTCATCGATTCAAGGGCCATATCTAAGGCAAGCTTTTTATGCTCATCATTATTTACAACCGACATAGGAATTTTTGTCCATGGAACCAAAGCATCATTATCCATTTCACCCAAATCGAACCGACCAATCAACACCCTCAACAGATGCTTATTTATTTCTTCTTCCGTTATCAAACCTTTCGCAACAGCATCAGGCAACTGTTTATAAATGTGACCAGCCCATTGGCATTCTACATCAGTTCCTGCCCAAACAGCCTTGGATGCTGCATGAACAGCATCAGATGATAATTTGTGGCTAGTATAAAAATCGGAGACAGCACCACAATCAGAAACGACAAGATATTTAAAACCCCATTCATCTCTTAAAATTCGTTGAAGCAATTGAGTACTTCCACAACAAGGTTCATCTTCCAAACGCTGATAAGCACACATTACCTCACGAACATCGGCATCCTGAACCAAGGATTTGAATGCCGGAAGGTAAGTCTCCCACAAATCACGTGGATCAAGATTATTTACATTCAGGATATGACGGCTCCATTCGGGTCCGGAATGAACGGCAAAGTGCTTGGCACATGCCAGAAGTTTTTTGAATTTCGAATCGGAGGGTCCTTGCAAACCTTTTACCACCGAAACACCCATGCGTGAAGTAAGGTAAGGATCTTCCCCATAGGTTTCCTGGCCGCGTCCCCAACGTGGATCACGAAAGATATTGACATTTGGAGTCCAAACCGACAGGCTCAGAAATCTTTTATTTTCCAGTCCCTTTTGAGTTGCTTCATTATATTTGGCTCTCGTTTCATCAGAAACTGCATTGAAAATACGATAAACTAAGTCATCATCGAATGAGGCGGCCATACCAACCGGTTCAGGAAAAACAGTTACATTTCCATTGTTGGCAAGTCCATGTAAAGCTTCACTCCACCAATTGAATTTTTTGATGCCTAAATGCGGAATAGCTTCTGATACATCACACATCAAGGTCGCTTTTTCGCTCAAAGTCAAACGGGATATTAAATCATTAGCTCTTTGTTCGGAATTTAAGTTTGGATTTTGGTAAGGCAACTGTTGTGCCCATAAATTTGTGGAAATGATTAGAATGAAGGCAATTAGTGATGTTATTTTCATATTTTACAATTATATACCGATTCATAAGATGAATCATTTTGTTAAACTTATGTGTATTAGAATAAAGAACAAATTATTATTTCGGTTTAACTTCGATCTGTTTGCCAGAATAATAAACTTTCTTATTCATTGCGCTCATAGTTATTCCAAGACCTTCGGATTCAGTTACGAATACAATATTGAAAACTCGTTTCGCTAAGCTACCCGGGTAATTACCCTGTTTATCACCAATTGTGAGAGATTGCTCCTTTTCATTCCATTTGAACGAAATAGTTGAATATCTTCCCATCTCATAATTATAGTTATCACCTTCGTCTTCGTATAAATCGAACTTGGCATCAGCTCCTTTATACACCCGGATTTCAAGTGTATCGGCCGATTTTTCACCAGCATATTGGATAATCTTGCCCATTGGAATAATGGATCCGGCCTTTACAAACAACGGAATTTTATCAAGAGGAGCATCTGTTTTTATTGTTTGGCCTCCGTTAAAACGCTTGCCTGTCCAAAAGTTGTACCAGCCGGCTACTTTTGGTAAATACACATTCCATTCGGTAACATTGGGTTCGGTGACAGGTGCTATCAGCAACGATTTTCCAAACATATACTGATATTGACTTTCTACGGCAACGGTATCTCCGTTAAAGTCCATCACCATCGGACGCATCATAGTCGATCCGTTTTTTGTAATCTGCCATGCCTCGGAATAAATATATGTAAGCAACCGATAGCGAAGATTAAGCATTTTACGCATATTGTCCTCTACTTTTTGCCCGTATTTCCAAGGCTCGGTTTCTGTCATGTATCCATGTATGCGGAAGATTGGGTTGAAAGTACCCCACTGATACCAGCGGGTAAGTAACTCCTGGTATTTTTCGTCGGTATACTGCGAATTTCCGGGACGGAAGAATCCGCCAATATCGGTTGTCCAATATGGAAAACCGGTAATAGTATAGTTCAATCCTGCAACAATTTGCCGTTTGTAGGCATCCCATGTTCCACCAATATCGCCCGACCAGTTAATAATCCCATATCTTTGCTGACCAAGATAAGCTGAACGGGTGAGGATGCAAACACGTTTTTCGGATGTCGTTTTTCTTTGCCCTTCATACACCGCCCGACTTACAAACAATGGATAAGTAAGACGATAAAAGTCGCCCAACCCTAAATATGTTTTTTCTCCTTTCAAAGCATCGTTCTCGGGTTCGACAGCATCCATCCACCAAGAGTCGACACCCTTATCAAACATATTTACTTTTAAGGTATTCCAATACTCTTTTCGTGTTTCAGGGTTGAAATAATCCAACCATTTGGTATTGGGTATAAAGCGGTTTTTAGCTACATACTCTTTGCCTATTGTTGAATTCTTATCAGGGTTCGACCAGATTGAAATATTGAAATGTGCATTTAAATCGTGTAAATCTTTAATGAAACCTGCCGGATTTGGGTAATGGGTTTCGTCGAATTTCGGAACGCCCCAGCCATATTTTCCCCAGTATTGCCAATCCTGAACAATAACATCCATCGGAAGATTTCTTTTGCGAAATTCCTTCACCGTTTCTACCAGCTGTGTACCTGAAGCATAATGTTCGCGACACTGCCAAAAACCATAAGCCCATTTAGGGAACATGGGAGCATTGCCCGATAAATTACGATAGATGGCAATTACACTATCGGCTGATGGGCCATAAAACACAACATAATCAAGCGCTTTGGCAACAGGAGAACGGAATGTTGTATAGTTATTACTCTGTCTCCATGATAATTTAGGTGTATTGTTTGATTTACATAGAACCTGCACCTGATGTTCACCTGCTTTTAGATTTAGCAATGTGCCAACAGTAGGTGGCAGCCACATATTAGTTTGGTCGATGCAAGGTTTTCCATCAATAACCACATATTGGCGGTTGCCCATATCGCCTAAATCGAGAAAAATTGAATATTCTCCATCTTCCGAAACATCAAACTTTCCAAGATAAAGGGACTGGTTTTGTGATACTTTTTGAGTGCCCGATGTGGTAGTTACTTCTGCCATTTGGTTATTACCTGTGGCTGATTGTTCCTGCTTTTCAAGTGTAATACAGTTGTCTGTCGGATTAAAATCGGTAAGCCCGTACTGATGCCATAATAAACCATAGCCTTTGCTTGAATAAATAAATGGTATGGAAATCTGCGAGTTGACCTGCGTCAACCGACGGGTTACATTTCTTAAATTATATTTTCCATCCTGGAATTGTCCCAAGCCGAAAATATACTCATCAACCGGCGATTCAAAACTTTGCTTAACTGCAAAACAAGGTTCGCCCTGAATGGAATCGGGAGTTAACTTTCGTGAGCCTGCTTTTTCGTTTAGGAAGACTTTACCCGAATTATCAGCATATGATAATTTTCCGGTTTGCCTATCCAACGAAACAATCATCTTTTTTACTTTTATTTCAAGTTTGGAGGGCGAATCGGAAACTTGAAAATCAGGAGTTGCAACAGCCGAAGTAAAAACAAGTTCCGGTAGGTTTCCTTCTGTTTCTTTGTAGAATTTGATTCTTACTGCATTCTCAGTCAAGGGAGAAATACTAAGCGTTCCATCCAATAAAGTAACATTCACCCTGTCGGGCAACTGTTTGAAATCTTTCACAACCTGTCCTTGGCAGAAAAAAGGGAAAAGGATAACTATCAATAAGAGCTTGAATTTCATTTTGTAGTTGTTTCGAGAATTATAAAATCAAATTACGTTTATAAACCAACTCTAATTTTTTGCCACTATAAGCTACGGTTTTCTCAATTTTTTTACCAGCTACTACTACAACAATATTAAATTTACGAGTTGTAAGCATTCCGGGAAATGAACCTTTTCTACTATTGATTGTCAGCATCTTTTTTGCATCGTTCCAAGTAAAATTTATGGTTGAATAAATTCCTTTTTCGTAGTTGTAATTATCGTTCTCATCTTCGTATAATGTGAATTCTCCTTTAGCTCCGGGGTAAACACGAATTTCGAGGTTATCCCATTTCTTTTCGGTGGCATATTGTACTTGTGGTCCAAAAGGAACTATACTTCCTGCCTTGATGTACAAAGGAATCTCATCGATTGTTGTTGCTTTTACAATTTCCTGACCTCCATTGATTTTCTCGTTTGTCCAGAAATCGTACCAGACAGTTCCTTCAGGCAAATATACTTTTGTTGATTTAGCCTGAGTGAAAGTCACAGCAGCAGTTTTATTCTCGCCAATAGCATCTTTTTTATCCCAACCTGTTTGTTCATCCGATTTTACAATGGTTTCCGGAGTATATTGTGCATGAACAATAGGAGCTACCAATATTGATTTACCAAACATGTACTCATTGTTTATGTCTCTAACATTTTTATCACTAAAGTCCATTACCAAGGCACGCATCATAGTGGATTGACTATTTGTAATATCCCATGCAGCAGAGTAAATGTATGGTAACAGGGAATAACGCAAATTAATGGTCTTTGCTATTGCATCGTAGATTGTCTCGCCCTTCTTCCCGAAGTTATATATCTCTCTGGGAACATCCGTGCCGTGCGAACGCATCATTGGAGTAAACGCGCCGAACTGAAGCCAGCGAACATAGAGTTCCTGAAATGAAGGATTTTCAGCTCCCGATCCATCGTTCCAACCTTTGTTATAAGCACCGGCGAAAAAACCACCAATGTCAGTATTCCAATAAGGAATAGCGCTCATCGAAAAATTAAGACCTGCAGGTATCTGATTGCGTAAGGATTGCCAGGAAGAATTAACATCGCCCGACCATGTATTCGCTCCGTAACGTTGTTGACCGGCAAATGCAGAACGAGTAAGGATAAATACACGTTTATCGGAATTTATTGCACGTTGGTGTTCTGCAACTCCTCCTACTGTCAGCAATGGGAAAGCATTGCGTACCTTACGGAATGAGCCTAGATACGTTTTAAGATCGAAATCGGAAGGTTTGAAATCCATGTGATCGGGTTCAGAAGAATCCATCCACCAACCGTCAATTCCCAGTGAAAAAAGCCCTTTATTCAGATACTTCCAGTAAATATCACGTGCTTCAGGGTTATAAGGGTCGTAAGGTTCTACGCCTGATGGATATGCTCGATTTGGCGGCCAGGTATCCAATCCAGATAGAGGCCATGTACCGAAATTCAAAAGCATACCCTTAGGTTTCATTTCGCGAAATTGTTTTGTCTCTGGACCAAAAGACGACCAAATAGAAATAATCAAGTGCGCATTCATATTGTGAATATCATCCACCATTTTCTTAGGATTAGGAAATTCGGGGTTAAGAAATTCCATAGCATTCCACAGATAATTATTGCCCCAATATTGCCAATCCTGAATAATTCCATCGAGTGGTACGCCCAGTTCGCGGTATTTATTTACAACGCCCACCAATTCGTTTTGGCTTTTGTAGCGTTCTTTACTTTGCCAATAACCAAAAGTCCACAATGGAAACATTGGAGCTTGTCCTGTAAGTTCACGCATACAGGCAATTGACCCATCAATATTTCCTCCTAACATAAAGTAATAATCAATACAATCGCCAACATCTGATTTGAATATGGTGCTTTCGGGTTTATCTTCAAATACAGTTGGGGAATAATTATCCCAAAATAATCCGTAACCTTTTGTAGAAACAAGGAAAGGAACATAGTCATCGGTGTTGCCTTGTACCATATTGATTCTTGTATTACGAAGCGACAATTTACCACGTTGTTGTTGACCTAAACCGTAAATAGCCTCGTCTTTGTCTAATGCAAACGACTGATTGATGGTGTAGGTTTTTGATCCTGCATCATTAAAATCAGTAAACGTTGCACCTGATTCTTTCTCGCTTAAAAGTGGCACTCCGGCAAGAGTAGAATAAGATATTTTACCCGATTTTACATCAACATCAACTTTCAATTTATTGCTTTTCAACGAAACCACATTACCTTGTTGATTGACAGTAAACTTTGTGGCTTGTGGTTTTATTATTACAGTTAAGCTTTCCTTGGTAAAGTCTTTTCCAACTGGCGATTTTAATATTCGCACCGTGCTAGGTCCGTAGAATTGAATCTCAACATCTATTGAGTTGATGTTGGTTTTGACACCCAAATCAGTTTTTTGATACGATTGCGCCTGAGTACCTATGGTAAGAACCAACAGTAACAATAGCATTAGATTGTTTTTTTTCATAAATATATTTATTTCAGTGGAATTAAACGATATAGTCCGGCACCGTGCTGCGATAATTCGCGACTAAAACTCCCTTTGAAAGTTCCCAAATCTTTGTGACTCCACAAATCACGAACCTTGACTTTGCCTTTTATGCCGATAGCTTCTAAATTTACTTTTACATTAGCGGTTTCAGGAAGATCAATTGCACCTTTGCTAACAAGTACACCAAAAACAACTGAACCCTCCTTAGTAACAACCCCAGTTGCTGTAAAGGTGTCGTAACCTTTCGGCAATTCATAAATTATAATAGATTCACTATGAGTACCAATTCCCTCAGCAGGTTTATCATTGATAATAATCGGCCTATCATCACATGTCTTATTTACACGAGTTTCACCCCAACCTGCAGTAGCACTGATCCATTTCAAATCGGTAAACTTTAGATCTCCTTTTGGTCCATGAAGCATTGGATCCACCCACACTACATGATCCCAGTCAAAACCATTGCCACCATCTTTAACGAATAAGACAAGCTTCTTTCCATCTTTCACCGATACCTCTACCTTTTGAGAACTACCTTTACCTGCAATTAGAGGGCTTGCATAGTCAGCATTATTGAAGTCAATATTGTCTCCTTTGCTTTGCGCATTAAAAAGCGCGACATACTTATCTTTGCTGTTGGGCACATCGGCAGTCCAAACAATCAGGTTTTTATCGCGTGACACCTGACGGTTGTTTGTACTCTGCTGGTTTACCTTCAACATCTCGGGATTGGTGAGCATTTCTTTAGTAAAATCATCGAGTTTAGTCATATCCCCGCCGAAAATAAGTGGTGAACGACCAATTGCCCACATGCTCATAAGCGTATATTGTTCATTCTTAGTGAAGTTGGTAGGGCGTTTGAAATCGACAATTCCAATCGGAAGCATATCGGCATCAGGGAAATGTCCGGGTCCACGGTATGGAGTCCAAGCATCCAGACGCTCAAACATAGCTAGCAACAGCCCCCATCTATCCCAGAAGTCATCAGTAATGCGCCACATATTAGCATGATTCATCACGTGTTCGCCGGCAACAATAGGTGTTGCACCAGGCGATAAACTTAAAAGTATCGGACGACCAGTTTTGTCAATAGCATTGCGAAGTGCTTCAATTTCTGCTTTTTGAACATTGTCGTAAGGGCGAGAAATATCGTCGCACTTTATGAAATCAACTCCCCAATCGGCATACATTTCAACGATTGAATTATAGTAAGCCTGACCTTCGGGTTTAGTAGCATCAACACCATACATATCTGGATTCCATGCGCAACGAGAGTTTGTCAAAGCAATATCTTTTGCCTTAACAGTCGTTCCCAAAACTGGAGTATTTTTTTCAACAGCTTGCCGAGGGATTCCACGCATAATATGGATTCCAAACTTAAGACCTTTTGAATGCACATAATCGGCAAGAGGTTTAAATCCTTTGCCATCGGCTGCCGAAGGAAACTTTTTTAGTCCCGGAGTTAAACGCCCATATTCATCCATTGTGAGTATAGCTTTGGGATCGTAAGCATGTCCTTTCGCTTCAGGTTCGTACCATTGAATATCAACAGTAAGATATTTATACCCACTTGGTAAAAGATACTTTGCCATTGCATCGGCCTGTTCTTTGATTTGTTGTTCTGTAACAGTCGTACCAAAGCAATCCCAGCTATTCCAACCTAGTGGTGGAGTCGTTGCCCATGCATGATAATTCGTTTTTGTCTGCGCAAGAACAGTAGAAACACTAATCAAACAGTACACACTAAATAACAATAGTTTCTTTTTAAGTCTCATATTTTCCTTTTTTATTATTTAGTAGAAAATTTCCAGAAGTCAAAATTGAATAACTTGCCTTCTCCTCCTTTGAAAACGAAATACACATCGTGCACTCCTTTTGTTTTAATCAGTTTGCAGCTTTTAGTTATCCATTTTTGCCAGTCTCCAGTATTTTCAACGCTATAAGTTCCCAACAATGAACCTGAAAGACTATCAATATGAATTTCAATTTTTCCACCAGTTGAAACTGAAGCTACACTCGCTTCAAACGATTTGGCTCCTTTGCCAAAATTAACGCCCTTCACTTTAATATAATCACCGTTATCAATATCAGTCACATATACACCCGTAAGGTCACTTTTTTCTGTTTTCACACCGGATTCCCAAGCAATACATTCCGCTTCATTTTTACTATATGGATTTAATGTGCCAATCTGTGGCGCACCGGTTTCTGTCCACCAAGGCAATTTCTGAATAGTACCGTCTGGATTGTACGTTATTTTTTCAACACATATTGAACGTCTTTCACGATGAACTTTTGTCTGCGAAAAATTGATGGCATAATTAAAACCGAACGCATACGAATTACCCTTATAATCAATTACACCAGGATGATTCCCGGATGATCTCTTGTCACCATCCATGATATCGTCATTATGTACCCAAGGACCCGTTGGGGTTTCACTCATCACATACCCAATTCCTTCAGGACAGCAGGTAGAGGCATAAGCCAGATAATAATGATCTTTTCGCTTCCAAAACCAAGGGCCTTCTTGATAATTATCAGGCTTGGTATCTACTTTGATTACTTCGCCTGAATAAGAAATCATATCCTTATTAAGTTTAACGTAATACACGTCTGGATTCCCCCAATAAAGATAAGCCTGACCATCATCGTCGATAAAAACAGTCGGGTCAATGTCATTCCATAAATGGTCGGTTTCAATCAATCTTTTTTCCAATGGGTCTTTGAATGGTCCATAAGGGCTATCGCCAACCAATACCCCAATTCCATTACCATGCATCGGACAATAAAAATAAAATTTACCGTTTCGCTCGACACACTGTGGTGCCCAAGCACCATTATCAATATTTTTTATCCATTTAAAATCATTCAGCGATGCTATAATACCATGATCAGTCCAATTCACCATGTCGGTAGTAGTATAGAGCATCCAGTTCTTCATTTTAAAACTAGTGGCATCGTCTTCGTCATGACTGGTGTAAAGAAATACCGTATCATTATATACCATCGGAGCAGGATCGGCTGTAAATTTCGTTTGTATTATCGGATTATCCGCAAAACATTTAATTCCAATTGATGAGGTTATACCAATGATAGTTACCACAGCAAGTTTATTGAATTTATGATTTCTCATTTGTATTTATAAATTATAAAAAAATTGTACCACTAAATTTTTATCAGAAAAAAATGCACAAATTGAGCTGAATCTATTTTTAGTTAATTATTATTGAAATTCCCACCAGTCAAAATTAAACAGGTTACCCTCTCCACCTTTGAACACAAAGTATAAATCATGTACACCTTTCACCTTATTCACCTTACTCGATAGAGTTCTCCATGTTAAATCACCAGCCGTATTTTTCACTTCTAAAGTACCTAACAAACTCCCGCTTTTTCCATCAATATGAATTTCAATTTTTCCACCCTGCAATGCAGAAGCAACACTTGCCTCAAATTTCTTGGCACCTTTTCCAAAATCGACACTGCTCACTTTGATGTAGTCGCCATTGCTAATATCAGTAACATATACGCCTGCATTTTCATTTTTTGCAGTTTCAATACCTTCTTCCCATCCAATGGTTTCGGCTTCAACTCTTACAAATGGATTCAAATTTGCTACACTTTCCTTCACTCCTTCTTTTGTAGGAGTAATTAATGGAATAGAACCATCAGCATTAAATGTAAACGGCTCAATACAAACGGAGCGTTTAAATCCACCGCCGCCAAGCAATGCTGCGTTGTGATAGAAGAGATAGGATTTTCCTTTAAATTCGATATAGCCCGGATGATTCGTAAACGCTCCACCGTCTTTTATAACGTGCATAATGGTATCGCCATAAGTCCAGGGTCCTGTAATACTTTTGGCCGTAGAATAAGCCAAATGCTCAGGAACACCTCCAGCCGGATACAACAAGTAGTACAAACTATTTCGTTTAAAAAGCCAAGGGCCTTCTTCATAAGCTGCTGTACGATTATCAATTTTTTTAGCGCGATACCCGAAATTTTCATCTTTTAAGTCTTCCTTAACGATACCAAATTCCTGATTATAAGAAATCATATCCTCATTCAATTTAACGTGCCAAAGATTTGGATTACCCCAATAAAGATTAGCCTGTCCATCGTCATCAATATAAACCGTTGGGTCAATATAGCCATAGCCAGTCAGCAATGGTTTACCAAGTGCATCTTTGAAAGGTCCTGTCGGACTGTCGGATACCGCAACACCAATGGCATTTCCACCATTCTTTTGATTCACCGGTAAGTAATAATAGAACTTACCTTTTCGGTATATGCACTGGCCAGCCCAAGCATCACCACGCGACCATTCAAAAACCTTGTACGACAAAATCGCACCGTGGTCGGTCCAATTCACCATGTCGGTTGACGAATAACAACGCCAGTCGTTCATTGTGAAAAAGTTTCGTATTGTTTTGTCTTCATCGTGTGAAGTATAAAGATAAACAGTACCGTTGTGTACCATCGGGGCCGGGTCGGCTGTATAGTTTGTTTGAACAATTGGGTTCTGTGCTACTATTACAAAAGGCAACATGTTTGCTATCAAGATAAAAACTGAAATAGCAAACACTTTTATTAATGCTTTATTCTTCATTTTAATTTTTTTTTCTATCAAATTCAGATTCATTTCACTAAAGTGAACTTATACAGAAGTACTCCGTGAACAGGTACTTTGAGGGAAAGTTGACCTGTTTTGGTTTCTATATTGGCAATCTCCTTCTGCCTCCAGAGGTCACGCACTTTGAACTGTCCGTTGATGCCAAGTTTATCAAAATCCTTGTATGAAATATCTACTATTTCGAAACCAAAGTTGCAAAATCCTACAGCACGGCTACCATCTTCAAGTTCTTTTACATAAATACGCAAATCGCCAATTGTCTGAACACAAGTAGCCTGTTTTCCCAGTGGGTCTTGATTAACATCTATAACTTCATCATTTGTAAGCAAATTTAACGTAAAGTCATCAAGCTTCTCCATGTCGCAACCAATAAGAAGAGGTGCAGAAAAGAGACTCCAGAGACTGATATGCAGATATTGCTCGTCAGGTTTAAGCTTGCTCTTATGCGGATTGCCCCAACCCACAGTACCTACCACAAGCATATCGGGATCGTTCCAGTTGCCGGGTTTTGCATAAGCAGCCGATTTATCCTGATCCAACACTATACTTTTCACACTTGACCAGGTATCGGTAATATCATTGGTTGTGCGCCAGGAATTACCACCAACCGAACCGCCCCACTTCCATACATCCGACATACCGTATTGGCACAAGCTATAAACGATGTCGCGTGGTTGCTGACGAAGATATTCGCCCATAAGCTTAAATGGTTTCATGGCGGTATTTATTTCGCTACCACCATTGTACGACAAAGATGACACTTTATATGGGTCGTTGTTCGGCAAACCATTGATAACATTACCATAACTGCACCAATCGTATTTCAGATAATCGAAACCCCATTTTGCATAGCTTTCAGCATCTTGTTTTTCATGGTCATAGCTACCTACACAGCCACCACATGTCCATGGACCCGGACTTGAATAAAGTCCTATTTTAAGACCAAGACCATGCACATAATCGGCAAGTCCTTTCATATCAACAAACCGTGAGTTAGGTACAATGTTGCCAGCCTCATCGCGTAACTTTCCGCGCAAGGACTGATCTTTGGAGTCACGATTGTTTTCCCAGAAATCATCAATATTGATATAGGTCCAACCGTGGTTGATAAGTCCGCTTTTTACCATTTCATCGGCAGCACGTTTCACCTTATCTGCCGAAACCTCATTGGCAAAACAGTTCCAGCTATTCCAACCCATAGGCGGGGTAAGAGCAATCCGGTCACCACATTCAACACGTAGTTTTCTCTGAAATTTGCCTTTTGCATTTTTAGCTTCAAGTATAATTAAATAAGTTCCAGCCTTTGAAAGTTTACCTGTGATAAGGCCGGTTTGAATATTTATTTTTAATCCTTTTGGCAATCCTGAAGCAGAGAAAGACATAGGTCTGTCACCTGTTGCTGTTACAAGAAATTGAAATGGCGAACCTGGACGCACGCCAAAAACTTTTGCTCCGGTAATTTTTGGCTCAGCCGGAGGAGCCGGAGTGAGGATGTATGGTACAGTAGCCACCGGACTGTAAGTTTTAAAAGTATTTACACCGTTGGTTTCAAATCTTGCATCCACCCAATCAACATGGTCATAGTAATTTCCATTACCTCCATCAGTTACTGCCAATTCAAGTTTTTGTACCCCTTCAAGCTTTACAGAGCATGGTCTGGCTGCATCTCCTAAACGCATTACGCCACTCGACCATAATTTTTTGTTATCACCATATACAATAAATTCAGCTGCCGGTCTCTGGCCTTTTACCTCGTCATCAATGCCGACCTGAGCAGTAAACAAAGTTGCTTTTCCTTCTAACAAAACAGTTAACGAACTCTCGGAATGACTTCCAAAACCACGCTCGAAAGTCTTGCCAGCAATCGTAAGTGTATTATTATCAATAGATTTGTTTTTCATTGGAATACCATACCCTTGGGTAGCAGTACTGAGTTCTAACTGATCGAGCCATACTGTTTGAGCAGATAGCTGATCAATTCCCATCAAACCACAAATGATAATAAGACCGGCAATAGCATCTAATCTAATGTTTCTTGTTACATTTTTTAATGACATATTATTGAATATTATTGTTTTATATTTTAAAATTAAATTTAATCATCGAATTACAAAAATCTTTCATTTAATATTGAACTTCGACCAGTCAAAATTGAAAAGGTCACCTTCCCCGCCTTTGAACACAAAGTACAGATCGTGTACACCCTTTACTTTATTTACTTTACAGCTTTTGGTAATCCACGTTTGCCAGTCTACCGTGCTTTACACCATACAAGTTCCCAACAATGAGCCTGAGAGACTATCAGTGTGTATTTCAATTACAACCCACCCAAAAACGGCCCCTGCTGTCTTCGAAAAGAGAACGTACATAATTGTTTTTTAGCGACGCTTTATCGTTATTTCGGGTATGGTATATTGTGAAACGTACCCCATCGAACTTGTTCAATCCGTCTTCGGTAGCAATCCAAATGTAGTTGCGACTATCCTGATATATTGAGTTGATTAAGCTATTTGAGAGTACATTATCTGTAGAATAAAATGTTCCGGTCTGTGCTTCTACCGAAATCCATGTGGAAAAAAATAGGAATAATGAAATGAGTAATGTGATTTTTCTCATTGAATTGTGATTTAATTCATTTCTTAAAACTACAAAAATAAGTTTTTTTGTATAGCTATGCATTATAATGACAATAAATATGTGTTAAATCAAATATATGGCATGGAGAGTGTTACCCATTACAAAACTTTTGTAACGAAAAATATATTTTGTAGCAATAAATATTAAGTTGATTAACTATTAGTGACAATTATATAGAGTTCTCTTGTGATAAAGAAGTCTCATCGATAATCAAGTGAGTACCCATTTTCTGTTTAAAGAGCATGAATTCTGGATTGTATTTTTCTGCTTTCCAATCTAAGAAATTGCAACTTGTAAAGCTGACCCAAAATACAAGGATAGTTGAAAAAAAAATCTCTACAGAACAACGTTCTGTAGAGATTTTGCATTTAGGAGTCGTTTTTTTTGACTTACCTTTTATGCGGTCCGGACGGGTTGTGAAACTTATCCATTTTATCTCTACATATCAATGCATTGTATTTCTTGTTGCTTTTTTGTTACGATTTAATCCTAAATTTTCAGACTTCATTTTGGCTGACTTTGACTTCGAATTGTCTTTCAATTATTTCAATTTCCAAAGGTACTCATTATATTAGTCGTTATATAAGTTATAAATATATGATATAAAAGTTGTTATTTGGCAAACCATATGCAGAATTACAACAACTTAAAATTAAATGAAACTCAATTTCTGTCTGTTGTAGGTGTTAACCTCCAGCAATTCAATATTTAAATTCAGTTTTTTGAACCTTGCTGGGAAGCTTATATATCAGTCTATACAGTCTCTGGTGATTACCGAAGACGAATAAAAAAGCAACGTAAAGACGATGTTTTCCCATAAATAGAGACTATGTTGATTTTTATTCTTTCTTATATGAAGAATAATCCGTTGCAGCAAGCACATGCTACCGCATTCAATATGAATCAACCTCAGGGGACTCTATGGATTCATTTGCTAAAGAAGATACTGAACAATACTTTGGAAAAGGCAAATTGCATTCCATGTAGAACAGTAGATGCTTTAAATAAATTTCTTGTTGAAGGACAAGATATTCTTATCAACGAACAGAACTTCCTATACTTTGACCAAGTGATCCTGATGTTCAAAAGATTTTTACTGTGGCAAAAAAAACACACGATTAAAAATTTAATTGTTAGCGATTTGAATAACAATATTTTATATGTCTCCCAAACGTGGGAGGGAAAAATGCATGACAAAATGATGTGTGAAATTGAAAAACTTAAGTTCTCTAAAAAAGTTAGACTTTGGCTTGATTCCGGCTTCCAGGGATTCAATCCTGAAAATGCTGAAATCAACCGTCCTAAAAAGAAACCAAAAGGAAAGGAGTTGATTGAAATCGAAAAGAAGTCATTTCAACAAATTTCCAGAACTCGTGTCAAAGTCGAAGATGCAATTGGCAACTGCAAAGTATTTCGAATTGTCAAAGAGGAAATCAGATCATTTATTGATGATTTCCGTGATTTATTTATGGTACTCGCTTGCGCCTTATCTAATTTCAAACTAAAATATCAATAACAAACTAACTTATATAATCTCTAGTACAATATAAAAAAGATATATATTATTAGTAGTAAGGATATGTACTGTTAAATTTAAATTTACTTGTCAAAGATATTTGAAAATTGAATATCTTTGACAAGTTTCTTGATGTAATTAAATCAATATAAATTGAAAATAAACACCGAAAATGAATATAATAAAATTGTTTTTAATTGTTACCCTGATGGGTGTAAATTCAATAAATATTTCAGGAGAAAGTTCCTATACGTTCTATCATTTATCAACAGAAGATGGACTTTCAAATAATTCGGTGAAGGCTATATTAAGGGATAATCATGGCTTTTTATGGATTGGTACTGAATTTGGTTTAAACAGATATGATGGGTATGGCTTTAAAACATTTTTAGCAAATCGGGGGGATGTAAATCAATTGCCTGCAAATGACATAAATGGATTATTTGAAGATGGATTAGGCAATATATGGGTAAATTTAGGATATACTTATGTAGTCTATAACAAAGAAAAGAACAATTTTATAACTGATATAAATATAATCCTCGAAAAATTAAGTATTAAAACGAATGGCAATCGCAAAATATATGTTGATAAGAATAAAAATTTATTTGTAATAACTCCTGACGAAATCTTTTTCTACAATATACCTGCCAAAAAGCTGAATACTTACAAGTCCCCCCAATTTAATTTTTCCAATATTGAAGTCAGTGACGATTTAAGAAATTTGTACATAGTCGATTCCCAGGATTTTTGCTGGCTAATGGAAAAAAAATCCGGCAAGTTAACTAAAATGCCTTTGCCAACAGCGAGTGATTTTAATTATGAGAAAAGGCGCACTAAAATCTTTGCTGATTCAGGTGGAGGTTTGTGGTTATATTCCGGTAAAGAAGAATATGTATATTTTAGAAGCACTAATTCTTCTCAGTGGCAGAAAATCTATTTGAACTCTTCTATAAAATCGCAGAATAACATTTTTTCAATTGTAGAAGGGCGCAATAATCAGATTTGGATTGCTACAGATCATAAGGGATTGTTTCTTTATGACAAGTCGACGAGCTTATTGAAAAATATTACTTCGAATTCGCTAAGTCCAACTTCAATCGCATCAAATTATATAACTAGTATTTTAGTTGATAATACCGGGACATTATGGGTCGGGTATATTAAAAATGGAATTTCCTTTTTCAATGAAAGTTTTCAGAATTTCATCAATGTGCAAAACGATCAATGCCGGAATATCAGTCGGATTATAGAACTTCATAATGGAAATATACTTTTAGGAACCGATGGAGATGGAGTATATTTAACAAATCATAAAACTAATGATGTAATTAAATTACCAATTCCTAATACGGCGATAACTGCATTGTTTGAAGATAATAAAGGACATATATGGATAGGCACGTATCAATATGGTTTATATTGCTTCTATCATAATAAATTGAAGCATTTTACAACAACTAACAGTAACCTGTCTTCAGATAATATCTGGGGTATTGTTGAGGATAAATATGAAAATTTATGGATTGGAACTTTAGGTGGAAAAATACATAAATATAATATCAATAATAATACAAATTATTTTGAAACTCCATTTAAAGATACTAAATCTGTTTCAGGTATGTTTTATGATGGAGATAAAACTATTTATGCTGCCACTGGGTACGGACTTACCATAATTGATATTGAGAAAAATACAAATCAGGTTTTTTTAGGAAATAAAAAAGGGAATCAACAACTTAACCAGCTACAAATTAGTATTGTATATAAAGATAGCAGAAATCTTTTATGGATTGGTACGAATGCAGGACTTTCAATCTGGGATTTGAAAAAAGACTCTTTGTCTTATTTTGATATTTCAGATGGGTTGAGTGGTAATATCATTAGAGGAATTGTGGAGGACAATTCACATAATATATGGGTAACTACCAATAAAGGATTGTCTGTTATTATGTTGGATGATAACAATGGAATAAGAATTTGTAGAAATTTCTCGATTAGAGATGGTATTAAAAGTGACTACTTTAATAATAATGCGATTTGCAAATTAAAAAATGGTCATATATTGGCTGGTACAACTGACGGATATACTGTCATTAATCCACTAAAAGTGGCAGTAAGAAAAGAACCGTTGTCAAGGGTGTATTTTACTAAGTTGATTATTGCTAACACGGTAATAAATGTAGATTCAGTTTATAATGGTCACGTAATTTTAAATAAATCTATCGAATTACTGTCTGAGCTTAATCTGAAATATAATGATAGATTGGTGACATTGGAATTTACAACAGGAGATTTGATAAATGCCAATAAAGTTAAATATAGATATAGAATTGAAGGATTTAGCAATCAATGGGTAGCAACCAAAAGGAATGAAATTGTAATAACATCCTTACCTACAGGTAAGTATAGGTTATTGGTAGAGGCCTGTAATAGTGATGGTATTTGGAATAATGAAGCAAAAGTATTGTCAATAAATATAGCACCTCCTTTTTATTACTCTTCTTGGGCTATCATGCTTTACATATTAATTGCTTTGGTAATGGTTCTGTATCTAATTTATAGAGGGCAACGAAGACAACAAGTGAAACTTGAACAACAAATCAATGAACTGAAATTGAGGTTTTTTACAAACATTAGTCATGACTTGCGCACTCCTCTAACACTTATCATAACCCCTTTGCAGACTTTGTTAAAAGACGTGACGGATGATAGTTTGAAGAAGAAACTTGAAGTAATGTTCAAAAATGCACAACAACTTTTGTCATTAATAAACTCATTACTTGATTTTAGGAAACTGGATGTGGGCGCTGAGGTACTGCATTTAAAACCCGGAAATATTGTTGATTTGGTTAGAGAGATTTATTCGTCATTTGCTGTTTATGCCACAGAACGGAAGGTTAATTTTACATTGAACAATAGTCATGAAAATTTATGGTTGGACTACGACCAGGATAAAATACATAAGTCAATTGTGAATTTATTGTCAAACGCATTTAAATACACTCCAAATGGTGGAATTATAAAATTGAATCTTTACATAGATGAAACAGATGTCTGTATAAGTGTGTCTGATAACGGCATAGGTATCAGTGATGAGGATAAAAAAATGGTTTTTAACAGGTTCTTCCAAACAACGCACAATTCAAGAAAAACAGGAAGTGGAATTGGTTTACATATAGTTAGCGAATACATTAAACTTCATAACGGCTCAATTGATATTGCTGATAATATGCCCAGTGGTTGTATTTTTACTTTGCGTTTCCCGCTAATTGAAACTACGGCTGTCAGCGTTAATCCTGAGAATGATTATGTAGAAGAGTATCAAGAGCATGAAGAAATATTCCCCCAAAAGCCTGTCCTATTATTTGTAGATGACAATGAGGATTTATGTGGGTTTATTCATGATAATTTGATGAATGACTATTCAGTACTCATTGCTAACGATGGACAGGAAGCATTGGAGTTACTCAAGCAAAATGATGTGAATATTGTAGTTAGCGACATAATGATGCCGGTAATGGATGGGATTGAACTTTGTAAACAAATCAAAACAAACATCGAGTGGTCTCATATTCCTGTAATTTTGCTAACAGCAAAAACAGCCGATGAACATAAAATTGAAGGTCTCGAAATTGGTGCCGATGATTATGTTACTAAACCATTTAATTTAGATATCTTGAAGTTGAGGATATTGAAATTCTTTGAATGGAGTTTGAAATCACACAAAACGTTTAGTCAAAAATTAGAAGTTAAACCAAGTGAAATTACTATTACATCTTTAGACGAAAAACTAATTGAGAAAGCTATACAAACTGTTGAGACAAATATTGGTGATCCGGCCTTTAGTGTAGAAGTGCTGTGCGAGGTATTAGGGTTAAGTCATAGTCATTTGTATAGAAAACTAATGGCAATAACAGGTAAGAGTCCTTTGGAATTTATAAAGCTGGTAAGATTGAAACGAGGGAAACAACTTTTGGAAAAAAGTCAGTTGCAAATCTCAGAAATAGCTTATCAAATCGGGTTTAACTCACCAAAGCGCTTTAGTCAAAAATTTAGGGAGGAATTTGGTATGTCGCCATCTGAATATGTCAGAACGCTGAAGCATGATGAAATAGAGTAATATATTTATGCACCAAACTGGTTGCAAGACAGTGCTAACGAATAGAAAAAGTTGCGGTAATTTTACCGCAACTTTTTTTATTGACCATAGATTGGAATTAATTTCTAACACTAAAATGAACAGAATCATTTTAGTGTTTTGCTTTCTAGTTTTATTAAAAGTGGATATGAAACTATCAATCCACGCATTAGTTCTTTCAATGATAAACCTTTGTTTGTATAGTAAATCATCTAATAAATACTCATCTTTTGTTTCTCCAAACATTGGGAATAATACCCCATTTGTTACAAACCAAATGAAGGTTTTTTGAATCAAACCCTAAATCAATATTTATAAAAAGCCCATCAGTTCTAATTTGTACCTTTTTTTGTAGAAAACAATTCTTCTGAAATTTTTCAATTGCATACATCATGTTAATTGAAAATGCCTTTCTGTTGTACTGCTGCCCATTGAGATAAATACAGTGCATGCCCAAGATTTAGAATCATCATCAACTGGAATTAGTACAATCAGAGATCATGCTGATGAGATGAAAATTTTTCATAATCCTGCACAGATCATATGAGTATAAGTATAACTTCCAATGTTGAACCTACAGAAATAACAATTTATGATCAGGGAGTGCGGAATGTATTTACTTCAAAATGTAATTATGATGGATTGTCATCAGTGGTCACTAATTTGTCCGCACTTTCAGGGGAGTCTATTTTGTGTCGTTGAAAAACAGCCGCTATTGGGCGACAAAATGCCTATGTATTGTTAATGTGCTGAGCTGAAGATAGTTTTTTAATGCAAAATGAGCAAAACGGGAGCTTTATTTGGGCTAAAGCGATGCCATTATCTCTTTAAAATAAGTATAGTTTTGTGTAGATTTTTTTTTTGTGATAATACAAAGAAATATTTGACCTTAAAAAATGGATATTTCATTAGAAAATTTTTATTGCTAATTCTATGGATAGTTATGTGCAATCCAAAAAATGAAAAAATCATTGACTAACGATGTAAACTACACAAAAAAGCGACTATTGAAATTCAAAAACTTACGTGGACGTTAGTCAAAAGCCTACAAAAAAACAGACAGGAATAAAATGACAGTGAATGCAAAAATATTTATCGACATTGACAACTTAATTGGAAAAGTTGACCGCTTAAAAAAAACAAAAACCAAAATATTTAACGACATTGACAGCTTAATTGAAAGAGTTGACCGCTTTAAAATTGAACCTTTATTTAGTGAAGAAAAGAGTAAACGAGAAGATAAATCGGTTTCACCGTTGCTTGACGACAACGAAATACTAAGAACACTTTCTCATTTAATCGCTTATAGTCAGTTTTCAGACTCAGAGAATGTCGAGAGACTTCTAAAATCCGGAAAGTACGACAAGGTATTTGAGAATTTTGACATTGAGAAAGTTGTAAAACTGAATCCTTGCGATATTGCCGATAATCATTGGGAATCCCTAAAAGGAATTAGAAAACAAAGCAAACTTTTTCATATTGTAAGTTTGGCGAGAAAGATAAAACAAATTGGTTCTTTTGCGACAATTCTTAACGGGATGAACATTCCGAAGACAATTAAATCCGATAACGACATTAAAGATTTCTGGATTGGGTTTGACAAACTTTTGGTGACATTAAAAGACAACAAAATCCCGTTTTTTCAGTCGACGATTCCTTTGCTTCATTTTCTCTTAGACATTGGTTACGACTGTGTGAAACCAGACTTAGTAATTATGAAAGTGGCTAAGAAACTAGAAATAGTTGACCGCGAGATTGGAGACAAGAATTTCAGACAGACTGTTAGAATTATACAAGAATATTCTGTTAGCAGACAAATCAGACCTACAATTGTTGACTTTTATTTTTTAATCGATGAAAAACAAAGTGGCGCAAGAAAGTTTGTAAGTGAAGACTTTTATGCACAACAGAAGACAATAACATAAACAGAAAATCAAAGGTCTAGCACATAACGCACTTCTTGGTTTCACCAATAGTAACTAATTTGTCCACACTTTCAAGCGGAGTCTATTTTGTGTCGGTGAAAAACAGCCGCTATTGGACCATAAAAGTCTCTGTATTGCTAAGTAGTTGTTTTAGAGAGAGTGTTTTAATGCAAAATGAGCAAAACGGGAGCTTTATTTGGGCTAAAGCGATGCCATTCTCTCTGTAAAATAAGTATAGTTTTGTGTCGAGTATTTTTGTCTCTAAAAGAAATAATAAAAACAAAAGAAGATACATTTTAAAATGTATTGAGTGATAACGAATTTATGTAGACTTGAAAACTCTTGCATCAATATAAATAATATAATAATGTAATTTTAAGCAAAATGAGGCAGGCTAGTTAATGGAAAACATATAGAACAAACAATTATTAACTTTAAATTAAATTAAATTATGACTGAAAATCACGTGATTCAATGCGTTCAAAGGGCAACAAAACGCTTTTTGAACAAGTATGCAATCCTCGCGGTAATACTGTGTTCTTATGGACTGGTATCGGCGCAAAATTCCGATGGGAAACTTACGGGCACCGTATTGGCCGAATCAAATGGCGAACCGCTTATTGGCGTTAGTATTTTGGTAAAGGATTCAAAACAAGCTACTATGACAGATATAAACGGTGTTTTTAATATCAAAGCCAAAATTGGCGAAACGCTTAAAATAAGTTATATCGGCTTCACAACCCAGGAAGTAAAAGTAAGCGAAGGTAAATTAATCATTCGCTTAAAAGAAAACCAACAACTGTTGAACGAAGTAGTGGTAATTGGATATGGAACTTTAAAAAGAAAAGACGTTACGGGTTCTATATCTTCTGTAACTGGTGATGATCTTCGCAAAACCCAACCGACTACTTTCGACCAAGCCTTGCAGGGTAAAGTTGCAGGTGTTATGGTACAACAAATATCGGGTCAACCCGGTGGTGGTGTATCTATTCAGATACATGGTATATCTTCTATAAGTAGTACCAATTCACCATTATACGTTATAGATGGTGTTGTAATTCCGCCATCAAACGATCCTGGAAATGGTTCTAATCCTTTAAGTGCTATCAATCCTTCTGAAATAGAATCTATTGATGTATTAAAGGATGCTTCTGCAACCGCCATTTATGGAGCGCAGGCAACCAATGGTGTTATTGTAATTAGTACTAAAAGAGGTAGTGTATCCGCACCTCAAATAACTTATGATGGTTATACAGGCTATCAGCAGTTACCAAGTAAGCTTAAAACAGTAAATTTACAGCAGTTTGCATCATTAATAAACGACAGATCTGCCACTTGGGGTTTTGATGCCAGACCGGAGTTTGTCAATCCGCAATATTTAGGACCTGGTACCGATTGGCAAAACGAATTATTCCGTAATGCACCTATGAGCAGTCATTCTATTACTATAAACGGTGGCGATAAGCGAACTCAATATCTGCTTTCACTCAGTTATTTCGACCAACAAGGTATTGCGATCGGCTCCGATTTTCAACGATATTCTGTACGCTTAAATTTGGATAATAAGACAACGGATTGGCTTAAAATAGGAACCAGTCTTCAATTGGCAAATATTGTTGAAAACGTAAATACCACCAGTCAGAATGTAATTCCAAGTGCTTTGAATTTAACTCCCGATATTCCGGTAAAAAACGCTGATGGTACCTGGGGAGGTATTACGAATACTTCCGGATGGGTTCAACCTGTGGCAAACCCGGTTGCTATGGCTCTTGTTAATACAGATATGAGAACTAGATATACGGCATTTGGCAACGTATATGCGGAAATACAGTTTACCCCGGATTTATCGCTGAGGAATGAGGTTTCGGGAAATTTTAATTTTGGGACCGAAAACCAATTTTATCCTCAAACTACTTTTGGTAAATATACTACCCCCAATCCAACTACGGGTACATTTTCCTACAATCAATATATTACTACGGTGTTACGAAATTATCTGACTTATGGTCATACTTTTAACAAAAATACTCTTAATGTTTTATTAGGTCACGAATCTACTTTAAATACTGATGCGAACGTGAATGCCTCACGATCAACTTTCCCGTCTACTAATGTGAAGTCTATTTCCAGCGGCGATCCTACTACTGCGAAAAATGGAGGTAGTTTAGGGGATAATGCTTATGAATCCTATTTCGGGCGTATCAATTTTAATCTTCAAGACAAATACCTGTTTACGGTTAATGTGCGTGGAGATGGCTCTTCAAATTTTCCACAGGGCAATCGGTGGGTAGCTACATATTCTGGTGCATTAGCGTGGAAAATAAAGAATGAGAAGTTTTTGCAAAAAGCAAAAGCTATTAATGACTTAAAGTTGCGTCTTGGCTATGGTTTAACCAATAATCAGGGTATCCCATCCAATACTTATATAACCCAACTATCAACTGTTGCTAATGGCTTATCCGGTATTGCACAGTTTCAATCCAATTTGGCCAATCCTTATGTTCAATGGGAAACAACAAATAATACAAATATTGGATTGGATGGTACTTTGTTTAACTGGAAAATAAATTTTTCGATCGATGTCTATGACCGTATAACAGATGGTCTTTTATTAAAATTGCCGCTTCCTTTGTATTCAGGTACCACAGCAGGTTGGTCGCCGGGCTCAATGGCAGCACCTTACGTAAATGTTGGATCAGTAGAGAATAGGGGATTTGATATTAGAATCGGAACAACTAATATTGAAACTAAGAATTTTAGTTGGAAAACAGATATTACCGTATCGCATAATGATAATAATGTATTGAGCTTGGGTGCCGGTGGCGATGCAGCCAGCCTTACTCAAACAGATTATAACACAAGCTACGTTGTCGAAAAAACTGTAGTAGGTAAACCTATTGGAGAATTTTATGGTTATATTTTTGACGGTGTATTTGCAACTGCCAACGATTTTGCAACACATGCTTTGCCTGTTGACCAAAATGGAGTAACACGGCCAATTTCAAAATCAGGTGGTGGTATATGGTATGGAGACCGTATGTACAAAGACTTAAATGGCGATGGTATTATTGACTCAAAAGACCAAACTTACCTGGGTTCTCCTTACCCAACAATGCAATTTGGGTTCAATAACACTGTTACCTATAAGGCCTTTGATTTGAATATTTTCTTTAGTGGAAGCGTTGGCAACAAAGTGTATAATCAATTGCCCATTAAACAAAATAACCCTCAAAATAATACCAACTATTTTACATCGGTATTAAACTATGCCCGTACAGCAATGATTGATCCTAATGGGGATCCAAATGATGTTAACAATGTTTATGTTACCAACCCCAATACAACTATTGTTGGGCTAAGAAACGATAATACCAATGAAAATCTTCGTCCTTCCAATTTGTCTATCGAAGATGGCTCATTTATACGGTGTAAAAATATCACATTAGGCTACACAATTCCTGAAAAGTTGATGCAGAAAGCGCACATGCATTCACTTAGATTATATTTTAATGTGTCCAATGCATTTATAATTACAAAGTATACCGGGATGGATCCTGAAATAGGTTCCTGGAATCCGCTTCAGTCAGGTTGGGATAATGGTTATTATCCTCAATCAAGGGTATATACACTTGGTATAAACTTAAAACTAACTAACTAAATAAAATACTACTATTTATGAAATCAATAAATAAAATAATCATTCTTTTGCTATTGCTTGTGGCTATAGCCGGATGCGATCAGAATTTTCTCGATCGTCCGTCCCAATCCCAGATAGCTGCTAATAATTTTTATCAAACTACTACAGATATAAGATTGGCTACTGCCAGCCTTTATGGTGGCGCTTCATGGTGGCAATGGCATCAAGCACCATTTTTAAACGTTGGAGATGTTTTAAGCGGAAATGGGAGAATAGGCTATTATACTGATGGAATTCAGCTTTTCACACGTACGATTACTGGTTCAAACGGCATTATGATAGCTGCATGGACGGGCTTATACAATGAAATTGCCCAATGCAACGCAACTATTACCGGCATACAACAAAATGCCCCTTCAACTGTTTCCGCAACAGATAAAAATGCTGCGATTGCCGAAGCCAGGTTTATGCGTGGAGTAGCTTATTTTAATTTGGCTGTGACGTGGGGTGCAGTACCCATTATTGAGGATAATAGCGCCCTGATAAAAAATCCACTACTCAACCGTAATATTGTTTCCGATGTATATAAGTTTGTAGCTAACGATTTAACTTTTGCTGCTCAAAATCTTCCCACCACGGATGTTGCAGGGAGAGTAACCACATGGTCTGCTCAAGGAATGCTGTCCAAAGTGTATTTAACAATGGCCGGATTGGACCAAAACGGTGATGGTATGCGCAATCAAGCATATTTAGACAGCGCTAAGTTATATGCGGGGAATGTATGTAAAAATAGTGGGATAGAGCTATTCGCAAGTTATTATAATCTTTTCAGCCCAAAATATAACGATGTACCGGAAAATTTATTTGCCCTTCAATGGAAAGCAGGTACAGGCTATGGTGGTGGTAATACGCTGAATAACTATGCGCCTAGCACGGATATTATGCCATATAAAGGAGGAGCATGGCAACGAATAAATCCTACCATCGACCTCTATGCGTTGTATACCCCTCAAGATTCTATAAGACGCAAAGCCACTATGATGCTTAACGGCGATTACTATCCTGAATTAAACGCTGCCGGCGGAGGTTATAAGTCAACTGGTCAATGCATGAAAAAGCATATTATTGGTAATGAAGTAGATAACAGTTCTCCTCTGATGGATTTATGGTCATCGCCTGAACATGACGCCATTCTTCGTCTGGCCGATGTGTATTTAATTTATGCCGAAGCTATATTGGGCAATAATGCAAGCACTACCGATGCCGATGCGTTACTTTACTTTAATAAAGTGCGCGCAAGAGCAGGTGTTGACCCTGTCGCTTCACTTGATATTGACGTAATTTATCGCGAAAGAAGAATTGAACTTGCATACGAAGGTCAATATTGGACAGATTTAGTACGGCTTTCTTATTATAATCCTCAAAAAGCTATTGATATTCTCAATAATCAACAGCGGATTACATTCAGTTATGATCCTGATACAGCTGTGGCAACGCCAACGCCTGCCGGAACAGATGGTGGACCTATGACCGTTTTACCTGCAACAATTAGCTCTTTTAGCATGCCTTTACCTGCATCGGAGGTAACATCAGATCCAAAATTGGCAGATGCACCTGTACCATATTATAAATAAATTAAAATCTACAATCATGAAAAAAATATTAAATAAACACATCCATTTTTTACTAATATGTTGCTTGACTGCAATTTGCATTCTGTTTGCATCTTGTAAAAGTGAGGATATGGGTTCCCCGGTAATTACAAGCGTTAGAATGTATAATGCATCACCTAATGATACTCTTATGAGTGTTGGTGATCCTACTGATCCTACTATTTGGTCAGGAGGAACAGGCAAATATGTGGCTATTATTGGGCAAAACCTTAAAAATGCGGTTAGTATAAAATTCGATGGTGTGGATGCTACGTTCAATAATGCATTATTTGGTCCGAACAGCGTTGTGGTGCCAATACCTAACATCGTATTTTCCGCAATTGATACTACCAAACTATATACTATAGAGTATGTAACAACTACAGGTTCAACAACGTTTTCTTTTAAACTAGGACCTCCGGCACCCAAAATTAGTGCTATATCCGATGTATTTGCCAACCCGGGTGATTCGGTTTATGTTTATGGTACAAACTTGGTCTTAGTTCAAAACTTTTCGTATGGAGGAACTGCGATTACCTCGTATACAACAAATGCTTACGGTACTGCTATTGGTTTTGTAATGCCAAACCCTGCACTTATGTCAGGGCTGGTATCAGTAACAACAAAGACAAGTACGGCTACTTTTAAAATAGCTGCAATACCAACCATTACCGCCATTTCTAATGGAAATGCCAACGTTGGTGATTCGGTTTATGTTTATGGTACTTACCTTAAGACTATACAGTCAGTTTCTTTTGGCGGTGCTACTATTACAGACTTTACAGAAGATCCGCATGGTTATTATGTTAAGTTTTTGGCTCCTGCTTCGAACAGCTACTCTAGTGGACCAGTGACCATTGTTACTGGTTTTGGAACGGCTGCTACTGCTTATAAAATAAATACTCAAAATGACAAATGGTTAGGTCTTTTAGCAAATTTTGAGTGGGGTGATTATTTTGGTTATGCATGGTGGGGAGATATTAAATTAGCTAGTAACATGGCCGATTTTAATGGTTTGATGGGAACAAATAGTAGTCAGTATGTGTATTTTAATTCTCCTGTTTTAGATGGCGGTAAAAGTGTGTACGCCCCATTGGGTAATGCTAATGATACTCCAATTAATAAAAAAAATACATGGATGCCTGTGGAAAATCTTACAGATACTGTTTCACACTGGGCTCTTCAATTTGAAATAAGTGTGGCTCACCCATGGAATGGAGGTACTCTTTATATTAGAACCGAATTTGCAGGTGACACTTATGTAGCGCGTTATGAGCCATGGAAAATTCCTGGTTCTAATAAGACCCATGCTTTTATAACGAAAGGTTGGCAAACCGTAACAATTCCTTTATCTGAATTCAGATCAAAAGTTAAGGAATTAGGGGATGGTGAATCAGTTCCTAGTTTAAACCTATTAATAGGACCTACTGGAGAGAATAGTTATAATATGACCCTTAAAAATTTCGGTACTTCGTCAACTGCAACTGGTTTGTATGCCGCAATTGACAATATTAGGTGTGTGAAAATCAAATAACAAAAATCATTTATTTTAATAACAGATTAATAGTTTGAGTAAAGACCTGCAGATATTTCATGGATATTAAAGTATTCTGCAGGTCTTAAATAAAATAACGCTAATTATAAAACCCCATGAGACTTAAACATTTTTATAAAATTGTACTATTGCTGATCGTTACCGGATTTTCGGTCTCTTGTTCCAAGAATGGGGATTTAGCCCCACAATTAACGGTTTCAGTAAAAACTGTTTCTTTTGAACCAGAAGGAGGTACATTAGATTCAATCACGATTGTAGCAAACAGTAAATGGAGTATTAATAATCCGGCATCTTCCTGGTTGCAATTGACCCAGACAAATGGCAATGGTGGGACTACTGTAATAACATTAACAGCTTTAAGCAATGATACTAAATTTTCTCGTTCTGTTACACTAAATGTTGCGGCAGATAATGGTCAGGCCCGAATAATTACGGTTACACAATTAGGTAAATTATACCCATCATATAATTTAACGCCTATAGCTCCCGACTCAACAGGAATGAGCAGCAACGCCGTGCAACTGGCAGCAAAAATGCAAATGGGAATGGGAATAAATTTTGGTAATACCATGGAATCCCCACAAGAAGCTGATTGGCAGAATAGTAAATTGACTGAATCGTATGTAAAATATGTAAAAAGTTTAGGGTTCAACTCTGTACGGCTTCCCTGTAACTGGGTTTGGACCCATTTAAGCGATAGGAGCAAGGCAAAAATTGACCCTGCATGGCTTGCGCGTGTGAAAGAAGTGGTTGGATGGTGTGTGGCCAATGATATGTATGTGATACTGAATTCTCACGATAGTCCCAATGCCAATGCAATTAAGCAAGATTCTGTTAATGCGATGCAAAAGGCAATTTGGCAGCAGATTGCTACAGAAATGCGCGATTTTGACGAACACCTTATTTTTGCCGGCTTGAATGAACCTCCGGTTGAAGATGCTCAGCAGATGGCAATTCTTAATGGTTATCACGAAACATTCATCAAGGCGGTTCGCTCTACCGGAGGCAGGAACAGTTACCGGGTGCTGCTTGTGCAGGCGCCTACCACTGATGCTAATAAAGCTGCTACTTTGATGAAAACTCTTCCAACAGACAAGGTCCCTAACAAGTTGATGGTCGAGCTGCATGACTACACGCCTTCTTTATTTACAATAGTAACGGATGGAGATGTAAGTTGGGGCAAAATGATTTACTACTGGGGGGCCGGGAATCATTCTACTATTGAGCCGGATCGCAATGCCACCTTTGGAGAAGAGGATGTGGTCATTTCTGAATTCCAAAAGTCGAAAGAAAGGTTTATTGATAATGGTATCCCTGTGATCCTTGGTGAATATGGACTCTGGAGGAGGAATGCCATCCACAACAGCAATTATCTTCCTTTGGATATGGAAAAGCACAACCAGTCTGTGAATTACTGGACAAAATATGTGACCAAACAGGCTAAAGAACATGGTCTTATGCCATTCTGGTGGGAGACCGGTTTTATGTTAGACAGAAAGAATAATGCGATATTGGACCAGCCTATGTATGATGCCCTTGTTGAAGCATATAAGTAACAGTATAGTGTCAATTATAGCATAAGGTTATTTCCATTCCCAGAGATTGGTTGAATGTTTGCCAATCTCTGGGAAGGATTAACCTCTTTGTTACAGTAGCTTAAAGAATAATTAATCATTTCAAATTAACTCTTAGCGAGTATCCGTATTTGGGTAAAATAAAAAAAGTATGTTTAGAAAAAAAGTGTTGTTAAGTACGGTTCTTGCTATCTCTTTTTTTGGATGTGAAAATCATGCTGCAGCTCAGACGAATGCTGGTAAACCGAAAGTGGTTAAAGAAAATCTGGGAGAAAAATTCGCAAATGTTTCGCCAAAACTTTTCACTAATAATGCGAATCCATTATTAGATTTTATGTTTACGGCCGACCCGACAGCCGTAGAATATAATGGTAGAATTTATGTGTATGCCACGAATGATCATCAACAGTATGAGCATGTAGGAAAGGATGGGAAAAATTCATACGAGCGTATCCGTACTCTGGTCATGATGTCTTCAGATGATATGGTCAACTGGACTTATCATGGCCTCATAAATACAGCAAAGCTGGCACCATGGAGTCAGAATTCCTGGGCGCCTTCTATTACATCCAGACTGGAAGCAGATGGTAAGACACACTTTTATTTGTATTACTCCAATAGCGGTGTTGGCACAGCCATGCTTACTTCCACCTCTCCTGTTGGCCCGTGGAGTGACCCATTAGGAAAGAATTTAGTGGACCGTTCTGTCCCAGGAGTGGATTGCGAAGCTCCATTCGATCCCGGAGTTGTGATTGACGACCAAGGTACAGGCTGGCTGACTTTTGGAGGCGGAAAGCCTAAAACGAAATATATGCCGGATAATGCCAGAATCGTCAAATTAGGAGCAGATATGATCAGCTTGGCCAGCAATGTTGCTAAGATACCCGCTCCTTACTTTTTTGAGGCCAGTGATCTTAATTTTATCAATGGAACATGGGTTTATACCTATAATACAAATTGGGAACAACGTACTGAATGGCCTTATACGAATATTGATAAACCAACCCAATGCAGTATGTCCTATATGACGAGTAAAACACCGTTAGATCCAGATAGTTGGAAGTATCGCGATAATTACTTTAAGAATACTGGCGACGTTAATGTGGGTCCTTTGACAAATAATCACACTCACCTGTTCAAGTTTAAAGAGAAATATTATATTGCTTACCATGCCATGTATTTACAGGATTATTTTGGCACTAAGGGTGGTTTTCGTAATGTGGGTATCGAAGAAATGCAGGTGGATGAAGAGAATGTGAATATCCGCATGGGCAAAGCAACTTTTAAAGGTCCGTCACAACTTAACCCTTTAAATCCATTCGTACTTCAGCAAGCAGAAACTACTGCAGGCACTTCGGGGCAAGTCCAGTTTGAAGCTGTTGGTAATGCGGGCAATATGGTTGCCAAAGGAAAATCAGATAAACAATGCCTCATGGTCCGGGGAGCCGATTTTAGTAAACTGATTCCTGCCAAATTCGAAGCCCGGGTGAAAGGAAAAGGTAAAATTGATGTTTATGTAAATAATCTTAAAGGTTCACCTCTTGTTTCCCTTAAATGTGATGAGAAAGAATGGACTACGCTCTCAAAGAAAATAAAACTTAAAATAGGTAAAGGAGTAGGGAATCTCTATTTTGTATTTAATGGAGAGGATTTTTTGTTTGATGAATGGAAATTTAATTATTAATTCCGGTTGCTGGTTTATTGATCTAATTATAAGTAGATGTTCGATAAAAACAGGCTGTTATATATATACACACAAACATGAAAAAATTTTTGTTATTCGCAATCCTGCTTTCTTCTGTTTCAGGACAACTAACTGCTCAGACTTCAAAGCAGAATCAAATTTCAAAACAGAATAAGTCTTCCATCCGGGAACGGATCATAACAGCGCAGAAAATTAATGAGACTAGTATTCCTTTCGATTTTGACTGGAGGTTTGCGCTAAACGACCATCCCGGCGCTGAACGGCCTGAATTTAATGATTCCAAATGGCGCTTATTGGATGTTCCTCACGATTTCAGTATCGAACATCCTTTCGATTCTGCTTATAAAACGGGAGCAGGCGGAGGATACACCTATAGCGGCATTGGCTGGTACAGGAAACACTTCAAAACAGGGAATGATTTTTTTAATAAGAAGGTTGTGGTTTTGTTCGACGGTGTTTATCGCAACAGTGAAGTATGGATCAACGGGCATTACCTGGGCATTCGCCCCTATGGTTATTCTTCTTTTTATTACGACCTCACGCAATATCTGAATCCGGTGGGCAACGAAAATGTTATTGCTGTAAAGGTTAATACTACCGAACAACCCAATTCGAGATGGTACACGGGTTCGGGAATTTACCGGCATGTATGGTTGGTTGCAAAAAACAAACTGCATATTGATCAATGGGGTGTTTTTGCCCGTACAGTTGAAGCAAGCAATGACAAAGCGAGCGTTGATATTTCTGTAGAATTGAACAACGAAAAAAATGTTGATGAGTCCTGCACGATAATTACAAAATTGATTGATACAGCAGGCAAGGAAGCAGGCAGAGCCGAATCGAAAGTGGATGCCAGACCTGGTCCTGCAATGAAAATCGAACAAAATATCAAGGTTAGCAAACCTAATCTATGGTCTATTGAAAAACCCAACTTATACAGGTTGCTGATAGAAGTGAGATCAGGCGGAAAGGTGGTTGATAAGTATGTTTCGCCTTTTGGCATAAGAACATCTCGTTTCGATCCCAACAAAGGTTTTTTCTTAAACGGAAAACATGTAAAACTGAAAGGGGTAAACAACCATCACGATAACGGGCCATTGGGTGCCGCAGTTTTTGATGGTGCGGATAAACGCCGGTTGAAAATTTTAAAAACTATGGGTTGCAATGCGATTAGGATGAGCCATAACCCTCCAGCACCGGAATTGCTTGACTATGCAGACAGCCTGGGTTTTGTAGTGATTGATGAAATATTTGACGAATGGATAGACGGAAAAACCCCGGGTGGATATGCACCTCATTTTATGAAATGGTACGAAAGGGATGTTGAAAATTGGATAAGGCGTGACCGAAACCACCCTTCTGTTATCGCCTGGAGTATTGGCAACGAAGTAAGAGAACAGTATAACAAAGAAAACGCATTGAAAATAACCAAAATGCTGACAGATGCTTCGGGTAAATTCGACAATACCCGTCCCTTTACGGCAGCATGTAACGAAATCCTCAATGTCAATTCGTTTGGAATGGGAGATTTGCTGGACTTAGTTGGTTATAACTATCAGGAGGCTTATTATAAAACCGATCATGAAAAATATCCTAACCGGGTAATCTTCGGGTCTGAAACAGTTATCTATCCATACCATCCTGGCAATTGCAATCAATTGCGCACCTATGATCAATGGCTGGATGGCCAGTTGAAAGATTATGTAGCAGGCGAATTTCTTTGGACGGGATTTGATTATATCGGCGAAGCAGGTATTGGAGATGTGGGTACCGGTTGTGATTTCTGGAAAATCTGGCCAAGCTGGCCATGGCGTGGGGCCTCTTGCGGTTTGATTGATATGTGCGGTTTTCCAAAACCGGCGTATTGGTTTAGAAAGGCGCTTTGGAATAATGAACCTATGGTACATATTGCCGTGCAAACCGATACATCTGCAAGGAATAAGGAATTGTGCTCTTTTTGGAACTGGCCAAAGGTAGAAACGCATTGGAACCATAATAAGAAAGGCGATACACTGGCGGTGCATGTGTATACCAATGTACCTGAAGTAGAACTGAAATTGAATGGAAAGTCATTGGGAACCCGCAAATGGGATTTGAAAAATGAAGCCTTTCTTTTTTGGGAAGTGCCTTATGAACCAGGCAAACTGGAAGCCATAGGAAAAACAGCAGATGGGAAAACTGTCTCCTTTGCTGTTCAAACAGCGGGTGAACCTGCTAAAATAAAGCTATCTTCGGATAAGAAAGTGTTGAAGGCAAACCGGCAGGACTTAAGTTATGTTTCTGTGCAAATTGTTGATGCAAATGGCATACCTGTACCTTTTGCCAACAACATGATCAGTTTTGAAGTGACAGGTGCAGGCAAACTGGCGGGAGTAGGCAACGGCAATCAGCAAAGTCATACATATTTAAAAGGAAACCAGATGGAAGCCTGGCAGGGAAAATGTCTTGCCATTATACAGTCAACAAACAAGAAGGGAGAAATAAAAGTTACTGCCAAAAGCGGATTGCTGCCTGTAGTAACAGCTACATTGAAAGCGGAATAAATTCAAACCCGATCAATAAACAGTAACGGAATTGTTGTTGTCTGAAAAATTAATCGAAGACAAAGACATTGATAAAAAAAAGTATGTTTAGAAAAAAAGTATTGTTAAGTACAGCCGTTGTTATGGCTGTTCTGGGAGGCAGAGAATCTGCAGAAGCTCAGACTAGTGCAGGTAAATCGAAAAAGTTTACAAAAAACCTGGCAGAAAAATTAGCAATTGTTTCGCCGAAACTTACCTCCAATGATGGAAATTCACTTATTAATCCGTTTCTGGTCTTGTAGACAACAGCGCTTATTTGTCCCATGTTTTCTTGTTAGTGATAACAATAAGGTTGGACAGTTAATAAATATTTTTTGAGTTCAGATGATTCAGTATTTTAAAAAAAAGGAGAATATTATTTATTTTTTTATGTTCCAAATAACAAATAACGAACAACTATTAAATAACAATTATTAAAAACAATTAAAAACAAGTTAAACAATTAAAAACAAGTTAAACAATTAAACAATTAAAAAAATGAAAAAAATTACACTTTTATTATTTGTGGCTCTAACAGGAATGTTAAATATAGCCAATGCACAACAAATTCTGTACAACGAAACTTTTGAATCAAATGTTGCACCCGTAAGTGATAGTTATGAGTATATATTTAAACCATCTACAAAAGCAGGAACATGGAGTGGTGGAGTAAATGGAGTAAATATAGAAACCGCTGCCGATGACAGTATTATTTTGCGTCAAGGGTGGGGTAATCAATTTAATTTGAAAATAAGATCTACAGGCGCTGCTGTTATCATACCTAATATCAATGTGGCTGGTTTTCCAAATTTAACCCTGTCTTATGATTTTGTTGTTGAAGGTGGAGTAGCTGCCGAAGTACCAAACATTCAAGCAAGTGTTGATGGCGGTACTACTTGGGTAACTCTAAATACAGTTGCTAGTGGTGGATACTGGGGGAAAAGCACAATGTCGATTGCTTTGCCTGTAGCAACTAGTACAATAAGCCTCAGACTAAATCCTAATGCTGTGCATGCTGTAATTTTTGATAATATTAAAATAACCGAAACACCCGCCAAGCTGTATAGCGAAAATTTTGAAGCAGATTTTGCTGCAAGTGGTGATCTAAAAACGTTTGCACCAAGTACAGAGGCAGGAAAATGGATCGGTGGGAAAGATCTAGTAACCGATCTTGATGCCAATATTCAATTGAGAGGCGACAATGGTGGTTGGGCATCTCATGGATATTGTCTGCAGATGAACTCTGCTACCGGAACTCCATCAGCACCAGTTACTATATCTGGTATAGCTTTAACAGGGTATGATCATTTACAGTTATCTTTTGAAGTTCAATGGTTATGGTGGTCTGCAGGTGAAGATGCTTTTGGTGCTAATCCTGCTTCGGAGAAATCACCGGGTATAGAAATTCAAAATGGTACCGGAGCTTGGACAGCACTAACTACTTCTGTAATTGGCGATTTTGCAACACAGACCCTTACTTTGCCAGCCGTAAATAATACATTACCGCTTAATATTAGGATCTCTCCTAGCATGCGTTATTCATATATAATAAATGATTTACTACTTAGTGGGAAAGCTGTAGGCAGTACGACTAATGCTATCCAGTTAAGCGATAATTCATTCAAGGTATATCCGAATCCTGCAACCAACTACATTTTGACAAACAATGCACAGAAAGTAACAATTACCGATTTGAATGGTCGCCTTGTAAAAGAAGCTTTCAATGCAGAAAAAGTTGATGTTAGTTCGTTGGCAAAAGGAGTTTATATCGTGAAAGTTAATGTTGATGGTGCTACCAAAATTGGTAAATTAATCAAACAATAACAATATTTAAAACAGGCAAGTTGTAAGTTCTTGCTGCTTGCCTGTTTTTTCTTTGATAAATAAACAATTAATAAATTTTAAAAACAAAAAAATCATGAAAAAAATTTACTTTCTTTTCGCAATGGCGTTAACAGCATTTGTAGCAAATGCACAAACTCCTGTTACTATTGTAAATGGTGATTTCAGTTTACCGGCTGATGCTACCAAGTACACAACTCTTTCAGCTCATGCAATTCCAGGTTGGAATTCTGATGATGCGACAGCCGATAACAATGGTCGTGAACCAAATTATGTGGCTTATATGAAAAACACTGGCGGAAGTATTTACAATGTTTTGGCAGAGGTAATTCCAACAACGGAAACCACTTATCAATTAACGTTTGATGGTTCGTTAGTTTACAATCCGGAAGCGCCTTCTGAAATTGATTTTGTTGTTACATTTAGTTCGTTAGCCAGTGGCGCTGCTACTACTGCAAGAGTTCCTATTCAAACCGTTACAATTAAGATGGGAGTTGATCCAAATTCTGCTCAAGTTACAATTCCTGCTGCTGCCGCCTATGCCGGTGAAAATCTGGTAATTGAAGTTGATCTCAATACACCTTCAGTAACCAATACCAATACTTGGGTAGATTTTGATAACTTCGCTCTTACAAGAACAGTTGTTGCAGGGGTTCAAAATGTCAAATCAACTTCCGTTAGAACATATCCGAACCCATTCAAGGATAATTTGAAGGTTGAATCTGAAGAAGTTATAAAAAATGTCAGCATCTATTCTGTTAACGGTCAGAGAATTAAAGACGTTACAGTAAATTCAACAAAAGCCAATATTGGAACTTCTAATCTTTCCAAAGGAGCATATATTTTGAAAGTTGAAACTGCTAATGGCAGTAGAACCATGAACATTGTAAAATAAGTACATTTTGAAGTAATAATAAAATTCTAATGAACAGGTAAATGGAATTTTATCCATTTACCTGTTTTTTATCCCGTCCTTTAAAATCAACCTTTATGAAAAAAATTGCAACTTTATTTTTTTGCATCTCAATTATGCTTGGTGCTGTAAAAGCCCAAGACATTACTGTCTTTAATTTATCAGGAAGGTTTGAGTTTCTTACAGGGAAAATGTTGAAGTAATTTATTGAAGCAGTAAAATTCATGTATGGAAAGTTTGCGTAAATAAGTTTGAAACTTATCCCCTCGGAGAAAACTCCATTCCTAAAACCGAACACGATTTGACAGGTGATGTTGCTTTTGAATGACATAACTGAACTTGGGCGCGGTTTCAGTCCGAAACTGGAAAAATCGAGCGTGTACTACTATTTTGATCTTCACTCCCGATTATCCTGTTGATTCACCTGAATATGCGCAGGATGTTTCGTATGTTTTTCAGCATTTGGATGCGAATGACCCAGGCATGTCTAAATCAGACTTAACCATTTCGGAAACGTTGAGTGATTATTGGGTGAATTTTGTAAAGTTTGGCGAACCAAATGGAGGTTCTTTACCACAATGGGCTCCGTTTACCAATAATACCCTGATGGTAATGTATTTTGCAAATACTCCTCACTTAGGATCTGTGCCCGATGAAGCGCAGCTTGAGGTATTGGACAGATATTTTAAATGGAAGTTGGGGCTGTAGTGTTTGTCGATAATGGATGATTATAATTTTAAAAAAAAATATAAACTCAGAAACGATATGAAATTGTCAATTTTAAGTATTGCTTTTGTCCTGCTATCATTTAATATGTCAGCGCAGGACAATAAAATGGTGGTAGTTAACACCGAGAAAGAGCCGGTTGCTTCGGGCAAGTTTGAACCAACCTGGCAATCCCTCAGCCAGTACAAAGTGCCTGAATGGTTTAGAAACGCAAAGTTTGGTATTTGGGCGCACTGGGGTCCACAGTGTCAGGCCGAACAAGGTGATTGGTTCGCACGTGGTATGTATGCAGAAGGAAGTGATTATTACAATTGGTTTGTAAAGCATTATGGACCGCAATCCAAATTTGGTTTTAAAGATGTTATTCACGATTGGAAAGCTGAGAACTGGAATCCGGATAAACTGGTGAAATTGTACAAAAAAACCGGAGCACAATACTTTTTTGCCATGGCAAATCATCATGACAATCTGGATATGTGGGACAGCAAATATCAGGAGTGGAACTCGGTACGCGTGGGGCCTAAGAAAGATATTATTGCAGGATGGGCTAAAGCAGCAAAAGATAACCATTTGCCTTTTGGATTGAGCGTGCATGCTTCACATGCATGGTGGTTTTACGAAACGGCACAAAAGGCTGATACCGTAGGCAAATATAAAGGTGTTTCTTACGATGGAAACCTTACAAAAGCCGATGGCAAAGGAACCTGGTGGGATGGTCTTGATCCACAAGAATTGTATGCACAAAATCACAAGCCAAGTACTGGTTGGGGCTGGGAATGGCAGAAAGGCGCTGTTACTCCACCTTCGCAAGAGTATTGCGAAAAATTTTACAATCGCACGATGGATTTGATTAATAAATTCAATCCTGATTTGTTGTATTTTGATGATACAACACTTCCTCTATATCCTATAAGCGATGCAGGGCTAAAAATAGCAGCTCACTACTACAACCATAATATGGCAAGCCACAAAGGTAAGCTTGAAGCGGTTATGTTTGGTAAAATACTCACTGATGAGCAAAAAAAGTGCATGGTTTGGGACGTAGAGCGCGGAGCACCCGACAAAGCACAAGATAAAGCATGGCAAACCTGCACCTGTATTGGCGATTGGCATTACAGTAGAGGTATCTACGAGAATGGCAGTTACAAATCGGCAGCTACAGTAATCCGAATGTTGGTGGATATTGTGAGCAAAAACGGAAACCTGTTGCTTAATATTCCTGTTCGTGGCGATGGGACTATCGATGATAAGGAAGTGGCTGTACTCGAAGGTATTGCTGCATGGATGGATGTAAACAAAGAGAGTATTTTCGATACGCGTCCCTGGAAAATTTTTGGTGAAGGTCCTTCGGTGGATGCCGTGAATAAATTGGATGGTGCCGGTTTCAACGAAGGGAAACTAGCTTATACTGCAAAGGATATTCGATATGCCCAAAAGGGAAATGTGCTCTACGCAACTGTAATGGGTATCCCTACAGAAGATATTTCGTTCAAAACACTTGGAAAAAATAATGGAAAACAAAAAATCAAAAAAATCGAACTGCTTGGCAGCAAGGAAAAGATAATATGGAAACAGGGCAGCGATGCACTAGCCATTAGTAAACCAAATAATATTCCTAATAATATTGCAGTAGTATTTAAAATTTCGTTGAAGTAATTGAAATGAAGTTTATGCTAATTTAAAGACAATACCATGAAGTTTAAAATCATTCCATTGACGAAACTATTTAAATCGAGTTCAGTCGATGTGAAGTTGCTTCGTAGAGGTGGATTTGTTACATGCCTGACACCACAAAATTAGGAACTTAAAATTATTAAAACTACAACATTTACTTTGTTGAGAACTCTAATATAATCAAAAATGAAACTCAAAATTACAGTACTTTTGACCTTGTTTATGGCAGTAACTTTTTTCGTTGTAAATGCACAAACGAAAAAAAACTATCACCAATGGGCTGCAACACCACCGCTTGGCTGGAACAGTTGGGATTGCTTTGGAACAACGGTTACCGAACAGCAAATAAAAGAACAGGCCGATGCGATGGTAAAATACCTTTTGCCGAGCGGATACAACTATCTCACAGTGGATATTCAATGGTATGAGCCTGAATCAAAAGGACATTCTTACAATCCGAAGGCGATACTTACCATGGATGAATATGGCCGCTTAACGCCAGGTCTGAAGAAATTCCCTTCGGCTGCCGATGGTAAAGGTTTCAAACCCCTTGCAGACTATGTGCACTCCAAAGGACTGAAATTCGGCATTCACATTATGCGTGGAATTCCTCGTCAGGCTGTCGAAAAAAATACATCGGTACTCGGGACGAACGTAAAGGCTCAGGATATTGCCATTAAAAGCTCAACCTGCGGTTGGAATCCTGATATGTACGGCGTTGATGCTACCAAGCCCGAAGGTCAGGCTTACTACAACTCCATTGTGCAGATGTATGCCGACTGGGGAGTGGATTTTATCAAGTGCGACGATATTTCACGTCCTTACGATAATGTGCAAAAGGCAGAAATTGAGGCATTACGCAATGCAATAGACAAATCAGGTCGGCATATTTTGCTCAGTTTATCGCCTGGAGCAACGCCGGTTAAAATGGGCGAGCATGTTATGGATCATGCCAATATGTGGCGCATTAGCGACGATTTTTGGGATCGCTGGGGATTGTTGCAAGCCATGTTTGAACGTCTGGATGTGTGGACACCTTTTCGTGGAGCGGGTCATTTCCCCGATGCCGATATGCTGCCCATTGGAATTGTTGAATTCAAACGCCCTACCAATTTTACTAAAGATGAACAATATACGCTGATGAGCCTTTGGGCTATTGGTCGTTCTCCGCTCATTTTAGGGGGAGATATGACCAAACTTGACGATTTTACGAAAGAGATACTCACCAATCCGGAAATGCTCAAAGTAAATCAACACAGCATAAATAACCGTCAGGTGTCTCGCGAAAAGAATCTGATTGTGTGGACGGCCGATGTGCCTAATAGTAAAGACAAGTATGTAGCCCTTTTCAACGCGCAAACCAAGGGAGAAAATCTTGATTTAAACAATGCCGATTATGTAAGTCCAATAATTGCTGGCAAAGGAAGTTCACAAAAGATAGAAGTATCGGTAAAAGATGGTAAAAAACTTGTTCTCTTTGTGAAAGATGGCGGAAACACTAATGATTGGGATCATATCGTTTGGGTCGATCCAGTACTTCACGGTTCCAAAGGCGATTTAAAACTGACTAGCCTCAAATGGCTGGGCGCAACTTCGGGCTGGGGAGAAGCGAATGTCAATCGTACCTGCGACAATAACCCAATTATTATAAATAATGAAACACGAGAGGGAATTGGTGCTCATGCAGAGTCGGTGATTGTATATCAATTGCCTGAAGGATATGATTCTTTTACAGCAACCGGCTACGTAACAACAGAAATAGGCTCAGTGAATTTTGGAGTTTTGGTTGATAAAGGAACATTAAATTTACCCGATAAAGCCAATGTAAATGTAAACTTTGAAGCTATTAATATAAAAGGCAAAGTAAAAGTGCGTGATTTGTGGAGCCACAAAGACCTTGGAACTTTTGATGGGAGCTTTGAGCGCGAATTGCCACAACATGGGGCCGGATTGTATCGGATAAGCCCGGTGCGTTAATGCATTCAAAATTATAACTCAATCTCATTTTGGTTGGAGAACTGAATTTGATAATTTGGATATATAAATCACTATAAAAACTCAAGAATTTACTTAATTTAATATTTTCTATTTATGAATAAAATAAGCACTAAAACACTTCTGATTTCATTCTTTTTCGCAATTAATATCTTGGCTGGAGATGCTCTTTCCGCACAAACTGTTTGGTTAGATCAACTGGATCTCAGCCAAGCTACACAGGGCTGGGGCATACCTAAAAAAAACAGGACGGTTGATGACAACATCATGACCATTGCAGGCAAAACCTTTGAGCGTGGCTTCGGCACACACGCAGAAAGCTCTCTTTTTATTCAGCTCGATGGTAAGGCAAATTCGTTTACCGCGCAGGTTGGCGTTGATGATGAGGTGAAAGGGCGTCAGCCCGACGTAGAGTTTAATGTATACGGCGATGGAGTAAAGCTTTGGTCGAGCGGTGTAATGCATGATAGTGATACTGCCCGGCTATGTAATGTGAAACTTTCGGGTGTGAAAAAACTTGAGCTGCGGGTAAGAGACGTAGGAAACGGTGGCAGCGATCATGCCGACTGGGCAGATGCAAAATTTGAGGCGGTCGGTGTGGTAAGTTTTGCTACTTATTATCCTGTCCCAAGTGAGCCCTATATACTTACCCCTAAGCCATCGGCAAAACCGAAGATTAATAGCGCAAGCGTTTTCGGTGTCCGCCCGGGCTCGCCGTTTCAGTTCAGGATACCTGCCACCGGAGACCGGCCAATGACCTTTCTGGTTACCGGCTTGCCTCAGGGGCTAAAGCTGGATCAAAAAACAGGACTTATCACCGGTAAGCTTGTAAAAGCCGGCACTTACGTTATTCAATTGAAGGCAAAGAATGCGAAAGGTATAGCCGAAAAAAGTTTACGCATTATCTGTGGTGATAAAATTGCACTTACCCCGCCAATGGGTTGGAATAGTTGGAATTGTTTCGCTCAAGAAGTTTCTGGTGAAAAAGTTAAGCGTGCTGCGGAAGTAATGGTGAAAACCGGACTTATAAATTACGGATGGAATTATGTAAATATTGACGACTACTGGCAAAATAACCGCGATTCGAAAGATCCTTCGCTGCAAGGTAAGCTGCGGGACGAGGCTGGTAATATAGTTCCTAATAAAAAGTTTGGAGATATGAAATCCCTGACAGACTATGTGCATGGTCTCGGTTTGAAGATCGGCATCTACTCAAGTCCTGGTCCCTGGACCTGTGGTGGCTGTGCCGGTAGTTATGGTTATGAGAGGCAAGATGCCGAAACTTATGCCAAATGGGGTTTCGATTATCTGAAATACGATTGGTGCAGCTATGGAGGAGTGTTAAATGGAATACCTGATAACGACCCAAACAAAGTAATCTCCATATCTTACAATGGAGGTTATCAATTGTCTACCGCCGTCAAACCATACAAAATAATGGGAGATTATATCCGTCAGCAACCCCGCGACATTGTTTTCAGCTTGTGTCAGTACGGAATGTCGGATGTTTGGAAATGGGGCGATTCGGTAGGTGGCAACAGTTGGCGTACAACGAATGATATAACGGACAACTGGTCTAACGTTAAAGCCATTGCATTAGCTCATGATCAGTCTGCAGCCTGGGCTAAACCCGGTAACTGGAACGATCCGGATATGCTGGTTGTAGGAACAGTAGGCTGGGGTAGCCCGCATCCGAGCATGCTTAAACCAGATGAGCAGTATCTTCACGTCAGCCTTTGGTGCCTTTTCTCTGCGCCTCTGCTAATTGGTTGCGATATGGAAAAACTGGATGCCTTTACCCTGAATTTATTGACAAACGATGAAGTGATTGCTGTTGATCAGGATGCTCTTGGCAAACAGGCTACCTGTGTTCAGACTATCGGAGATCTGCGCATTTATGTAAAAGAATTGGAGGATGGAAGTCGTGCAGTAGGCTTTTGCAATTTCGGTCTGGAGAAAGTGGATATCTCTTACAAGGATCTGAAAAAGCTTGGTATTTCAGGAAAGCTAAAGGTGCGTGATCTTTGGCGTCAGAAAGATATTACAACAATCCATGCGGACAAAGAGGCTCTTTCGGTGAAGGTTCCGGTGCATGGAGTGACTCTGTACAAATTTACAACAGTAAAGTGATTTGTAAAATTATTATGAAATTATATTTATTTATCCTCATAATTATTGCATCAGCCTTCAGCATTGGTGCGTAAACTATTAACGATTGGGAGAATCCCGATATTAATGGCATTCATAAAGAAAGGCCACACGCATACGGTTTTGTGCTGGAATACAACAAGTAAAAATTAAATATATATATAAATGAACCGAAAAAAAATCTTTATTTCCAAGCTAATTCTATTATTTTTTGTATTGGGAAATGCCGTTCAGGCACAAACTACTAAAATCACTGTTGATATAAACAATCCGGGGCATGCAATTTCGCCTACCTTATTCGGCATTTTCTTCGAAGATATTAATCTATCATCCGATGGTGGGTTGTATCCCGAAATGGTAAGAAACCGCTCGTTTGAAGATGCTGATACGCTTCAAAACTGGAAGTTTATTAGTTCTGACAATAAAAGTGTAGCGAAGATAAGCAATGCTGAAATTTATTCTAAACCACCGGTTTCGCCATTAAATCCGTTTAATCGTAAATCATTGCTAATCTCAGCATCGGGTTCCTTCAAACTTGAGAATTCAGGCTACTGGGGAATGAATATGCTGCAGGGCGAAAGCTATACGCTAAAGTTGGCTGCCCGTGCCATTGATGGTTTTTCTTCTCCTTTAAAAATAAGAATTCTGGATGCGAAAGGCAATGAAATATCTGCTGCCGAAATAAAAGGAATTACCGGAGACTGGGCGTATTATACTACAAATCTGAAAATAAGCACAGGCGATCCCAAAGCAAGCCTGCAAATTTCAGGCGAAGGCAACGGAAAACTATTTCTGGATATGGTTTCGCTTCTTCCCGATAAAACATGGAAAAATCATGGCTTGCGCACTGACCTTTCCGAAGCGCTTGATGCTATTCATCCAAAATTCCTGCGCTTCCCGGGAGGTTGCTGGGTGGAAGGTGACGATTTCAAGCACATGAACCACTGGAAAAATACAATCGGAAACATTGATACACGCACAGCACTCTGGAATATATGGGGTTACAATGCCACTAATGGACTTGGGTTTCACGAATATCTTCAACTTGCCGAAGATTTGGGCGCTGAACCACTTTATTGCATAAACATTGGAATGTCACACAAAGAAGTAATTCCGCTCGACCAAATGGGACAATGGGTGCAAGATGCGCTTGATGCAATCGAATACGCCAATGGACCGGAATCTTCGGTTTGGGGAAGTCTTCGGGCTAAAAACGGACATCCGGAACCATTTAATCTGAAATACATGGAAATAGGGAACGAAAATGGCGGAACTCCTTACAACGAACGCTGGCCTCTGTTTGTAAAGGCAATTCAGGCAAAATACCCGTACATGAAACTCATTGCCAACGAGTGGGCAGGTGGGCACCCTAAAGAGCCAAAGCCAGAATTAATTGATGAGCATTATTACAACAATCCCGATTGGTTTATCTGGAATTCAAATAAATACGACAGCTACGACCGCAATGGCTTCAAAGTTTTTATTGGTGAATATGCGGTAACTTCAGGCACAGGAAACGGTAACCTACGCGGTGCAATAGGAGAAGCTGCCTGGATGACGGGCATGGAACGAAACTCGGATGTAGTTGTCCTGGGAGCTTATGCACCCTTGTTGTGCAATGCAAACCACAAAGCATGGCCGGTTAATCTCATTAATTTTGATAGCCACCGATGGTTTGGTCTGCCAAGTTACTATGTTCAGGAAATGTTTTCAAACAACCAGGGAACGAATGTACTGCCTTTCTCTGTAGAGAATAATCCGGTCATTGAAACTCCTGTAGGAATGGGTTGTATTGGTTTTGGAACCTGGATGAATTCGGCCGAATTTAAAGATGTAGTGGTTACAGCTCCTAACGGGAAAATTCTGTTTAAACCCGATTTTGCAAAACTCGGTAAGGATTGGAGACAAACAGGAAAAGGCGAATGGAGCGTAAAAGATGGAGTTCTCAAACAATCGGCAATAGAACAAGAGGTGGGTATTTTTATGGGAGATTCTACGTGGAAAGACTACACGATCACTCTGAAAGCTCGCAGGATTTCGGGTGAGAACGGATTCCAGATATTCTTCCACAATAGGAACAATAATGAACGTAACCGTTTCGAAGTAGGTGGTTGGAACAATTCTGTTACGCACCTGGAAATGGGCATGGCTATTACAGAAATGAAAGGAGAAGCCAAAGCGGAACAATGGTATGATGTGAAAATTGAAATCAAAGGAGGCGACGTAAGAGCCTATCTTGATGGAAAACTGGTTCAGGAAACATCGAACAAAACGATCGCCGTTAAAAGCCTGATTATGAGTGCAGCAACTGATACTAAATCAGGCGATGTTATCCTGAAAGTTGTAAATGCTTCAGCCAAATCAATAAAAACGGAAATTGATTTGAAAGATGCAAAAGCTTTTACTGGTAAAGGGAAAGCCATTGTGCTGACATCTGCCAGTCCGCTCGATGAGAATACATTGGAAAATCCAAAGAAAGTGTATCCAATAACAGAAAATGTAAAATTAAATGGGGCTGGTTGCAAGCGAACTTTCCCGGGAAATTCACTGACAGTAATTAGGCTGAATACAAAGAGATAATTTTTTTCAATTTTCAATATGAAAAATAAAATAAAATATATTGGGTTGTTTTTGGTTGTTTGTCAGACGGTTTTTGGGCAATCATTCCTTGACAAGGCGAAGCAGCCCATTGCATTTTTAAATAAAGATGTTGTTTTGTCTGAGTCATGGATAAAGCAGCGGGAGACTGTCAATACAAAGTATATTTATCAGTTTGACCCAGATAGGCTGCTTCACAATTTCAGGATAAATGCGGGAATTGAATCAAAAGCGAAACCGCTTGAAGGTTGGGAGTCGCCCAATGTGGGTTTGCGTGGGCATTTTGTGGGTCATTATCTGTCGGCTTGTGCTTCGTTGATTGAAAAAACTGGTGATACCCTGTTGCAAAAACGTGTAAAATACATGGTTGAAGTGCTTGGTGATTGTCAGCAAAAACTTGGTGGCAAATACCTGAGCGCATTCCCCGAAAAAGATTTTACTACATTGGAGACGCAATTTAGTGGAGTTTGGGCTCCATACTATACCTATCATAAAATCATGCAGGGAATGCTTGATGTTTATAAGGCTACCGGAAATAAAAAAGCGTATGCGATAGTCGTAAATATGGCTGCTTATGTAAAAGAACGTATGGATAAGCTTTCGCCAGAATCGATTGAGAAAATGCTTTATACGCCTCAGGCAAATCCCGCAAACGAAGTGGGTGGAATGAACGATGTACTTCAGAACTTATTTGAAATATCTAAAGATTCGACTCATTATCGGTTGGCTTGTCTTTTTGACCGCAAATGGTTCAGCCAACCTTTGTATGAGGGTAAAGATATATTGTCAGGTTTGCATTCCAACACCCATTTACCTTTGGTAATTGGATTTGCCAAACGGTATGAAAATACCGGAGACAGCTATTATCGTGATGTTGTTTCCCATTTTTGGGATATGCTGGAACATCATCATTGTTATGTGAATGGTTCTAGTAGTGGTCCAAGACCTATCCCCACCACTTCGACAGCTCAAACTTCGGAACACTGGGGCGTAGCCGATCATTTAAGCGCTACGCTTACTGACAAGACTTCTGAATCCTGTGTTTCGCATAACACACAAAAGATTACAAGTACTTTGTTTCGCTGGACTGCCCAACCCGAATATGCTGATGTGTATATGAATACACTTTACAATTCGGTGTTTGCATTGCAAAATGCCGAAACCGGTTGCAATGTTTATTCTTTACCATTGGGTTCTCCGAATAAGAAGAACTTTGCAAAACCAAGTGAGTTTTTTTGTTGCAATGGAACGACTATTGAGGCATTTACGCATTTTAATAGCAATATTTATTTTTACAACAACGATAATCTCTGGGTGAATCTATACATCCCTTCCTCGGTGAATTGGAAATCGAAGGGAATTACTGTGTCGCAGTCTTCAGATTTTCCGGACAGTTCCGTTGTGAAATTCAACGTAATGACCCCAAAAAGTACTCCATTTAAACTGAAATTGTTTATTCCATCGTGGGCTGACGAGCAAACAATGGTTTTGGTAAACGGTGAACCCATAAAAGGTAGTATAAGTCCTATGTCGTATGTTACCATTGATAGAAAATGGAAAAGCGGAGATAAGATAGAAATACGTTTCAATTATCATTTTCAGGTAAAACCCATGCCCGATAATCAGAACGTGATTGCACTATTTTATGGTCCGGTTTTATTGGCATTTCAGGTTAATGAAGAAGTGATACTGAAAGGCAATGATGCAGATATTCTGAAAAATATCTTCAAGCAAAGGAATTCCATGACATTTACTTTAAAAAATAATGGAAAAGAATATAAGCTTCTGCCATTTTATAAAGTAACGAATGAATCTTACGGAGTGTATGCGACTATTCGAAATGAGTATTAGGGATTAGCTTAATTAAATAAGTAATTAATTATATTGTGTAATATGTTGGTAAATAGTATATTGTCGAAAATTAATTATGTGAATTAGAAATAAAAAGTAACAAAATGAACAGCTTAAATTCATACAGAAGACAATATTTTACAAAACAAATCATAGTCATTAAGTAGGTAACTCTAAAATAAAATAAATATTGAAAACAAAAACTTGGAATTTCGGATCTTTTTATCACCTGCGTCGATTTTTTGCGGCTTTAATGTTGATATGCGTTAGCCTTCTTCCGGCTATTCAATCTTATGCTCAATATACCTGCAATATTACCCCCATTGGCGGAGGCGGTTTTGTAACAGGAGTCATTACTCATCAGACATCGGGTGATATTTATTGTCGTACCGATGTCGGCGGTGCTTACCGCTGGGATGCGGCAAACAATAAGTGGGTACAGTTAATGGATTGGGTGCCGGAGACTCAAAAGGGTTTTGCAGGAGTGGAAGCCATGGCAATCGATCCGCAAAATGCAAATAACATCTACTTGCTTTGCGGTATAGATTATTTTGATGGTGGAAAAACAGCAATATTAAAATCTACCGACAAAGGAAATTCATTTACGATTGTAGATGTGACATCTAAGTTCAAAGCGCATGGAAATGGGATGGGGCGTTCGAATGGCGAACGTCTCGCTGTAGATCCCCATAACAGTAACATCCTTTTTTGTGGAACCAGACGGAACGGATTGTGGAAAAGCACCAACGGAGGTCTTGCCTGGAACCTTGCATGGAATGGCGTAACTACGACCACAAATGACAATGGGATTTGCTTTGTCCTTTACGATCCTTTAAGCAATATAATAAACGGAGTGACTCAAACCATGTACATAGGCATTTCCCGCATCGCTGGAGCGAATATTTACAAGAGTACCAACGGGGGAGTGACATTTACTGACATTTCTCCTATTACGACGGTTATGCCTCACAGGGCTGCACTTGTAGGTAATACCATGTATGTTGTTTCTGCCGATGCGGAAGGTCCTTGGAATTGTGGTTCAGGCAGAGTTTACAAGCTCAATACATCCACCGGCACCTGGACAGATGTAACGCCAAACGCCAACAATTATTCCTATGGAGGGGTAAGCATTGATCCTTCCAATGCCAACAGGGTAGTAGTATCGACCATCAATAATTGGAGCAATAATCAGTATGGAACCACCTGGGGGGATGGTGTGTACTTGTCAACAGATGGAGGAACAAGCTGGACGTTGAAGAATGGATCGAGCAGCAACTTTAATAACAACGGCATAGGATGGGCAAATGGGATGCTGCACTGGGCAGGCTCTATAGAATTTACCCCAGGTAATACGGCGGAGGTACGAGTGATTTCTGGGAATGGTCTTTTTAACTGCTCCAATATTGATGCAACCAGCCCAAGCTGGAAATTCGATGTGAGAGGGCTGGAAGAAACAGGATTATTAGGCGGGATAAGTATACCCGGTGGGCCATTCATTTCCGTTTTCGGGGATATTACAGGTTTTGTACATAACGACTTGACCTCATATCCGACGCAAACTCTTCAGCCGGCCGATGGGTCAAACTGGAGTGTTGATTATGCGGCAGCCAATACCAACAAAGTAGTGAGAGTAGGCAGCACAACAGTTTACTATTCCACCGACCAAGGATCCACATGGACGGCATGCCCCATTACTACAGGCGGGGGAGGAAATCTTGCCATCAGCGCAGACGGAGGAACTATACTTCATTGTGCCGGCGACTCTTCTGTTACCAGATATACTACTAATAATGGACAAAGCTGGACAAATGTAGGAGGAGTTACGATTTCGACTGCATTTCCTGTATCCGATCGGGTAAACAGCAATTACTTTTACATCCATAATCCGTCCAACGGACAGATGCTTGTGAGCACCAATAAAGGAGTTAACTTTTCAGTCGGCGGTAATCCCGGGGCATCATCGACTCCATGGGTGCAAACAATTATACGCACTGTACCAGGATATGAAGGTCATATATGGGTGCCTCTCATTGGTAACGGATTAAAATACTCCACCGACCATGGAGCAACTTACACAAAAATTGCAAACGTTACTAACTGCAGCGCGGTAGCTATTGGAAAAGCGGATGTTTCCGCTACTTATCCTACAGTTTTTATCTGGGGAACGGTAGGAGGTGTGAACGGAATGTTCAGATCGACAAACAAAGGAGCAAGCTGGATTCGTGTCAACGACGATGCCCACCAGTTCGGTGGTACAAATTTTATATTTGGAGATATGAATGTTTTTGGAAGAGTATATATGAGTGGCACATTAGGGCGAGGTTTGATTTACTGGGATCTTACCGGTACCAGCACTTCGATAGAATCCGAAAGTGTCGTAAATGAAATGGTTATTTATCCCAATCCGGCTCTGAATGGTAAATTTTCGATAATGCTCCCGGTAGCTTCGCAGAGAATAAATGTTAGTATTTTTGATAATCAGGGCAGATTGCTGTTTGAAAAGGTCTTTACCAATAATGGACAGTTGGGTATAGATTCCGGATTGAAAAAAGGAATTTACTTTGTAAAGGTAACTTCAGAAGGAATGAATTTTACCCAAAAGCTTATTGTACAGTGATAATTGTTGGGTAGTTCTATAAAATCTATTCGGGGATCTAATCACTCCCTGAATAGATTTGTAACGGAACGAGCAGTATTACTATTAAAGTTGTTGGATATGCTGAAACAGGTATGATAGCAAAATAAAACATTTTTTAAATATTAAACATAAAAATCAAACATAAAAAAACAAACATGGAAAAAAAAATTGGGCATCTTTTCGTCTTCCTCCTTTTACTAGTTCAGACCGTTGCTTTGGCGCAGGCCCAAAATCCAATAATTTTTGCTGATATACCTGATATGTCTATGATCAGGGTTGGTAAAAATTATTATATGAGCAGTACAACGATGCACATGAACCCGGGTGTGCCCATTATGAAATCTACAGATCTTGTCAATTGGAAAATCATCAACTATGCCTATGATACTTTGGCCGATATGCCGGAGCTAAATTTGACAGAAGGTAAAAACGCATACGGCAAGGGTACATGGGCAAGTAGTTTGCGCTACCATAAAGGTATGTATTATGTAACCACTTTTTCACAAACCACAGGTAAAACTTATATTTTTAAAACGAAAGATATAGAAAAAGGAAATTGGGAAAGAATTTCCTTTAAACCAGCGTATCATGACCATTCTCTATTTTTTGATGATGATGGCAAAGTCTATTTAATTTATGATGCAGATAGAATAAAACTTCTTGAATTAAATGACGATCTGACGGGAGTTAGACCAGACGTTCCGGTGAAAGTTATCATTGAAAACGCCCACGCACCAGCAGGAGACAATATGGGCCTTGGTGCTGAAGGATCTCAATTATATAAAATAAATGGAAAATATTATCTATTTAATATTTGCGGTCCACGCGGTAAAGGCCGGACTGTAGTTATACATAGGGCTGATAATATCAACGGTCCTTGGGAAGGAAAAGTTGGTCTACAGGATAGAGGAATTGCTCAGGGTGGACTTATCGACACGCCAGACGGACGCTGGTTCTCTTATCTTTTCCGCGATTTTGCTGCTGTTGGCCGCGTTCCTTATCTCGTTCCTGTTAAGTGGGAAGACGGCTGGCCTGTATTAGGAGTGAACGGTAAAGTTCCAGAAACATTAGACCTACCAGCCAGTACCGGTTTGATTCCGAATTTGGTTGCTTCTGATGAATTCAAGCGAAAAAAAGGCGAAGCAGCACTTCCTTTGGTATGGCAATGGAATCATAATCCAGATAACAAACTTTGGTCAATAAAAGAAAGAAAGGGATATCTCCGACTAAAAACAGCCAGAATTGATACCGTATTTACGGAGGTAAGAAATATACTTACGCAACGTACAATTGGCCCAACATGTACTGGTTCAACTTTATTGGATGTTTCCAAAATGAAGGAAGGTGATTTCGCAGGATTATGTGCCTTTCAAAAAAAATACGGACAGGTTGGAGTAAAGGTCGAAAATGGTCAAAAAACGATAGTAATGGTAAATGCCGGTTCAGGTAAACCTGTAGAAGTGCAGCAAATTCCTTTGACACAAAACTACGTTTATTTAAAGATTGATTGTGATTTTACCGGCATGAACGATGAAGCTAATAACCTTTACGCTCTTAATGGGAAAGACGAAGCTAAATTCTCGTACAGCTTAGATGGAAGAGTGTGGAATCTTATTGGGAATATATTGAAAATGAAATACGACATCCCACATTTTATGGGGTATCGTTTTGGCTTATTTAATTATGCAACAAAGAATACTGGCGGATATGCAGATTTTGATTGGTTCAGAATTAAATATTGAGATAACCTTATTTATTCAGAAAATCAAGAAAAGAATTAAAACACTAATTAGAAGTGTTCACAAAGTAATTGATGATTTTAAATAATTTAAAGACGTAAATAATTTACAAACAAATGAAAATGAATTTAAAGAAAATTTTAATTGTCAGTGCTTGGTGTATTTCAGCCAACTCACTTTTTGCTCAAAACACTAACTGCTTTTTAGACGATTTTGCACCCAAAACATCCGAAATCCCGGTTTCGGTTTTAGCAAGTAAAACTGCAAGCACGCCAACAGTTACCGTTACTTTAACCACCGATACATTGGGTAAAATTTCTAAATACGTTTTTGGAAATGCCATAGCAGTATGGATGGGAAATGTGACCGATAATCCGGTTTTCGTTAAAAATGTTCAGACTTTGAATCCTTCTTTAATCCGTTTTCCCGGAGGAAGTTGGTCCGATATTTTTTTCTGGAATGGTAACCCTACTGATGTACCCGACTCTGTTTACAATGGCACTACAGGCAAAAAAGAAAAGTTCTGGGCTATTTCCGGTAAAAACGATTGGCCAACCACCACTGATAACTATTACAAACTTCGCCAGCAAACAGGCTCTCAGGGGTTGATCACGATCAATTATGCTTATGCCAGGTATGGTTTAAGCAGCAAGCCGGTGGTGGAAGCTGCTCATCTGGCCGCAGATTGGGTCCGTTACGATAAAGGGCGTACGAAATTCTGGGAAATTGGAAACGAAAATGCCGGACCATGGGAAGCTGGTTGGATGATTGATACCAAAACCAATAAAGACGGCCAACCGCAGATAATAACTGGTCAATTGTATGGCCAGCATTGTAAAATGATTGCCGATTCGATGAGGGCTGCCGCAACCAAAATAGGAGCTAAGATTTATATCGGGGGTCAGGTACTTCACTATGACGGCACAACAAGTGGGAACAATGTTGATAAAACCTGGAATTCAGGCTTTTTTAAGGAAATTGGCGATGCAATGGATTTCTACGTTATGCACAACTATTTTGGAGCTGCCGCAACTGCGGATAATTTTTTGTCGGTTGCAACAACCGAACCAAAGAAGAACATCAGCTTTATACAGCAAGATATTATCAATAAAAAGGCTTTTCCAAAACCGGTGGCATTGACAGAGTACAACATAAATACTTTAACAAATCCGGTGAATGCATCCGCCCCGATTTCATATATCAATGGAATGCAGGCGACTATTCTGTTTAACGAATTAATAAAGAATAACTTTGGATTAGGTGCAAGGTGGTTGCTAGCCACCGGCGACAATGGAATGCTTTACCAGGGTGATAATGCCAGTTTATTATGGCAGCCACGTCCTGATTTCTATTATGCTTATTATCAACAGAAATTTACCGGTGATCATGTAATTCCTGCTACTTCCAATAATTCGAATATTTTGGCTTATGCCTCCAAATTTGCTTCTGGCGAAACAGGAGTTGTCATTGTAAACAAAGGAAATACAGCACAAGTAGTAAAGATAGATCCAAAGAATATTGGTGTTGGAAATCAATACTATAAATACTCCTTGACTGGCGGTACCGATAATGGTGATTTTTCGTTGTATGTATCAGTAAATGGTGTTAATCCGACAGGAACTCAATGGGGACCTCGTGAAAATCTGGAGACGATTCCGGCAAGCGCCTATTCAATAGATGATGCAATAACGTTCGATAGCCCAGGTCGCTCAGTTCAGTTTATCATGGTTGAGGCTGGTACCAATAAACTTTATCCTACATCAGTAGCAAGCGAACTAAAAAACGAATTAGAGATAACAAATTATCCCAATCCGTTTTCTGCCAGTACAACTATTCAATTTCAAACTCCTTCCAATGCACATGTTTCTCTTGAAGTTTTTGATCAAACAGGGAGGAAAGTTACCACTTTGGTAAACAAAGAATTGCTATCGGGAATACAACAGGTTAATTTTGACGGAAGTTTATTGCCTGAAGGGATGTACTTTTACCAATTAAAAGTTGGAGAATTTTCAACTACGCGAAAGATGATCCTTATAAAATAAACCAATAAAAACCATTTGAATGAAACTTATTAAGTAATAGGAAGAATTCAAAAGGGAGGAGGAGGAACACCTCAAATGAACAGGGAGCCAAAGTGATGGCTGAAATTATTATAAAAAAAATAGAAAATGAATATACCTAGTATGAAACAAACAATGTTGGCATTTATATGCCTGATTACAATTGGCGGAAATTTAACCGCTCAAACCAGGGTGATTAATCTTTGGAATGGTAAAATCCCCGGTGCTAAACATAGCGACCAATTCAAACAGGTCGTTGATACAGCTACCGGTTGGGTTGATAAGCATACCATTATCAATCCCTACCTCGATGTGTATCCGGCTCCAAGAGAAAAGTCAAACGGTACTGCGGTTATTATTTGTCCTGGTGGGGCCTATGTAGGGATGGCTGTCAAACATGAAGGGTCACAGGTGGCCAAATGGATGAATGGCTTGGGCATAACTGCTTTTGTGCTAAAATACCGTTTGCCTGACGATAGCATCATGGAAAACAAGACTATTGCTCCCATGCAGGACGGACAAAGGGCAATACGTATTGTTCGTAATCATGCAAAAGAATGGGGCATCAATCCGAAAAAAATCGGAATCATGGGATTCTCTGCAGGAGGGCATCTGGCATCCACTCTTTCAACTCATTTCAACGAAAAGGTTTATGAACCGCAAGATACAACCAGCGCCCGCCCCGATTTTTCATTGCTGATTTATCCGGTAATATCGATGGATTTAACAATAACCCATTTGGGGTCGAGAGAGAATTTGCTGGGCAATAACCCATCTCCAGAACTGGTGAAGCATTTTTCAAACGAGTTGCAGGTAAATGATCAAACACCACCGGCATTTTTGGTGCAATCCATTGACGATGATGTCGTTCCGGTACAAAACAGTATTGTCTACGCAATGGCGTTGCATAAGTTTAAAATCCCCTGCGAACTTCATTTATACCAATCAGGCGGTCATGGATATGGGATGGGCAGGTCGGCCAATACCGAAAGCACGTGGCCCGAAGCTTGCCGGAAATGGCTTGAAGCCAGAGGTTTATTGACTAAATAATGAATTTTACCAAGAAAAATCCATGTTGAAAAATCAAAAAATATTAATCGTATTTATTCTTCTATGGCCGGCAATTTTATTGGCTCAAACAAGCATTTATGTATCACCGAGAGGTAGGGATGCTAACATGGGAACGGCAAGTAAGCCTTTTGCTTCGATAAGCAAGGTGGTAGCTGAAGCCCGGAAAATATCAGGAGAGGCTGTGATCTATCTGACTGAAGGGAGTTAGATGTTCAGCTAACTTCAGCTAACTCCGTTCCGTCTAGATGTATTGGTTTGGAGTGAATAATAATTAATAATAGTAATTGCTTTTTTATGAAACGAATTTCTTTTTTTATTGCATTTTTGGTTATAGCAGGTCACTTGTTTGCGACCGATTCTGTTCAAACACTACAAAATGGTATGAAGGTTTCGCCCAAAAATGGAGTGGCTAAAACCATTGAAATCAATGTTGTCAACAGCCGGATTGTCCGTGTTCAAGCTTCGCCGGAAAGCGTTTTGCCTAACACTTCCAGTCTCTGCGTTGTGACTGGATTAACAACAAAAACACTATTTAAAGTAACGAGCAATGCCCAATTTGCACAACTATCCACCGATGAACTTACAGTGAAAGTTTCCATGCTTACTGGTGGAATTTCATTTATGGACAAATCGGGGAAAGTATTGCTTCAGGAAGTAAAAGGTGGAAGAAGTTTTAAGCCTTTTACAGTAGAAAACGATAAAGGCTATACCATGCAGCAGGTTTTCACCGGCACTCCCGGAGAAGCGATTTATGGGTTGGGACAACATCAGTCTGATGACTTTAACTACAAACACAAAAGCGAAGACCTTTTCCAGTACAATACGAAAGTGTCTATCCCTTTCATCATGTCCACCAACAACTACGGAATTTTGTGGGATAACTATTCGCAGAGCAAATACGGTGATCCCCGCGATTACAAAGATCTGAACCAGTTTACCCTCTACAATAAAGATGGAAAAGAAGGTTCTCTTACTGCCACGTACACTCAAAAAGACCAAGCACCGATTGTCCGTCAGGAATCGGCCATAGATTATGAAAACCTGAAAACAGTCAAGAATTTTCCAGCAGATTTCAAATTCAACGATGGTTCGATTGTATGGGAAGGATCAATTGTTGCAAACCAAACTGACACTTTTAAGTTCAGCTTTTATTATGCAGGATACACTAAAGTCTGGTTAAATGATTCATTGGTAGTACCTGAACGCTGGAGAACATCATGGAATCCAAATACATACCGTTTCCGCTTCCCACTCGAAAAAGGAAAACGTACCAAAATTAAATTGGAATGGAAACCCGATGGAGGCGTTTCTTATATCGGCCTGAAAGCCCTCTCCTCAAGCCTATTGGAGAAAAACGGTAACATTTCTTTCTGGTCTGAAATGGGAGACAAGATGGATTATTATTTCATTTCAGGGAAAAATATGGACAACGTGATAAGCGGTTACCGCACCCTGACCGGCAAGGCGAGCATTATGCCAAAATGGGCAATGGGTTACTGGCAAAGCCGCGAACGTTATAAAACACAGGATGAATTGCTGAACGTTGTATCTGAATACCGTAAACGGAATATCCCGCTCGACAATATCGTGCTTGATTGGAATTACTGGCCGGAAAATGCGTGGGGAAGCCACAAGTTCGACCTAGCTCGTTTCCCTGATGCAAAAGGTATGGTAGATTCGTTGCACAAAGAGAATGCTCACATCATGATTTCGGTATGGCCAAAGTTTTACGTTACAACCGACCATTTCAAACAATTTGAACAAAAAGGCTGGATGTATATGCAGGCAGTTAAAGACAGTATCCGCGACTGGGTTGGCCCGGGTTATGTGGGATCGTTTTACGATGCTTACAGTGCCGATGCACGTAAGTTGTTCTGGAAACAAATGAAAGACAATCTTTATGTAAAAGGATTTGATGCTTGGTGGATGGATGCCTCCGAACCAAATATAAGGGATTGTACCGATATGGATTACCGCAAAAAATTGTGCGGACCTACAGCTCTTGGTTCTTCCTGGAAATATTTTAATGCTTATGCGTTAGAGAATGCCGATGCCATCTACAACGGACAACGTGAAGCGGATAACAACAAACGTGTTTTCTTGCTGACACGTTCGGGATTTGCCGGTTTACAACGTTATTCTACCGCAACATGGAGTGGCGACATAGCTACACGTTGGGAAGATATGAAGTCGCAAATATCGGCAGGACTAAACTTTGCCATGTCGGGTGTTCCATTCTGGACGATGGACATTGGTGGTTTCTGTGTAGAAAAACGTTACGAAACCGCTCAACGGGTTTTTGATCAGACAGGCATTGAAAATGCTGATCTCAATGAATGGCGTGAACTGAACCTGCGTTGGTTCCAGTTTGGATCATTTGCCCCTCTTTTCCGCAGCCACGGACAATTTCCATACCGCGAAATATACAATATGGCACCCGAAGGACATCCGGTTTACAAAAGCCTTGTCTATTACGATGAGCTGCGTTACCGCCTGATGCCATATATTTATTCATTGGCAGGTATGGCTTACCACAACGATTATACGTTGATGCGTTCGTTGGCCATGAGTTATACTTCCGACAAACAGACTTACGGCGTAAGCGATCAATTTTTGTTAGGTCCGGCATTGATGGTTTGCCCGGTTTACAGCTACAAAGCACGCAACCGTGAGGTTTATTTTCCTGCCGGAAACAAATGGTACGATTTCTACTCAAACAAAATAATTGATGGCGGACAAAAAATAAGCGTAGAAGCTCCACTTGAGCATATTCCTCTTTTCGTTCCGGCCGGCACCATTCTGCCTATCGGTCCTGTGATGCAATATGCTTCCGAAAAGAAAGCCGACAACATTGAAATTCGTGTTTATCAAGGTAAGGACGGCAAGTTCAGCCTATATGAAGACGAGGGCACTAACTACAATTACGAAAAAGGGCTTTTCTCTACCATCAGTTTCGACTATAACGATGCTGAAGGTACGCTTACCATTGGAGATCGTAAAGGCAACTTCGAAGGAATGTTGACTAACCGCATTTTCCGTGTTGTTTTCATTGGCAAGTCTATTTCAGAACCTAAAACCATTCAATATAATGGTTCTAAAATTGTTGTAAAATTGTAAAATACAATTATTCGCAAATGAGACGAATATGTTGCTTCAAAACTATAATGAGTATGATATTCGTTTTCTGCAACATGTTCGTCTCATTTTGCATTTATAAATAAATTATTATAATATGAAACGAAGCATGAGCACGCAGGTTCGCCAAAAGCAATGAGAATCGAGCATGCGAGTTCCATATGGTCTATAAAATAAATTACTCACATATGAAATCAATAATTCTGTTAATAGTTTTAGGAACCTCTATAATTGTTTCCGGTCAACAAAAATCGCAGATATATTTTGACGTAACTAAACCAATTGAAGAAAGAGTCGAAAATGCCCTTTCATTAATGACAACCGAAGAGAAAGTGGCACTTTGCCATGCTCAGTCCAAATTTAGCTCGAAAGGAGTCCCACGGTTGGGAATTCCCGATGTCTGGTCGTCGGATGGTTCACACGGGGTAAGTGACGAAAAATTGTGGGACGAATGGAGTAGTGCTCAGTGGACGAATGACTCTTGTACTGCATTCCCAGCATTAACCTGTCTTGCCGCAACATTTAATCCTGAAATGTCGCTACTGTTCGGTAAGTCTATTGGAGAAGAAGCGAGATACCGTGAAAAGACAATTTTGTTGGGACCCGGTGTGAATATCTACCGTAGTCCGCTTAATGGCCGTAACTTTGAATATATGGGCGAAGATCCTTATCTGGCTTCGCGCATGGTAGTACCTTACGTTCAGGGTGTGCAATCTTGTGGAGTGGCGGCATGTGTGAAACATTTTGCGCTTAACAATCAGGAAATCAGTCGTGGCGAGATAAATGTGAGCCTTAGCGACCGTGCTTTGCACGAAATTTATCTTCCGGCTTTCAAAGCGGCCATTCAGGAAGGAAAAGCATGGTCTATCATGGGTGCGTACAACAAATTCAGAGGCGAGCACTGTTGTCAAAGCGATTTACTGTTGAATAAAATCCTGAAACAGGACTGGAAGTTCGATGGTGTGGTAGTTAGCGATTGGGGTGGCGTACACAATACTGATGAGGCAGTAAATAATGGTCTTGACATTGAAATGGGTACTTATACTAATGGGTTGACAACTCAAGGTCATTTTCCATTTTCAAGTTATTATTTGGCCAACCCATTTCTGAAGGGAATTAAGGAAGGTAAATACGACATGGCCAAACTTGATGATAAAGCCCGTAGAATTTTGCGTCTTATTTTCCGCACCACTATGAGTGCCAACCGTCCGTTTGGACGTTTTGTATCTCCTGAACATAGTAAGGCAGCCCGTAAAATTGCTCAGGAAGGTATTGTTTTGTTGAAGAATGAGAATAATCTGCTGCCAATCCCTGTGGGGAAATATAAGAAAATTGCCGTCATTGGAGAGAATGCTACACGTAGCCTTGTTGTAGGTGGAGGTTCCACTTCACTTAAAGTAGCTTACGAGATTTCCCCTTTGCAAGGCTTAAAAGATAAATATGGCAAAGAACATATTGTTTACAGTATGGGATATGCTTCCGGTCCTTCGCTTTACGGGCGTGAAGAACCTTCAAGATTAAACGCAGATTCTCTACTGAATGCCGCCGTTGAGATTGCTAAAACGGCTGATGTTGTGTTTTTTGTAGGTGGTTTGAATAAGAATTATTTTCAGGATTGTGAAAGCGGCGACCGCAAATCGCTCAGCCTACCATTTGGGGAAGACAAACTGATAGAGTCAATCCAGAAAGTAAACAAAAATATTGTTGTGATCCTAACGAGCGGAAATGCTGTTTCAATGCCGTGGTTGCAAAAAATTCCATCTGTGGTACAGGCGTGGTATTTGGGCTCTGAAGCCGGATATGCGTTGGCTGACATTATCTCAGGCGATGTGAATCCATCGGGAAAACTACCATTCTCAATTCCAAAGAAACTCAGTGATATCGGAGCACACGCCTTTGATAAACTTTGTTATCCCGGCGATAGCGTTAATGTGCAATACAAAGAAGATATTTTGGTAGGTTACCGCTGGTTGGATACAAAAAAGATTGAACCCTTGTTTCCATTCGGGTATGGATTAAGTTATACTACTTTCGCTTACTCAAAACCTTCTGTTGATATGAGCGATCTAAAGCCCGACGGAACAGTAAAAGTCTCATTTTTATTGACCAATAATGGAAAAGTAGATGGAGCTGAAACGGCGCAACTCTATGTAAGTAAATCGAAATCAGCGGTGCTCCGTGCTGCAAAAGAACTGAAAGCTTTCAAAAAAGTATTCCTGAAAGCAGGAGAATGTAAGACACAGACCATTGAATTGCCAATCAGTAGTTTGGCGTTCTACAACGAAAGAAAACAAGTATGGGAAGTGGAATCTGGAAGTTATTTGCTTTTGCTGGGTAGTTCATCGAGGGATATTAAAGGGAAAGTAGATGTGAAAGTCCTTTCAAACTAACCTCAGAATAAACTAAATCTAAACCGAATACTTTCTGGAACCCATTTTTGAGTTTAAAAATAGGTCACGAATTAGTCCCCAAAATGTGGTTTTTACATTGACCCGATATTTACATTGACCCCATCATTGACCCAGGTGTTGTGCAAATGTTGTGCAAATAATAAAAACAAAAACGCTAAACCCCTAATTAATAGGATTTAGCGTTTTGCTTATGCGGTCCGGACGGGACTCGAACCCGCGACCTCCGCCGTGACAGGGCGGCATTCTAACCAACTGAACTACCGAACCAGGTTTTATTGTTGGACATTGTTTTCTAATGCGGTGCAAAGATACTGCAAATTTTCATTTCTGCAATAGCTTTGAAATTTATTTTGTGCGAAATGAAAAAAAACTTTTTGTGAGGTTGAACCTCCAATATTTATTTCTCGGGAGAGATGTCAAGTTATGTATTGGCTCTTGCTGTTTTGGGAATCATATTCAGATAATTAAACAGTCTGATATAAACCATTTGTTCGGCCAATAACGAACTTTTTAGATAGAATATACCGACGGGTTGACTTTGCAAACTCAAAGCAATTGGTCACCCTGTCTGGTTATGAAATATTCAATTTACCTCAATTTTAAAACTACATATTTTTATCAGTATTTCTGATAAAGACAAATATAATAAAATAAAAACCGCTCTTGATTTGGAGCGGTTTTTATTAGAAGATTCAGTGAGCGTTTGGATTAAAATGGTAAATCATCTTCAGCATGAGGTGGTGCTTGTAAGTCATCTGGAGCAGAAGTTGCAACAACCGAACCGAGAGCTTCTGTCTGTTCCGGTTTTTTTCCTAACAGATTTATAACTTCAGCATAAATTTCAGTTGTGTAGCGTTTGATGCCATCTTTCTCCCATGCGCGGGTTTGAATTTTCCCTTCCACATAAATTTCTCTTCCTTTACGGATGTAATTCTCCGCAACTTTTGCTAATCCCCTCCAGGCAACAATATTGTGCCACTCGGTACGTTCAGGAACCTGAGTTCCATTTTGCAATGTAATTGCTCTCTCGGTAGTTGCCAATGTAAAATTCGCAACTGCTACGTCTTTGTCTAAATAGCGGACTTCTGGGTCTTTACCCACATGCCCAACTAAGATTACTTTGTTAACAGACATGGTTTCTACAAATTTAAAGTTAATAATGGATAAATAAATAGGCTGTAAAAATAAATATATATTTTGGATTTCTTGCATTTATTTGCAAGAAATTTCAGGTAAAATGTAAATTTAATGTTATATTTATTTAAAATGATAAATTATCAACTTTCAAAACAACATTTCCTTTCACATTGGTTTGAATACGTAATGCACCCGGAACTAAACTCAAACTAGTAACATTCAAATCGTTTAACTTACCCTGTAAACTGACTCCATCCATGATTTTATAGTTACTCATCATCAGATTAGCATCTGTTTTGGTTTTTTCCAGTACATCTTTTATGGGATAAGTCAAATAGGGTGTCAACTTTTTCAAGATTAAACCATGCATAAGCCAACCGGCTGATTTAGCCAATGAGTTTTGAGTTTTTATATCAAATTCAGGTTCCACAATTTCCACGGCTATTTTTGTTGGATTGTAAACCATATTACCAGTAAAGTAAATCCGTCCTTTTAATGATCCGGTTACATCGGCTACAAATATAGCTTTCCCTTCGTTGCCAAAAATGGATAAATTTGTAATCGTAATAGATTTTTTCCCTTCTGTAAAAGATTTATTCATTAATTGCTTCTTGGCCAATTCCGAAATTTTATCAAATGTTACGTCTGCGCCTATATTCAGGTTAAATTGCTGTGCAGGACGATTGACCTGTTTGTATGCAGGTAGGGCAACCGGAGCATTTGCTTCAGGTTTAACTCCCATAAACGATTCTATTTGAGCGTAAAGTGCTACGGATAAATTCAGTTTATTCCCGGTAGTGGTGAATGGGGATACATAAATGTCCCGGGGTGTAATGCGTATCCACACATTATTTTCAGCACTAACCTGACGAGGTTTTTGCATTTCGCTCCAAGCCAATGAGATGTATTTTTTTAAATCAACTGCATCAGCAAGCGATTTGTCAATCTGGGCAGTAATTAACTGATCGCAACGCGTGAGAGCCAGATTGGCAACGGGTGTAAGCGGAACGCTGACACCGGCTACATTCAATTTTGGAACTTCTATCCATTCAAAACCGGATGCTGTGGTTTTGGAAATCAGTTTCCAGTTTTTATCTAAACTGATAGTCGATTTATAAGTCAGGGCAATGCTGCCTGTTGCTTCATAATAATCGCCTACAGTGAAACCGAATTTTTCGATCTTCCACGCAAAGCGTGTCCAGACTTTGAGCGGAACCCGGTATTCAATCACATTATTATTGATGGTAAAAGTAAAATTCTGTGCCTTTGAAACTTTTACAGACAGATCCTGTCCGGAGATATTCGATCCTTCAAATATTGTCCCGTTCATTTTTGAATTGATGGAAGATTCTAATTTTTTTACATCAAGTTCTACTTGTAAAGGCAATTCCGACAAGGCAGGAGCAATACTGGAAGGTAAATACGACTCTTTCGGTTTTTCAATCTGCAAAGTGGTTTTGCAGGATGAAAATATTAGAGTTGTAAAGGCAATTGACAAGATAAAAATAAGTTTTTTCACGTTTGTAATTTTAGAATAATTAATTGCTGAATGAAGGTGTAAAATTAGCTCCTTTTATTGGTAATTATGCTGTGAAACAAAAAAAAATCTGCTGTAATTTTTCACAGCAGACTTTTTTTGATGTTATGAGATTTATTTCAATAAAGCAAAATCGATCACTTCCATTATGTCATTTACATAGTGGAACTTAAGTCCTTTAAGATAAACCGGTTTGATTTCGTCAATATCTTTCTGATTATCGGCACAAAGTACAATATCAGTTATTCCCGCCCGTTTTGCAGCCAGAATTTTCTCTTTAATTCCACCGACCGGAAGTACTTTCCCACGCAAGGTTATTTCACCTGTCATGGCAAGGTTTTTCCGTACTTTCCGTTTTGTAAAAGCTGATACTAAGGCAGTTGTCATAGTTATTCCCGCCGATGGGCCATCCTTTGGTATTGCACCTTCCGGAACATGAATATGTACATTCCAGTCTTCAAAGAGCTGGCTGTCGATATTAAATTTGTCGGCATGAGCTTTGATATATTCGAGAGCCAACATAGCCGATTCTTTCATCACCTCACCCAGATTACCGGTTAAAGTCAGTCTTGGCGATTTGCTTTTACTTAAACTCGATTCAATAAACAGAATTTCACCTCCTACTTGCGTCCAGGCTAAACCGGTCACAACACCTGCATATTCATTACCCTGATATTTATCGCGGCTATAACGGGAAGCACCCAAATAGGTTTTCAGGTCATCCTCTGTGAGTTCAATATTGTATTTTTCGTCAGTGGCAACACGTTTAGCGACTTTTCGCATTAACCCGGCCAATTGTCGGCTTAGTTCCCGTACGCCCGATTCACGGGTATAAGATTCAATCAACTTGTTTAATACAGGTTTTGTCAATACAAAGTCAGTATCTTTTAAACCGTGGTTTTCCAGTTCTTTTGAAATCAAATGCCGTTTGGCAATTTCCAGTTTTTCTTCCTGTGTATATCCGCTTACTTCTATCAATTCCATTCGGTCGAGTAGAGGACGGGGAATGGTGCTGAGGTTATTGGCTGTAGCAATGAAGAGTACTTTCGATAAATCAAAGTCAACGTCCAGAAAATTGTCATGAAAAGCTCCGTTCTGTTCAGGATCAAGCACTTCAAGTAATGCTGAAGATGGGTCACCTTTATAATCGGTTGTTATTTTATCAATTTCATCGAGAACGAACACAGGATTTGAAGATTCCGCTTTTTGAATGTTTTGCATAATCCTCCCAGGTAAAGCACCAATATAAGTCCGGCGGTGTCCGCGGATTTCAGCTTCGTCGTGTAACCCTCCAAGCGAAATCCGTACATATTTACGGTTCAGCGCTGTGGCAATAGATTTTCCCAGTGATGTTTTGCCGACTCCCGGAGGACCGTATAAACAAATGATGGGCGATTTCATATCACCTTTTAGTTTAAGTACTGCCAGATGTTCCAGAATACGGTCTTTCACCGTTTCCATGCCAAAATGATCTTTGTCAAGCACTTTCTTGGCATTTTTCAGATTGAAATTGTCCTTGGTAAATTCGTTCCAGGGCAAATCGATCATGGTTTCTATATAATTGAGCTGGGTCGTGTAATCGGGTGAATGTTGGCTCATCCGCTCCAGTTTTTTCATCTCCTTGTCAAAGACTTTTGCTGTCGCTTCGTTCCATTTTTTATTTTTAATTCGTTCTCGGAAATCAGCAACATCCATTTCAGGCGAGTTTCCACCCAACTCGTTTTGAATGGTTTTCATTTGTTGTTGCAGAAAATACTCCCTTTGTTGCTGATCAATTCCTTCTTTTGCCTTGTTCTGGATGGACATTTTTATTTCCAGCAATTGCGATTCCTTATTTAAAAGTTCCAGCAATTGATAGCCACGATCCATGATCTCATCAATTTCCAGCAGACGTTGTTTTTCTTTGACATTTAATCCGAAGTTAACACAGACATAATTGATCAGAAAAACAGGGTTTTCGATATTCCGAATGGCAAAAGCCATTTCGGGTGACATGGCGCCAGAATCATTGATTATATTTATGGCTAAATCTTTGATCGATGATACCAACGCCAGAAATGAACCATCGTTTACATCAGGCAAAATATCTTCCACCAGATTTACTTTTGCCTTCATATAAGGTTTAAGCGACTCCACTTCCCCTAAATGAAAACGACGTTTTCCTTCCAGAATAACTGTTGTGGTGTTGTCCGGCATTTCAAGTATCCGAACTACCTGAGCTACTGTTCCCATAGGAAAAAGTTCATCGATATTCGGGTCATCCAGTTTTTTATCAATTTGTGAACAGACCCCTATTAATAAATCATTTTCGTTTGCAGCCCGAACCAGCTTCAATGATTTCGAACGCGCAACCGAAACAGGAAGCAGAACGCCAGGGTACAGAACCATGTTACGCAAGGGGAGAATAGGGAGCACATCACCAGAATTCATATTCAACTCCGACGACCTTTCGTCGAGCGAAATGATTGGAAAAATATCCGATGAGCCAAGCATGTTTTCAGAAAATAAATTATCAAAAGGATTACTCATAGTTAAGTGTATTTTTGCTGCCATTATGGCGTAAATGCGTGAAATCGTATTTTAGTCTAGAAGTCATTAAATAATAAAATGTTTATGTTGACTGATTTAGCATTTCCTTGAGTCAACGATATTCTATTATTTCAATAGCTGTGCCAAAAATGCTAACTGAATAAAAGTCATAACATTTTCCTTTGCGCAAAGTCTGGATAGATAAAATATATTTCGTTTAAGAAAGGATAAATTGAAATCAGCAGTTAAACGTTATGCGGATTTGTGGTGGTAGCTGTTTTGATAATCTGTTATAGAACTAAATCAATATCAAATAAAATACTTTTGTAAACTTTCAAGAGAATTATTTGAAATTCTGTCCAAACGCTTTGGCTGTCATTTCATCGATAGTCACGCGCCAAACTTTTACATTTGCCAATGCGGGAGTTGAATATTTAAATGTCCTTGTTGAAAATTTTTTCATCATCGAGTTTAATGTTTTTACCTTTTCGTCCAAATCTTCGATGAATGATACCGAACCCTTACAAACAACACTTTTTGAAAGCATGCTGTAACTGCAGGCAACATCGGGATGTTGATAAACTAATTTTGTATCTGTACAAAAGGTTACACAAACCCGGTTATTCTGCTTCAATAATCTTAGATGTTTGCCTTCCGGCCCCGAGTGCAATATGATGTCTCCTTCGGAATAGCCAAAATTCATGGGAATAACATAGGGTGTTCCATCAACCTCAATAATACCTACAAAACATATATCGCACTGATTTATAATAGCTTTCATCTCAGTTTTGTCGGTAATAATGCTGGTCCTCATATATTTTTTTTTTATTTACAAAAGTATGAAAAATTGATCAAAATAGCGATGTCAGTTTTTTTAATTTCTTATTATTCTGTTTTTTTTTAAATATCTGCACACGTCTCTTGTCATTGTGCAAATAATTAATATCTTTGTGTCAAATTATAAACTAATACAACATGAAAAAAGTTATTTTCACATTCGCACTTCTGATTGCTTTCGGTATTTCAGGATCGGCCCAATTGAATAAAATTGTTGGAAAATGGAAAACCATCGATGATAAAGATGGAAGTGTTAAATCTATTGTGTTTGTTTTCAAAGCAACCAATGGAAAATACTACGGAAAAATTGAAAAATTATTCAAAGATCCGGGAAAGCTTTGTACAGAATGCGAAGGTGCCAATAAAAACCAACCTGTTTTGGGTATGATGATAATCAATAATATGGTTGAAGATGGTGAATCCTTAACGGCTGGAACAATTCTGGACCCAAAGAATGGGAAAGTATACAAGTGTAATATTAGTTGGGACAAGGAAACCGACAACCTGAATGTGCGTGGTTCGCTCGATAAATTCGGGTTGATTGGCCGATCGCAAACCTGGCTTCGTGAAAAATAGCAGATAAAATTGGAAGTCTCAGCTGTACTTTTCAATTGTTTGTATTTAGAAAAGCCGAACTTAGTTAAAAATAGCTAAATCGACAAATAATCTTCATAAATATGTTGTACAACATAAAAATTAGCTTTAATTTTGCACTGTGTTTTTCATGGTATTAGATTTAAGGTTAATTTTAAAGATTGGGTTGTCGTGAGACAACCTTTCTTGTTTAATATACCTTTATACAATGAATGCAATTGCAAAACGATTATACAGTAGTACTTTATCGGCATTCCCAAAAGCTGGCAAGACTATTTGGTGGCTGCTGAAAATCATTATTCCAATCAGTTTATTTGTCAGTTTTCTTCAATATTATGGAGTTATAGCTCAGATAGCTATCATTCTCAAACCTATTTTCTCTGTTGTCGGGCTTCCCGGCGAATCGGCAGTCGTTTTTATTTCAAGTTTTTTTCTACCGCTTTATGGACCGATTGCTATTATTTCAACGCTTCCACTCAGTATTCGTGAGATTACTATTTTAGCCCTTATGTGTTTGATTTCTCATAATTTATTGGTTGAAACAGCTATTCAAAGGAAAACGGGTTCGTCATTTATCATTATGTTTACATTGCGGTTGATGGCTTCATTACTCGGAGCATTTGTACTTAATTTATTGTTACCGGCGAATCTTGGTGCTAATCATATTGTTCATAAAAGTATTGAATTTGGGAGTTTAGGTGATATGCTTCTCAACTGGGTGCAAAATTCCGGCTACCTTTCAATAAAAATAGCTTTGATAATAAGTGGATTAATGATTTTGCAGAGTATTCTCAAGGAATTTAATATTTTGAGTATACTTTCAAAAATATTTGCACCCTTTATGCGGATGATGGGTCTATCGGATGAAAGTTCTTTTTTGTGGTTTGCAGCTCAAACCCTCGGGTTAACTTACGGTTCAGCAGTTATGATTGAAGAGGTTAATAACAAGGAAATTTCCCGGGAGAGTGCAAATTTATTGAACTATCACATTGCGATCAATCATTCACTTTTGGAGGATACGCTATTATTTGTGGCTATCGGAGTGCCTGCAGGTTGGATTATAGCACCGCGCTTTTTAATGGCAATTATAGTCGTGTGGAGCGTACGTGGAATTATGAAATTCAAAAAAAAATCAAAAGTTTTTAGTCAATTGTCTAAAGAAGCCATATAAATCACTTAATGCCTACAAAAATGACTACAACAAAATTAATGCTTATAGAAGTTGCCCGCGGGCTTTTTGCCAGAAACGGCAAAAAAAGCATTACAATGAACGACATAGCCAAGGCGTCAAAAAAAGGCCGGCGAACATTGTATACCTATTTCAATAATAAAGAGGAAATTTACAAAGCAGTAATTGATAAAGAACTGGATACAATTTTAGAACGACTGAAAATTGTGTCGGTTCAAAAAAGTGAACCGGATGTGAAACTGAAAAATCACATTCTTGCCCATCTGGATGCAGTTAAGAATGTAGTTAACAGAAACGGATCGCTGTCTGCCGATTTCTTTCGTGACATTTATGAAGTCGAACGCAAACGAAGAAAAATTGATGTGAGCGAAATTGCCTTATTACGAGAAATTATTTCGGAAGGTATTGAGAAAAATATTTTCAAACGAATGGATGTCGATCTGTCTTCGCTTATTATCTTTTATGCAATAAAGGGTCTTGAAGTTCCCTATATCCGGCAAAACATAAGTGCTGAATTTGAGAAAAATAAAAACAGCATTGTGGAATTTGTTTTTAGGGGAATAAAAAAATAAAAAAAAACAGGAATTGATCACTGCCAATATTTTTATGAAATATAACTATCAGGATATCTGCGTAAAATATGAAAGACACATGAAATCCAGTTTAATCATCGGTGTAAAACAGTTTTAGTGAAAATATTATATGTAATTTTAGGTTTAATCAGTATTGCTTTAGGGATTGTTGGTATTTTTTTGCCCTTGTTACCCACCACACCATTTTTACTCTTGTCGGCATTTTTATTTGCCCGAAGTTCACCCCGCTTATATGAGTGGTTAATGAAGCACAAAGTTTTTGGTAAATACATTCGCAACTATCGTGAAGATAAGTCTATTCCACTGAATGTGAAGTTGGTTGCAATCCTAATGCTTTGGGCATCTATTCTTTTCAGTATCTTCCGGGTCGTAAATGATAAATGGTGGCTTCAACTACTACTCTTCAGTATTGCAACGGGAGTTACAATTCACATTCTTTCATTGAAAACAAGAAACTAACCAAAACTACTCTTTTTTATGTCCATCCGGACTTTGATAAATCACTTCTTTCAGCTTACAGGCACAATTACATTGTCCCGTTTCCAATAGACCACTACGACTAAGTAAATCAAATTCAATTTTAAAATTGTCGGTAAATATGCCAGAATTTAAATTATCCGAAATTTGCTCCTGAGTCCACCATTTCGTGTTTTTGACAGAAGAAGAATTCGGGTTTATCTCCGAAAGCTGGCAACTGACAAAAAGAAATGCATAATGTTTTTCATTTTTTGATTCGAACGTATAATTTGATAAATGCATGTATTTGAAGTTCGTGAGAGCATAATGTTCTTTAGCCGTTCTTTCAATGCATTGTTCAACGGTTTCTCCCATTCTTATGTGATTGGAAACCGCTGTATCCCATAAGTCCGGGTATATTAAATCAGTGGATAATCTTTTTTGAAGAAAAATCATGTTTTTATCAATCAGGAACACACGAACAACAGGGTGCAGGTATTTTTTCTCATCATTCAAACTGGTCAAATGTTGAATGCTTCCTATGATATTTCCCTTTTCATTTACAATGGGCCACCATTCTTCCTGTACTAATTTCGCACGGATAATTTGTACTCTCAGAATTTCATAAAAAGCCATGAATACAATTAAACCAATGAAGATGGCATGCAATAACTGAACATAAATTTCTGTTCGGTCTGGCTTCAAAAAATGCAATAGTGTATCGGTTAGAAGATAAAATGTCAGAACTGAAAATAAAGCCCAGATAACCCGGTACAATTCGTTAAAATTGTTCGACATCGGTATAAGTTTGGGCATTATACGCGAAATAATTGCTTGTATTTGCTTTCTGAAAATCAGAAAACCCAGTATAAATATTAAAACAACTATTTTATCTTCCAGATGATCCTGAAAAAATGGGAAGGGAAATCGTTGAGCTATACTGCTAAACACACCGATCCCCATATACATAAGGGTGAAAACAAGGTGCCAGATAAATATTTGATTCGATGTATAATAGACATAGAATATCAACATCAGTGCCACCGGAAATGAAATTTTCCAGGCCACATCCATCCCACTGAACTCATCGACTACTAAAAAGATTAAGAGGGGTAAAAAGTGAAGTATAGGATTGAAAAAAGATTCTTTTATTTGCTTTCTCAGCTTTTTCATAATTCTAATAATGCTGTCATCGCTATACTAACAACTAGAGTGGATTATAGTTTATGAAGGGCTGATAACAGCTGTTAAAGTCTTAGAACGACATCATTCTACTCACATATTTACCTATAATATCAAATTCCAGATTAATGACGGATCCTTTGTTGATTTGATGGAAATTGGTGTGTTCATACGTATAAGGTATTATGGCAACCTGAAAACCCGAATCGGTAGGATTACAAACGGTCAGGCTTACTCCATTCACTGTAACCGAACCTTTATCAACGGTCATATAGCCCCGTTTTGCCATCGTTTTATCAAATGGGTATTCAAAAGTAAAATACCAGCTTCCATCGGCTTCTTTTACTTCGGTGCACACGGCGGTCTGATCGACATGTCCTTGCACAATGTGTCCATCCAGACGGCCATTCATAATCATGCTGCGTTCCAGATTTACTTTACTGCCGGGAACTAATAGTCCTAAATTACTCCGGTCAAGTGTTTCTTTGATGGCAGTAACGGTATAGCTGTCAGCTGTTTTTGAAACCACAGTGAGACAAACTCCATTGTGAGCAATGCTCTGGTCAATTTTGAGTTCATTGGTAAACGAACACGACATGGTGATATGCAGATTTTCCTGTTCTTTAGCGATGGCAACCACTTGAGCTGCTTCTTCAATTATTCCTGAAAACATATATTTATTTACTATTTAATTAATTACTATTTACTATTTTTGCAAAACGACCCTGTTCACTTTCGACTTACTATTTTTCTTAAATGGTAACCCCGATAGCTATCGGGAGTAAATGAATAAATTGTCAATTCTTCTCAATTCCTTGTGACGCTTTTTACGCCTTTTACCAGTTTTATTTTCTTAATAATTCCTTCGAGTTCTTTTGTGTCACCTACCATTAAAGTAAGATTTCCCTGAAAGAGTCCTGCGCTCGAATCGATAGAAATGGAACGTAAGGAAATATTTTTTTCTTTGGAGATTAACGATGAGATATTAGTAACAATTCCAATATCATCGTGCCCTACAACCCGAAGTGTGATTGGATATTGTGATCCTATCGATTTTCCCGACCAACGTGCTTTCACTATCCTGTAACCAAAACGGGCAATCATTTGTGGAGCATTCGGGCAATCGGTACGGTGAATCTTGATACCACCGGTAACAGCTACAAATCCAAAAACATCGTCTCCAAAAATGGGATTACAACATTTAGCCAATTTAAAATCGAGTCCTTTAAGATCTTCACCAATTACCAGTACATCTTCTTTTCCATTCGTCTCCGGAGCAATTGAATCTGTTGTAAATGTTTCTGCACTTCGCGGTTCCAGTAATTCACCCGGAGTTTGTTTATCTAAATCCACATATGCATCACGAACCACATGCATATCCAGTTTTTCGCGGGCAATTTCCTGATAAAAATCACTCACTGTTTTGAATCCTTTTTTCTTGGCTAACCGCGATATTTTACCATCATCCAATTCGATTTTCCAGTTTTTGAAACGGCGAACCAGCGTTTCACGTCCCATTTCGGCATCTTTAAACTCGATATCTTTCAGTGCTTGCCGTATTTTGGTTTTTGCCCGCGAGGTTGTAACCACTTTCAGCCAGGCCGGATTTGGTTTTTGTGTTGGTGAAGTCAGAACTTTAACCTGATCTCCGTTATTCAGTACGTATTTAATGGTTACATTTTTCCCGTTTACCTGAGCACCAACGCATTTTGAACCCAAACCCGTGTGAATTGAAAAAGCAAAGTCGAGTGCCGTGGCTCCTTTTGGCAGTTTGTGCAAGTCTCCGTTAGGAGTGAAAACAAAAACTTCTTTATCGTACAGGTTCAATTTAAATTCGTCCATAAAGTCAACGGCATTCAACTCGGGATTTTCAAGGATCTCCCGAATGTTTTTAAGCCATTCGTCCATTCCCGATTCACTTTTAATGCCTTTGTATTTCCAGTGTGCAGCCAGTCCTTTTTCGGCAATTTCATCCATGCGTATGGTACGAATCTGTACTTCCACCCATTTGCCTCCGGGTCCTAATACGGTGGTATGCAAACTTTCGTAACCGTTTGTTTTGGGTATGGAAAGCCAATCGCGCAACCGTTTGGGGTTGGGTTGGTACATGTCGGCCACTATGGAGTAAGCCTGCCAGCAAATTGCTTTTTCCTTTTCCAGGGGAACATCCAGTATGATTCGAATGGCAAACAGGTCGTAAATATTTTCGAAAGGCGTGTTTTGTTTTTTTATTTTGGAATAAATGGAATGGATGGATTTTGTACGTCCTTTTATTTCAAAACTGAAACCGATATCCGAAAGTTTCTTTTTCAAAGGGGTAATAAACTCAGAAATGTACTGATCGCGTGAACGCTTGGTTTCATTAATTTTCTGAGCTATTTCCCGGTATATTTCCCGGTTTGTATGCTTTAACGACAAGTCTTCAAATTCGGTCTTTATGGCATATAAACCCATACGATGGGCTAAAGGAGCATAAAGAAATGAGCCTTCACGTGCTATATTTTGCCTGTTCTCTTCCGGGTAGGAGTCCAGGTTCCGCATGATTTGTAGATGTTCGGCGATAATAATCAGGATGACACGAATGTCTTCGGCAAAGGTCAGAAACAGTTTACGGAAATTTTCCGTTTCGAGTGATGATTTTCGCTCGTATAATTCCTCTACACGTAACATTCCCTGTATGATTGAAGAAACCTGTGTGTTGAAATTCAGTTCGATTTCGTCCACAGTAAGCAACTTTCTTTTTACCAGTTCGTAAAGTAAAATACTCAGTACGGCAGATTTTCCCAGCCCTATTTCATCCAAAATAATTTCAGTAATCCGTATTTTATTCGAAATGATCTCACCAATTTCGGCTTCTTCGGTAGTAAATTCGTTATAGTGCTTCCTGATAATAGATTTTAACTCCAACCGTTCGCTGTAAGTAAATAAATTGGGGTGCAAGCGAATCATCTTGCTGTAATAGGAGCGAATGGATATTGTTTGAAGCGATGCCATACCAATAGGGTATTTTGTAAAGTAGTTCTGAATTTAAACTTTTGAACGAGAGTAAAAAAGGAATAAATTTCCTCTTGACAGTAGAATTAAAATGTTCTGCAAATATACGACTTAATTCAGAAAGTCTCAAAATTCCCCCGGAAAAGGAAAATTTTATAGTTTTAGGCTGAGAAATAAAAAAAAACTCAAAAAAAACAGATAAAAAAAACCACAGAAAGATGGAGTATTGAATTTTCTTTTCTAAATTTGCAAACTGAAAAAAAGCGGAAAGAATAATAACCTTGTAATGAGACGAAGTTTATTTCATCAGAAAAACTTATATAAACAATAATATTTTAGCATGAAAACAATTATCAAAATTTTGCTTTCTATTTCCATTGTTCTTTTAAGCTATATGTGTGTCATGAGTATTCTCACACCCATACGTTTTGATGCAGCAAAAGAAAGTCGGGAAAAAGTAATCATTAAACGCCTGACTGATATCCGAAAAGTGGAGTTGGAATACAGGGACCAAAAAGGTCGTTTTACCGGAAGTTTCGATACTTTAATAAGCTTTGTGAAACAAGCCAGGAAAAAAGTGGTTATGAAAGAAGGCACATTGACGGATAAACAACTTGATGCCGGGTTAACGGAAGCAAAAGCCGTGAAAATTGTGCACAGTGGTAATGCAAAGGAAATTGCTGAAAACGGACTTCAGGGATTTGTGCGCGATACTGCATATGTGAACATGATTAAAGCCGTTTTCCCGAATGATTATACTCCTGAAACTATTGATCAGTTGGCTGTTATTCCTTTTTCAAATAACGAGAAGTTTACTTTGAAAGTAAAAAATGATTATGTAAACAGTGCCGGAATTGTGATTCCGCTGTTTGAAGCCTCGGCAACTTATAAAAGTTATTTATTCGATTTGAATCATCAGGAAATGCTTAATGCTATTGATTTACAAGATAAATTAAATAAATTCCCGGGATTGCAGGTAGGTTCCATTGACGAACCAAACAATAATGCCGGAAACTGGGAATAACCAGTCCCTTTAATTAACGGGATCAGTAATCGGTTATCAGTAAATTACTAATCAATCAATTACTTTCAAATGGAAGATTCATCCGTTCAGAAATATAATAACCAATACAGCTTATCCATCCGATTTAGTTCGGATGGATTTTCTTTATTGATATACGACGAACTGAAAAAACTACTTACTGCCAAAACAGTACCTGTCGATCTGACAACGATTCATTACGAGGATCTGATTGAGTTGTTGCTCGATGACGTTGAGACGATACTTAACATTAAGAAAATACGCCTGATTTACGAATCAGATACTTATGCGTTTGTACCGGCTTCCATTTTCAGGGCAGAGCATGCTACTGATTTTTTGTTTTTTCAGGATAAATTAAATAAAAGCGATAAAATCAGTTTCAACAAACTTCCCAATTGGGATACTGTTGACGTTTTCACTGTTCCCGGTGTATTGAATGATGCGATGGCTCATTTGTTTCCACGCCTGGAAATTGAACATCACCTCAGTTGGTTTTTGTCAGGGAAAATTAGATCTACGGGCGAAAATTCTGTTCAAATCTGGGTACGTCCGAAAAAAATGGATGTGGTGGTACTGAACAACGGGAATATTGTATTGATAAACAGTTACGATTATTCCACGCCTGAAGATTTTACGTATTTTACACTCAATATTTTTCAACAACTGACACTCAGTAAGGAAGAATATCCGGTGAAATTATACAATTCGGAGAACTGCACGGAATTGAAACAACATTTGCAGAAATACCTGAAATCGGTGAGCTGCGAAAATTAGTGATTAGTGATTAGTTGACAGAATTTCAGCTTAGTAAGAATAGTCTAACAATTAAATCAAACAAAAAAGACAGAAGTAACCTAATTCTTCTTTAGGGGTTAGGGGTAATTTAGTAATTGAAAACATGAGAATAATAAGCGGAAAATACAAAGGCAGACGAATCAGCGCGCCAAACAATATAACAGCACGGCCAACCACCGATTTTGCGAAGGAAGGATTGTTCAATTTGTTGAATAACCGTATCGATTTCGAAGGCATCGATGTGCTCGATTTATTTGCCGGGACAGGTGGAATCGGGTTCGAGTTTGTGTCACGTGACTGCAACTCGGTTATCAGTATTGAGCAAAACGACCGTCATTGCGCGTTCATTCGCAAAGTTTGCGGCGAACTGAAAATTACCAATCTTTCGTTGTTGAAAACCGATGTCTTTAAATTTATTGCCGGTTGTCATATTCAGTTCGATATGATTTTTGCCGACCCGCCTTACGAGTTGGAGCAACTGCCAACCATTCCCGATCTGATATTTTCGAAAAAACTGCTTAAAACCGATGGCCTATTAGTCCTCGAACATTCAGCAAAGCATAGCTTCGAACAACATCCCAATTTTGTGGATCACCGGCATTATGGCAGTGTGAACTTTAGTTTTTTTGAAGTGAAGGAAAGCTGACAAATTAACGTCATAATTTATAGAAAAGGAATAAGCTTAGGTTTGTTCCTTTTTTTTATGCGTTATAGTTGTTTAACATGTATTCTTCTTTTTACTGAATTTATATATTTATTTTTGCAGTATTCTTTTATGAAACTTTATAATCTATTAATTCTAACTTTTAAATTTAATTCGTATGAAAAAGTTTGTATTATTTTTAAAGATTTTGGTGTTTTCTGAATTTTTAAATGCTCAGGATTTTTCAACAAAGTTATATTTCACAGATAATATTGATAGAAAAGATACTCTTACAATTGGAAAAGATATAAATGCTACATACGATATTGACTCAATTTTTGGGGAATCCAACTTAGCATTTCCAGCTGGTGATGAATTTAAAGTGTTTTTTATTGATAATCGATGGATTTACGAATCGGAAAAGGAGAGTAAATTTTATTTGAAAAAACAAATAGTGCCAGCAACAAATGGTTGGATAGAAAATGGTGCAATAAGTATAGCAATACCTATTAATTCTCTTCCTGTTACTATTAAATGGGATAGATCAAAATTCATTAACAACACTGTTGATCATTCAATAATAACAGATTGGTCTTTAGGTGGTTGGTTTGACTCAGGAACTATGTCTTTTAAAGAATTTTTGAAAGATACATCTTCCATTGTGGTTACGAATAATCAAAGTGGTATAATTTATTATGCCGGAGTTGAAAGGAAAGAAATGTTGCTTATTTATATTGCGTTAGGAGACAGTAAAAATATTTTAGCTTCTGCAAGTTCTCTAAAAATTAATCCACAGATAGAATTAAGATTTGTTCAAAATAAAATTATTTTAATAAATAATTCATTAGAAAAAATTCTTGGAATAACTATTTTTTCGTTAAATGGGAAAATAATAGCAGAAGTTAATTCCGAACAGGTACTATTTAATGATATCTATTTAAATCTAATTAAAGGTTTTTACATAGCAAAAGTAAAAACAAAAAAGCAAAATTATTTTTACACAATATTAAAAGCAAAATAAAAAAATGAATAAGATAGTAATATATTTTTTGCTGATTTTATCCGGAAGCACATTTGCTCAAAAATACGTGCCATTCCCCACTGAAAATGCCCAATGGAATGTGTTTTATGCTTCGAGCTGGAATCAACCAATGGATACTACATTAATGAAATATTCATTGCAAGGAGATACTATTATAAATAACATTCAGTATAAAAAAGTTTGTCGCAATATAGGAACAACTACAAATCCTGTATTTAAAGGCGTTGGAGGTTTACGCGAACAAAATAAAAAGATATATTATAATGGTTTTGGTTATAATGAAAATTATGGTGGATTTAATAATATCGAAAACTTACTTTATGATTTTAATAAAAAAGTTGGGGATACAGTTAAAGTTAATCAATGGAGAGAATATACTATTACTAAAATTGATTCCGTAAAAATAGGCAATGAATATCGGAAAAGATACAATGATTGTATAATAGAAGGAATTGGTGATGTGGTAAGTGGATTATTCGGAATAATGGTTCTTATTCCAACTTGCGATTGTTATCAGGAATGGCACTTTATCTGTTTCAGCCAAAACGGAGAAAGTGTATATAAAAACCCGGATTATGTGGATTGTGGTTCGACAAAGAAATGGAGTGAGAAGAAATATCTTGCCGATGCTGCTTGCTGGACAGAGTTCACAATAAACATAAATACTAATTGGGTGGTGTATAAAAGTCAGTACTATTTAGACGGTGATACGATATTGAGCGGTAAAACATACAAAAAAGTAATTGGAAAATCACCTAACAACTTGGAACAGCCAACATATTATATTGGGGCTATTCGCGAAGAAGGCGGAAAAATTTTCAAACAATATACCGACTATGAAACAATGGTTGCTGGAGAATTCTTACTTTACGATTTCAATGTGAAAGTAGGTGATACTATTCATTCTACATCTCCTTCTGGTGAATTATCTCGAAAACCTGTAGTAACAAAAATAGATACTATTGACTTAATGACAGGAGAGAAGCGCAAACGATTTTTCTTTGACCAAAGTAGTGAAAAAATATGGATTGAAGGGATTGGAAGTGTAGGTGGGCTTTTTAATGAAGCTTATGAGCATCTAACAAATTATACAACTACTCATTTGGTTTGTTACAAACAAGGTGGAATTGAGTATTATAAAAATAGCAGCTTGTGTTCAGATGGAACATGTTGTGATGTACTCACAGGTTTAGAAACCCCTAAATTATTGAATCCAAGCATCTCTTTATCACCCAATCCTGTTACAGGATCAAGCATTATTAAATGGGAGGTTTCGGATAATAATTTATTTTCAACCTTAGTGGTAACCGATGTTCTTGGTAAAACTATTAAAGTATTGAATGTTTCGGGGAAAAATGAAATGACTATTCAGAGAAATGATTTCACTCCCGGACTTTACTTTTGCAGACTTCACGCGTCAAACGGGGAGGAAAATGTAATTAAAATGATCATTCAATAAAAACGGAAGTTGTAAACTATCCCCGCAGGTTGCAGGGACTCGAGGTAAGGAATGGATAAGTCTCCGCAGTTTGCAGGAACTCAAGGTAAAGAATGGATAAGTCCCTGTAGGTTGCAGGAACTCAAGGTAAGGAATGGATAAGTCGCCGCAGGTTGCAGGAACTCAAGCTAAGAAATGGATAAGTCCCTGCAGGTTGCAGGAACTCAAGGTAAGGAATGGATAAGTCCCTGCA
>DIZI01000008.1:87183-204888 GCA_002427885.1 Paludibacter sp. UBA6032
AAGCTAAGGAATGGATAAGTCCCCGCAGTTTGCAGGAACAAAACCAACGATTTTTTTAGATGATAATTTTTTAATGTCTCGTTGTTTAAATAGAATATAAACCATTAAATTTTAAAATTTATGAAAATTAATTATGCAAGTCTTACAACTGAAACGTTGGCCGAACTGGTTAAAAGAGTTTTGGGAATTTCTAAAAAAGAAGCTTACGTGATGGTTCTGAATCATCCGTTGTTGGTGAAACTGATGGCTGTAGCCGACGATTATCTGATTGTATTCGACAAAAAAACCTTTAGCGGAAAGGGTAAACTGGTTGCTAAAGCCGATTTGCTTCGCGACAGTTTGTTCAATGGAATGAAAAATAGTTTGTTCGGGATGACTCAGATGCACGGGCTCGCTACACAGCAGGATGCCCTGGATTTATATGCCATTTTTGATGCACATGGGCTCGATTTGTACCGCTACAGTTATGGCGATGAGTCGTCGCATATGGATAAACTGATTGAAGAGTTGGAAAAACCTGAAAATAAAGCTAAAATTGAAAATGTTCACCTCACCGAGGCTTACAATTTGATGAAAGCAGCACAAGAAAGTTTCGAACTGAACTTTGGCGAACAAACAACCGCCAATGCCGAACTTCGTGGTATGCAATCGGCTACATCGTTGCAAAATACAATGATAACCGCCTTGCGTAATTACCTCCATTTCGTGGATGTAATGACCACGATTGACGCTGGCTGGACGACATTGAATAATGAACTGAACGAAACCGTAAAAGCAGCTAAAAACTCTAATTTAGCAGCTAAACCTGATACTCCTGCAGCACCTGCAGTCTGATAGTTCTAAAAAAAGCAGCGATACTTGTAAAATGGATCGCTGCTTTAAATCCGTTTTATACGAAATGAATAATTTCTATTTTATTAATGCACTACGTGCAGTTTTTATTATACAATCTTTTTTAATACTATAATCGATTATGAAAACAACTACTATTTTTTTGTGTTTGATTGCTTTATTTGTTCAAACAAGTACAATGTCGGCGCAAACCGGCAGATTGAAGGTCGCTCAGGAAGAACAACTATTGAAATTAGATAGTATCATTATTTCCGATTTCACCAGATATGAATATTCATATAATCAGCAAGGACAGTTGACCAGTGAGAAGTATTTTGTGGCGACGGATAGTGTAAACATGATTTATGATTTAATGCAACTAACCGAGCATAATTATGAAAACGGGAAGAAGATGTCTTCTGTTAATTCATATGGATTTGGAGGAGTTCTGACGCTTTCCAACAGAAAGGTTCTTGAATACGCTGATGAAAAACTATCAACCGAAAGACTTGAGTATTATTATAACAATCAATGGAACAGTGCTAAAAAATCTGATTATCTTTACAGGGAGGACGGATTGCTGTCGAAAATAGAATATTCTGTTTTAATCAACGGTAATTATTCTATGACTGAAAAGGCAGACTATACTTATGATGAACAAAGCAAACAACTCCTGAACATTGTTAATAAAGTTCTGATGTCGGAAAATTTGTGGTCTGATAAAACCAAAACAAAGTTCGATTATAATGCAGGAAATTTAATTGCTCAAACGGAATTTAATTGGAACGACACCATCAATGACTGGAAAGCAAGTGTAAAAAAAGAGTTCATTTACGATGAAACGAATAGCAATAAAGTGATCTATAAAGAATCGTATTTTGCGGGTGATGCTTTTGTTACAACGCTCGAAAAAGAATTCACCTTAGACAATGCCTGCCCTACGGCCAATTTGGTATTGCCTTATGAAACCAATTTACCGTTTAAAGTGAAGGAAGAAAATATTGTCAGTTCCCAAAAATCTTCTCAGTATTATTATTCCCTGTTAGTGGGAACCGGTGTAAATAATGTGAGTCATCCTGTTACTATGTCCATATATCCGAATCCGGCAAAAGATATACTCAACGTTCAGTCGGATCAAAGAATCAATGCTGTTGAGATTTTTAATGTTTTGGGTAAATTGTCGGCAAGCTGTGTCAGTTCGTTTGATAAGGTCGATATTTCCGGCCTGACGAAAGGTGTTTATTTTGTAAAAATAAATAGTACGGGAGGATATACAACTTTAAAGCTTATTAAGAGATAGAATCCTTTATCATTTTTGAGCTAAAGTAAAATTCTTACAGTTCAATTGTTCTAAAAAAACAAAGCAGCGAAAAATGTATATCTTTCGCTGCTTCTTTTTTTCTTACCTCTTACTCCTTACCTCTGTCCGTCATTTCCACCTCACGTTTTTCCCTTTCGAAGTCACTCTGCCTAACGTAAAAATATACAGGGAAACCAGTGGCAGAAAAATATCAAAAAGGGGTAGGGTCAGTATGTATTTCCGTTCACCGAAATGTTTGGCGGAGCCGTTTACGATTGCTAACTGGACGATGTAACGGGCCAAAAAAAGCAGCGCCGTGGTGATTTGTGTGATAAGGTTGCCGAGTATCAGGCAGGCAAGTAATGACACGTAAAACAATCCGCGGGACAAAGGTTCGAGTAGCAATCTGAATTTGCTGGCTTCGCTGTAAAAGGAAGACACGGATAAGTGGCGCTCTTTCTGGAAAAACCATCCGCGGTATGTCGTATTCGGTTCCGACCAGGTAATGCTGTCGGCGGAAAGTTCAACCCGGGTATTGCTGGCATTGGAAGCTTTGTTGACCATCAGGTCGTCGTCTCCCGAAGCCAGTTGCAGGGTGGAAGCAAATCCCTTGTGAGCGAAAAACGTTTCTTTCCGGTAAGCCAGGTTGCGTCCCACGCCCATGTAGGGTTTTTTATTAACCGCCATTCCCATGTATTGCAACGCAATAAACAAGGTATCAAAGGTAATTAATTTATTGAGCAGGCCTTTTTTGTGGAGATAAGCCCCGTAACCCAACACGAAATCGGTTTTGTCGGTAAAGTTGCGGGCCATATTGGTTATCCATGTTTTATCTTCGGGCATGCAATCGGCATCAGTAAACAGCAACCAATCGTTCTTAGCCGCTTTTATTCCCAGTGTCAATCCCAGCTTTTTAGTACTGATATTCTTTGCTTCTACCGGAACAAATGTGGTTCGTAAGTTTGTGTACTTTTCACACAAATCTTTTAAAAGGATGTCTGTTTCGTCTGTTGAACCATCGTTAATAACGATGACTTCAAAATCGGGATAGTCCTGCTGCAAAACAAAGGGGAGAAATTTTCGCAGGTTCTCCGCTTCATCTTTGGCACAAATAATAACAGAAACCGGTGGTTGTTCGCTCAAAAAACCGACTTTATTATTCTTGATCCGGGTTCTGTAGCGGAGCACACCGTTCAGATACCGGAAATAAAAATAAAGTTGATAAAGAAAAGCGAGTAATAAAACGCCGAAAATAATTAATTCAGGCAACGAAAAGGAAAAACCGTAGATTTCTATCATATAACCCCTAACCCCTAAAGGGGAATTTTAGTTAGTTGTATTTTTTTTTATTTGTATCAACAAATATTCTTATTCCCCTTTAGGGGTTAGGGGTCTTAGTTGATCGGAAGTATATCCTATGGGTAATTTGCGTAAATTATATTGCGAAGCCATGATTTCACCGTAAGCACCGGCCGAACGGATGGCAATCAGATCGCCGCGTTTGGTTTGGTTCAGGGAGAAACCTTTGGCAAATGTATCCGACGATTCACAAATAGGACCTACCACATCGTACAATTCAACGGGTAATTCGGAACTCAGATTCTCGATGTGATGATATGCCTGATACAAAGCCGGACGAATGAGTTCGGTGAATCCGGCATCCAGAATGGCAAATTTTTTCGAAGTTCCTTGTTTTACGTACAAAACCCTGGAAATTAAACTTCCGCACTGGGCAACTACGGCACGTCCCAATTCGAAATGCAGGGTTTGACCGGGTTGCAGGGTCAGATGATCCTGGAAAATTTTGAAATAGGCTCCAAAATCGGGAATGGGGAAATGGTTGGGGTGTTCGTAATTAATTCCCAGACCGCCGCCCACGTTCACGTGATCGAGCTTAACATTGTGTGCTAAAAATGTATTCTGAATTTCATTTACCTTTACACACAAGCCCTGAAAAGAAGTCATGTCGGTAATTTGTGAACCGATATGAAAATGAATTCCAATCAGTTTAATATAGGGCAGCGTGGGTATCAGGTCGATAACCTGATCCAGTTCCGACATGTTGATACCAAATTTGTTTTCACTCAGTCCGGTGGTGATATAATGATGCGTGTGCGCACTCACATTGGGATTAATGCGCAAAGCTATTTTGGCAATTTTTCCTTTCGAGGCAGCCAGTTCATTGATGACCTCCAGTTCGGGAATAGATTCCACATTGAAACAAAAGATATCGTTATCCAGCCCCAGATTGATTTCCCAGTCGGCTTTACCGACACCGGCAAAAACAACTTTCGATGGAGCAATGCCTGCTTTGATGGCTGCTTCCACTTCGCCGCCGCTTACACAATCGGCACCCAGTCCGGCTTCTTTTATCACTGCCAGCACGCTGGGATTTACATTGGCTTTGAGCGCATAATGCACGTGGAAATCCGATTTCTTTGCCTGTTGGTTTATTTCTTCGAGCGTGGTTCGAAGCGTATCTAAATCGTAATAATAAAAGGGTGTTTGAATGTCCTTGAATTTATCTATCGGGTAGTTTGCTTTTATCATAATGAAATTGAAGAACCCCAAGCCCCTAAAGAGGCTTAAGATCTGATTTGTAGATTTGTTTTAAACCTTAATTAAAAACATTATAGCTATGTCTTTAAGCCCCTTTAGGGGTTTGGGGTCTTTCTAGTTAAATAATGCTTCACTTAAAGCGTTCAATGATCTTTTTTTATCCTCAGCTTTGATAAGAAATGAAATGTTGTAGTTGCTGCCACCATACGATACCATCCGAACGGGAATATCTTTCAATGCATTCACTACTTTGGCCTGGAATCCTATATTTTCGTAAGGCATATCGCCTACCACACAGATAATAACCATGTCTTTATCCACGGTTACCGTTCCGAATTTCTTTAAATCGTTTACAATTTCATCCAGTCGTTTCACGTTGTCGATGGAAACCGAAACACCGACTTCCGATGTCGTTACCAAATCAATAGGTGTTTGATACGATTCGAAAATTTCAAACACTTTGCGCAAAAAACCATGAGCCAGTAACATGCGGCCTGATTTTATTTTAATGGCGGTGATGCCGTCTTTTGCAGCAACAGCCTCTATTTTTTTGCTGATTTTCTTGGTCGAAATCAATGTTCCTGCCGCAGTTGGATCCATGGTGTTGAGCAACCGTACCGGGATATTATTTAATTTTGCCGGTAAAATGCAGGTTGGGTGAAGAATTTTGGCGCCAAAATAAGCCAGCTCTGCGGCTTCTTCGAAATGCAAAACCGGAACGGGTTTCGTTCCTTCCACAAAACGCGGATCGTTGTTGTGCATACCGTCGATGTCCGTCCAGATTTGAATTTCGTCGGCAAGTACCGCTGCTCCGATCAATGACGCTGAGTAATCACTTCCGCCTCGTTGCAAATTATCTATTTCCCCGTAAATATTCTTGCAAATAAATCCCTGGGTAATATAAATCATTTTGTCCGGCATAGACTCCAATTGGAGAGCAAGATTTTTAGCTATATAAGCGGTATCCGGTTCGCCATTTTTATCGATTCGCATAAATTCCAGCGCTGGTAGCATGACGGAGTTTTCTCCTGTTTCCTGCAAATAGAGTTGAAATATAGCAGTCGAAAGCAGTTCGCCTTCAGCTAAAATAGCTTTTTCTTCGAATAAGGTAAATATCGATTTTGAAAATGAACGTAAATAGTCAAAATGCGATTTGAGTAATAGTCCTGCCTGGGACTTATATTCAGTTGTGCTGTATAATTCTTCGATTACGTCGTTGTATTTTTGTTCCAGCATGTTTATGCGTTCCAAACCTCCGGCCAGATTGTTCTTATATAAATAATCGGAAATCTCGACCAGGTTGTTGGTTGTTCCCGACATAGCCGATAAAACAACTATTTTTTGTTGCCCATCACAGATTAGTTTGGCAACCTCTTTCATTCGTGCAGCTGAGCCTACGGATGTTCCGCCGAATTTTAATACTTTCATTTCTTTCGTGTTATATTGTGTTTGAACTGAATATAATTGAGCACAAAAGTAATATTTTTTTCTCAATAATTTCCATAGGGTATCTCGATTAATTGTTTTATATTTGCAAAAAAATGTGCCTAAACATGAGAAAAAGAATAGTTTTTGTATTCTTATCTACTTTCTGTTTCATTACTTTCGCTTACGGTATTGATGCATGGATTCGGATTAACCAATTGGGTTATTTACCGAATGCGCAAAAAAAGGCCGTTTTGTTAAGTGAATCGAATCTGGAAGTTAAACAGTTTACGCTGCATGATGCACTTACCAACAAAGAGTTGGCTACATTCAACACCTTGAAAAAGTGGGGCGAATTCCAAAATTATCAAAGTACTTATATCCTCGATTTTTCATCCTTTCATCTTCAGGGAGCTTTTTATATTAAAGCAGGATTAATCTACTCCCCAACAATTTTTATCAATAAAAATACATATCTCGGGAGTGCCGATTTCTTATTAAATTATATGCGCCAGCAACGATGCGGCTACAATCCATCACTTAACGCGCTTTGTCATCAGAATGATGGTTTCGAAGTGTATGGAGAAGATATAAATACAATTCAGGGAAACGATGAAGAAACTGTCCGGTCGGGAAGAAGAACCGGAAAAAAAAATGTCAGTTTTTATACACCCGAGTCAACTTCAACAGCTAAATTATTAGATGTGCGGGGTGGATGGCACGATGCATCCGATTATTTACGCTATGGAACTACTTCCGCCAACGCTGTTTACCAAATGCTTTTTGCCTATCAGATGAATCCGGCCTCTTTTTCCGACACACACGATGCTGCCGGTAGAGTCGGGAAAAACGGGATTCCGGATATTCTTGATGAGGCTAAATGGGGGCTGGATTGGTTATTGGAAATGTATCCGAGTGAAGACGTTTTATACCACCAGGTTGCTGATGACCGTGACCATGCTTCCTTCCGGTTGCCTGCTGAAGACCGGGTGGATTATGGTTGGGGACCCGGAACCGGACGCCCTGTTTATCGTGCCACGGGACAACCTCAGGGACTTTTTGATTATAAAAACCGTTCGACCGGGATTGCGTCTATTGCCGGGAAATATTCATCAGCTTTCGCTTTGGGTGCCGATCTGTTGGCAAAGTATTATCCGGCCTTCGTTGACAGTTTAAGTGTAAAAGCGGTGGAAGCCTATAATTACGGGAAAAAGAATCCGGGCGTTTGCCAGACTGTACCGGCCAAATCACCTTATTTTTACGAAGAAGAAAATTGGGCGGATGATATGGAACTGGCCGGGACACAATTGTACCGGTTGACATATGATGGAAGTTACCTGAATGATGCGGCAGCCTATGGACGTATGGAACCGGTTTCGCCCTGGATGTGTTCGGATACGGCCCGTCATTATCAATGGTATCCGTTTATCAATCTGGGGCATTACATGTTGGCAAATGTCGAAAATCCACGATACCAAAAGGAATTTCTGCTTGATATGACCGATGGAATTCAACGAATGAAATTACGTGCAGCGGATAATCCTTTTAATGTAGGTGTCCCAATGATATGGTGTTCGAATAATCTGGTGGTGGCAATTGCCACACAATGTAAATTATATCGTACCATAACAAACGATTCAACGTTTCTTGATATGGAAAATTCGTTGGTTGACTGGCTCTTTGGCTGCAATCCCTGGGGAACCAGCATGATTGTCGGATTACCTAAACTGGGCGTTACACCTTCCGATCCGCATTCCGCTTTGTGGCACAATCGTCACATCCCGATTTCAGGTGGACTGGTCGATGGTCCTGTTCATAGAAATACCTATACTCATGCTATCGGTGCACGTTTGTCAAAAACGGATGCATATGAGCGTTTCCAAAGCGACTGGGCGGTATATCACGACGATTATCTGGATTATTCGACCAACGAGCCAACCATGGATGGAACGGCCTCGCTAACTTACCTGCTGGGATCCAAACAACAGGAAGGAGTCCCGGATAAGACGGCGGATAATAATGTCTACACCGAAGGAGGTATTACCCGTACCAACCCGGATATAAAACAAATATCCCTTGTTTTTTCCGGACATGAATTTGCCGATGGTTACAACACGATACGCAAAACATTGAAAATGCTTCATATAAAAGCATCCTTCTTTTTTACCGGAGATTTTTACCGGAATCCGAAATATAAATCCGTGATTAAAGGCTTACTGGAAGATAAACAATATTTAGGTGCCCATTCCGATAAACATTTGCTCTATTGCTCATTCCAAAACAGGGATTCCACATTGATAACCAAGGATGAATTCTTGAACGATTTAAAAGAGAATTACAAGGAAATGGAAAAATTCGGTATTGAAAAGAATCAGGCTCCTTTCTTTTTGCCATCATACGAGTGGTATAACGACAGCATCAGCAAATGGTGTGATGAAGTTGGAATACATCTTGTGAATTTTACCCCCGGAACATTATCCAACGGTGATTATACCACTCCTGAAATGCGGGAAAAATATTATTCGAGTACCGAAATTTACAAGCGCATCATGCAGGTAGAAGCTACTGATGGATTGAACGGTCACATCCTGCTTTTTCATATTGGTACCGATAAGCGCAGGCAGGATAAATTTTATAAGCAGTTATATAATCTGTTGATTGATCTGTCAAGAGATGGATATGATTTTGTGGATTTGTATCAATCGACCGATGCAGTGGAGAAAAATAAAGAGTTTATACCCGATAAAAAAAGTAAAAGGAAGAACTGAAATGTTCTTCCTTTTACCTGCTGTTTTAATAAGGGTGGGAGACGGGGCTCGAACCCGCGACTTTCGGAACCACAAACCGACGCTCTAACCAACTGAGCTACAACCACCGTGTTTAGCGAGTGCAAAGATACTACAGCAAATGATTTTGTGCAACTATTTGTTGAAAAAAAGATGCTATTTTTACAAGAGGTTAGTTACCAACGATTAAAGATTGAACAAAAATGAAGTATAGTCTCGTAAATCCGGGTTTGGATATTCAGCTGGCTGAAATTCGTCGTAAAATCCGACTCTCAATGAATGGAATTGTATCCGACCAAATGACCCGGAGCGGTATTATTTATAAATCAAATTTTGGTGTCAGCATTCCCCGGATAAGGGAAATTGCTGCAACTTACACACCCGGTCACGATTTAGCCCAACGACTTTGGATGTTGGAGATTCGTGAAACAAAAATCATGGCGACGCTGTTGGAACCCATAGATAAATTTTCTGCCGAAATGGCCGGGGATTGGGTTGCAGGATTTGATCAGATTGAGATTGTAGAACAATCCGTCATGAATTTGTTTTCCAAACTTTCATATAGTGATTCCCTTTGCATTGAGTGGATACAATCCGATAGTGTCTGGATACAGATAACCGGATTTATTTTAGCCGCACGAATCACAGATAAACTGAGCCATTCTCAGATTACACTCATTATTGAAAAGGCAATCGAAATATCTTCGACTACTGATTTTCATCTTTATAAAGCGGTAGGACTTTGTTTAAGTCGTTTATGCCGGAATAACGAGGAAACAGCAGGATTAATACTGAAAGGACTGGAAGGAATGTCCGGAAATCTTTCTGTTGGACAAAACTATATTTCCATGGAAGTGAAACAGGAAATGATATTTTTGGGTTTTAAATAGCACCAGATTTGCGTAAAAGTTGTACTTTTGTTGATCACATTATTATTGGATGAAAGAAGAAGGATCGTATATTGAGATTAAGGAGGTATTTACGGAATACCTCAAAAAACATCAGCATCGTAAAACTCCGGAACGGTATGCTATTTTAGAAAGGATATTTGCATACGAAGGTCATTTTAATGCTGATATATTGTATAATATTATGCAGGAAAGTTATCGGGTCAGCCTTGCAACAATTTACAATACGCTGGAACTTTTGGTGGATTCGAAGTTGATTATCAAACATCAGTTGGGTAGTCAGTTTGCACAATACGAGAAAGCGTTCGGGAGCAATACACATCATCATTTGATATGTACTAATTGCGGTAGAGTCAAAGAATTCTCCGATAAGCCCATTCGTTTGGCAATACAGGCCAAGACTTTTGTTCATTTCGAGATGTCACACTATTCGCTTTATTTGTACGGACTTTGCAGTAAGTGCAAAGAACCCAAAAAGAAAAGCATCGATTGAAAAATAAGAATTGTTATTAAATGAATTAAAAATAAGATTTTGGATTAAAACCGGTTTTGCTAAACAAAACCGGTTTTAATCCGATTTATACTAAAAATTATCATCCTATGAAAGTTGATGTTTTATTAGGTCTCCAGTGGGGAGACGAGGGGAAAGGAAAAGTAGTTGATGTGCTTACGCCTAATTACGATTTGATTACACGTTTTCAGGGTGGACCTAATGCAGGTCATACCCTGGAGTTTGAAGGAAAGAAGTTTGTTTTGCGTTCCATTCCTTCCGGTATTTTTCAGGGTGACAAAGTGAATATTATCGGGAACGGTGTTGTCATCGATCCAGCTTTATTTAAGGCCGAAGTAGATGCATTAACTGTTTCCGGACATCCGCTGACAAAAAGATTGAAAATTTCCAAGAAAGCGCATTTGATTTTACCGACACATCGCTTGCTGGATGCAGCCTATGAATCGGCTAAAGGAAATTCCAAAATTGGTACTACCGGTAAAGGTATCGGTCCGACATATACCGATAAAGTAAGTCGTAACGGGGTGAGAGTAGGTGATATTCTTCATAATTTTGAAGAAAAATACAATGCTGCCATTACCCGCCACAAACAAATTTTGAAACAATATGATTTTGAATACGATTTACCCGCACTTGAAAAAGACTGGTTCGAGGGTATTGAATGTATCAAAGGTTTTGAATTGATAGACAGTGAGCATTATATTAATGAAGCACTTAAAGCTGATAAAAGAGTGTTGGCTGAAGGCGCCCAGGGAACCATGCTCGATATTGATTTTGGATCATATCCGTTTGTCACTTCTTCCAATACTATTTGTGCCGGAGCCTGTACAGGTTTAGGTATTGCTCCCCGCAGTATCGGAGAAGTATATGGAATTTTCAAAGCTTATTGTACCCGTGTGGGTAGTGGCCCTTTCCCTACTGAATTATTTGACGAAACAGGAGATGAAATGCGTAAAATCGGTTTCGAATTCGGTTCGGTTACCGGTCGTCCGCGTCGCTGCGGCTGGGTTGATCTGGTAGCATTGAAATATGCCGTTATGATAAACGGTGTTTCGCAGTTGATCATGATGAAAAGCGATGTAATGGATGGTTTCGATACCATTAAAGCCTGCGTTGCCTACAAAATTGATGGAAAGGAAGTCGAACATTTCCCGTATGATTTAAGTGATGGAGCTGAACCTGTTTATGTTGAATTACCGGGTTGGAAAACCGATATGACAAAAGTTCAAAGCGAAGACGAATTCCCTGAAGAATTCAATGCGTATATAAGTTTTCTGGAAGACGAACTGGAAGTTCCTATCAAAATAGTTTCGGTGGGTCCGGATCGTGGACAAACGATAATTCGTTATGTCGAGTAGGTAATTGGTTTTATAGTTAGTTTTTTGTTCTTCTGACATTTTGTCAATTGGCAAGGAATTTGACATAAAACAGGCATAACAATTAAAAAACAAATCTTATGTTTATTGGATATTTTATTTTCGGAATTGTAGCCCTTGTTAGCTGGTTGATACAACGGAGTTTAAAGTCAAAATTTGAACGTTACTCTAAAATTCGCATTCCCAATGGAATGACTGGCAAAGATGTGGCTATGAAAATGCTACGTGATAATGGAATCTACGATGTTACAGTGACTTCAACAACTGGTCATCTAACTGATCATTATAACCCGTTGACAAAAACAGTGAACCTGAGTGAGAATGTTTATGGTTCGAGTAGCGTTGCTGCCGCAGCCATTGCAGCTCATGAATGCGGTCACGCTGTTCAGGATGCACTTGCTTATGCGCCCCTTAAATTACGCTCGGCACTGGTTCCGGCAGTGAATTTTGCTTCCAATTGGATGCAATGGGTATTATTGGCCGGTATAATTTTTATTCATTCATTTCCTCAATTACTTTTAGCAGGGATTGTTCTGTTTGCTGTAACAACAATTTTCAGTTTTGTTACTTTACCTGTAGAAATCGATGCAAGTTCCCGTGCGTTAGCATGGTTGAACGGTGCCGGAATAACTAATTATGAAACACACGATCAGGCAAAAGATGCTTTGAAAACAGCTGCATATACTTATGTTGTTGCCGCACTTGGATCATTGGCCATGTTGGTATATTATATACTGTTATTTCTGGGTGGTAGTAGAAGATGATTGGAGAATACGGAGACAAGTTAATTTTAAAATGGAGAGATAAAAAATGATTTCTCCATTTTTTATGGGAATTTGTGAACCTGATCAAAAAACATATTTTCGGAATACGAATAATTTGTTACCTTTGCAACTCCAAAAAAGGCTCCGTAGTTCAGCTGTATAGAACGTCAGATTCCGGTTCTGAAGGTCTCGGGTTAGAATCCCGACGGGGTCACAACAGTAGTTTAAAAATCCATATAAATCGGAAATTTATATGGATTTTTTTTGTTCATAATTTGATCACACACCATTTTTTTTTCTATTTTTATTCGGATTCTTATCTCACAGGGACGTATTCATAGAAAAAATCGATTTTTTATTAGCATAAAACAATTTATTCAGGACAATTTCTTTGAAATTATCTTAAAATGATTATATTTGCAGCAACTATCAGGACTGTCTTCGTACAGCCAGTTATAAACTTAACAATATTAGAAAAATGGAAAAATTAGTAAGCAAGATTAAAGCTGAATTTGAAGCATTTGCTACAGATGCAGATTTGCAAGTTGAGAAAGGCAATAAAGCTGCCGGTACTCGTGCACGTAAAAGTTCTCTGGATCTGGAAAAGTTATTGAAAGAATTCAGAAAAGTTTCTATTGAAGCAGCAAAGAAATAATAGCTGTTTTCTTCTCAATGAGCAAAGCTTTCCTTTTCGGGAAAGCTTTTTTTGTCTAAAACTGCTTTTTTTTCATCCGGTTACTTAGCCAGAAGCTTGTAACAATAAATTCACAAAAAAAAACCGGGAAACTCATTTCTATTTCTGAAATTTATATAAATTTGTGTCGTATTAATAAATGATCGGAATGAAGATAAATTCTAAATTAAATGATATGAAGCCAAATTTTTTCTTATTGTTTTTTGTCGCAACGCTGATAAATTTTAATTTATCGGCACAGAGGAAAGTGAAACCTGACATGGTCTTATTGGATAATGTCACTGTTGACAGAGTTGATAAAAATATTGAGCTAACAAAACTAACAAACAAGGCGTGGTTGATACAATCATCCTATGCCTGTGATGGAATATTGGATTGCAATCATTTGCTGATTATTGACAGAAATGATATCGTGTTGGTGAATACTCCGGCCAGCGATTCTTTGACAGCTGTTTTGTTAAATTGTATAGAGAAGAAGTTTAAAAGAAAAGTAACTAAATTAATCGTTTCGCATTTCCACGATGATAGTTCGGGAGGATTAGCGGAAACAGGTAAAAGGGGAATTAAATCCTATGCTCTGGACAAGACAAGGGATTTATTGAAGAAGGAAAATAAAAAAACAGATATTGTGTTTACAGATTCTTTAAATATTCCCTTACAAAGTTTAAACTTGAAATTGGTTTATTTTGGAGCGGGGCATTCGGTTGATAATATCGTCATCTGGGTGCCTGACGGGAAAATTTTGTTTGGTGGTTGCCTGCTGAAATCATTGACTTCATCAGATAAAGGGAATATTAAAGATGCCGATTTGCAGGCATGGTCGCAAACCATTCAAAAAGTAAAGGATAGGTTCGGGAGTGCTAAAATAGTAATTCCCGGACACGGAGCAATAGGAGATTGCACAATATTTGATCATACAATGGGGATTGTGACAAATTAATCCAACAGTATGATATTGAGTAACCCGGGTTGATGAAAATATGGATATTTCCACTTATTCTTATCCGAATACTTTTGTTGTTTAACCTTCAACGTTTCAGTTTTTCGGGGATACAATATGAGCCCAATCTAACAGGATTATCATTCTGGCTTCAAAAAAATACTCTTGAAATTTAATTTTTGCTTTAAACCTTCGTTGAGGATATAAGTCAAACAAACTCGGTTATACTCCCGGATTTATCAATCAATTCAAAAATCATTTAAAAGCCCCGATATTATCATGAAAAAAATTCTCCTTCTTTTTAGTTTGGTTTTTAGTTACTGTTTATTAAATGCCCAGCAATTAGCCTTTCCGGGTGCCGATGGATATGGAAAGTATGCAACAGGAGGAAGGGGAGGAATCGTCTATCATGTTAGCAATCTGAATGACTCGGGTGTAGGTTCATTTCGTGATGCAGTCAGTCAACCGAAGCGTACTGTTGTTTTCGACGTAAGTGGCGTAATAAAAATACAGAGTAAAGTAACGGTAGCCTCATATATCACAATTGCAGGGCAAACCGCACCTGGAGATGGTATTGTCATTTATGGGAATGGAATTTCGCTGGCCGGAGCAAACGATGTAATTGTCCGTTATATGCGGTTCAGAGGAAGTGTGGAAATGGGAAAAGGAGTATGTACGTTGGCTGCCGACTATGCCCATGATATCATATTTGACCATGTTTCAGTGGAATGGGGACGATGGGATAATTTACATATAAAAGAAAGTGATAAAATAACCCTGCAATATTGTTTAATCGGGGAGGGAATAAATCCTCAAATGTTTGGTGCTTTGCTGGAGAATCCTACTCATCTCACCATTCACCACTGTCTTTGGGTAGATAATCAAAGCCGGAATCCGAAGGCAAAAGCCAGCATTGAAATTATCAACAATGTAATTTACAACTGGGGAAGTAATGGTTTGGTCGGCGGTCATTCGGCAGCCAATCATTTTCAGGATATTATCAATAATTATTTTATAGCGGGACCAAATTCAACAAATACATTTATTGGGATGTTTACCGCCACCGATCATGTATATCAAAAAGGGAATATGGTGGATTTAAATAAAAATGGTAAATTGGATGGTCGAATGGGCACCGAAGAAGATTTTGCTAAAACAACGGCTACACTGATTAAAGACGTTCAGTATTCCTCGTTGTCAACTTCAGAAATTGAACAACCTGCTGAAGCTTTTAAGAATGTGTTGGCTCAGGCTGGAGCATCGCTGCATCGTGATGCTATTGATTTACGTCTGATTGATTATGTGAAATCACTTGGTAAAGAAGGTCAGGTTATCAAGTCGGAAGCAGAAGTTGGCGGACAGAAGGCAATAAAGGCTGCAAAAGCGCCGAAAGATACAGATGGTGACGGTATTCCCGATAGTTGGGAAAAGAAGCATCAGCTGAATCCCGGCGACGCGAAAGATGGAAGTGGAATGACTGCAACGGGATACAGCAGGTTGGAAGAGTATCTGAATGAATTGACCATTCGATAATGTGTTTTTACTAAATTAAATTGAATCAACTAATTAAATAATATCATGAAAAAAAACAGTATGCTCATCTTTGTTTCATTTATTCTTATTTCGGGCAGTTTGCAGGCACAACCATTGATGCAAACCGGTGGAAAGAAGATGCCTATGGTATGGATAGACAAAGACACTCAACATAAAGTGATGCGGCTCACGCAACGCGACGGCAACTCAGCCAGTTTCTATTTTCATAACAATCCTTTTTACACAGGAAAAGACAAGGATGATGTGAACATGGTTTTTTACGGGAATGATGCCTATAAGGCTGATGGAATTGGTATGCAGTTGTTTAGTGTGAACCTTTCCAGTCTGAAAATAACCCAGTTGACGGATAAAAGCTTTCGTAAGAACGGTGAGATAGTGGGGAGAAAGAATCATAATGTTTATTATCAGGTCAATGATTCCATATTTTCAATCAATATTGACACACGTAAAACGACGCTGGAATATGTTTTTCCTGCCGATTTTAAAGCAACGATTACAAGTCTGAATGCCGACGAAACCCTTTTGGGTGGTGCATGGTCGTCGGATGCTGAAAAAGCAATATACAAAGCCAATCCTGCCAAACACGACTATTTCAATAAGATTTACGAGGCCAGAAATCCACGTACTTTATTTACGGTTAATCTGAAAACAAAAAAGCTGACAAAGTTATTTACGGATAGCGCCTGGTTGAATCATGTTCAGTTTTCGCCTGTCGATCCGCATTTGTTGATGTTTTGTCATGAAGGACCGTGGCATAAAGTAGACCGGATTTGGACTATAAATCTCGATACAAAACAAGTGAAACTGATGCATAAACGCACCATGAACATGGAAATTGCCGGACACGAGTGGTTTAGCCCGGACGGGAAAACAATCTGGTACGATCTGCAACAGCCGCGTGGAGCAACATTTTTTGTAGGTGGAACCGATGTAAATACCGGCAAAGAAATAAAATATAAATTAGACAGAAATCAATGGAGTGTGCATTATAATATTTCACCCGATGAGAAACTCTTTGCTGGTGATGGTGGTGATTCTACGTCGGTTGCCAAAGCTAAAGATGGCAAATGGATTAATCTGTTTATTCCCGAAGGTGATCACTTTAAGTTTGAACGATTGGTGAATATGAAATACCATCAATATCATCTGGAACCCAATGTCCATTTCTCTCCTGACGGTAAATGGATTATCTTCCGTGCAAACTTCGAAGGTTTTGAAAGTGTTTATGCTGTAGAGATTGCCAAACACAAATCAGGAAAATAGTTGAATATCTCAAAATTTACAAACGAAATGAAGAATACAGCCTTACTGCTTATCGATTTGCAGAATGATTATTTCGAAAGTGGAACAATGACGCTTGTAAATGCTGATGCTGCGGTCAGAAACGCCAGATTGGTTTTAGATAAATTCAGAATGGAAGGATTACCTGTCATTCATGTACAACATATTGCGAAAAGTCCGGATGCTACTTTTTTCCTGCCCGATACAGTTGGAGCTCAGATTCACAAAAGCATTCAACCGTCAACTATGGAGAAATTAATAGTAAAACATTTCCCAAACAGTTTTCGTGAAACCGAATTATTGGATTATTTGAAAGAGAAAGAAATCAATACTTTAGTGATTTGTGGAATGATGACTCACATGTGCATTGATGCAACAACCCGTGCTGCAAAAGACCTTGGATTTACATGTATCTTACTGGGTGATGCCTGTGCAACCAAAGATCTGAAAATTAATGAAGAAAAAATAAAAGCCATTGATGTTCACAATTCTTTTTTGGCAGCATTGAATACGACTTATGCACAAGTTCTAACGATCGGGGATTATCTGGCAAAGTTTTAACCGTTCAGTTAAGTCCTGAACAACTTTAACAAAACTACAAACATACAATTAAACGCAACAGTCGACTATGGACGGCAGTTGCGTTTTTTTTATATTTAAGTGATAAGTTTTTTTTGTATAAACAAAAGACCACAATTCTTTTATTCCTGAACCTTTTCATTTTTTTATTTGTTTTAAACGTCAAATGATGAAACAAAAGATGTGTATTCTAAAAAAAATATCAAAATGAAATATAACGAATTAGGGAAAACAGGTGTGTTGGTATCGGAACTTTGTCTTGGAACCATGACTTTCGGAGGAAAAGGTTACTGGGAAGCCATCGGCAAATTGCCACAGGGAGAAGTTAACCAGATAGTCAAAACTTCATTGGACAGCGGTATAAATTTTATTGATACAGCCAATGCTTACTCCGAAGGTTTATCGGAAACATTATTGGGTGAATCGTTGAAAAAATTAGGTGTTGCAAGACCTGAAGTGGTAATTGCCACTAAAGTACGAATCAGGATGGGAGCCGGAGCCAATCAGGTTGGGCTGTCGCGACTTCATATCATGGACTCGGTTAACGACAGTCTGAAACGTATGCAACTTTCGCATATCGATTTGCTTTATATTCACGGTGTCGATCCAATAACGCCGATAGAGGAAACAATGAGAGGACTTGAAGATGTGGTACGTTCGGGAAAGGTACGTTATATCGGAATCAGCAACCATCCGGCATGGATGGTGATGAAAGCCAATGCTTATGCCGAAAAAATGGGCTGGACGAAATTTGTAGCTTCACAAAACTATTACAGCATTGCCGGGCGCGACATAGAAAGAGAATTGGTTCCCATGGCGTTGAGTGAAAATATAGGAATTATGCCCTGGAGTCCGTTGGCAGGAGGTTTTCTTTCCGGGAAATACACGCGTGAAATAGAACAGGCCGGTAACAGCCGACGCGATTCGTTCGATTTTCCGCCTGTCAATAAAGAGAAAGCGTATGATATTATCGATGTCATGAAAGAAATTGCAGCGAGCCACAAAGTTTCAGTTGCAACGGTTGCCCTGAACTGGGTAACCAAACAACCTTCGGTTACCAGTACGATTATTGGTGCCAAAAATCTAAAACAACTGAATGACAATATTGCTGCGGTGAAACTGGAATTAACTCCTGTTGAAATGATCCGTTTGAGCGAAGTCAGTGCGTTGAGTCCTGAGTATCCTGGTTGGATGGTAAACCGGCAACAACTGGGACGTTGGCCTGAAATTAAATAAAAACAGCTTTTCAATTAACCTTAAAAAGATTGTTCTATGCAAACTATACTTGGAGCAAATGGAATTATCGGAACAGAATTAGCAAAAGAACTCTATAGAAATTATACGCATGACATTCGGTTAGTAAGCAGAAATCCACGCAAAGTAAACGAAACCGACATCCTGCTTCCGGCAGATTTAATGGATGCCGCTCAAACCGAGCAGGCAGTAAAAGGGAGTGAAATCGTTTACCTTACCGTTGGTTTGCCAAATGTTTCGCTTATTGCGCAGGAAAGTTGGCCCATCATTATGCACAATGTGATTGATGCATGTATCAATCAACAGGTGAAACTGGTGTTTTTCGATAATACCTACATGTACGGAAAAACCACCGGTGTGATTAAAGAAGGCAATCCGTTTTTAGCAACAGGAATGAAAGGCAAGGTGAGGTCACGTGTGAGCACACTGCTTTTAAATTCGATGCATCACGGTGAAATTAATGTCTTGATTTGTCGTGCTCCGGAGTTTTACGGTCCGCGTAATACTCATAGTATAACCAATGCCCTCGTGTTTGACAATATAAGGAATTCAAAAAAAATAAAAGTATTGGTCAAAGACCATTGTTTACGGACTTTGGTGTATACTCCGGATGCCGGCAGAGCCATGGCTTTGCTCGGAAATACTCCTGACGCCTATAACCAGACCTGGCACTTGCCCTGTGACAACAACCGGTTGACTCCTAAAGAATTCATACATGAAGCGAGTAATGCTATTGATCATAAATTACATTACATCGTGCTTAAAAACTGGATGATTAACTTGTTGGCAAACTTTAATCCTTATTTGAAAGAAACCGTTGAAATTCTACATCGTTATCAAACCGATCATATTTTCGATTCTTCGAAATTCATGAATCGTTTTCCAGATTTTAAAGTTACGTCTTACACTGAGGGAATTACAGAAATAATCAATGAAATAAAAAAATCTAAAACCAAAAAAAATGAACAATTCAAAAACAACTAGAGAAATTTTAGAACATTACTATAATGAAATAAATCGAAAAGGCGACTGGCAATCGTTAATCTCCGATGATATTACATTTACAAGTACGGGGCAAATTACACATACCAAAAATGCATATGTAGAAGCAACCTCCAAATTTCTTCAGGTTGTAAAACATTTGAAAATAAACGAATTTATTGTTGAAGAAAATAAAGCATGTATTACAGTTGAATACAGCTTGCAATCGCCATCCGGCAATACGGGAAGTTGCGAAGTTGCTGAAGTTTTGATGGTGAACGATAACAAAATCTATTCATCATGCATTTTCTTCGATACCGCAACTTTCAGAAGTTTCATGGCTCAGGGTTGATTCAACTTCTCCACTCTAAATTGGTTTTATGGCATTAGTAGGAATACTCATCACAGGGGAAAATAACGCAGGTAAATCTACAAAAGTTGATTTGCCCATCCTTTCATTTGTCGCGCAAGAAGAATTTGAGAGTTGGCTGGAACAAAATCATGACAAAGTGAATGGTATCTGGCTCCGGTTTTTTAAAAAAGATTCGGGCATTAAGACGATTATTTATGATGAAGCGTTGAACGTGGCATTATGTTATGGTTGGATTGATGGACAATTGAAAAAGTATGATGAAACATCTTACATCCAAAAATTTACTCCCCGGAGACCGAAAAGCATGTGGTCGAAAAGAAATGTAGATAAAGTTGCGAGTCTGGAAAAAGAGGGAAAAATTAAACCTTCCGGTTGGAAAGCAATTGAATCGGCAAAAGCGGATGGACGTTGGGAAAAAAGTTATGATTCTGCAGTGAAGATGGTTGTACCGGATGATTTTCTGTTGGAAATCTCAAAAAGTAAAAAGGCACACGATTTCTTTAAAACATTGAATAAAACAAACCTCTATGCCATTGGCTGGCGGCTTCAAACCGCGAAAAATTCCGAAATACGTGAAAAACGATTGAAAGAAATTCTTTCGATGATGGAAAATCAAAAGAAATTTCATTGATTAATTTTCTATAAATACCAAATTAAAAACGAATAAGTATTATTTTTGCTCACTCAAAAATTAAACTTTATGGCAGAAGAAAAAAAAGAACCGTGGCTCAATTATCTGGCACTCACAACCATTATTTTTGCAGTTGCAGCCACATTATCAACATTTAAAGGCGGTGGGTATTCCACCCGGTCCATGTTAAGTCAGGAACAGGCATCCAACAAATGGTCGTATTTCCAAAGCAAAAGCCTGAAATTGTATATTTACGAAACACAGAAAGATGTAATGGAACTCGACACCAAACGAATTCCAAAAACAGATGCATCAACGCTGGATGCTTATCAGCATAAAATTGCCGAATATGAACAATCGATAAAACGGTATGAAAAAGAAAAAGCTGATATTCAGAACGATGCTAAGAATTTTGAAGTACTCCGCGACGAAGCACAGAAACATTCACAAGCATTCGGTATGGCCGTTATTTTTTTACAAATATCCATTCTGCTTGCGTCAATTGGTGCGTTAATCAAACGTAAATACCTGTGGTATTTGGCGATGGGAGTTGGTTTAGTTGGTCTGTTCTATTTCCTGAACGGATTCTTATTGTTTCTCTCTTAAGCCCAAAAAACTTTTGCCAGTATGAATCTCTAAGGTACATGAACATAAATTACAGAAAAACGCAAAATGCAATCAGCTTTTGCGTTTTTCTGTTTTATTTAAATAAAAATCGTATTTTTGTCCGGCCAAAATGGCAATTTCGTACAAAAAATCTTGCTAATTATATTCCTTCAATCTATATTATTAATTAAAAATCAATCCATGGAAGCTACAGTTTATAAAGTCTACAAATATCGTTGGATCATGCTAAGTGTATATATGTTTATTGTGATTGTCAACCAATTACTTTGGATAACATTTGCACCGATTACCACTGATTCTGCTCATTTTTATGGTGTGTCTGATATACAAATCGGCATCCTTTCGATGTGTTTCATGATCGTTTTTATTTTTGTTTCCATTCCCGCCTCCTGGGTGATAGACACCTATGGTATACGAATTGGAGTCGGCATTGGCGCTGTTCTCACCGGAGTTTTCGGGATGATGCGCGGCATGGTAACAAGTTATGAGTGGGTGCTTATTGCCCAGATAGGGATTGCCGTCGGTCAGCCTTTTCTGCTCAACGCCATCACCAAACTGGCATCGCGTTGGTTCCGCATTGAAGAAAGAGCTACTGCTGCCGGACTCGGAACATTGGCCATGTATATCGGTGTTTTAGTCGGCATGTTGTTGACGCCACATCTTACAAAAATATACGGAATTACAGAGATGCTCTATATTTACGGAGTTATCTCCATCATTGCTGCATTAATATTTATTTTGTTTTCGCGCGAACGCCCCATGTCGGCACCATGTCATCCCGATCAGGAAGAACGTTCACTTGTATTTGACGGACTCCGTGATACCTTGCACAACAAGAATTTCTACTGGCTGTTGCTTATCTTTTTTGTCGGGCTGGGAATTTTCAACTGCGTTACGACCTGGATTGAAGATATTGTCAGACCACGTGGTTTTTCCGCCGAACAAGCCGGAATAAGCGGTGGATTAATGATTGTGGGCGGCATTTTAGGCGCTTTGATTATGCCCATGCTTTCCGATCGTCTTCGAAAAAGAAAACTCTTTATCATTATCGCGCTGATAGGATGTATTATTGGTCTTGTGGGTGTTACTTTTGCAACCGATTATAATTTATTGCTGGCTTCCGGCATGGTTTTAGGTTTCTTTCTGTTAAGTGCCGGACCGATTGGCTTCCAGTATGGTGCGGAAATTACGTATCCCACTTCCGAAGGAACTTCCAACGGGCTGTTGATTCTTGCCGGGCAAATTTCAGGCATTGCTTTTATTTTCGCCATGGATAGTTTTAAAGATCCGGTGACCCATTCGATGACAAAACCATTGATTGTTCTTATCTGGCTGGCTATCTTTGTATTAGTTTTGTCCACGCGACTTATTGAATCGCCTTTTATGACTGAGAAAAAAGTGTAGAAACAGCTTTAGTTTTAATAACGCGGAATTATGGGGAATTTAAATTTAAGCCGAAGTATATTTTTAATCCTGCTTGTTTTTCAATCAGTAAGTATATTAGCCCAAAACAGTATTCCCGATTCACTGATTCATCAGCGGATTATTGAAATAGAGGATAAATTGAATCATTCCAAAACCGGCATGAATACCTGGTGGTATGGTTGGCTGGGAGCTTACAGTGCAGCTACAGTCGGACAAGGTGCCGTGTTTTTTGTAAGTAACGATAAAGCAACCAAACAGGATATGGCCCTGGGTGCCGGGACAACATTTCTGGGAGCTGCCTTCCAACTGATTACTCCTCTGTCAGTTGATAATGATTTAAAGATTCTAAAACAAATGCCGGACTCTTCCAAATCCGATCAACTCAATAAACTTGCTGTTGCCGAAAAATTATTCAAAAAGGCTTCAAATGCAGAAAAAGCCGGCCGATCATGGCAGATTCATGCGTTGAATACCACAGTCAACTTAGGAAGCGGACTGATTACCTGGCTTGTCTTTAAGCGATCTATTTGGGATGGTGTTGGTAATTTTGTTCTCAATTCGGTGGTTACCGAAGCGCAGATTTGGACACAACCTACACTTGCCATGAAAGATTATAAGGACTATTGCCGAAAATACAATTCCGATCTGAGTCCCCTGGCCAATAAAATTCAACCTGAATATTTTGTAAGTGCCTACCCGGGTGGTGTGGCGCTTAGAATTGTGTTTTGACTTGGTAAACAACCCCGGAATGTTGGATTTTCCATTCCGACATAAGGTTGTGATTTGCTTTCAATCACGATAGCTATCGGGCTGTATCTTTGATTTATAAACAACTAGTAACTAAATGCTATAATATCAATAGGTTCGTTGTAACCACCGCATTAAAAAAACGTCATATATTCGATAATAGCTTTCGTTTTTTTCGATATGTACAAACACCATTTCTTTATCGATTAACGAATCTATTGCCTTTTTTACGGTTGATGCAGCTCCTAATTTGTATTTTTGTATAAATTGCTTCGATTGTGGTTGGTACAGTTTTTCTTCTTTGGCGATGGCAATTAAAAGCCTCCACTGAAACGATGTAAGTAGATTTCTATATTGTAAAAAATTAGCTTGTTCGGCTTCTAAAATTTCAGCACAAACGGATTTTGTCAGCGGGATGTCCGGCTTACGGCTGCCGCTTGCAAACAAATTATTACATAAAAATTGTGTATAATAGGTGTGATTGAAAGTCCAGTCTAAGATAAATTCTACCGTTTCATTAGTTATTTCTTTTTTATTCTCAGCAAAATGGATGAAAATAAAGTCCTTATAAATATCAGGTGGAATCTCGGATAAACTCATGCTTTGTGTGCTTGAAAAGAACGGACGTTTGGCACTACTGAAAATTTCCAACATTAAATGCTGGTTACTTCCGCTAAAAATAAATTGAACGTTGTGAAGGGTTTGGATAATCGTGCGTAAAACAGCTTCGGTGTTTTTCTCCGGATACAACGCAACCTGTTGAAATTCATCGATGGCAAGCAAAACAGGTATTTTTTGTTCATCTAAAAATTGTAGTATGCTCGTAAGTGTTTTTTCATAGTCTTTGGGTTGCGAAAATTCGAAATGGACTTCGGGTTGTCCGGATAGAGCATCGTAAGTCATAACGGGTCGCAATGTTTTCAAATAATTCCAAAATCGCTTTCCCATGCTTTCTTTTTGAGGAAATTTTTGCATGACTTTAGCCGCAAGTAGTTCTGTAAATTCCTTCAGGTTTTGTGTGGAGTAAATGTCAAAATAGATACAAATCCACTCCTTTTCTTTGTTTAATTCCTCGAAAAAACGATAAATTAACGCCGATTTTCCATATTTTCTGCCCGAAATAAGGGTTGTATTTACCCCATTTCTGGCATTTTGAAGTAATCGGTTTAGTTCGGTTATTCTGTCGCAAAAGTATTTTTCAGAGATATAACCTACTGTATTAAAAGGATTAACTACCTTTTTCATGATGCTCTTGTTGAATATTGATGCCACAAAGATACACTATTTTTGGAAATATATCACGCTTTTAGTATCATACTAAAGGTGTCGCGCTTAAGGCTTGATTATTTTTATTAAACAAGCATTGTTTTCTGTTTCTATTTATACATATTTGCCGTTACAATTTTTGAAGCAAATCACAATAAGGATTATTCCGTTGTGAAATCATTTAAGGCGGGGCAACTCGCCTTTTGTTTTTCCCTTCATTCTTTCCCAACTCATCCGGCTCAAAGCGAGCCTATCCGCTGTATTTTATAACACAGAATCCACTCACAGCCCCGTCTTCGTAAATCCAAAATAAAAATCGTACTTTTGTAGCTCCAACCAAAAACCGACAACAGACAAAATGGCTAAAAATAAAAAACCGCATCCAATTTTCGAAAATGTAACCATAACCGACATTGCCGCCGAAGGTAAAGCCATTACCCGCGTGAATGATTTGATTGTTTTTGTACCTTTCGTGGTGCCGGGCGACGTGGTCGACTTGCAGGTAACCCGCAAGAAAAGCAACTTTATGGAAGCAAGAGCCATTAAATTCCACAGTTATTCCGAACAACGAAGCGAAGCTGTTTGTGAGCATTTCGGCATCTGCGGCGGTTGTAAATGGCAGATTCTTCCTTACGCGGAGCAAATACGTTACAAGCAAAAACAGGTGGTGGATAATCTGACCCGCATTGGGAAAATAGAATTGCCCGAAATATCTCCAATCATTGGTTCCGAAAAAACAGAATTTTACCGCAACAAGCTTGAATTCACCTTCTCGAACAAACGCTGGCGTACCAACGAAGAAATTGCCGAAGGAAAGGTTTTTGAAACCATGAATGCCGTGGGTTTTCATATTCCCGGTCAGTTCGACAAAGTGCTGGACATTGAAAAATGCTGGTTACAAACCGAAGATTCGAACGAAATACGGAATGAAGTTCGTCGTTACGCGTTGGAACATGAACTTACGTTCTTCGATTTACGTAGTCAGGAAGGCTTTTTACGCACCCTGATGATCCGCACTACCTCCACGGGTGAACTGATGGTTATCATGATTTTTTTCCACGAAGACAAGGAAGCGCAGGATAAACTTTTGCAACATATTGCCGATCGGTTTCCACAGATTACCTCCTTATTATATATTATCAACGCCAAGGCCAACGACACCATTACCGATCAGGAAGTCAATGTTTTCAAAGGAAACGAATGTATTTACGAGGAAATGGAGGATTTGAAATTTAAGATCGGACCGAAATCCTTTTATCAAACCAATTCCGAACAGGCATACAAACTTTATAAAGTAGCACGCGATCTGGCACAACTTACCGGAAACGAACTGGTTTATGATTTGTATACCGGAACGGGGACAATAGCCAATTTCGTAGCCCATCAGGCACGGCAGGTTATCGGGATAGAATATGTTCCGGAAGCCATCGAGGATGCCGTGGTTAATTCCAGACTCAATAACATCAAGAATACCTTGTTTTATGCCGGCGATATGAAAAATATCCTGAATGCGGCATTTATCGAAAAACACGGAAAACCCGATGTAATTATTACCGATCCGCCACGGGCCGGAATGCACGACGATGTTATTGACGCTATTCTTTTTGCAGAGCCTGAACGTATCGTGTATGTGAGTTGTAATCCTGCAACACAAGCCCGGGATTTGAATTTGCTGGACAGTAAATATAGAGTGAAAGTCGTTCAACCTGTTGATATGTTCCCTCATACGCATCATGTGGAGAATGTGGTGTTGCTTGAGAAACGGTAATTTTTTGGACCCGGAAAACCCGGAAAACGTTGATTCAATTAGTTTGAATATCAAAAGAATACTGTCAAAAAGGACAATATTAAGATTTAAAAGTTGCATGTTGCAATATATTTTCGTTATTTTTACACGATTTTTCCAGAAATAAATTTAATAGCTAACGTATGCCGATACTGATTCGCGAAGTCACAACAAAGAAAGAATTAAAGCAATTTATATGGTTTGGAATCAATTTATATAAGAATTGTGAGTTTGCAGCTCCACCTTTATTAATGGACGATTTGCTCAATCTGAGTAAAGGAAAAAATCCTGCCCTGGATTTTTGTGATGCATCTTATTTTATGGCCTTTAAAGATAATGAAATGGTAGGCAGAATTGCTGCAATAATCAATCCGGTTTCAAATGATTCATGGAATGAAAAACATGCCAGATTTGGTTGGGTTGATTTTATTGACGATTTAGAAGTCTCGAAAGCATTGTTTGATACTGCCATTGCCTGGGCAAAGGAAAAAGGGATGACCGCCATTCACGGTCCCTTAGGATTTACCGATTTTGACCATGAAGGAATTTTAATTGAGGGTTATGACAGGTTAGGTACACTGGCTACTATTTATAACTATCCTTATTATCCAAAACATATTGAAAATTATGGTTTTGTGAAAGATATCGACTGGAAAGAATATCTTATTACTGTTCCGGAAGTTTTTCCGGAAAAATATTTCAGGATAGCTGAAATTGTAAAACAGAAATTCAACTTAAGATCACTACGGTTTAAATCCAGAAAAGAAGTTGTAGATAATTATGCGTTGAAGATTTTTGACTTGTTAAACCTCTGTTATTCTCATTTATACGGTTTTACAAAATTAAACGAGAAGCAAATTGCCTTTTATATCAAATTATACTTTAGTTTTTTCCGCTTGGATACTGTTTCCATAGTAGTTAATGAGAATGATGATGTTGTTGCACTTGGAATTGCCATGCCAAGTTTCACAAAGGCACTTCAGAAAGCGAAAGGAAGCCTGTTTCCATTTGGATGGTATTATATGCTGCGGGCATTAAATAGAAACGATGTGGTTGATCTTTATTTGATGGCGGTTCATCCCGATTATCAGAATAAAGGAGTTAATTCGGTTATGTTTGCTGATATTATGCCTGCCAGTGCAAAAAACGGGTATAAATTTGCAGAAAGTAATCCTGAACTTGAAACTAATACCCGTATGTCGTCGCAATGGGCCAGTTTTGAATATGTAAATCACAAAACAAGAAGGGTTTACATAAAACAAATTTAATAATAAATACAAATAGAGCAGTAATTTACCCTACTGCTCAATTTTTTTTCAACATAACAGCTACTGAATTTGTTTTATTAAAAAAAATCGTAACTGATATTTATAATAATTTCATTCATAATAAAGGAATGACACGAAAATTTGATTTTTTAGTTTTAGGTAGTGGAATAGCAGGTATTACTTTTGCGCTGAAGGCTGCTAAATTCGGAAAAGTAGCTTTACTCTGTAAAACCACATTAAGCGAATCGAATACTTCTTTTGCTCAGGGTGGTATAGCAACGGTTATGTATGAGCCAGATAATTTCGAAAAACATATAGAAGATACTTTAATCGCAGGTGATGGACATTGTAATTTAGCGGCAGTGGAAAAAGTCATTCGTGAAGCACCTGCTGCTATCGAAGATTTACTCAGTTTTGGGGTTGATTTCGACAAACAAAAAAACGGTCATTTCGATTTACATCGCGAAGGCGGACATTCCGAGTTTCGAATTTTACATCATAAAGATAATACAGGCTTCGAAATTCAGGAAAGTTTGGTGCGTCAGGTGAAAGCACATCCTGAGATTGAAGTTTTCGAATATCATTTTGCTATCGAAATTCTTACACAACATCATCTGGGAGAGTGGATTACACATCACACGCCCAATATTGAATGTTACGGGGCTTATGTCCTCGATCAGCAAACAAATCAGATTCATACATTTCTGTCGAAAGTTACTTTGTTGGCAACCGGAGGTATTGGGAATGTATATTTAACTACTACCAATCCCGGTATTGCTACCGGTGACGGCATTGCCATGGCTCACCGGGCTCGGGCAATTGTGAAAGATATGGAATTTGTGCAATTTCATCCTACAGCACTGTATCATCCTGGGGAAAAACCAAGTTTCCTGATTACCGAGGCTATACGTGGTTATGGCGCCGTCTTGCGCACTTTGAATGGAAAAGAGTTTATGCTTAAATATGATGAACGTGGTTCGTTGGCACCACGTGATATTGTGGCACGAGCTATCGATAACGAAATGAAAATAAGAGGGGATAACTTTGTATATCTTGATGTTACACAAAAAGATGCGCAAACCACTAAAAGGGAATTTCCAACGATCTATAAGAAATGTCTTGAATTAGGGATTGATATTACAAAAGATTATATACCGGTAACGCCCACACAACACTATTTGTGTGGTGGTGTCGAAGTTGATTTGAATGCCCGAACTTCTATCAACCGTTTGTATGCAGTCGGAGAATGTTCCTGCACGGGTTTACATGGAGCAAACCGGTTGGCTTCAAATTCATTGCTTGAAGCTGTAGTTTATGCCAATGCAGCCGTGAATGATGCATCCAAACAATTAGACATGCTTAATTTTGTTGACAAAATCCCTGACTGGAACGACGAAGGAACTTCACTTCCTGAAGAAATGGTGCTTATTACTCAGAGTTTCAGAGAAGTGGAACAAATAATGAGTACTTATGTGGGAATTGTCCGTTCAAATTTGCGTTTGAAACGTGCCATTCATCGCCTTGAAATTTTATATCGAGAAACGGAAAATTTGTTTGAAAAATCAGTAGTTTCACGTGAGATTTGTGAGCTAAGGAATGTGATTAGTATTGCATATCTCATTATTAAACAGGCGCTTTTACGTAAGGAAAGTCGTGGATTACATTATACGGTGGATTATCCCGAACGAATGAAAAAAGAAACTCATAGGTAGTTAGTTTTAAATAGTATTTTTTATATTTACATCGATGAAACGAATTTGTACAGTTCTGTTTATGTTTATTTCCATAGGATTCCTTTTTGCTCAAAGTCAGGCGAAGGGAGACTCACATCCGGCATATCCAAATATTATTGTGAAGATAGATGGTTCGGAACCCTCGTGGATTAAAAATGACAATGATCAGTCTGTAAATACAAATTCAACCACTTCAGGCACTGAAAATGTTTCATTTACTGCCACATCCAATGGTATTTATGTGACGATTTTAAAAGGAACCAATAAAATAAGACTTTTAGCTCTTACCGGTCAATTACTGTTGGCCGGCGATTTGACTCAGGGACGGTTTTTTATTCCAACCCGTCAGGGCATGTATTTTCTTAAAGTAAATAATAAGGCGTTTAAGGTTATTTGTAAATAGACCCGGAAATTAAATGCAATTAATGGCCCATCGAAAAAATATGGATATATAATATGTTCACTAACATTTTACAAATATAAATAACAGGTATGATCAAACACATTGTTTTTTTTCGTTTAGCAGATAATGCAGAGGGAAAGTCGAAAGAGGAAAACGCGATACTAATTAAAGAGAAACTGGAAAATCTGAAAAATCTCGTTCCGGAAATTAAAATGATTGAAGTGGGTCTTAATTGCCCAAATGCTCCAAAAACAGATTATGACATAGCTTTGTATACAGAATTTGATAGTTTCGATGACCTTGATGCCTATCAGGAACATCCCGAACACAAAAAAGTGGCTGCTTATATTGGGAAAGTGAAAACGTCAAGAGCTGCTGTTGATTACGAAGTATAGGACACCTAAATAAATAGAATAAAAGCCTGATAAGATTTTTTACTTATCAGGCTTTTATTTTGTTTCCCTAAGCGTATTACATAAACAGTCCGTTAAAATACATCCAGATTACATATCGTACAAACTTTCCTAATAGCATAGATATTGCAACAATCCACCACCTGCCCCGGAAAAAACCGGAGGCAACGGCAATTACATCGCCAATTCCTGGAAGAAATGAAAAGAACGGTAACCAATCACCGTATTTTTGGCTTTTAGCTGCAAACTTATCCAATTTTTCTTTCTTAACCCCGGCGTATTTCTCAATCCATTCCATTTTCCCCAACCTTCCCAGTAAGTAACAGGTCATTCCGCCCAACCAATTACCTAAAGTAGCTACAAATACACAAGTCCATGCATCCAATCCACTGTAAACCATGGCTGAAAAAACCACCTCTGAACTGAAGGGAACTACTGTTGCTGCCAGAAAGGAAGCAAGAAAAAGACCAAATAAACCAAGTTCTGCAAGACCTCCCATCTAAATATTTATAAATTTAATAAGTACAAATGAAATATTCAAAACACAAAAGATAATAAAAACAATGCCGTAAAAATTGTTCAGTTTCAATGTAAAAGGATGGGAAACTAAAAATGAAAATAGCAATGCAATAATTGGTAAAAACGAACTGAATTGATTCTCAAAAACAATGCTTAATATTAAAATTGCAATGAGTAATAAAAATATAAAATTCAGTTTATTACGGGTGTGAATAGCATCACGGCTATAGTTGGAAAACATTCCTGCCAGGCAAATAATAAGCATAATTGCCATGGCTGCAATATAAATTGAATTGACCAATGTGAAAGTATACAGGTCAAAATCTAAGTTCATTTGAATACTAAATACGGTTGCTAAATCAATTTTTGAATAGATCAGATATTGACCTGAAAATGTCAGAATCCAGGGTGTCACAGCTCCCAGAAGTGAGGCAATTAACGTTCGAAGTGAAAAGCTCTGAAGCATTATAAATCCAAACCAAAAAACTGGGATTAAAAAAATCAGTGGATTAATAAATAAACTGCTTACACTGATCAAAAAGCTACCCATAAATGCTTCTTCTGAAGCATTGCGATTGTGAAACATATTGAAAGTGAAGAATAAAGATAAAATGAAAATAGTCAATGCCAGATGCGAACCATTGACCAAATGTGTTTCATTCCAAACTCCCAGTAGCAAAACAAAAATAAAAATGGGCAGAAACGTCCGTGACCGGATAAGCGTGAACCTGTTATTCAGTTGAGCCACTAAAAAGGCATTGAGCAAGGTAAAGGCGATGGCAGTTAATCCAGACAGAATTGTATTGGGATTCAATATAGATTGCAGAAATACCACTACTGAGTTATTCTGCATTGAAACTGTGGCAAAATGTCCTCCAAAATAAGTTATAACCCACAAAGCAAAACACGACATTACTAATAGTATTGCCAGAGGTATACTTGGAGTTATGAAATTTTTTATTGAAACTTTGTTATTTTGCACAGTTTGTTTTTTGAAAAACAGGCATCCGGAAATACAGAGATTTCCGGATGTCTGCAATGTTTTTTTTTACTTTAAACCTCTTTTCTTTAATAAAGCATCCGGATTTGGATTTGCACCACGAAAATCGTGGTAAAGTTTCATTGGATCTTCAGTATCGCCTTTTTCCAGAATGTTTTTACGGAAGGCTGTCGCTACTTTCGGATTGTATATGTCACCTGTTTCTTTAAATGCCTGAAATGCATCTGCATCCAATACCGCGGCCCAGGTATAACTGTAATAACCGGCAGAATATTCTCCCGAAAAAATATGATTAAAATAGGTGCTTCTGTATCGAACAATAATTTGTGGAATCATTCCAATTTTATCCATCGAAGCTTTTTCGAATTTAGTCACATCAAAAGCAGTCGTGTCTTTCATCATATGGTAATCCATATCCAGAAATGAAGCGGCAAGCAATTCAGTATTAATAAATCCCTGATTGAAAGTACTTGCTTTTTGTATTTTATCCATCAATTCTTTTGGCATAATTTCACCTGTTTTGTAATGTTTTGCATAAGTTTTCATTACTTCGGGTTCCCAACACCAATTTTCCATGATTTGCGATGGAAGTTCAACAAAGTCACGTGCTACTGCAGTTCCTGAAAGGCCGGGATAAGTACATTGTGTCAATAATCCATGCAGCGCATGACCAAATTCATGGAAAAGCGTTTCCACTTCATCCATTGTCAATAACGAAGGCTTATCCGCAGTAGGTTTGGTAAAGTTGCCAATATTGCAAATAATCGGACGGTGATTGATGCCATCTTTTTTGTATTGATCCACAATATTATTCATCCAGGCTCCGGCACGTTTCCCGGGACGTGGAAAATAATCGGTGTACAAAATGCCAATCAACGAATCATTAGCATCGGTTACTTTAAATACTTCCACATCAGGATTGTATACCGGCATGCTGTCCAGTTTTTCAAATTTTAATCCGTAGAGTTTTGAAGCCAGATCAAAAACACCCTGACGGACATTTTCTAATTTAAAATATGGTTTTAAGGCTTCTTCTTCAAGATCATATTTTTCTTTACGGAGTTTTTCGGAATAATACCACCAATCCCAGGGTTCTAATTTTTCGCCTTTTCCCTCTTTATCCATCAACTTTTGAAGTTCGGAGGCTTCTTCTTTTGCCTTTGCAACAGCCGGTGTCCAAACAGTGTTCAATAAATCGTAAACCGCTTTAGGCGTTTTTGCCATGGTGTCATCTAAAATAAAGTCGGCTGAAGTGGCAAAACCCAATAACTGTGCTTTCTGGGTGCGCAGTTTCATGATTTTGTTGATTACGGCTTTGTTGTCACTTGCATTATCGTGATTGGCGCGGGTGGTGTAAGCCATTAACAGTTCTTTGCGGAGTTCACGGTTCTCGCCGTATTGAAGTACAGGTATAAAGCTCGCTTTTTGAGTAGTGAAAACCCATTTTCCTTCTTGTCCGGCAGTTTTGGCTTCTTCGGCAGCAGCCTGGCGGACACTCTCGGGTAAACCGGCTAAATCAGATTCTTTATCAACAATTTTTTTGTAGGAATTAGTTTCATCCAAAACGTTTTTACCAAAAGTCAATTGTGCGAGCCCCAGTTCTTTATTAATAGCACGAAGCTTGATTTTTTGTTCAGGATTCAGGTCAGCACCACTCCGGATAAAATTGCGGTGGTATTTTTCCAATAAACGAATCTGTTCGTCGGTGAGACCGAGTTTGGCACGGTTATCGAATAATGTTTTTATCCGGGCAAAAAGTTTTTCGTTCAGGTAAATATTATCATTATGCTCCGATAGTAAAGGGGATACTTCGTTGGCAATGGAATCCATTCCTTCGTTGGTGTCAGCCGAATAAAGGTTGTAGAATACGGAAGAAACCTTTCGTAATAAATCGCCGCTATAATCCAATGCCGCAATGGTATTGTCAAATGTGGGAGCTTCCGAGCTATTTGCAATGGCATCAATTTCGACCTGATGTTGTTTAATGCCTTCTTTGAAAGCCGGCATATAATGCTCATTTTTAATCTTGTCGAAAGGTGGAGCACCATATTTGTTTGTGTACTTTTCGAAAAACGGATTGTCGTTTTTTGCGCATCCCATAAGGACTAATCCAACCATAAGTGTCAATAATGTTTTTTTCATTTGATTGTTAGTTTTATTTATTACAAAAGGTTTAAGCTACAAAGATACAGTTTTTTGTATAAAAATGTATTGTAAATTGGTAGCTCAATTTTTCTTTTGAAATAAGAGGAGAGTATTTCTTTAATACTCCATTAACATTACCTTTTGTCTATCTGTCTGAAGTTGATTTATTAAATCCTGAACGCTTTCAAATTTCTTTTCATCCCGTATTTTTTGAATAAAATAAATATCAAGTGTCTGATTGTAAATATCTTCATCGAAACCAATAATATGCACTTCGATACTTATTTTTTCTCCGTTATCCAATGTCGGACGTTTTCCGATATTCATCATTCCTTTATAGGTCTGTTTGTTCCAAATTAAGCGTACAGCGTAAACTCCCAGAGCCGGTAGAATTTTATCCGCATCTTCCGGTTGTATATTGGCTGTCGGAAAGCCTATTTTTCTGCCTATCTTGAAACCATCGATGACCTTGCCACATATTGAATATGAATAAGTAAGCAACCGATTCGCATGTTCAATGTCCCCTTGTTGAAGGGCTAATCGTATCTGCGATGAACTAATATGTTGATCTGAGTCTGTTGTATAGTTTTTAGCCTGAATGACTTCAATACCCAGTATTTTTCCATATTGCCGGTATTCCCTGAAACCATCGGTGCGGTTATGACCAAACCGATGATCGTGTCCCACTAATAACGTCCGAACATTAAGTTTTTCACGTAAAATTGTTTTCAAAAAATCGAAAGCAGACAAATTGGCCATTTCAACCGTGAAATTTAAAATTACACAGATATCTATTCCGGTTGATTGGAGTTGAGTAAGTTTCTCTGATAAAGTCGTCAGTAGTTCCGGTTGAAATTCTGAATTCAGAACCTTCCTCGGATGCATGGCAAAAGTAACTACCACGCTTTTTAGTTTCTGTTTGCCTGCTAAAACTTTTAATTCATCAATTAAAAACCGGTGACCGGCATGTAATCCATCAAAAAAACCCACAGTAGCTACGCAGGGTTCAAGTGCATTTAATTCAGATTGATATATAATTTGCATAGTAATTTACAGCCAGGTTTTATCGTTCAACAAAAAACTTAAATCTTCTCTTTGATCTACCAAATAGGTTTGTATCCCGAGATTTTTTGCCTGTTCAATGTTTTTCAATCCATCATCCAGAAACAAACACCGATTTGCCATTACATGTTCAGAAGCCAATAAGGATTCAAAAATTTCAGCATCCGGTTTTGCCATTTTCATTTCATAGGATAAATAACATTTATCAAAAAAATCGGAAATATTTTTTCCGACTTTTGCAAATTCACCGGCAGCACTCACTTCAATGTGCAAGGGGTTCGTATTACTAAGCAATATAATCCGAAATCTTTTCTTTAATGCAGCTAATAATTCAATTTTTTGGGCAGGAATATCACATAAAAAAGAACACCAGGCATCATCGATCTGACTATCGGTTACTGAATCTGATGCAAGTTTATGAATCTCATACCTGAACTCATTTACACCAATATTTCCTTTTTCAAAGTCAAGAAAAAAACCGGATTGTCCGAAATTACTTAAATGCTGTTCAATATTTTCAATACCTAAGTTTTTGAAATTCAAAATACATTGAGGCAGATCAAGATTAATAATTACACCGCCAAAGTCAAAGATCAGTGTGTTTATATTTTTAAAATGTTTCATTCTTAACAAAAAGTTGAAAGATAATTTTTGCAGTATCACAAAATTTACTACTTTTGCATTCGCTTTGCAAAGATACTAAAAATTTTCGCAAATGTGGGGCCTATAGCTCAGTTGGTTAGTAGCACCTGACTCATAATCAGGGGGTCACTGGTTCAAGCCCAGTTGGGCCCACCCTTGAAATTAAAACACTTACAACGGAAATTCTGTGTAAGTGTTTTTTTTATTATCGTCATATGGTGGGATGTTACATTATTTTCAGCAACAAACTTAACAAATTCTATATTGGAGCTACTCAGGAAGATGTTTCAATTAGAATTGAAAAGCACAATCAAAGTGCTTACGGTCAGCAGAGATTTACTGCTGTGGCTGACGATTGGACGTTATTTCTTTTTATTGCAGCCAATGATTATACACATGCCATTCGATTGGAAAGGAAAATCAAATCAATGAAATCGGTTAAATATATCCGAAATCTGCTAAAGTATCCCGAACTTCTTGATTTGTTGGTAAGTAGCACCTGACTCTCCCGATAGCTATCGGGACAGGGGGTCACTGGTTCATCCCGATAGCTATCGGGACAGTTGGGACCACCCTTGAAATTAAAACACTTACAACGGAAATTCTGTGTAAGTGTTTTTTTATCATAGCAGGTTTTTAGAAGTTGGATGTGATTTGAAACTGAAATAGTCAAATATTAGAGATATAGTTGATTGTTTAATGTATCAAAAACTTATCAGAGGGAGGATTTCCACGATATTATATAAGATTTTGCGAATTTATAAAACCTAAGCAATTTCGTCGGAATTCCATATTTTCCAGGCTGCAATAGCTTGTCCTATCAACATGCCTTCACCGTTTATTGTCTCTGCACCTCGTTTTTTTCCATTTTTCATAAACAAAGTTTCTGCAGGATTGTAAACGACATCAAACAAAATATGCTTCTCAGTAAGAAATTCGTATGGAATGTCAGGACATTCGTCGGAATGAGGAAAAGTTCCGATAGGGGAAGCATTGATAATAATTAAATTTTCGGATAGAATTTCTTTTGTAAGTTGTTTGTAAGTTAACATGCCTGATTTTGGAGTTCTTGTCACAAAAGTGGTTTCGATGCTCATACTGCAAAGTACGTAATTAATAGCTTTAGAGGCCCCGCCAGTGCCAAGAATCAGTGCTTTTTTATGAATTGGTAGCAGGAGGGGTTTAATTGAATTTTCGAAACCTATTGCATCTGTATTGTAACCCTTCAATTTCAATTTTCCATCGGTTCGGATAAATTTGATAGTATTTACAGCCCGAATTTTTGCGGCTGTTTCGTCCAGTTCATCGAGATATTTAATCACGTCCACTTTATACGGGATGGTGACATTTAAACCTGAAAATTTCTCATTATCAAGCAATGAAGTGAAACCGGAAATGCTCTTCAATTCGTATAAATCGTATTTTGCATCAATATTTTCACGTTCAAACTTGTCCGTGAAATATATTTTTGAGAACGAATGTCCAAGCGGAAACCCAATTAAACCAAATTGTTTCATATGATGGGTTTATTTCTTTTTGCGAACACTTTTAATTATGAGCCAACCGAGTAACAACGCTCCTATTCCAAGAAAAACATAGGATAATTCGTGACTGTATTTATTGATGGCATCTTGTTGACCGTGTGCAATGTATCCTAACAGAGCCAGAATGCAGTTCCAAAGTCCTGCTCCCAGCGTAGTATAAAAGATAAAACTTAAATAATTCATTTTAGCTAACCCGGCCGGAATTGAAATCAGGTGGCGAATAACAGGAATGAACCGACCGATAAATGTTGATGTTTTACCATGATCATTGAAAAAAGTCTCGGCCTTTTTTATTTTTTCACTACTTAACAGGAGTAATTTGCCGACTTTGCTGTCAGCCAGCTTGTAAACGACAAATCTGCCCAACCACATGGACATGAAATAATTAAATGAAGCTCCTATTAAGGCTCCAATGGTTCCAAAAAGAATTATAAGAAATATATTCAAATCACTATCGGGTTCCATGGCAACAAAAACTGCCGGTGGAATAACCATTTCGGAAGGAACCGGAAGTACGGAACTTTCACAAGCCATTAAAGCTGTAATACTGTAGTAATTGGTGTTTTCTTTATACCACTCTTCAATATGCTGAATAACTGAAAGTGTGTCGGTAGTATTTTTAACTGTTGTTTCTGTTTTAGCAGCATGGATACTGGCAGTAAAAAAAATGAGCGAAAAAATGAATATAATTTTCTTAGTCATTAAAATGGATTATCAAATATTTAATTATTATTTTCAATTAATGGTTGTCTAACAGGAGTGTATCAATTGCTTCAGGACAAAGTTCAAGAAATAATTCGGCTGCCTGTTCATTTTCCCGGACAGCTGTTTGAAGATAAGGAATTGCATCCAGAATGTTGTCATTTTTGAAATAGGCAACTCCGATAAATAAATTAATATACTCTAAATCTTTATCTTGCATTTGAGCATCCTTGTAAAATTTTAGAGCTAAATCATATTCTCCTTTTTCCAAATAGATATTGGCAATGGCCATTAATGTATCTGCCTGATTGTAATCAATGTTGATTGATTTCAAATAAGAAACTAATGCATTTTCGGTGTCATCCATTCCAATATATGCTTCAGCTAAATAGACCCAGACATCCGAAGCGGAAGAATCCAGCTCCATTGCCTGATCAAGGTATGTTTTGCTTTCGTTAAATCTTTCCAGTTCTAAGAGGCAAATACCGATACCGGTCAGTGCATCGTAATTTTTAGGATGAATATCTAAGGATTGTTGATAGTAGGTTATGGAATCTTCGTAACGTTCTAGTTTTTCAAAACATTCGGCAATAAAAATATCAGTTTCCCATATATTCGAAGTCATCCGTTTATATTCTAAATAACTTTCGATAGCCTGATCAAACTGGTCGAGTTGAAAAAGCACATGCCCCTTTTGTAAGCAGGTCAGTGAATCATTTTCGTCGATGGTCAATGCAAAATCATAGGCTTCCAGGGCTTTGGGGAAATTTTGCAATGCAAAATAAATTTGGCCTAAATTAAACCAGGCTTCGTCTGTGTATGAATCAATATCAATAATCCTGTTATAAACAGTTATCGCTTCTTCGTAATCGTTATCTTGTTCATAACAAAAAGCCAATTCAAACAGCAAATCAATATTCCCATCGTTATGCAGATCTCCTTTTTTTAAAAATTCCAATGCTTTTTGGTATTCTCCACGACCCAGGTAAATAAAAGCAATATCCAGACAAACATTGTCTAAGTCTTCCGTTTCTTCAGCCAACAATTGATTACTTAATACTTGTGCTTCCATGAAGCGGTCCATTTTGATAAGAACTTCAATTTTAAGTAAAACCACTTCGTAATCACTTGTCTCAGTTAATGAATTCAGGATACGGAACGCTTTTTGTTCATCTCCGGTAGCCAGAAAAATTTTAGCTCTTTTAGTCTTTAGAGCGTTACTGTTGGGGTGTAATTGTAACCCCAGTTCAAGAGCTTTAGCACAATCTTTTGTACGACCACGTCTCAGATAATACTCCACAATGCTCTCCAATTCCTCTACATCGAAATAGCCCGAAGCCGATCCGGAAAGAAATTGCTCATATCTTTTGATAATATCGATGGATTCATCGTCTACTGAATAGGATAATTTTCGGCTCATAAGCTTCATTTTTTGCAAAAATAGTATTTTAAATGCAATTAAATAAACACCTTATCTAAAAGTTATGAACAAATCTATACATTATTACTCAATTTTTATATACGAACACCCGTATTTTTCCGTTTTAGGAATGATATTTGATAAAGAATGAACTTCAAAGTTGAAAGTTAAAGGTTTATTTTATCAGTATCACTGTAGGTTTTTTGACTTCGGTCTTTTTTACAATCAACTTTACAACGAATAAATTGTACCTTTGTATCAAGTCCTGTCACCAAAATATTTAATTATGCATTTTTCCAAATTATTCACACACTGCCCTACTTGTGGTTCAGCTCTTTTTATCCAAAATAATGAAAAATCAAAACGGTGTCAGGATTGTGGTTTTGTTTATTATATTAATCCATCGGCTGCTGTAGCAGCCTTTATTTTAAATGAATCAGGGGAATTGTTGGTCTGCCGGCGCGGCAAGGAACCCGAGAAGGGAACGTTGGATTTGCCGGGTGGTTTTGTTGATGATAATGAATCGGCTGAAGAAGCTTTAAAACGTGAAATTTCTGAAGAATTGCAGGCAACTGTTTCAGAATATCAGTATCTTTTTTCGTTACCAAATCTTTATGAATACAGCGGAATGACCATTCCAACACTGGATATGTTTTTTGCATGTAAACTTGAAGATACTACACAATTGCAAGCGTCTGACGATGTAGAAGCCTGTTATTTCGTTCCTCATAACCAGGTTGATCCCGAACTTTTTGGATTGAAATCAGTCAAAAAAGCTGTAGGTATTTTTCTGCAGCCAACGGTATGAAAAATATTTTATCTTATTAATCATGAGTCATTTCCATTGAACAATGAAAAAAATAATCGTATTAAATCTGCTGATAATTTCGTTTGTATGTTGCAGTTTTGCACAACAAACTCTTATTTTCACACAACAGGATATCCTTTTTAATCAGGGGAAGGATTTTTATTCGGAGCATGAGTATGCTGCTTCTTACCGTAGTTTTGAAGATTTTCTAAAATCTGCAGCATCTACTGATGCCGGACAAATACAGGAAGCGCGGTATTATATTGCTGCGAATGCTTACGAGTTGAGGCTTAAGGATGCAAATGATTTACTGACTAACTATGTGGAACAATATCCCTATACTCCTTTTTTTGATAGGGTGTATCTTATGCTGGGAATGCTTCAATACGAAAAAAAGGACTTTACAAAAGCGTTATCTTTTTTTAATCAGTTGAAAGCTAAACATCTTGGAGACAGGGAACAGGTCGATTATATGTTTTGTAAAGGATATGCTAACCTCGAAACGCAAAATTATACAGCAGCCCGGGACATTTTCAAAGAATTGAAAGAGATGAAAACCCGCTACGATTTGTCCGCCTCTTATTATTATGCTTATTCAGAATACACGCTTAAAAACTACGTTATTGCTTTGCCGGAATTTCTTAAATTGGAAGATAATCCGGCTTATAAAAATATTGTGCCTTACTACATCGTGCAAATTTACTATGCTCAAAAAGAATATGATAATCTGTCTGAACGGGCTGAAAATCTGCTGAAAAACAATCCTGATAATAAAAACAATGCAGAAATTTACCGTATTTCGGGAGAAATAGCCTATCGAAAAAAAGATTATGCCAAAGCGGTCAGTTACCTGAAAAGCTATGAAAAACTCTTCCCTCAGGTTTTAAGAAATGACATGTACTTGTTGGGTTTATCCTATTTTCAGCTCAAAGATTACAAGAACACGATTCAATATTTATCGAAAGTTACAACCGAAAACGACGAAATGACCGAGAATGCTTATTTGCATTTGGGAAATTCATATATTAAACTGAATGATATTAACAATGCCCGGTTGGCTTACGAAGCTTCATTGCGTACCAACTTTGATAAAACAGTGAGAGAAGAGGCATTGTATAATTACGCGCTGACAACCTATCAGACTACCACTGCCTTTGGCGAATCAATTTCTGCGTTCGAACAGTTGTTGTCCGAATTTCCAAATTCTAAATACACTGATAGAGCCTACGACTATTTGACGTCGGTGTATATGACCACAAAAAATTATGATGCTGCCTATAAGTCAATTCAGAAGATAAAGGTATTGAATGATGCATTACTGGAAACAAAACAATACCTGCTTTATCAACTTGGAACAGAAACATTCACATTAAATAAATTCGATAAAGCCATCGAATATTTTTCTTTATCACTGGAGAGTTCTTCAATCGGAAAGTATTCGGCCGAATGCTATTTCTGGCGCGCTGAAAGTTATTTTAGAACCAATCGACCGGAGTTAAGTGTAAACGATTTGAAAGCATTCTTTATCAATGGGTATGCCAAATACAGCACCAATCGTATCATCGCAAATTATTCACTTGCCTATGGATATTTTTCACAGAAAAATTATGCCAATGCTTTGAATTGGTTCCTGAGATATGTGGATGCTGAATCGAACAGAAATTTAACTACCTACTCGGATGCATTGAATCGAATTGGCGATTGTTTCTTTTATGCGCGCAATTTCCCCAACGCAGAAAGCTATTATAACAAAGCGATTTCACTTAGCCCTAATACAGGCGACTACGCCTTGTTCCAGTCAGCTTATGTAGTAGGATTGCAAAAAAATTACCTTGCCAAGATTGCAAAATTGGAAAAACTCATCAGCAACTATCCTAAATCGGAATATATTGATGATGCCTTGTACCAAATGGGTCGTTCTTATTTGATGATGGAAAATAATACGAAAGCAATTGATAGCTATCAAAGATTACTTAAATTGCAGTCAAATAGTGGTTTAGCCCGACAGGCAGCTTTGGAAATAGGAATGATTTATTTCAACGAAAATAATTTTGATCTGGCTATTTCGGCCTACAAAAATGTTATTTCAAACTATCCGGGTAGTGAAGAATCTTATACAGCACTCGAAAGCCTGGAAACCGTTTATGTGGAAATAAATGACATTCCTGCTTATCTGGCTTATACCAAGACACTTGGACGTATTATCAGGACAAGTACTGCCAGTCGTGAGGATTCGATAACGTATGTTGCCTCCGAAAAACAATATATGAGTGGTAAATATGCCCAGTCTATTGCCGGTTTTAATACCTATTTAAATAAATTCTGTTCGGGTGGAAGATATTGTACTTCAGCACAGTATTATTTAGCCGATAGTTATTATCGTACTGACGATAAAGTTAATGCACTTCAATCGTATCAAAAATTATTACAAATAAAAGGAAATCAGTATACCGAAGAGGCTACTTTGCGCTGCGCAGGTATCACATTCGATAACAAAGACTATGCAGCAGCTTTGACTTATTTTAAACAACTTCAAACAATTGCTCAAAGTACCGAGAACCTTAATGTAGGACGTTTAGGTGTTTTACGCTGCAGTTATTTTCTTAACGATCATCAAACCACACTGGCTGTTGCCAACGAAATACTAAATGACCCTCACTCGGCAGATGATTTAAAAGCGGAAGCCCGCTATAACAGGGCGAGGGCTTATCTGGCTCTGGGACAAAAAGATTTGGCGATTCCTGACCTTAAACTGCTCGCGGAAGATACCCGAACGGCTAATGGAGCCGAATCGAAATACCTGTTAGCTAAATTGTATTTTGAACAGGGAAAGATGACCGATGCCGAAAATGAAGTGCTTGATTTTACGAAAAAAAATACGCCTTACCAATTCTGGTTGGCACGTAGCTTTGTTTTGCTTTCAGATATTTATATTCTGAAAAATAACGATTTTCAGGCTAAACAATACCTGCTTAGCTTGCAAAAAAACTATACGGTGAATGATGAGATTCAAGATTTGATAAATGAACGATTAAGTGCTATCAGTTTAAGAGAAAAGAAAACAATAATTAATTGACAATGAGTAAGAAGATGAAGACAACAAACTATATAGTATCTATCCTTTTTTTTCTGGCTGGTTCAGTTATTTCTGTGAATGCTCAAGCAAAAGCAGAAACTCAAGACAGTATTGTAGACCGAAATGTAACCGTTGAACGTGAATACAAACCTGTCATTCAGGATGCAGGGAAAATAAATTCTATTCCCAATGTGTTGGATATTAAAACTGTAAAATCTATGCCGGACTATTCCAATTTCAATTTGCCACTGAATGTTGACTTTAATATTCATACTTTAGCGGCAGCTGAATTGGAACGCGAGAAACCAAAAGCAACGCAGGGCGGTTTTGCACGCCTGGGTTTTGGGAATTATTTCAATACGCTGGCAGATTTTGCCTATCCGGTTATTAAAAAGCCGGATATGCGGCTTGATTTTTCGCTGAATCATCTGGCTACTTTTAGTGAAAAAGCACACTCTACAACGAAAGGAGCACTTTCATTCGATAAATTATTCAAAACATTCGATTTCTTTGCCGGAGTGGGAGGGGGTCATGAATATCTGAAATATTACGGTCATGATTTCAATCGCAGTGGAGCTACAAATTTGGACTCTTTGGCTACTCTTTACCTGACTGCTAACTATACTGAAGTTAACAGAACAGGTCTGGATCTAAATTCCCGAAATTTAAATATATATAATCTTGCCAATGATTCTATCAGTAATACTTTCTGGCGTTTCAATGCTTATGGAGGTATTCGATCGTTAGCACTTTCCCCTAAATTGCGCTACGAAGCCCGGATAAACTATAATGTTTTAAATACCCATTATGGATTTACAGAGCATAATATTCATTCGCAGGCCGGATTTAGCTTCCCAATTAAAACACACAGAATAGGAATGGATCTTGATTTGTATAATTTAATTTATAATTCTTCAAATATGAATACCCTGAATTTCATGGATTCATATTCAGTATTTAATCTGAATCCATATTACAGTATTGAACGCCCAAACTGGAATGTCCGCTTAGGCGTAAAATCAAGTTTTGCCTTTCAACCCGGTGCGTTTAAAGCTTATCCGTCAGCTGATGTTCATGGAGAATGGAAAATGATACCTAAGTATTTTGATTTGTACGGAGGCGTTGCCGGAGGATATGAAATCAATACGCTGGATAAAATATTAACTGAGAATCCATACATGTTTAACGAAACCCGGGTGAATGACACGTACACACCTTTCAATTTTTTTGCGGGCCTTAAAGTAAAACCAATTTATAATTTCCTGTTAGATGCTTATGTCGATTATCGTTTTATTGCAGACCAGTATTTCTTTGTGAATAAAGAGTATGCATTATCAAGTTCAACCCCGGCTTTATCCGGAGCCAATTCAGGTTTATTTACTAATCGTTTTGATGTTCTTTACAGCAATGCTTCCCTGATGAAAATTGGTTTTCGTGCCAACTATAACCTTCGGAACATGCTAAACGTGGAACTGAAAGGCGCGTACAATGGCTGGAATGTTGACCCGGAGTTATACGCATGGAATAAACCCCAATGGGATGCTTCGCTTAATACCAGTGTCTGGATTAACCGGAATTTGAATGTATCTTTAATAGGCTTTTACGAAAGCGGCTGTTTCGCCAAACTGGGAACAAGTGCCGTTGCTTTAAATCCAAAAATTGATATTAATCTGGGAGCTTCTTATCTGTTAAACAGTTGGTTTACAGGCTTTGCAAAAATAAATAACCTGATTAATAATCCTTACCAATATTATTATGGATATGATGTACAGGGATTGAATGTGATGGTTGGCGGAGCAGTTTCGTTTTAGATTAGATTATACCAATTCTAGAAATGCTCTCTAAACTATATGGTTTAGAGAGCTTTTTTATAAATATTAAATCGTAATCAGTTTGGATAAATAAAAAAAAATGAAAATCAGTTCACAAAGATTTTATTCATTAGAAGCTAAATAAATTTAACCAATTCAACATATTATAAAATTTATTTCCTACATTTGCGCTGCATTTTTATACACTTCCCCACCAAAACTTATTAGGCCATAACATCTTGAATTATTCTTATTTAAATATATTTTCAACAATCAGAACATGAAAAAAGTACTTATCGTGCTGCTTACGCTTTGCCTTTTCGGTGGAGTAAAAGCCGATGAAGGCATGTGGATGCTGCCTTTAATTGAGAAACTAAACATCCAGAAAATGAATGGCATGGGGTTGACACTTACTGCCGAAGATATTTACAGTGATAAACACGCGAGTCTGAAAGACGCGGTTATTATTTTCGGAAACGGATGTACAGGTGTTATGGTTTCCAATCAGGGACTGGTTTTCACCAACCATCATTGCGGATTTGATGCTATTCAAAAACAAAGCACGGTGGAACATAATTACCTGAAAGATGGATTTACAGCCGTAAAGCAATCCGACGAAATCCCATCGCCGGGTCTGACCGTTAAGTTTCTGGTCAGGATACAGGATGTGACTGAGCGTGTTATTTCACAATTGCCGGACACATTATTGGCAGAAGCACGTGTTGAAAAGCAAGATTCAATTTTTAAAGTCATAGAGAAGGAAGCGGAAGCCGATTCCCTTTATTCGGCAAGGGTAAAACCTTTTTATGCCGGAAATGAGTTCTATTTGTTCGTTTATGAGGAATTTTCGGATGTCCGTTTTGCCTACGCTCCACCGGTTTCTATTGGTAAATTCGGCGGTGATACCGACAACTGGATGTGGCCCCGTCATACGGGTGATTTTTCGGTTTTTCGCGTATATTGTGGACCGGATGGAAAACCGGCTAAATATTCCAAAGATAATGTGCCTTATTCCCCTAAACGATTTGCAACCATATCCAATGGAGGTTATAAACCGGGCGATTATACAATGATTTTGGGAAATCCCGGTTCAACAAGCCGTTATTTGTCATCGTGGGGAGTCAATTACCGTGTAAAAGCCAGAAACCAGGCAATGATTGATGTTCGTGGAGCAAAACAAGACGTTTGGCGTTCATTTATGCGTGCCGATGAAGCCATAAATATTGCCTACGCCAGCAAATATGCCCGAAGTTCAAATTACTGGAAAAACAGTATCGGTATGAACAAAGCCATTGCAAAATTAGGCATCATAAAGGTTAAACAAGGCGAAGAAAACGATTTTAGCAATTGGGTAAACAAGACTCCCGAACGTCAGGCAAAATATAAAAAAGTGCTGGAAAATATTGAAGATGGTTATGCCAAAATATATCCTTACGCTCGTGCAATGAATTATTTGCGTGAATCCTTATCAGGTGGCGTTGAAATGCCCCGGATGGCAAGTGAAGTGAAAGCACTTGAAAAGAAGGGTCTTTCACAAGACTCCATGTTGATTGAAACCGCCAAATTGTATAAAGACTATTATCCGGTTGTGGATGAAGCTACTATGGTTGCCATGCTGGATGTTTATAAAAAATCGGTGGATGCCGATGCGTTGCCGGAAGTTTATTACCTCATTGCTAAAAGGTTTAACGGTGATTATGCTAAATACGCAAGATATCTTTATAAGAAATCAGCATTTAGTTCGTTGGAGAAAATAAGCAAAGAGATTAAAAGCGGGAAAACTGACTTCTCGAAAGATCCGGCTGTTATTTTTGCTAATGATATAAGAATTACGATGGATGAGATGAGAACGGATGAATATCTTAAAAAGAATGATCAGATAAATGATGCAGAACGATTGTACGAAGCCGGGATCATGGAAATGAATGCGGAAAAAGGAACTACAATCTATCCCGATGCTAATTTTACCATGCGCCTCACCTACGGTACAATTGGTGGATACAAACCGGCCGATGCGGTGGATTACAAATACTACACAACAACCAAAGGAATTCTGGAAAAAGAAATCCCGGGCGATATGGAGTTTGATGTTTCGCCAAAACTCAAAAAAGCTATTTTAGAAAATAATTACGGTGCTTATGTTGATACGAAAACCGGTGAAATGCACGTGGCATTTTTAAGTAATAACGATATTACCGGTGGTAATTCGGGAAGTCCCATTTTTAATTCCAAAGGAGAACTGCTTGGTTTGGCGTTTGATGGAAACTGGGAATCCATGAGTGGTGACATAGTTTTTGAACCCGATTTGCAACGTACCATTAATGTGGATGTGCGCTACATCCTCTTTATTATGGACAAAATAGGTGGAGCGAAAAGATTGATTGATGAACTGACAATAAAGTAGAAGATTGACAAAACTCGGATGCAAAAACGCACTTACATAAAAAATTGTAAGTGCGTTTTATTTTGATTCCCAATTTGTTATTATATTAATGAATTGGTGTAAGACTTTCGGATTAAATTGACAATATCTGAAGAACTCCAAGCAGATTTTCGTTCACAGGTTTGTCATCTTTAATCGCTTTGGTGAAAGGAACATGTACAATAACATCATTCACAATGCCAATCATAATACTCCTTTGTTCGTCCATTAAGGCATCAATAGCGGCTACACCCATCCGGCTGGCCAAAATGCGATCGTAGGCTGTGGGTGAGCCTCCACGTTGAATATGTCCCAGAATGGTAACCCGCACATCATATTCGGGATGTTCTTTGTGCATTCGTTCAGCCAATCCTGCAGCTCCACCTGTTATTTCACTCTCGGCAACAATAACGATACTGCTGTTTTTCGATTTTCGAAAGCCGTTTTTAATTAATTCTTCCAATTGGTCAACTTTAGTCTCGCGTTCGGGAATAATTGCTGCTTCGGCTCCGGAGGCCAGCGCACTGTTTAAAGCTAAAAAGCCGGCGTCACGACCCATAACTTCGATAAAGAACAAACGCTCGTGCGAGGAGGCTGTATCACGTATTTTATCAACTGCCTCGATAATTGTATTCAAAGCTGTATCATAGCCAATTGTCGAATCGGTACCGTATAAATCGTTATCGATAGTTCCCGGAAGACCAACGATAGGCACATTAAATTCCTGTGCAAAAATACGAGCGCCGGTAAATGTGCCATCACCACCAATTACCACCAACGCATCAATTTCTTCTTTTTGCATATTGTCGTAAGCAATTTTGCGACCTTCAGGAGTAAAAAACTCCATACAGCGGGCCGTTTTCAGAATGGTACCGCCTTGTTGAATAATGTTACTTACATTTTGCGTTTGAAACTCCTTAATCTCACCGGTAATTAATCCCTTGTAACCTTTATAGATGGCTTTTACACGAATGCCGTTAAAAATGGCAGCCCTTGTTATTGACCGGATGGCAGCATTCATACCCGGTGCATCACCTCCTGAAGTAAGCACTCCAATACACTTAATTTCGTATTTCATTTTTATAAATATGTGTTAACTAATAAACTACAAACTTTTATTGATGATTATTCATTTGTTGTTTGCAAGACCATTTCGTTCAATTTGTCAGCCACTTTTTCCATCAGCCAGCTCGGAGTTGAGGTTGCACCGCAAATTCCGATTTTTTTTGTCAGATCAATATCTAATTTTTCAACATCCGTTAAATCATGAACCACATAGGTATTCGGATTTATTTTTTTGCTGTGTTCATAAAGCACTATTCCATTCGAACTCTTTTTTCCGCTCACAAAAATGATAATATCATTTTGTTGTGCAAAGGTAGTAATATTTGGTATTCTATTCGATACCTGACGGCAAATTGTGTCGGTATATTCGAAATTAACGTCTTTCTCTACTTTTTCAGAGAATGTTGTTACTAAATGATTAAATCCTTCCAACGATTTGGTTGTTTGAGAGAATAAACGGATATTTTTTGAAAAATCTACTTTATACAAATCTTCTTCACTCTCAATAACAATGGCTTTTTGATCGGTTTGTCCGACCAGTCCGTTTACCTCGGCATGACCAATATGACCATAAATCACAATTTGTGTGTCAGGGCTTGGTAAAGTTTGATAAGCGTTTTTTATGCGGGATTGCAACTTAAGCACTACAGGACAGGATGCGTCTATCAACGTGATGTTGTTCTTTTTGGCAATTTCGTAAGTACTTGGTGGTTCACCATGTGCCCGGAGTAACACTTTTGCATCATGTAGTTGGGCAAGTTGTTCGTGGTCTATGGTTATTAAACCCATATCTGCGAGTCGGTCCACTTCTTGTCCGTTGTGAACAATATCTCCTAAACAATAGAGTGTTCCACCTTTTGCCAGTTCTTCTTCAGCTTTTGTAATGGCTTTTACGACTCCAAAACAAAAACCCGATTTTTTGTCAATTTCAATATTTAGCATAGAAAGTCAATTAATGATTAATGATTTGAATTTATTATCAGCCTGTATTCTAAAATAAATAGCCAGCGATAAAGTTGTTCAATTGTCAATCATCACAACGTTTTTTCGGCAAATAAAGTTCTGAGGATGTTTCGTTGTTCATCAAGGGTAAGGGCAGAATTATCAATTTCAATGGCATCGGTTGCTTTACGTAACGGGCTTTCTGTGCGGTTTTGATCTCTATCGTCCCGTTCTTTGACATTTGCTAAAACATTTTCGTAGTTTGTTTCTTCCCCCTTAAGGATCATTTCATCAAAACGTCTTTTTGCACGTATCTCCGGTGAAGCAGTAAGAAAAATTTTTAATTCGGCATTCGGAAAAACAACTGTTCCAATATCACGCCCATCCATTACGATTCCTTTTTGAAGTCCCATAAGCTGCTGTTGACGAACCAATTCTCTGCGGACAAAACCCAATGTACTAACACGACTTGCACCATTTGCCACTTCCAGTGTTCTTATTTCGGTTTCTACATTTTTTCCATTCAAATAGGTCTCAGAAATTCCTGATGCATTGGTCTTAAATTCGATACGAATAAATTTTATCTGCTTTTCAAGTTCCAATTCATTGATTTCAGTTTCAGACATCAATCCCTTTTGAATGCAAAAGAGCGAAACAGCCCGATACATGGCTCCGGTATCGACATAAATGTAACCCGTTTCGAGAGCCAGTTCTTTCGCCATAGTACTTTTTCCACAAGAGGAAAACCCATCAATTGCGATTATTATTTTTTTCATTTATATTTTTTTCTCGAGTGATATTTTAATCAATCAGCCGGTTAGCCTGATTTACTATAGTCTGAATTCATTTAATGCAGTGCTGAAAGAAAACTGATAAGAATAATTTCCAACCTGAAATTGCGTCATACCAAATCCGACATGAAATTTATAAATTTTAATCCCGCCACCAAATGAAAAACCGGCCGTGCTTTTGAATCCTGGCGTACTCATTTCAACCTGATGCCGGTGATTAAATGCCGCAGTCAGGTAAAAATTATTTGAAGGAACAAATTCTACAGCTATGATTGCATGGCGAAAAGCCATATCTACAAAGCTGATTTTGGTAGTTGTTATTGTTGTTGAGGTAAGATCTGTTACCGGTTGATTGGTGGAATTATAGCTTAAATCCCAATGTTGTAGATTATCTAATGTTAATGAAAACCGCAGGGGTGCATGCAAAAACTTTTTACTAAGTCCCAATTGAATATCAAAAGGCAGAGGCTCCAGATGCTGGTTACCTTCTTCAGAGTAATAACCTTTAAATTGTGTACCTATATTCCGAAAAACCAAACCTGCCGAAAATAGTTTTTGGGGATTGTTGTAATTTGCTCCGAAATCCATTGCCATACCAAAGCTCGTATAGCGTTCATAAGCAGAATATATAGGCTTGAGTGTTGCACCTAATGTTATATTTTTTGTAAGAGGACGTGCATAAACAAGACTGATTGCGTAATCTTTAGCTGCAAATGCTCCTGTCGAATCGTTTAATTCATTGTATCCCATGAATGAACCGTAGTCGACATATTGAATTCCGAGTGCAAAATAATTATTTTGACCGAAAGTGTGACCGTAAACAGCAGAACCGAACTGAATATCAGCCAAATAATTGGCGATATTTATCCCTATCACATTATTTGTACCGGCAGTTAAAAGGGCAGGATTCTGAAATGCAAAATTTATATCATTATCATTTAATGATATATTCTTACTTCCTAAGGCAGCTAAACGGGAAGAAACCGGCAAATCAAGAAACTGATATACTCCTGTTCCAGCTTGTGAAAAAACCTTGAGACAATAGGCAATAAACAATAAAAATAAAATATTCTTTTTAGTCATCAATAACAAATTTTGAAATATAAGGTGTGTCGAATGATAAAAAAACGAAAATCAGCCTTATTTAAAAAAAACAGCCAAAGATACACTATTTTTGTTAGCTAAAGGCGCGAAATATTTTTTTCTATTTCACTTAACGTAGAAAACAGAGAAAATTATATTTGATCCGAACTAAAATTATCAGAAATCGCAAAATTTGACTAAATGAAAAGAAAATCATTTTTTTTTATTTTGACAAATGAACTTTAAAAAAAAATCATTATATTTGCCCAACCAAAATTTAATAAAAACCGTAAAATTATGGACTTGAAAAAATCACCAAAAGCCTCTCTGGAAGACAAGAAGATGTTCTTTCTTTTGATAGGTTTCGTTATGGTTTTGTCTTTGGTTTACATTGGATTAGAATGGACAAAGTCTGATGTCACTGTTTATAATGTTGCGAATACGGATTTTTTGGTTGAAGATGAACTCGATGTAATACAAACAAATCAGGAAACTCCTCCTCCTCCACCACCACCACCTGCTCCTGAAGTCGTTGAAGTGTTGAATGTTGTAGAAAACACGCAGGAAACAAAATCAATTGAAATTAACACTGAAGAGGATAAAAATAAAAAAATAGTTATTGCAGCACCGGTATCAGCACCAATCGAAGAAGAAGATCAGGTTGTTTTTCAGGTTGTGGAAACGATGCCAACCTTTCCCGGAGGCGATGCGGAATTATTCAAATTTTTGAGTAATAATGTAAAATATCCCGTTATCGCTCAGGAAAATGGAATTCAGGGACGAGTAATATGTCAGTTTACTGTAAATAGGGACGGTTCAATCGTTGATGTAGTTGTTGTTCGAAGTGTTGATCCAAGTTTGGATAAGGAAGCAATCAGGGTAATTAAATCAATGCCTAATTGGTCACCCGGAAAACAACGTGGCAAACCCGTCCGGGTGAAATATACTTTACCCGTGAACTTTAAACTCCAGTAAAATACGACTGAAAATGAAGAATGAACGATAGCACCAACGGTCTTCGTATTATTCACAAAAAAGTAAAACAAAAACCGTTTGGTATCGCCGGACGGTTTTTTTTAATAGAAATAAAATGAAAACAGAAATATACGAAGAAAAGGCTGTACTTGTTGGTGTAATCACTCAAAATCAGAAGGAAGATAAAGCACGGGAATATCTGGAAGAACTTGCATTTCTGGCTGAGACAGCCGGTGCTTCTCCCGAAAAACTATTCTTTCAACGATTGGAATATCCCAATCCCAATACGTATGTAGGTCCTGGAAAATTGATTGAAATAAAGACTTTTGTGGATGAAAATGATATTGGTGTAGTTATTTTTGATGATGAATTATCGCCTAAGCAATTACGAAATATTGAAGCAGAATTAAAAGTATTGATATTAGACCGAACAAGTCTGATTTTGGATATTTTTGCTAAACGGGCTCAAACTGCCAATGCAAAAACACAGGTAGAACTTGCTCAATGCCAATATATGTTGCCTCGTTTAACACGTCTTTGGACTCACCTGGAACGTCAGCAAGGAGGTATAGGTATGCGTGGACCCGGTGAAACTCAAATAGAAACGGACCGACGCATTATCCTCACGAAGATTTCTTTGTTGAAACAAAATCTGAAAGATATTGATCAACAAATGAGTACTCAGAGAAAAAACAGAGGGAAACTGGTTCGTGTGGCTTTAGTTGGTTATACGAATGCAGGAAAATCGACGTTAATGAATTTGCTCAGCAAATCAGATATTTTTGCTGAGAATAAGTTGTTTGCAACTTTGGATACAACCGTTCGAAAAGTGATAATCGAGAATTTACCGTTTTTGCTTTCCGATACTGTCGGCTTTATCCGTAAATTGCCCCATCATTTAGTTCAATCTTTTAAATCGACACTTGACGAAGTGCGTGAAGCCGATCTGTTAATTCATGTTGTGGATGTATCACATCCGAATTTTGAGGAACAAATCGATGTTGTTAATTCGACGCTACGGGAAATTGATCCGAATGAAAAACCTACTATTTTGTTATTCAACAAAATAGATGCATTTAAATTTACCCCAAAAGAGGAAGATGATCTGGCTCCGATTAAACGGGAAAACATAAGTTTAGAGGAGCTTGAAAATACCTGGATGGCTAAAATGCAGGATAATTGTATTTTTATTTCTGCCAGAGAGAAACAAAACATCGATGATCTCAAACAAATGCTTTACGACAAAGTAAAAAGTATTCATGTTGAGCGTTATCCTCATAATGATTTTTTATACCAGAACTACACAGAGATAGAAACTGACGAGTAGTAAATCAAGTGGTTGACAATTACTAATTAAAAACGAATAATTAATAATCAAGCATGATCAATTATCGAAATCTGACCGAAAAGGAAATTGCCACATTAACTGTTTATGGATGTTCTGCCGAGAACTGGAACGATGTACAGGTTGATGACACATTTTCACCCGCATTCATTGCAAATGTATATTTCTCGGGCAAAGTATTTTTAGGTACCTATCAAAAAGTTTTTGAGCTGGCGGGAGGTCTTAAAAAACATTCGGGAATATTCAATTGCAGTTTACATAACTGTACAATTGGCAACGATGTTTATATTGATAAGATTCACAATTATATTGCGAATTATGTGGTAGGGAATGGATCATATATCGAAAATGTAAATTTATTGTTGGTCGATAGAGTCTCAACATTTGGAAACGGTGTGAAAGTGCCGGTTATGAATGAAGGAGGCGGAAGGGAAATACCAATATTTGACTTTCTGTCTGCTCCGTTGGCCTATATTCTGACTCTATATCGTCATCGTCCGGTTGTTATTCAAACGTTGCAAAAATTGATTGATGCTTATTCCCTGACTCTGCAGTCGGATAAAGGGACAATCGGGGAAAATGTTCGTATTGTTAATAGTGGGAGCATCAAAAACGTCAGGATTGGTGATTTTGCGATTATTGAAGGTGCTTCATTGCTCGAAAACGGGACAATAAACAGTAATGCACAAGCTCCTGTTGTTATTGGCTCAGGTGTGAAATGCAACGATTTTATTCTTAGTTCGGGTGTATCAATAACAGATTCCACCTTAGTTTCACGATGTTTTATTGGACAGGGTTGTATAATGGGGAAACATTATTCTGCACTTGACTCACTTTTCTTCTCTAACTGCCAGGGCATGCATGGGGAGGCTACAGCCATTTTTGCAGGTCCTTATACGGTATCGCATCATAAATCAAGTCTGCTTATTGCAGGTATGTTTTCATTTTTGAATGCCGGTAGTGGTTCCAATCAAAGTAATCACATGTATAAATTAGGACCGATTCATCAAGGTATTGCCGAACGTGGTGCCAAAACAACGAGTGATTCATATTTACTTTGGCCAGCAAAAATTGGTGCTTTTACTTTGGTTATGGGGCGACACACCAAACACTCCGATACTTCGGATTTGCCATTTTCATATTTAATTGAAAACGCAACAGAGAGTTATTTGATACCGGGTGCAAATTTGCGAAGTGTAGGTACAATTCGCGATGCCCAGAAATGGCCCAAACGTGATAACCGGAAAGATAACAAAAAGTTAGATCCCATCAATTTTAATTTACTTAGCCCGTATACCATCAATAAAATGATAAAAGGGGTTGCTGTGTTGAAAAATCTTCAGGCAATTTCAGGCGAAACTACCGATATTTATACCTATCAAAACTGTAGTATTAAAAACTCTTCATTGATTAAGGGAATTGATCTGTATAATATTGCCATTTATAAATTTTTAGGTAATTCTCTTATTAACAGGCTTAAAGGAACAAAATTCAGTGACATTGATGAAGTTCGCCGGCAATTGAAACCAAACACTCAAAAAGGGTTAGGAGAATGGATTGACTTGTCCGGTCTTATAACTCCCAAAAATGAAATAGATATTCTTCTTCAGGATATTGAGACTGATTCCATTTCCCTCGATCAAATTCAACAACGTTTTGAAATAATGCATCAAGAGTATTATCATTATGAATGGACCTGGGCTTGTCAAAAACTGGAAACTTATTGGGGTAAAACAATTGAGAATGTAACTTACGATGATATTGTGAGTATGGTTCGATTATGGGAAAATTCAGTTGTGAAACTGGACCAACTTATATACGATGATGCTAAAAAAGAATTTGATCTGAATGCGAAAACCGGTTTTGGTGTTGATGGTAATGAAGAACAAAAATATCAGGACTTTGAATCTGTCCGTGGAAGTTTCGAAAATAACCCGTTTGTTTTAGAAGTTCTCAATCATATTAAAAGAAAAACTGATTTGGGAAATGAATTGATTGAAAGACTAAAGTTAATGCGTGTGTAATAACTTTGTTGCAATTATTTATCCCGTAATTACGTTTTAAAAAGCAAGTCAATGAAAATTAAATTTTTTCTTTATTTCTTACTCGTTTTCTTTGTTGGGTGTAAAACCGACAAAGATATAGAAAATGAGAAGTTCATAGCAACAATTGAAGAAATAGGATTAAACAATTTTAGAAACATCGAATATATTCCGACCGATAAAGTGGAGAAGTATAATTACTTTCGGGGAGATAGTTTAATTACCCGTTGGGAATATAATATCGTTTCAAAGCATTTTGAAAAGTACGATGAAAATATAATTAAGAAGTACAATTCTGATCCACTTGCATTTATGAATAATTTAAGAGACAAAATTAAATCCATTCATGTTGTGTTAATTACTCAAAGCCAATGGCCTGGTCAGGTTTTTAATTTTTGGACATCTGATACAGAGTATTTTACATATGTGCGTTCAGGGTTTAAATTTGACTCGTCATACAAAGTGTTGCTGGAAAATGAATTGAAAAATTCAGAGAAGATCAATGACAATTGGTATTATAAAAGAATGATAGTTTGTAGAAATAAATGATTATTACCTTTTTAAAAGCCATTTTAAACGGCAATGAATAATAAACTATAACTAAAATATTGATTGATAATTCATGCAAAATTCAAAAGAACTTCATATAAAGATTGACAATTTAAGCGCTCAAATTAATTTACCTGCATCAAAAAGCATAAGTAACAGGGCGTTAATCCTGGATGCGCTGGCTTATAGCTCGTATGATATTCAGAATTTATCGGATTGTGATGATACAAAAGTACTTGTACATGCATTGGATTCTAACGATACAACCTTTGATGTTGGAGCAGCGGGTACAAGCATGCGTTTTCTCACAGCTTTTTTGTCAAAAACGGTTGGTGAATGGATAATTACAGGAAGTGAACGTATGAAGCAGCGTCCTATCAAACTCTTGGTAGAAGCACTAAACAGTTTGGGAGCACGCATTGAATATGTTGAAAAAGAAGGTTTCCCTCCATTGCGTATTTTCGGAAGTGCACTCGTTGGTGGTGAAATACATCTCAATGGCAGCGTAAGCAGCCAGTATATTTCGGCTTTGATGATGGTAGGTCCCCTTATGCAGGAGGGTTTAAAAATCAGATTGGATGGAAATGTTATTTCCCAACCTTATATCAATATGACACTTCGCATGATGCAGGAGTATGGAGCGAAAATTGAATTCACAAACAATACAATTTATATTGAACCACAGGATTATCAACCAATTCCGTATTCAGTTGAATCTGATTGGTCGGCGGCATCGTACTGGTATGAAATACTTGCTCTTGTCGGTAAAGGAGCAGTTTATTTGAAAGGTTTACGCTCAGATAGCTATCAGGGCGACAGTAAAGTTGCCGAACTTTTCACACAACTTGGTGTAGAAACAGCTTATTTGTCTGATGGAGTTTTGCTCACACCGAACAAAGCGACAACAAGTTACATAGAATATGATTTTAGCAATGAGCCTGACCTTGCACAGACATTTGCTGTAACATGTTGTCTCAAAGGTATTTCGTTTCATTTCATTGGATTACAAAGTTTAAAAATAAAAGAGACCAATCGCATCCTTGCTTTAATCAATGAATTACTGAAACTGGGATATGTATTGATTGAACCAACCGAAGGACAGTTGGCATGGGAAGGCAAACGCCGTGAACCGGCAGAAAAAATCAGCATAGCAACTTACGAAGATCATCGTATGGCTATGGCTTTTGCACCGGCTGCTTTAATTCAACCGATAAGCATAGAAAATCCCCAAGTGGTAAGTAAATCATATCCGGGTTTTTGGGAAGACTTTTCAAAAATTTCTCTCTAAAGCCCCTTTGTGGGATTAGAGTCAGTTAGTTCTTCCAGCACTTCAAACACGATTGGACAAGTATAGGCATTTTTAATTGATAGCTTATAAATCTGATAAAAACGTTTCCGGTCGGTGTGTGGGTATTCACGACATGCTTTGGGTCGTGATTCGTAAATGGCGCAGTAATTATCGGCACCTAAAAACGGGCAGGGCATGGATTTAAAAACCATATCGCCATCTTCATCTACCCGTAAATATTTGGCAATCACATCCGAAGTCTTTATTCTCAACGATTTTGCCATTCTGTCAATATCTTTATCGGTTATGCGTGGCCCCAGTGTTCTGCAACAATTACCACAAGACAGGCAGTCAGTACGTTCTGAAATTTTATCATGAAGGGCATGAACCTGTAAATCCATTCCCTCTAATTTCTTTTTATTTTTCACAAGAAAACGCTGCCAGTTTGCTTCCGATTTAGCAGCTAAAGTCGGCAATAATTTTAAATCTATGAGTTTGCTCATGAATGTTTTAGAATTATATTTGAAAACACAAAGGTAGGCAAACTGAACTTAGTAAACAAAAAAAAGGATGTTTCAATAAAAAATTAGTATCTTTGCAGCCGTTTTTAATTACAAACATATATTATCTTTTATGAGTCTACTAAGTAATGTAATGGGGCAATATGATGCACCACAACAAGCTAAGGCAAATGGTCTTTATCCCTATTTTCGCCCAATTGAATCTGATCAGGATACAGTTGTTACGATAGACGGAAAACCAGTTCTAATGTTTGGATCGAACAGCTATTTGGGTTTAACGAATCATCCCTACTTAAAAGAAGCAGCGATTAAAGCGATAGAAAAATATGGTACAGGATGTGCCGGTTCCCGTTTTCTAAATGGAACTTTAGATATCCATATTGAATTAGAAGAACGTCTTGCAAAATTGGTACACAAACCTGCTGCTTTGGTTTATGCTACAGGTTTCTCAGTAAATTCCGGTGTTGTACCATGTATTACAGGTAGGGAAGATTATTTAATATTCGATGAGTATGACCATGCCTCTATTATTGAAGGCAAACGTTTGTCATTTTCCAAACAATTGAAATATCGTCATAACGATATGGATGCATTGGAAAATTTATTAAAGAAATGTGATCCCGACAAATTGAAAATTATTGTTACTGACGGTGTTTTTAGCATGGAAGGTGATGTTGCCAAATTACCTGAAATTGTTGAATTATCTAAAAAATACAATGCATCCATTTATGTTGACGAAGCTCATTCATTGGGTGTTTTTGGAAAAACAGGTGCGGGAGTTTGTGAACATTTTGGTGTATCCGACGACGTAGATTTGATCATGGGAACATTCAGTAAATCACTTGGTACTATTGGGGGATTTATTGCTTCCGACGAGAATATTATCAATTATCTGAAACATAATTCACGCACATTAATTTTCAGTGCTTCTATAACACCGGCATCAACCGGTTGCGTTTTGGCTGCATTGGATGTAATGGAAAAAGAAACATGGCGTAAAGATGCTTTGTGGGCAAATACAAACCGTGCCAAAGCCGGTTTCCTGAAAGCAGGATTTGAAATTGGACCTACTGAAACACCTATCATACCACTTTTTGTTCGCGACAATACCAATACATTTAAACTCACAAAGATGTTGATGGATGACGGAGTTTTTGTAAATCCCGTGGTTTCACCGGCAGTTCCATCTGAAGACTCATTAATTCGCTATTCTTTGATGGCAACGCACACTTTTGACCAAATTGACGAGTCGATCGAAAAAATTTCAAGAGATGCCCGTACATTGGGAATCATAAAATAATATATAATTCATAACTTGAATTAGAAAATATAAGAATAGAACGGGTTTGGAAAACAAGCTGGTTCTATTCTTTGTTTTAAAAAATACAACATGCTGATGTGAATCAGCCATATTTTCAACTTTTAATTTTCAATAAAAAAATGATTACTGTATCTAATCTCACCATTCAATTTGGTAAACGTGTTTTATTCTCCGATGTGAACCTGAAATTTACCGCCGGCAATTGTTATGGTATAATAGGAGCAAACGGTGCCGGGAAATCGACCCTGATACGCATGATAAGCGGAGATCTTGATCCAACACGTGGAACAGTTCAGTTTGGTACTGGCGAGCGCTTGTCGGTACTTAAACAGGACCACTTCGAATTTGACGAATCTACGGTCATTGACACTGTCATGATGGGACACGATGTTCTTTGGAAAATAAAAGATGAAAAAGATGCCATTTACCTCAAAGAAGATTTCTCTGATGCTGACGGATTACGAGCTTCGGAGCTCGAAGAGAAATTTGCCGAATTAAATGGTTGGAATGCTGAAAGTGATGCGGCCTCACTGCTCAGTGGTTTAGGTATTAAGGAAGATTTACATTACCAACTGATGAAGGAGTTGAGCGGTATGGAAAAAGTTCGTGTTTTGCTGGCACGTGCCCTGTTTGGTAAGCCGGATAACTTGTTACTCGATGAACCTACCAATGATTTGGATGTGGATACGGTCATGTGGCTTGAGAATTATCTGGCAAACTATGATAATACGGTGCTTGTTGTATCGCACGACCGTCACTTTCTGGATGCAGTAAGTACGCATACCGTTGATATTGATTTTGGTAAAGTACAGTTGTTTTCCGGTAATTATTCTTTCTGGTATGAATCCAGCCAGTTGGCACTGCGTCAACAACAAAATCAAAACAAGAAATCGGATGAAAAACGCAAGGAACTGGAAGAATTTATTCGTCGTTTCAGTGCCAATGTGGCTAAATCGAAACAAGCCACCAGTCGTAAGAAAATGTTGGAAAAATTAAACGTTGATGAAATTCAACCATCAACCCGAAAATATCCGGGCATTATTTTTACTCCCGATCGTGATCCCGGAAACATGGTACTGGAAATAGCGGGACTGGGAAAAACACTCGAAGATGGAACTGTGCTGTTTAAGGATGTGAACTTTAACGTGGAGAAGAATGATAAAATTGTTTTCTTGTCGCGTGATCCACGTGCCATGACTGCCTTTTTTGAAATTATAAACGGGCACGATAAAGCCCATGAAGGAACTTTCAATTGGGGAATAACAATTACGCATGCCTATTTACCACTTGATAATTCGGAATTTTTCAATACCGATTTAAATCTTGTCGATTGGCTCGGACAATTTTCAACGGATACAACCGAAGCTTATATCCGCGGATATCTGGGTAAAATGCTTTTTTCCGGAGAAGAAATTTATAAAAAAGCAAGTGTTATCTCCGGAGGTGAAAAAATGCGTTGTATGATTTCGCGTATGATGTTGCGTAATGCAAATGTGATGATTCTTGATTCGCCTGCCAACCATCTGGACCTGGAATCAATTCAGGCTTTCAACAATACGCTTGTAAACTTCAAAGGGAATGTGCTTATGGCTTCACATGACCGTGAATTTATCCAGACAGTATGTAATCGGATTATTGAACTTACTCCTCATGGAATTATTGACAAACAAATGGATTTTGATGATTATGTTACATCGGAAGAAATCAGAATGATTGGAAATAAAATGTATAAATAGATAGCGATCTTAAAAATACTTTACAAAAAGAGACCTTGCATGCAAGGTCTCTTTTGTGTATTAAAAGTTGAGAATCTAAAATATACTATTATCTTTGTGTTATAATTTAAAAATTTCAATCCATTTTTTCTCAATCTGAATCACAATTAAATTACAAATTTAGTTATCTAAAATTTAGTATTATGAATGAAGAAAATCCTTGTAACGACAAAAACAGAAATCATCAGGCTACAGCATCCGGTGGAGCCGTTTATGGTTTGGGACTGATTGGTGCCGCCATTTATTTTATTTCAAATGCCACTACTTTTTGGGTAGGTGTTCTCGGTTTCCTAAAAGCAATTGTTTGGCCTGCCATTTTGGTTTACGAAGCATTGAAAGCGCTTGCGGTTTAGAAATTTATTTGTTTAAATGATGCTACTGCTAACGCAGGTATGAGACCTGTGCTTCTTTTTTATTTTTGGCATGGGTTGCAAACCGTGCCACCATCCGTACCGAGCCAAATCAAGTTTCAGGTGAGTCAGTACATATATGTATTTGGGCAAATTAGGTTTCGAAAGGCAAATACCTGTAAGTATATGGGCAAATCAAGTTTTATTTTGAATGAAGAGTATAAAAAATGCGCCTCCCGAATTTCTCAGGAAGCGCATTCTTTAAATTGTAAATGATTAAATGGTCAATTCTTGTTGATCCACTCATCCATGGCTTTAGCGGCACGTCTGCCATCTCCCATGGCCAGAATAACTGTTGCACCACCTCGCACGATATCGCCTCCGGCAAAGATAATCGGAACAGCTGATTGCATAGTGTCGTTATTCACAACAACAGTTCCCCATTTGGTTACTTCCAGTCCCTTTACCGATTGAGGTATAAGTGGATTTGGCGAAACACCAACACTCACGATAACTTCATCCACTTCGATCAATTCAGTTTTTCCGGCAACTTCAACAGGTGAGCGGCGTCCCGAAGCATCCGGTTCACCAAGTTCCATAACCTGTAACAACATGTGGGTAACACGTCCCTGTTCATTTCCAATATATTCAATCGGATTGTGCAACGTCCAGAATTCGATGCCCTCTTCTTTGGCATGTTTCACTTCTTCCAAACGGGCAGGCATCTCTTTTTCCGAACGACGATACACGATCATTGCACGATCAGCACCAAGTCGTTTGGCTGTACGGATAGAGTCCATAGCTGTATTTCCACCGCCAATAACGGCTACTTTTTTACCCTTAAATACCGGAGTATCAGAATCGGGACTTGCTGCATCCATTAGGTTCACCCGTGTAAGGTATTCATTGGATGACATAACACCCACTAAATTCTCTCCCTTGATATTCATAAAACGGGGTAATCCGGCACCACTAGCAACAAATATCCCTTTGAATCCGTCGTCTTCCAAATCTTTAATGGTAATGGTTTTACCAACAACGCAATTGGTTACAAAATGAACTCCCATTGCCTGAAGATTTTGAATTTCCACATCAACAATGTCGTTTGGAAGACGAAATTCTGGAATGCCATATTTTAGTACCCCACCAATTTCATGCAACGCTTCAAAAACGACCACTTCGTAACCTGATTTAGCCATATCTCCGGCAAAGGCCAATCCGGCAGGACCGGATCCGACAGCAGCAATTTTTATATCATTGGCAGGAGCAACCTGAGGAACCGAAATATTGCCGCTTTCACGTTCGTAATCGGCCGCAAAGCGCTCCAGGTGACCAATAGCAACCGATTCTTTATTCATCTTCAGGTGAATGCAACGCTCTTCGCATTGTTTTTCCTGAGGACAAACCCGACCGCATACTGCCGGCAGGGCGGATGTTTCTTTCAATGTTTTGGCTGCTTCCAGGAATTCACCGCGTTCAATGTTTTTGATAAAGGTGGGAATACATATTCCAACAGGACAACCTTCCATACAGGTTGGGTTAGCACAGTCCAAACAGCGCTTGGCTTCCAACAGGGCTTGTTCAGGAGTCAGTCCAAGGTTTACTTCTTCGGTTCTGGTATGACTGCGATATTCAGCGTCCAATTCGGGCATGTGAACACGTGGTATTTCAGTACGTTCTTTGGCTTTCATTGCGCTGCGCAATTCCGCACGCCACGTTTCGGATCTTTCTGCGTTTATATTCATTATATGATTTCTAATTATAAATTACAAATTGTTAGTCAGTTCATCGGGAGATAATGGAAATGGTTAAATTGTCAGTTTCTACTTGCTGTTCAGCAATGCCTGATAATGTTCATTTTCTTCCCGTTCAATGTCCTTGTAACCACCAAGTCGCATCAGCATTTCATCAAAATCAACCAGATGAGCATCAAATTCTGGTCCATCAACACAAACAAATTTCGTTTTTCCACCAACGCTTACCCGGCAAGCTCCACACATTCCTGTTCCGTCTACCATAATTGTATTCAGTGATGCCAGGGTAGGAACTTCATATTTTTTTGTCAACTGGCTTACAAATTTCATCATGATGGCCGGACCGATAGTTACACACAAATCAACTTTCTCGCGGTTTATAACCGACTCTACTCCATTGGTTACTAATCCTTTGGTTCCATAAGATCCATCATCGGTCATAACAATTACTTCATCCGAATTTATACGCATTTGTTCTTCCAGAATAATCAGGTCTTTTGTTCGAGCTGCAATAACTGTAATCACACGATTACCGGCTTCTTTTAATGCAGCAACAATTGGCATCATAGGAGCCGTTCCAACACCACCACAAGCACAGACTACAGTCCCAAAATTTTCGATATGCGTAGCTCTACCTAACGGACCAACCATATCGGTAATAAAATCACCGGCTTCCAGTGCACATAATTTGGATGAGGATACGCCCATTTTCTGGACTACCAATGTTATAGTTCCTTTTTGCAGGTCTGCATCGGCAATGGTTAACGGAATACGTTCACCTTTAGCACCGACTTTTACCATTACAAAGTGACCGGCTTTTCTCGATTTTGCAATCAAGGGAGCTTCCACTTCAAACTTTATCACATTGGTAGAGAAATACTCTTTGCTGACAATTTTATTCATTTTAGACGGTTTTTTTTTATTGAGCCGCAAATTTACAAAAAATTGCCTGTTCTCAGTCAGAATTACCTGAAAAAAAGTGCTTTAAAAACACAATATAAAACCTTAAAAACATAAAATATGCAAAAGATTGAGTGCTCTCCCTTTGCCTGAAGAAATGAAGTTAGTTCAATTTTCTTACTGTAAGCTATTTAAATTAAAATGATAAAATTAATTCATCTAAGCAGGAAAGGATTGTATGCGTAAATTATACTGTTTTTATTCATATAAAAACTTAAATATTTTATTTACTAATTTAAAATGCTTTCATAGTACTCCTCTATATCAATAAAAGAGTCATAAGGAACCTGTAACCCGTTATGGATTTCACATGATAATCTACGGTCAGCAGCATTGTGTGAATTTGTTCCGGCCGTGAAAGTCCCCGAGCTATTGGCCGAAGCCAATAGTTAGCCATTCTGTCGGTAATTCTTGAATATAATGCTCATTTCATAGTATAGCTCGCTTTTTGCGCTAAACAAATACGAGCAGTCCGGCTATCAAACATAACAGAACCGACTCAATATTAATTTATAATATTTTATTTAATTAAATTGGAGGAAAAATTATGGGAGCATCAGGGAACAAACAACCTAAAAAAGTGAAGTCAGGTAAACATGTGAAACACATTCCGTCTTATCAAACCGAGACAGTGAAAGAGGATTTGGATGACTTGAAGAAGAAAAAATAATTATTCGCCTTAATTCTCTGAAAAACAGGAATGAAAATATTTTTTTCATTCCTGTTTTCATTATTTATGTTCAGTTCTGCAGATAAATCCGAGGAAGTCAAAATAACTAATTCTTGATAAATTGAAATTTATTTGAACTTTTTATTTTCAATTTGGTTGTATTTATTGAAATTATATTACTTTTGTAGCGTCTAAGCAAAAGGACAAGCATTATGGTCAACCGATTTTTTACATATTTCTTTTTTTACTTTTACTTTAGTAGGTAAGAGCAGGATAGCCTTTATGTAAAAAACAAAACTATAATTATAGAAAATACATGGAAATCCTGCTCAAAATATGAGCAGGTTTTTTTTTATACACAAACGAACAAAGAAATATGAAACGAGTAGCTATTCAGGGTGGATTAGGAGCCTATCACGGTATTGCAGCAGAGAATTTTTTCGAAGGCGAAGAAGTTGAAATTATTCCATGTATTACTTTCCGTGATGTTTTTAAAGCGATTAAGAAGGACTCAAATGTCGTTGGAATAATGGCTATCGAAAATACGATTGCCGGAAGTCTGTTGCCAAACTACGAATTGTTGAAAGAACACAAATTTCCCATTGCAGGTGAATATAAATTACGCGTTTCCCATTGTCTGGCAGCTTTACCCGGGCAAACAATTCACGACATTAAAGAAGTCCAGTCACACCCGATAGCTTTGATGCAATGTAATGATTTTATTGGGACTTTACCCGGAGTTAAGGTTGTGGAACATGAAGATACAGCTCTTGCGGCCAAAGACATTGCTGTAAAGAATTTGATTGGAAATGCGGCTATCTGTAGCGAACGTGCTGCCGAGATTTACGGATTAAATATTCTGGCAAGGGGAATAGAAACTAATAAACACAACTTTACACGTTTCCTGATATTTGCTAATGAGTGGGTGGTTGATGAAATTCAGAAAGATGAACCGATTAATAAAGCGACAATTGTATTTACATTGCCTCATACCGAAGGAAGTTTATCGAAAGTATTATCGGTTTTTTCCTTTTATGGAATTAATCTGACCAAAATCCAATCATTACCAATCTTGGGCCGTGAGTGGGAATACCAGTTTTATGTCGATTTTAAGTTTGATGACCACGAACGTTATAGACAATCTCTGGTTGCCATAAAACCATTGATTAATGAATTGAAAACCCTTGGTGAATACGCCGAAGGAGCAACACCGAATGATTAAACCCCCGACCCCTAAAGGGGAGGAAAAACATCAAAAACTGACTCAGAAACTGTCTGATGACAGATAATAAAATAAGTACATTCTATTTTAATCATATATGAATAAAGATATTGTCACAAAAAACGAAAGTAACTCAAGCTCCCCGCAATTTATCCCGCTCGCGGGAGGGGCTGGGGGTCGTCAAATTGTACCAGCTGAACGTTTAAATTCTATAAGCGAATATTATTTTTCAACTAAACTAAAAGAAGTTGCCGACATGAATGCCAGAGGCATGAATGTAATCAGTTTAGGGATTGGAAGTCCTGATTTACCGCCTTCAAAAGAAACTGTTGAAGCCCTTTGTAAATCAGCTGCTGAGGCTAATGCACATGGCTATCAACCTTATGTTGGAATTCCTGAGTTGCGTAAGGCCTTTGCCGATTGGTATAAAAAATGGTTTGCTGTCGATTTAAATCCTACCAACGAAATTCAACCACTGATTGGATCCAAAGAAGGCATATTGCATATTTCGCTTGCCTTTTTAAATCCGGGCGATGGAGTGTTGGTGCCAAACCCGGGTTATCCTACCTATTCAGCGGTGAGTAACCTGGTTCAGGCTAAAGTTATCAGCTATGATTTGGATGAAAATAACAACTGGCAACCCGATTTTGAATCACTTGAACAAAAGGACCTGAGTAACGTTAAACTAATGTGGGTTAATTACCCAAATATGCCTACCGGTGCCAGTGCAACACCGGAATTATTTGAAAAATTGGTGGCTTTTGGGAAAAAACACGGCATTGTAATTTGTAATGACAATCCGTACAGTTTTATACTAAACGAAAATCGCCTGAGTATTCTTCAGGTTCAAGGGGCAAAAGATATTTGTATTGAGCTGAATTCAATGAGTAAATCGCATAATATGCCCGGTTGGCGGATGGGAATGCTGGCATCAAATGCTGAATTTGTGCAATGGGTACTGAAAGTGAAGAGCAATATTGACAGTGGTCAGTTTAAACCTATGCAAGTAGCAGCCATTGCGGCTTTGAATAACTCTGATGAATGGCATCGGGAAATGAATGTAGATTTGTATAAAAACCGACGTGATTTAGCCGAAGAAATTCTGAAATCGTTGGGATGCACTTTCGATGAAAGTCAGGTAGGAATGTTTCTCTGGGGAAAAATTCCATCAACCTATGCTGATAGCGGAGTACTTGCCGATAAGGTATTGTACGAATCAAAAGTATTTATCACGCCGGGATTTATTTTTGGAGACAAAGGAAATCGTTACATAAGGCTTTCACTTTGTGCCAACGAAAAAATGCTGGCTGAAGCGTTGGAGAGAGTAAAGTTAATTGGTTAATTAGTTAATTAGTTGAACTGTTGACTGGCATATTGGTTAAGTATTTGATTAATAATAAGCCAGACAGGTTAGTTAGAAAATATAAAAAAACAAATAATATGGAATTCGAATCAATTTTATTGCCGGGAATCGACGCCAAGCGTCCATTTATCATTGCTGGTCCGTGCAGCGCAGAAACAGAAGAACAAGTTATGGAAACTGCCCGCGAGCTATCAGCCCGTGGTGTGAAAATGTTTCGTGCAGGAATCTGGAAACCACGTACCAAACCGGGTGGTTTCGAAGGAGTAGGAGTAAGGGGTTTACCCTGGCTAAAACGGGTACAAGAAGAGTTGGGTATGTACACTGCCGTGGAAGTGGCTACGGCAGGTCATGTTCGTGAGGCTTTATCGTATAATGTGGATATTCTTTGGATCGGTGCACGAACCTCAGCTAATCCGTTTGCCGTGCAGGAAATTGCCGATGCGTTGGAAGGAATCGATATTCCGGTATTTATAAAGAATCCGGTTAATCCTGATTTAGATTTATGGATTGGTGCTATCGAGCGAATTTACAACGCGGGAATCAGAAGGATTGCTGCCATTCATCGTGGTTTCAGTACATCCGATAAAAAAATATACCGTAATTTGCCGCAATGGCATCTCCCTATCGAATTGCATCGTCAGTTGCCTAACTTGCCATTAATATGTGATCCAAGTCACATCGGTGGAAAGCGTGAATTGATAGCTCCACTTTGCCAGCAAGCTATGGATTTGAATTATGATGGGCTGATTGTAGAATCGCATTGTAATCCGGATAAAGCATGGAGTGATGCCGCTCAGCAAGTTACTCCTGCTGTCCTCGACTTTATTCTAAATACCCTGGTTATCCGGGATATGACTCAAAGTACCGAGAATCTGACTGCTTTACGTCGCCAAATTGATGAGTTGGATGACAGTTTGCTTGAGTTACTGGCTAAACGTATGCGTGTTTCCAATGAGATTGGTGTTTATAAAAAAGAACACAATATGCCTATTTTACAGGAACAACGTTATGACGAAATACTGAAAACCCGCATTGCACAGGCAGAGAAAATGGATATGGATGGAGAGTTTATGAAAACCGTACTGGTAGCCATACACGAAGAATCCGTACGTCATCAAATGGTTATCATGGAAAAATAATATTGGTTCTTTCTACAAATAAAACACCCGTAAATTTTATTTGCGGGTGTTTTAATAAACTATTTGTTGTTACATCTGATTAGACATTTGATGGTGCATAGTTGAATCATTCGGTGTTTTTTCTCTCCGCTGTTTCATCTTTTGCATCTTCATTTTCATCTTTTCTTGTTTCTCTGCACGTAGACTTTCAAGTTTCTGAAATTTTTCTGTTCCGATAATTTTTTGTAAATCTGCGTCCTGTGCTTTTTTCAACGCTTCAAATTTAGCTTTCTGATCATCTCTGAATTTTTTTAGGTCGGCCATATGTTGAACCCGTTCTGCATCTTGTTTCACAAATACTGCTTGTAAACTTGCTTTTTGAGCATCTGTCAGACTTAAGATTTTAGCCATACGTTCGGCTCTTTTCTCGGGAGATGGTAGCATATTGCCCTGCATATGGTTTTTCATTTCCATTCTTTCCCTTGGAGGCATGTTCATATGTCCGGATTTGCCGTCTTTCATTTTCCCCATCATTTCAGAACGCCTGGTTTGAAGGGTTTGAAATTTTTCTTTCCCAATAACATTTTCTATTTCAGCATCCTGAGTTTTACGGTTTGCATCCATCTGTGTCATTTGATCAGCTTTCATCTTGTTGAGTTCAGCCAGATGTTTTTCGAGATTAGCATCTTGTTTTTCAAAAAGGGCTTGAACTTGAGTCTTTTCTGCATCCGTTAATGTCAGTTCTTTTGCCATTCTATCAGCCCTGTCCTGAGCTGAAATTTTTGGCCGGTCGGCATGTCTGAACTCTTTCATCCGCTTCGCTCTTTCGAAGCGAACTCTTTGATTACCGTCTCTTCTTCCGTCCCTTTTCGCTTTCAGTTCGGTTCGTTTACTTTCGAGTTGTTGAAATTTTTCTTTTCCGATAATGTTCATCAACTCTTCATCCATAGATTTACGGTCTGCTTCAAACTTTGCCTTTTGATCTTCCCTGATCTTTTTTACTTCAGCCTGATGTTGAGTCCGTTTTACATTTTGTTTTTCGAACAATGCCTGAACTTTTAATTTCTGAGCATCGGTCAATCCCAAATCTTTCGCCATTTTGTCGGCCCTTTTCTCCGGTGTTAGGTGAGATTTGTCACCCTGTTTAAATTCTTTCTTTTCGCTCATTTTCCCCTGTTGAGGTGCTTGATTCTGAGCAAAAGTTGCCACGCTAAATATAAACGCGGAAGCCATAACTAACATTACATACTTTTTCATAACCACTAATTTTTATATTGTAAAAAAACTAAAATTCTTTTCTGTTTACTTTGACGATTCAATTTCATAAAAGTTTAATCCGGAATTCTTCGTTTTAATTTATTAACTGTAAGGTTATTGAAAACTGATGAGTAAATTATATGGCAGAGGAGTTAAAACAAACAAAGACGGGATAAATAATTTCCCGTCTTTGATATTGAATTATGAAGATATAAATGTAAGATATTGAATTACGATATTCTTTAATTTGTAAGCCAATTTGTAAATCTTATTCAGATTCTATAAGATTAATTATTCACTATTTTCTGCGTTTGATTTCCAATACGAACAATATAAATTCCTTTTGTTGGTAAGTTTATGGTCGTTGATTCATTTGCTGATATGAAACGATCCACTACAACTCCCTGTAAACTATATATCTCAATAGTTTTCCCTGCTTCGATATCAGAAACAATTAATTGTCCGTTTATTATTTTTATTGAAAAATTATTATCCGAAGGAGTATTTAAAGCTGTTGGAGATTCACCAATTTTACTTATTCCGTTCCACTGGTTTGCAGCTGCATAGGCTGATTTTGAACCGGCGGGGACAAACAGTGTACAGTTTTTATTTATATTATAAAATACATTTGCCGAACTGCTTAAATCAACCGGAATCTGGCTGAGGACCGTAAGACTAATTAAGCCACTGCAATTGAAAAATGCCGCATTATCAATGCTGGTAACCGATGCTGGCACAGTGATATCGGTTAATTTGTCGCAATTATAAAATGAATATGCACTGATGGTTGTTACCGATTCAGGAATCGAATAACTTCCTGATTTACTAATAGGGCACTGCAATAATGTGGATTTAGCTTTATTGAATAACAGGCTATCCAGACTCGAATAATTTGGATTCGTACTGTCTACAAATAATGGAGCACTACAATTACTATATGCATTATCACCGATACTTGTTACTGAAGCTGGAATACTCATATCCATCAAAGCGGTACAGTCTGAAAAGGCACAAGTGCCAATTGTTTTGACTAAAGCAGGGACATCTGCTTTCCTTAAGGAGCTACACTTATTAAAGGCAAAAGATCCAATACTTGTTGTTAGGGATGACACTGTAACAGTATCTAATTTTGTACAACCTGAAAATGAATAATCGGTAATACTTGTAACAGCTTCAGGAATTTTAATATTCGTTAGTCCGGTGCATCCTGAAAATGCGTATGTTCCGATTGTCTTAACCGTTTCGGGAAAAGTAAATTCAGCTAATCCTGTACAACCAAAAAATGCATAACTTCCAATCGTTGTGAGTTTAGTCGGTATCCTGACGCTTGTTAAGCTGTTGCATAAATAACAGGCATAATTTCCAATGGTAGTTAATGAATCAGGGAAATTCAAACTTGTTAATTTCCCGCACTCATAAAAAGCATATGTTCCAATACTGGTTGCAGAGTTTGGAATTGTAATAGCCGTTACATTGGCACAGTACTCGAAGGCATTATTTCCAATTTTAGTAACAGAATCAGGCACAATAATCGTAAATAAATTACTCATACCTGAAAATGCTCCGGTGGAAATTGTCGTCAATGAATTTGGAAGAGTTACTCCGGTGAATTCGCAACCCTGAAAGGCATAATCACCTATGGTAGTCACCTTAGCAGGTAAAATTAAATCTCCCGATAAGTTCTTACAAGCATTAAAGGCTCTAATTCCGATTTCAGTAATTGATAAAGGAAATTTAATGGTTGAAAGGGCAGGATTCATATCAAATGCATACTGAGGTATTGTATTAGCCTTGTAAACCTTACTTACTGTGGAGGATTCGGGTCCACCTTTTCCTGTATAAGCTAAAATTGTAGCATTCGTCAAATCGATTTCCGAGATTGCACTAACACTGTCTCTCAGAAAAGTAAAATCACGTGCGTCAATACTTCCGTTCAATGTGAAGTTCTGAAGATCAGTCGGAAAAACCGATAAAGAAATATGTAAAGACGGAGTAACCAATTTAGTAATGCCGGTACAATTTTGTAAAGCATAAGCTCCAATTGTAGTAACAGTTGATGGAATTGTAAATGTTCCTTTTAGGCCTGAACAACCTGAGAATGCATAATTCCCAATATTCGTTACAGATGAAGGGATAGAGATACCGGTTAAACCGGTACATTTATATAAAGCATATGTGCCAATACTCACAACAGTTGAAGGTATATCAAGGTTCCCAACTAAAGAAACAGGGCCTTGAATTAATGTCGATTTATCTTTGTTGAACAAAACTCCGTTCAGGCTGGAATAGTTTAAATTAGCACCATCGATTATAAGTTTCGATTTGCAGTTCCGGAATGCAGAGATACCTATAGTAGTAACCTGAGCACCGATGTTCGTAGAGTCAGTTGCACCACTGCAACCATCGAAGGCATAATTTCCGATAGTAGTAAGAGTCGATGGAAAAACAATTCCTGTTATTTTACTACAACCCTGAAATGCTTTATTTCCGATACTTGTAAGTGATGCTTCAATGATTAACTTATTCTTTAAAGCACTACAATTAAGAAAGGCGGAATCGGCTATACTTCTAACGTGATAAGTCACCTGATTGTCAATTACCGTATCAGGGATAATTAACAATGTGCTGTCAATTAATGTATTACTGGTGACAGAAGCAGTGCTGTTGATACTATCCAATGCGTATATGATCCTACTTCTGTTAATAGTCTTTGCTTCAGTACCCGCAAATATCAAAATTAATGCGCCGAATAATAATAAAAATTTTTGTTTCATGGTTTCGCTGGTATTTTAGAAAGTATATTTTTTAGATTGTTTGGTTTGTCTTGTATTACCCTGAATTAATTTTTCCATTATTATCTGCCTCATCATAGAAAGATGACGTTTACAGGGATTTATATATTTCCGCAAACATTTTGTATTGGTATTCACCCAAAAGTGTAAAAAATGATTAAAGTCTTGTTTGCTATAGTAATTATGAGACAAAAGTATTAAAATAACAATAATAAAAGAATAGAAAAATGTACTTATACATAAAAAAAAATTCATTGTGTTTTTCCGGTAAGGAAAGAATCACCTTCCGTATTTCCCTTTTTATATTTGAAATAATCGAATTTAAATTCAAAGTAATTGATTAATATCAATTGATTTAGAAATTGAATTTAGTTAAATTCCTTTTAAGTATGATAGAATAAGACCAGATGTTTAGAATGTTCATATTCAAATTTTCAGTTTGAGAATCTGAAACTTTCCAATCCATTGATACAATTTCTCCATCGTGATCAATTCATTCAGTTTTCATATTCTGTAAATAATTTAATCACGATTTTATTTTTATAATTTGAGATTTAAAATTGACTGATTGAGAGTTTATTTGAATAAAATACAAGCCAGCGCTAAGCATACCAATTGGAATTGCTTCTTTAGAAGAATGCATCAAGGTATAAATTACAAGTTTTCCGGTTATATCATAAACAGAAACTTTAGATTCGCCAGACTCTGAAGTTTCGATATCTAATACATTTGTTGAAACGGGATTTGGAAATATTTTTACCGCTCCTTTTCTTAGGCTTTCTAATGCAGAGGATAATTTTGTTATTTCCAGTTCTTTCGATATTATACGTGTTTCATTGGTTGAATTTATTTTAAGCGAAACTTTGTATTTTCCGGTTTGAGTTGGTTTAAGTTCTTGATTTTCTCCATCTTCAGCTTCAGAAATGAGTGCGTCGTTGAAATACCATTGATAAGCATAAGCTTTAGGAGCAGACAAATTCCCGTTCGAATAAGTTATTTCCGGTTTGATTGAGGTCATCATTTCTTTTACTTTCTGAGCTATGATGGTTGCACCTGCAGTACGTGCATGAATGCTATCGGCCTGAAAATAATTACTGTTATACCAATTAATTGAGTTCCCGTTAAATCCATCGAAAAGATCAATCAATCCTACTCCCGATTCCAGTGCAATTTGTTTGATTTTAGTATTAACTGAATCCTTTACGTAGCCAAACAATATTGTCCAACTTACATTTTGACCGGGAGGTATGAGCCCTACCCATACCTCCGGTTTTGATGATAAATTCTGAAAGACCTGAATCATTTCTTTATAATTGCTGACAAATTCAGTCCCATGTGCATTCCAGTTTGTCGTTTTCGCATCGTTAGTTCCCAACTCGATCATCACCTGATTTGGAAGAAAGGCTTTTGCATTCGTATAAGCTACTTCGTTCCAATAAGGCTTATCCCCTTTTTTCAACATGGTACGAGAGCTGACCCCAAAATTTCCTACTTCCCAATTGGCAGCACCCAACAAGCCCAGCATTTGTGCAGGATAGCTTTGAGTCGCCGGAGATGAGAGGCCATAACCAAACGTTATACTATTCCCAACACAAGCTATTTTTTGTTTTATTGCCTGTGAATAACTGACTAACGGTAACAGAAGTCCAATGAACAATAAGTAGAATCGTATTTTTATTTTCAATTCACGCATATTCTTTGTTTAATGCTTGATTATTTTTCGCAAATATGAATTTGTACTGTCAGATATCTTTACAAAATAAATTCCGGTTACTAAACCACTCATATTCAATTCGTGATTTAACTCGTTGGCCGAACAAGTCTCCGACTGAACCAGCATTCCGACCTGATCGATAATGTCTATTTTTATTCTTCCCGACAAACAACCAATGCTGACATAACAATTATCTTTGACTAAATTTGGGAAAACCCTGACTGTAACACCATTTACATCCTCTATTCCATCGGCAAAATCGACAGAAATAATTCCTTCCGAAATGCGTGAGGTATTCCATTTCAAACCTTCAGCAGGAAGAGCAGGAGTGATGTCATCAAAATTTCCACTGATAGATGTTGCGGATAAGATATTGTAGGTATTTCCAGCCTGATAAGCCGATCCATTATTTATCATTTCCAGTGTTCCTTTTAAAATAACAGTTCCGGCTACAGACAATTTATCGTTTGAACTTCCTGAGACTTTAATTGAAGTTTTAGCTCCGGTTTGTAATACAAGATTATTACCAAATGTAAGAGTTCCAATTGTAGTATTGCCAGGCATGAGTGTACCTCCTGAATTAAGAACCACGCCTCCCGAAATAATACCTTTACCGGCTAAAATACCTGTATTTTTTACATATACCGCTCCTGTTCCTGTAGCACTACCGGTCGTATTGCTGACTATCAGCTTTCCTCCATTAATATTTGTGGTTGTCGTATAGGTATTTGCATTATTCAGTGTCCACGATCCGGTACCCACTTTGGTTATAGTAGCTCCATCTGTTATTGTTCCGTTGAAAATAGCATCTCTGTTATCGCCCCCTATTATCCAGTTTCCACCTCCTAAATTTGAACCGGTAACACCGGAAACAGAACCAATATTCATAGTCGTGGAATTCGACGTACCACTCGCTCCTGTAGCATAAACAGCCATATAAACAGTAGCACCCAAGCTTATATTTGCCAGTGGAAAGCCAGAGGAATTTGTATTAATGCGGAATTGTCCACCATCAGTATCGCTGGTAACATTCAGTTTTCCGGTGAAATTATTACCTCCTCCGGCCACTAAATCGGCACGTACATAAGGGACATAATAGTTCAGAGTTCCCGCGCCGGATATACTTCCGCTAATCACACATCTACCCGAAGCTTTGAGAGTTCCGGTCTGGTTTTGTGGAATAGTAATATTCCAGGTTGGTTTCTGATTGTAATCGGCGGAATTGAAATACATGGATAGAGTTCCGCCGTTTTCGAAAGTTAACGGTCCACTACCTAAGCCGCTGGTGTTCATGGTGAGTGTTGATAACCCGATGGTTCCACCTGAAATTATTGTTCCCCCACTGTAGTTATTAGCCACATTCCCGGAAATATTCAATTGTCCGGTTCCTGTTTTTACCAGTTTCCCGGTTCCGGTTAATATGCCGGTAAATGTAACAACACCATTGGATTTCGGTACATTTATCGTGTCGTTACCAGTCATTGTAACTCCTCTGTTTGAATTGGAAGAAACGGCATTCACGATTAACCTGGAGTTGTTAAGAACAAAATTTGTAGCAGCTGCACTTGCCGCACCCAGCGAACCTCTTGAGCCCGCATCGCTTAAAGACGCTACTTGAACAACAGCATCGGTTATTTGTACTTTCCCGGTAAAGCTGTTGTTTATCGTTTCGATATTTAATAATCCGCGACCTGTTTTTATAAAATCTCCGGTTCCTGCAATTCCGCCTGTTCCTTTAAGCGTAATTGAAGCTGATGAATTCGTAAATTCTGTTTTTGAAGTAGATAAATTATCAGTTAGATTTACCGTATTATTGATGGCATTATCATTGAACAGCACTGAGTCATTGTTTACGAAATAAGTTGGAGTGCTTGCTAAATTGAAATTTTCAGAAACATAATCCCAATCAGCACTCTCACTACCTGTCCATACTACTGAAGAAGTCGAACGTACGGAATTAACTATTAATTTCAATGTATTATTCTCAATAATTAAAGACATTGGCAGTCCGCTTATGCCGGCAATTTCAAAATTATCAACCGTTCCGCTTAAAGTTCCGGTCCAATGAATTAATGAAAATGTTCCGGCAGGAAGTGTTCCTGCAAGCGTCTTTATTACCACTTTATTTATGCCTGAAAGAGTCAGATTTCCGTTAACGACCAATGAGTCGTTTTTTCTTGCAGCAGAAGGTAATATATCCAGTTCCACATTTACTTTCCCGTTCATCACCACATCGCCATTGATAGTCATTTTACCAAGTTTATCAGCAGCTAAACCATTACCCGGTGATAATCGTCCACCTTCGATATTTAATCCTGGATTCAGAGTAATTCCACCATTAATAACGGCATTTCCACCCAAAGTTCCTTTTGCCCTGACATCAACCGGACTGGCCAATGATCCGTTTACGACAAGAGTACCTTCCGAGATAATTGTTTTTCCGGTATACGTATGATTCCCGTTTAAAGTGAATGTCCCGTTTTGCGATTTAAGCAATTCCATATTTCCTGTCAATTTACCGGTACCCGAAAGAATATAATCTTTCCCTTTTGGATTCATTGCCAATAGTCTGGATGGGGCCAGATCGGTATTTAACTGAATGGCGGAAGAATTATTCCCTGAAATGTCAAACATGACATCATCTCCATCAGTGAAAACAGAAGTCATTTTTTCATCTTCCAGAACGAAATTTGCAGCAGTCTTATCGAAAGCGGTTCCATTTTTCCATGTCAGTTTTGCTTTAAGAACAGGTGGGACAGGAGGGGTCGGCATATTATATCCAAGATAAAAATCAGGGAAAGCCGACTGATAATAACCTTTTGTTGTAGCCTGCATGCGATAGGCAGGATTTTGCATAAGGCAATAAATCCGTTTATTCGTTGGATAATCGGTTGAAAATCCGACGAATCCGGGACAGGTTTCCGTAACTCCATCGGAAGCATAACCATGTTTTTCCAGAATGACTTCTTCGCGCCAATCACCCATAATATCTCCGAAGAAAGCGGGTCGGACTCCATATTCGGATCTCACAGTCCAATTAGTCATTTTTGCGAATTCGATTAACCTGTTCCCGAAAGAATGTGAATTCATATCGTATTTACGAACGTCTGCGTTAAAACCATTCCCATCAGCAGATGATAAATCTTCCCGATCTAAATCACCATCCCACCAAACGCCTTCGTGTGGAAATGGGGTAGGTCCTTCGTATATTACGTTTCCTTTGGCATCGTAAATATTGGGCATGGTTGAATAAAATTCATAACCCAGGTGGGTTGAATCAATGTCCATACATTCGCCACGACCAACATCACCTACTGCTGATAAAAATTTTTTAGAAATTGAAGTTCCCGTAGAAGAGTCATATAAAAGCATACCCAGCATGGCATTTTGTTGAATAGCGAATGTTTCCAGTCCGGGGCGATCTGGATCTATATCTCCGACTCTGAAACGATCGCCGTGAGTAATATGAGCATTGAAAGCCACTGTGCCATCATATTTAATTCCGTACCCGATATCCAGCAATTCGTCGCGTCCATCCAAATCCACATCGGCTACCCGAATACCATGACCTTCAGCTGCATCGAGACGACCTCTTTCCCAGTTATATTTATTTACCCATTGTCCGGCTTCGTTATATCCCCAGGCAGATGCATAGTAATAATGAAACTGATCCACTGCTTCCCTTGTTTTATAAATAAACCCAACACTTGGATGTTTTCCATCGAGATAAACAATTGCCATGTGACCGTTGAGGTTGCTATATTCTTCACCCATAAAGTTGGCTTTGTTGGTGCGGGTATAGTTGGAAGGATAATTCATTTCGATACTATTCTTTTCCAAGCCGGTCATCCCATCAATTACAGTAATGTATTGTGGGGGATTTTTTACATTTTGTGTTCCGTAATCAATAATGCCGTCATTGTCCGTATCGAGTGTTGTTGATCCAAATACACCTTTACCATTTGCAAATGCGGTTCCGTCACTGCTTTTTACGACTACATCGGCTTTCCCGTCACCATCCATATCATAGGCAATCACCATGTCGTCTTGTCCCTGATCGATACTGACATTTGGCCCCATATCAATAGTCCATAATAATGTACCATCACGCAGATAAGCCTGAACTTTATGTGAATTTAAACCGTCAGTCGATAAACGATCCACAACGTAATCATACTCTCCATCACCATCAATATCGGCAGGCCAGACAAATTTTGTGCTGTATTTTGAGATATCCAACCCATCTTTTGCAGGATCAAAAGTTATATCCAAAAACGCACTTCGATATGAATTAAAACCGGTTGCATTTACTGTAAATATACCGCTTGGATCTCCTTCAATGCCGTTGAGTACCGTGGTTACATAAAGTTGGGTTCCATTACCTACGGAACCACCGGTAGTTTGAAAATTTGTAACAGTTAAGGGTGATGCGTTTAATTTTGTAGCGGTTGATCCGACTTTTTTTGCATAAAGATTAAATTGAATATTCTCCGGATCGGTAGCTAAATACCGCCAACTGACAAAATACAGTGAAGAATTGTTTTTAACTGCCACAATACCTCTGTCCAGTTTTTCCATTTTGCGTTGCGCCAGGAGAGTCGTTGAAGCAGCGAAACTGAGGAGTAAGAATAAAATTATGTTTTTACGAAATCCGGAGAGTTTTTTCATGATAAATAAGGAAAAGAAAAAGGAATTGAATTAATAATGCTTACACAATAAAAAGGATCTATTAAAGAGATGAAAGCAAAAGAGGCTGTCTAATATTGACCGCCTCTTTTGTTTCAGGATAATAAATTTTATTATTTAACGATCACTTTGGTTCTCAAAATATCATTGTCAGATACAACCTTAACAACATAGATTGAAGGGTACAAAGCTTTAGTGAATATATCTGATGTAGAAACAGTGTTTACAATCATCTTTCCGGTCAAATCGGTAACCAAAATTCTGGCTCCTGCTTTGATACCTCTAACAGTAAGTGTTTTGCCATAAGCAAAAGCTTTGATGTTAGAAGTTGTTGGTGTTATGACAGCATCAGGATTACCAACCTTGAAATTGCCACTATTTATAAATGTACGATAACCTTGTGAACCATCACCTATATCGGTAAATTTGATGGCCTCATAATAATAATTACCTTTTGGCAAACTACAGGTGTAATTCATATTTGTTTCATCAGCATAACCTTCCGATATGCGGGTCCATTTGTCCTCGGCACGATAAACTGTTACATAATTGGCTACGTAATCTGAGCCGCCGATAGTTCTTGTAATTATACCCACACTGTCAATCGTATGACTGATGAGTTCTCCCCAATTGGTTTGATCCTGAACCTGGTAAGGAATTGCAAATTGTTCAAAGGTAGTGTAAGTTGCAGGTATTGCAGCTGCATCGTATCCCGGTTGATGTGAGAATCCAACCCAATCGAACATTGGATAATATGTTTTTGCCATACTAACAGCTGCGGTTTCGTTAATAGATAAGGAATCCATATCTACAGGGACAAATTGCAGCATATCCAATTGATCTGCAGGATTATTGTTGACAGCATCAACATTTAATCTTAACCAATGCGTACTTGATTTATCAATTCTTACAGAACCAAGATAAGCCATAGGCAAGTTTCCAGAATGTGCCTTAGCATTCCAACGACGACGAGTGTTTGAGGAAACATTATAAGAAGATAAAATACGGTTATACATTTCACCGGCTGGAAAATAAAGTTCATTATCATCCATAGTAACACTTGTAATTTGAATAGGATTACCACTACTAATACGATGCGATAGAAACACATTATAACTACCCTCATTCAACCATGGTGTTTTGAATTTTACAAATGTGGGGCGATTCGTTCCAATTGGAATTTGAATTTGATCAGCGCGATTATTGCAATCATCAATTTTACTATAAGTATAACCTAATGCAACGTATTTAACTTTAAATGCCTCGGTAATTGTATCAGAAATAATGATTCCAGCAAGTGAGTCCATTCTAAACGCGTGAGAGTAAGGTCTTGTTGTTACAGAAGTCACACCGGTTTCTCTTTCCCATGCTTTAAATTCAGGTTGATCACATAAGTCAAAAGTAACAGGATAGGGTTTAACCGCGGCAGTTGAAGGTGTGATATCAATCGAAATACTAGCTGTATCACTATTCAAATAGGCCATTTTATCTCCAACATAAACTACTTTGATATTCTCCGTTCCAACTAATAAATTAGGGAAAGTAATAGAACCCATACCCAAAACATCAGGTGTAAAGGTGTTCTTAACAGTACCATTCACCAAAACATTTACTGTTCCAGTTGATACCACGTCATTAGTTGACGTTTTTACAGCAATACTTAATGTTACATTTTTATATAATTCAGAGGTGGATGGTAACGTTAATTCCACTTTTGTTGGTTTTGCATTTAAGTTAGGACCAACAGAAACAATTATTGCACTATCATTTGGTTCATAATTTACATCGCCACTATAGACAATTGCAAATTTTTCTGTACCATATTTCAATCCTGAATATACAAAAGAACCATGACCATTAGCATCTAACGTAAGAGTATCTATTGCTGTATTTGCATTGTATAAAATTGCTTTACCAAGAAGATCATTAGCTCCTTTAACTACTCTTGCATTTAAAGTAACACTCCCACCAGCACTTAATGTCGTTTCTAATGCAGAAAGTTCCATAGAAGGTGCTGGAAGTAACACTGGTTTTGGTTGAGTACCCATATGAGTGTTAAACCTCCATTGAGCGCCACCACCAACGTCTCCAGTTTTATAGGTTACTATACTTCCTGTATTGTTGACCAGATTGTCAGTAGTACCATCAGTTATTAAATAATATTTTTCGGCAGCAACTCTTGATCCATTATCAAGAAGTAAAAGATCTTTCACTCCGTTATATGGATCATTTCTTGAAGACATATAGACACTTTTAGTTATACCATCTTTTTTACCAAAGTATAAATATTGTCCGGTTTTGACGTTCATAATACGTACACGTGGAGCAGTACCAAGAGCAGCACCTTTAACTACCCGCCAGGTCAGTGAATCACCTGCATCAAAAATAGATTGGGCAGGTCTTGCAATTGTTAGAATCGAATCGGCCCTTGGAGAGCATAAACCACCATTTCCACCCCCACGGGATAATATTGAAAAATAAGCAGTATCTCCCGGAGTTACGGTTGTTGAAATCATAATCTGATTCCATGGTCTTGCGAGACCATAATCTATTGCTTGAACACTTAGCGAAACCGCCAGCATTACAAAAAGTGAAGTAATTAATTTTTTCATGATTTAATAAATTTTAGTTAGTAATAAATTATTGATGTCAAAACTACTCGTTTTCATAAATGGATACAATGGAAAATTGTATTTTGGTATGGAATTTCATACATAGTGATATTATATGATATTCGGTTGAAACAGTAATTTAGATTATAACATTTTGATTCACATTATGTTTTCTCATTTCATGTTAAACATGAAATGAGAATTACTTCTTAACATTAAAAGACTGATACATTGTATTCGTTCAATGTATCCCATTTTCAACTAATATTATTTATTATCTTTTCATTGGTAAAAACAGGTTGCTTTCATTAATATTTGCAGATCCTCCGTGAAATTTAGGTGAAACTGCGGCATTCATAATGGTGGCAACAGTCCCTTGTCCCTCTTTACTTTCGCGACGGGCTACCCGTAGCAAATCTCCCCAACGTTGACCTTCAAATCCACATTCCAATGCAGCCTCTTTAATCAGGGCTTTTTCTATCCATTGAATGGAATCATTATGGTCATTACCCAATCCATCGTGTACATAATCAGGTGTCGGAATATTGACCAAAAATGCACGTCCCCTGATGCCACCGTTATCTCTCCATGGAGACCGCAAGAATGTGTAAGGTGCATCATTCTGACGGGCGTCCAAATAGAAAGGTGCAGGATAAGGTTTTGCCGCTACCGAATCGTTCAGGGGTGGAAAACTGCTGTATTGTACACCTTCCCGGTCCGCACGGAATGAGCCGTCACTTCGACGCCAGTCAAAATTTGTTTTTACACCGTTATTCAATAAGGCATAGGCCAAACGTGGATATCCTGCACGATTGGCTGCTTCAGCATAACGGAGATGCAATAATGCAGCGCGGTAAAGAAACCATTTACCTGTTCTGGAATATGGATTTGAAATATTGACATAATTCAAATGTATGGTTCTGTTCAAATCGGTTGTAACCGAAGTGTAATAATCATAGAGATATTTTAATACAACCGGTTGACCATTGACATAATCGAATGAAGATTCCCTACCACGGCCGTCAAATACGAAGCCGTTTGATTGTTGCACCTGAGTTTCCCACAAACTATCAATAGCATAGGAAGATGGCTTGAGTTGATATTCTCCCACCCCGGAATTGGCAAATAATTTGATAAACGGACTGGCTGAGTTCGTCGAACCACTATAACTGATCATCCAAATCATTTCATCTTGTAAACCAATGGTACCTAAATTCCCAACATCTGTCGTCGGACGATAAAAAATTTCTTTCCACATGTTACGGAATGAGGTTACATCCTGATCTTTATACCGTTGATAACAAACCTGAAAACGCGGTTCGTTACTTCCTGCCCAAACCCAGGTACTCACTTTATTCTTAATTTGAGTTTTTGAAGAACTTAAATCAGCTTCATCCATATAGGCTTTATATTGGGTCGCAGCATCCACATATTGATCGTTCCACAAATAAAGATCACCCATAAGAATATGTTTGTTGATAAATTGCATATTCAAATAGAAATTTTTTCCATTATCTGTAATTATCTGGTTATAAAATGAAGATAACATATTTACTCCCAAATAAGCTGATACACTTTGCATATCTGTTATCAATTGAGGAATCAATTCGTCTAAGTTTTTTGTAGGGAAAAGCGTACTGTTACTTAACGATTCTATCGATTGTAAGGGATCGGTTATATAAGGAACATCTTTAAACTGTATGCCCAGTTGCAAGTAAGTCCAGCAACGAATAGCCATCACATCCGCGTACCGGGGACCATAATTCGCCTGTGATATTTTATTTTCAGCCAACATTTTGTCGAAATTGCTGAGAATATCATTCGCATTAAGAATTACTTCATAAAAAGGAGCCGGATCGCAATATTTATTGTTTGCAGTTTCGGTATGATTGTTAATCTCAGCCTGATCTACGGTTGCATTTGGAGTTACATCCATCAAATCGGCACGAAGTTCATTCAAAACAACTACATTTTCCGCCAGGTCAGACACTTTACCATACAATCCCCAAATTGCATTGTCAGCATCGTATACATTGTGGTAGTTATCGGCCTGATCGACTACCTCATTCGCTTTAATATCCAGAACGTCCTGACACGAAGTTAAGCTCACGAATAAAAGAGCATATAAAGCTATACCTGCTGTTATATTTAAGAATTTCATATATGAGTTTTTTTGGTTTCTAATTTTATATTTTTATTTTTATAATCCGATTTTAACACCGACTAAAATGGTACGCGGTTGAGCACTGACACCACTGTCAATCCCATAACCTAAAGGACTTTGGCTGGTGCTGAACTCAGGATCATAACCAAGATATTTAGTCAATGTCAACAAATTGTTACCCGTAATGTAGACCTGGGCACTTCTTATAAAATCTGTATTTAACGGTAAATCGTAAGCAAGCGTAATACTTTTTAAACGCATAAATGAACCATCTTCTATCCAACGGTCGGAAAAACGGGCATTCCCCATAGGGTCTCCCCAGGTTGCTTTGGGAGTATTCGTAACCTGTCCGTCCATTTTCCACCGATTGATAGCAGCGATAGTTTGATTATCGGTGTTTGATAAGGATTCAAGATTTGCTCTCAATGCATTGTAAACAGATCCACCAACAGAGAAAGAAAATAAAGAACTCAGTGAGAAACTTTTCCATTGGAAACGATTTGAGAATGAGCCGAAGAAATCGGGATTAGGATCACCAATTACGGTCATATCTTTAGAATCTATGACACCATCAGGAACTAAATCGACAAACTTTACGTCACCTGCAGCGAATGGAACAATGGAATGATCTGTATTTTCAATTTTCAATCCGGCTGTTGTAGCTTCGGCTTGAGTTGTGAATATACCGTTCGTTTTGTAACCATAAAACTGGCCAAGTGGAGCTCCTACTTTTGTTCTGACAATACCACCTGCAATTTGAGTAAATGTTTCATCAGATGACATTGAAAGCAAGGTGTTTTTGTATTTTGATATATTTAATCCCATATCCCAGTTGAAATTTTTCAGATCCAAAATTCTTCCACTGATATTGAAGTCAATTCCATTGTTTTGTAACGATCCATCGTTCATAACAACTATACCAAGACCTGATGTTCGATCAATATTTTTAATATTAATCAGATCCTCTGTTGTGCTGTTATACAGGTCTATACTCATGTTCAACCGATCTTTCAGGAAGGAAGCATCGATACCAACGCTTACTTTTTTATTGGTTTCCCATTTCAATTTTGAATTTGGAATATTGCCCCTAACCAATCCATATGCATCTAACAGACCTTGAGGAATGTAATAATATTTTGATGAATAATTCCCTATATCGTCATTCCCGGTTATAGAATATCCGGCTCTCAATTTCAATACATTTATGCTTTCGATATTCTTCATGAAACTTTCCGACGAAATCAACCATGCTGCATTTACTGAAGGAAATAATCCGAATTTATTATTGAACAATGAAATACCGTCTGCGTCTTTTCCAAAACGGGAAGAACCATCCAAAGCAGCATTGATTGATAAAAAATACCGGTTAATGTAACCATATTCGGCATTAAAATAATTTGAGATTGAATTCCAACTGCCAAGTGAACCTCCAATCTGAGCTAATGTATTTAATCCATCACCCAGTGTTTTCATTTCGTCACTCGAGGTATTGTAAGCCTGTCCCCAATCAAGTTCAGAATTACTTGTTTGTATACGTGATCCTAAATGTAGAGTCAGATCATGCATATTATCAAAATTACGCTTGTAGGTCAGTCGTGCATCAGTATTTAGTTGTAATAAATGATTTCTGAGTTGTTTTGATTCATTAGTGACTTCGGCGCTTGGAAGTGGGGTGTGGTAAATCCCGGCCTGGGGCATAAATATCTGCTCGGTTACTTTATCTGTCGTTAAACCGACTAAAATACTTGCTTCTAAATATTCTGACAAGGTGAATAACCCGTTCATGCTACCAAAGAAACGGAAGCGATTGTTTAGCGACGACCCCTTATTGATGATTGCATCGGGGTTTGAAATATTAAAGATATCAGCTCCTTCAAGATTTGGTGTTTGTTCGCCCAAAACATTATATACGTATGGAGCCGTGAATGGAGCTTTTAGTAATCCTGCATAAACCGGATTGAAATTTCTGTTTAATCCTTCGTAAGCAAGCTTTCTTTCCGAATATACAAAACTCATATTTGCATTAAATCTAAACCAATCTGTCATCTTTATACGTGTATTTACACGGGTCGTATAACGTGAAAGTGATGTTTGATCCACGGTTCCTCCATGTCCTAAATACCCAACTGAAATTGCATACAATGCATCATCGTTACCCCCTTGAATATTAAGATGGTAATTTTGATTGAGTGAACTATTAAAAACCTGATCCTGCCAGTTTGTCGATTGATTGTATCGATAATAGTCTTTATTCCCTGAAACGCCCCAATTCTCAACAACCGGTTTCTCCGTATTGAAGTAGGGTAATGCCTGAATTTCATTCACAGAAAGTCCTTTGCTGGATAGCATATCATTCAGATAAGTCCTGTAACTCCAGGCATCCATCATCTTGTATTTTGTGCTGGGTTCAAAATTCACTCCTGCATAACTGTAAAAATTGATCCGGGTTGCAGCCCCTTTTGCCTGAATTGTATTAATCAAAATCGCACCATTTGCCCCTTTTGAACCATAGATGGATGCTCCATCTTTCAATACAGTGATGTTATCAATATCTTTAACATCAATATCTGAAAGTGGTGAAATTGTATTACCGGTAATCTGTGAATAAATGGCCTGATTATCGTATATAACCCCATCGACAACTATCAGGGGTTGAGTACTTGCATTCAAAGAATTGAACCCATTTAAAAACATATTACCACCTGCTCCCGGAGCACCATTACGGGAAATTGTATTTAAACCGTTTGCATTCGTTTGCAAAACCGCTTCGATTGTTGCCGCTCCCATTTTATAATCATCCCTGTTTTCGTGAGTCGATAGGGAATAGGTGGTTTTTTCAGCATTAATCATTTTAAAAGGTGAAGCCACATCATCATACTTCCCGTTAAATGAATCATCAATCAACCATATTTTTAATTCTTTATTTGGTTGTACAGCCACTTGTTTGGACGAGAAACCGGGTGCATAAACAACAAGATAAGCGCCCTTAATACTTTTTTTCAAGGTAAAATTACCATTATCGTCGGTGATAACGGAAGCTACCCCGGGAATTGTAACCTGAGCTCCGGATAATGGTTTCCCCGTTGTAGATTCGTAAACGGTTCCTGATATTTGTGTCGGGAAAACTCCTTTCTGAGCATATACAGAATGAGCGAACCCAATTACGAATAAAATTGTCGATAAAATATATTTAATATGTTTCATAAATTTTCGAAATTATGGTTACTATTCTTCTGTAATTCTGGGAACTAACTTTATATAATCCAGGAATAACAAGCCCTGATTTCTTGCAGCATTGCTTCGTGCTGTATTACATAGCCATATGGTTAAAGTACCTGTTTTAGTCACCGCCATAATTCCTGAATCAGTTGAGGTATTTGCTGATTCGATGAGCTGAGTGCCTGTTACCAGACTCCATTGTTTCAGTTTTGTTTCCTTATGAACTCCGGCCAGATCTTCACCGACGAAACAGCGACTGTCACCCAGATAATTGTTAACTACACCATTTTTATTAACCACCCCATTTATATCCGGAATATTACCATATTTCAACGGATCTTTCCCCGGCAATGAAATAAAAAGTTTTTGAATGACTTTATAAACTCCAAAACTGGTATAAGTAGGATCGAAATGATCAGCAATGTCATCATAGGCTACATAATATATGTCATAATTAGCAGAGTTCACATTGGTTTTATATTCGATGTAGAAGTTTGTAACGTTGGCAATCAATCCTGAGTTTATGACATAGGTTTTTGATGCCACACTATCTTTTTTTACCACTATATCCGGTGCTAACGGAACTTTCCTCCATAATGAATCGGACTGACTTTCGCTACAGGATAGTACTATATCGCGTTCTCCTTGCGCCCATCGTTTGTAGCGGGTGAATACGTAATTGGCATCTGATGCTTTGTTATAGTTTTCACCCTGAATGATGATCGGTTTTATTTTGTCTTTCAGCCTGATATTACTTTCTTTAATAATATAAACCCGTCCATTTGATGCATTATACGTTGACTGAATAATTGCATTCTTAACAGGAATCTTTACTCCATCAACATCGGTCAGGGTGTCGGATAGTGTAATATCAACGATTCCTCTTATAACAAAGTCCTGACACACATTAAAGCGTGTAATGGAATCAGTTTGTGCAGGTGTTCCCATTTGGAAATAGTTTTTATACTTGTTATATAGAGTGTTGAATCCATCATTCTCAACGACTATATAAGTAAATACCGAATCTTCGATATCCAATGGATATTTTTGCAGAAAATTGTTGATATTTTTCCAAATCGTATCGTATTTAATATTTCCTTCGGCATTCACTCCAATTGCAACGCTCTTTTCAGGATCCATTACGCTATCATTTAAACTCTTGATGTATTGGCTTTGCAGATAATCCGAGTTTCCGGAAAGATATTCCCAAATGTTGTTCTTTCTTTCAACAATTTTATCGGTAATATGAATGATTCCGTTTGCACTTCGAACATCAGCAGTAATTATTTTTGCTCCGTTAAATGTTTGAGTGTTTGGTTCGTAAAAAATATTTTTACCATTGACCGATTTGATGGATTTGTATAAATTTTCATTATCAGTGGCATAAAATTTATATACAATTAATGATCCCACTAATTTCCGCATTACATCTACATTACTTGTATCAACTCCACTCCAGGCGGCATTCGTTGGTGCAAAAACGGTAAATTCGTTTGAGGTTTTCAACAATTCATCATATCCTGTTTTTTTCAGCATAGAAAGAAAAGTTGATAATTCTGCCTTCGAACCAATGGCTTCGACTAAATCACTTTTCAACAGTTTATCCTGAGTTGCGTGATTTTCCCATGCATTTTCATAACAACCCGTCATGAGTACGCTTAGTACCAGTATCGGGAGTATGATAAAGCATTTAGTTTTATGTTTACAATTCATAATTAATAAATTTTACTATTAGTTATTCAAATCACCATTACAAGATTGATCAACAGGAGCAATCTGATCGCAAGCAGTTCCCGGATAAATGGCATTACCATCAATATCAAAACGTGGCCATAGTTGATTTTGATCGACAGGGATAAACTGAATCATATCCCACCACGACGGCTGACTATTTCCACTCAACGCATCCATTCGAAGCGTATGCCTGCCGGTATACTCAACCTTTATTGCTCCGCAATTACTACTATTTACCACACTGATTCTGTATTTGGCATTATATTGTTTTTCGCCCTGATTCAAATTTACTTCGGGGGTTGCCTTATCATTAAAATAGGCTCCAAGATCAAAAACATTTGGCAGCACCTGATCTATTTTTCCTTCCTGCATGAAAGTCGTTTTAAATTTAGTATTATCACCTCCACGACGCCAGCAAATCCAGACATTATATACACCTTCTGTCAGAACCGGGGTTTTAATTTCCATCCATTGAATAACATTCGGACGTAAGGGTATTTCAAAGTAATCATAATGCACATATTGAGTCTTGGTATCGTACGCAGAAGCTACTGCATAACTAATTGTAGGATTATTTTTTCCTCCGAAATTTAACTCGGACAGTTCACCCGGTTTAAAAGTGACCCAGGATCCTCTTTTTCTGTATTCCTTGAGTTTTTTTATTTCGGGTTGATCGGTTAATTCCCAGTAAACAGCCTCAGGACCACGTTTAACAGGCTCAATGTATCCATCCAAATCAATCATGACTCCATTGTAACAACTCATATCCGTCCATTCCGATTCTTTGTTAACTGTTACCCCTTTTTCAAATTTTGTTAAAGACTGATATTCATTCAAAATCAGAGAATCTTTATTCGTTTTAAATGTAATAACCTGATTTGTTGCCAACGTCAGTTCGGCACTTGTTATGGAAAGGTCGGCAACATAAGCTAAACGATTAATGCAATGGTATTGAGCATACAGTTGAATTAATTTTGCTTCATCTGTGGCGAAATCAGGTTGTGCTACTTTCATTTTTTCAATTAAGTCAGCTCGTGTGTAAATATCCTTTGTTGCAAAAGATTCGTTACTCTGTAGAATGGCGGTATACCATACTCCATCAGCAATATTATTTTTCAGGGTATCTATCATACCCGATTCTTGCATTATGGACTTATACAATGAATAATTCTCCGGAAGTAATTCGATCATTTCTCCAACAGATTTTGGATTAGGAGTTAGCACGTAGTTTATTTTGTGAATAATTCCATTGGCTACCCGTATATTTCCCTGAAGGATATCGGCTTGCCGGTTAACACGAATAACCGGTACAGAATCAATGTTTAAAACCGTTTTGGTAGTTAGAAATTTTCCTAACATGGTTGCTAAACTTAATCGTCCATCAACAAAATCTTCGGTTTTGATTGTATCACGAACGATATGGAATTTGATAAATTTCTCCAGTTGATCCACCGGTAAATCTTCCATCGATCCGATACCGTTCCGTTGGCAATAAACTGCGATTGCTTCATTTGTAGGGATAAAACAAGTGTTTGTGCCGTAAGCATGAAGCATTCCTCTAAATCCGGCTTTGTCGGCTATTTTCAGAAATTCCGTCATGGAAGTGTCCTTTTGCTCTATGTATTCATCAATCATTTTTTCATCCGATGTAAGAAAAGTCTTTCCCTTCAGGTAATCATCGAACACACAAGAATTGAATAAAGCCAGAGATGAACAGAATAAGAGAATAAATGTTATTCTGCTTCCTGAATTAAAAATTATTTTTTTCATGGCTGATAAGATTTATTGTGCGTAAAAATCGTTTTGTTTTAATTCTTTATTAACTTCCAACTCTTTATAATAAATAGGCCAGTAATGGCTGTTATGCTTAGGATCTTTATATTTGGCAATCAAACTTGTTTGTTTTTCCGGTGGTGCACTGTTGATTGCTAACCGAACCAGGTATTGAATATTACTTCCATCATAATCTCCGCGCTTTGCATAACGCAACACATCAAACCACCGTTTTCCTTCATAAGCAAATTCACGGGCACGTTCATCAAGTATGGCTCTTTCTAAATTTTTGCCATCAATGTCAAGAGCAGTGAACTTATAATCAGAAGTATTTACCGCATTACGGGCAACCCGTACCTGTTCCATTAACGAAGCAGCCTGACCGTAGGGTATTTGTGCACTCTCGTCATGAGTCTGTAAACCAATTTGATTTAATGCTTCAGCTTTCATTAATAAAACATCAGAGTATTTATAAACAATCCAGGGTGTAGTATATTCAATTGATGAGCGTACGGCCCCGGTACGGCTTGTCCCAACATATTTCCAGACAACTCCGGCTCTATACGAACAACCTGAGCCACGAATGTCCGTTGCATCGGGAGCTGACATGTATAATGCCGGTGGAAATATTATAGCATCAACAATATCAGCTTTCGGTGCCAGTTTATTTACATCAGGTCCCAACAAAGAATAGAATGGATTGGTTTTCAAACTGGTAAAGGGTATTTCAAAAATTGATTCAATGCTGTTTCCCTTAACATACGATTCTATAAACATTTTGTCGGCATCCGACTCATTGGCTACGGTTACAGTGTCAATAATTACTCCTCCATCAGAAATCTCTACCGGTAATTTTTCGACCGGAATGAGGCTGAACTTTCCGGACCCGATTATTTCCTGACAAAGATTATTACAGGCAGCATAATTTTCCTGCCATAAATAAATATCCGCTAATAAGGTCTTGGCAGCCCATGATGTGATACGGCTTTTATTTTCTTCTATTGTAGGATAGGAAATAGGAGCATTCATTGTAGCTATTTTCAAGTCGCGGACCAATGAGTCCAGGATTATTGCTCCAGACGTTTTGGGAATTGAGAAATTCTGATTATCGGTAACAGATGCTTGTAAAACCAACGGAACATCGCGAAAGGAACGAACCAGATAGAAGTACATCATAGCACGAATCGTAAGGGCTTCGGCTTCATATTCTTTTAGTTGCTTTTCTGTGAATGTCCCATCAATAGCACTTACTGTGGGTGCAAATTTCAATACCGTATTGCAATTGTTGATTGTTGTATAAAGTGGGCCCCAATCTACAACTGAATTTGCTGATGAAATTTCACCGTCAAGTACCTGAGTATAGTTATAGTTTGGTTGAACACCATTTGTTAACATGTCTCCACGTAATTCTCCCCACAAAAACATTTTCTCAACGGGCCCGTCCAATAGAGAGGCATAACAACCGATAACAGCTGAATTTACCTGTTCCTTTGTTTGCCAGAATTCTTGTCTGGTAACACCATCTTCAGGCGCCAATGTTAACCAATCCGAACAGGATGTCAGGAGTGATGCTATAAAAACTGCCAATAAAAGACCAATATATTTTTTCATAAATCTTTAGAATTTGTTTGTTAAAAAGATGCTGATAAACCAATTGAGAAATCCATAGGTCTGCCTGATCGTGAGGTATCATATCCCAAACTTGAAATACCACTTTTTAAGGTAACCTCGGGGTCCATTCCGGTATAATTTGTCCAGATATAAATGTTCTGCATGGTTGCCCATAATTTCAAATTACTCATACTTAGTTTACTGCTGAGTTTTTTGTCAAGATTATAACTTACAGTCAATGATTTAAATCTCAGGAAAGATCCATCTTCAACGTAACGGTCAGAACCTAACCAGTTGTACCCTTTTTGCATTAATGCCCGGGGTAACAAATCTGTTGGTGCAGTCGTTTCATCTTCGTAGGCATGTCTCCACCTTCTCAATACGGATGTCGCCTGATTATTAAAACTGTACATATTTTCCATCTCCATTCGGGTCTGATTAATTACTTTCCCACCATAACGATAGTAGAAGTAAGCCGTCAGACTCAAATCTTTCCACCGGACAGTAGGTCCGAAACCTCCGGTTAAAAGCGGGTTCATATTTCCCAGGTAGACAATATCTTGTGAATTTATATTTCCATCGTGATTAATATCCTCATATTTTGCATCTCCGGGTTGAAAATCGTATCCAACTGAAGGGTACCAGAATTTCATTCTGACTTCTTCTCTGATTCCGTTTGAATTATATGTATAAATAGGACTGCCATTTACATCCTTTGCTATGGTCTGACTTTCGTTAAGGTAAACACCTTTATACCGATAACCATAGAAAGATCCGAGCGGATTGCCCACTTTTATGCTTGTCAGATATAAACCATTAGCAGCCGTAGGCGTTGATAAAAGTGGTATATTATCCGACAAAGAAATAATTTGGTTTTCAGAACGGGCAAATGTAAAATTAAAATCGACTGAAAAATCTTTTCCTCTTACAGGAGTGGTGTTTATACTCAGTTCCCAACCATTATTGTCCATAGTACCCACATTACTGCTGATATTACTGAATCCCGATGTATTTGAAATACCAACAGATGGGAAATAAAGGTCATTGGTGCGTTTTTTGTACCAGTTGAAGTCAATATTCAAGCGGTTTTTAAACATAATCAGATTTCCTCCCAAATTCAGATCGGTCACTTTCTCCCACCGTAAATTGGATAGTTGAAGTCCTGTTGAATAAACCCCTTGTTGACCCAGGTAAGTCCAGTCATAGGTACCATAGGTGTTGTAGTAAAGATAATTTTTATCTACCGGATTCCCACTCTTACCGGTTGAGGCTCTAAAACTAAAGTCATCAACAGATTTAATATTTTTCATGAAAGGTTCACCTGAGATTCTCCAACGAACCGAAGCACTCGGGAAATAACCAAATCTGTTTTGGTCATTATATTTTGAGTCACCATCGCGACGGATAGAACCGGTGAAAATATACCTGTCCATAAATTTATATTGAATCATCGCCAGAAGCGATAAAGAACGGGCTTCAGAACTTCCTGAATTTAATCCCAGTCCTGAACCGATAATGTTCGAAGGTATTGAAGGGTCTTGTAAAAAAGTAGACGCATTCAACGAACTGGTTTCCTGGAATGATGAATTACGTGAATCGTACGAACTATATTGCAATAAGCCCATAATGTAATTATTGTCATTCAATTTTGGAGTATAAATCAGCTTATTATAGGTCTGAACTGTAAAAGATTCCTGGGAAAGATCCGAAGAACGGTTTACACTGTTTTCAGGCCATAACCTACCTGTTGCAATTTGTGGCAGAAAACGGTTGTCTTTCGAAGTATTGATATCAAAAGCAAGATCTCCCTGAAATTTCAATACCTCAGGAATAACCCAGTATTGAATATTAAATTTAGGTAAAATCCGTTCGCTTTTTATTTTCCAATATCCTGTATTTGCCATAGCAACAGGATTATATATTCCTTTGTTATTAGAGGCACTCCAATACCCTTGTGGGGTTGATTCAGGAGAAAAATAATTCGGAGTCAGTTCACCCAAGGTATTATACTCGTAAATAGATTGATTCGGCATTTTTGTATAAGCCGTATTCAACAAGTCTGTTGTATAGTTCTTATTTTGATCACCATGCGTATAGGAGAGATTAACCTGAAATTTCAGTTTGTCTGAAACAGAATAATCTAAATTTAAAGAAGCTGTCAAACGTGAAAAACTTTGACCTATTACTGTCCCGGTTTGATCATAATAGCCAATGGACGTGCGGTACTGGGCTTTATCACCACCACCTGATACGGATAAGGAATGATCCTGTGTAAAACCGTTTTTAATCAATGCTGCGTACCAATCGGTATTCCTGCCATAATTATAATAATAATAAGGATTATTCGGATCATAAGTAAACTCAGGATAACTTGTCGTACTTAATGGAGTACCGGCATTTTGTGCTTCTTCAAGAATTAACGAACTATACTGATCACCTGTTAAAGTTTTGATAGGAGCTGCAGGTGTATTCAATGAACCCTTAAAGGTATAATTTACCATTGGTTTACTTATAGTTCCACGTTTCGTTTTAATCAACAATACTCCATTACCACCACGGTTTCCATACAAAGCAGTAGCGGCAGCATCTTTTAAAACAGTAATCTCCTGAATGTCTGCCGGTGATATATTCAGTAATTGAGCATAATTTTCAGCATCGGCTGTTGCAAAGTCAAAATCAGAACCAATGCTTGTATCATACGGAATACCATCCACTACGATTAATGGATCTGATCCGTTATTAATTGAAGTTGTTCCCCGTATACGGATGGACATCCCTGCACCCGGTTCACCACTGTTTGCCACAATATCAACTCCGGCCATACGACCCTGCAGTGCTTCATCAATAGACGCTACCTGTAGTCCTTCCAGTTCTTTTGTGTCAATTCTACTTACCGCGTAAGACATGTCACGTTCTGCAATATTTGCAAAACCAGTATTGACCTGATTCCTGGCAGTAACAACTACTCCTTTCATTTCATGAGAAGCATCTTCCAAACTGACATTGATGACATCAGAACTTCCGACAGTCTTTGTGGTGGTTTTATAACTGATGTATGAATAAGTGATTGTAGTACCAATTCCGCCACTAATTTTAAGTGTGTAATTTCCATCTATATCAGTAATCACTCCATTCAGAATACGGTGATTTTTATCATATTCAGCAACTGATACACCTATTAATGGTTGTTTATCGATACTTGATATTACTTTACCATGAATAATAGTCTTTGTTTGGGCCATCACGGAAAAAGTCATTTGCAACGACACAAAGACCAGAAAAAATATTATATAATTATTCTTTTTCATATTAATCTGTTTAATTCAATTTACAGTTACTGAACCTTATTATATACAAAGTAATCGTTGATCTCGTGAAGTACGGCATTGGCACCAAAATAGTTACTGTGTTTGAGTCCACGGGTTACAATGGCCGATCTTACATATGTTGAAAGATTTTTACCAGTACTTTGAACGTGCGTCGATACAACTAAATTTCCTGCAGCATCTTTTCTTACAGCCAGATAAGTGTTATCAACCACATCTTTCAGTAAAGTAGGCCAAACCTCTTCCGTGATTTTTTCTTTATTTGGCATGATATAAGTTAATCCATCATCAACAAATTGCTTTCCCCTTATCATATGATATAGAATAAAATTTGTTGCCTTTTTACGGGCAGCCGGGTCAGAATTAACTTCCGTAAGTGAAGGTAAATCACCGTTTGCAATCGCTCTGTTAATTGCCGTATTGGATGGCATAAAGATGGTCAGAACCATATCTGAAGATATACCGGCCAAATCGTTGCTTAAGTCCCCTTTTAAACATGCCCCGATATAGTTTTTGAAAATCGCGACATTTGTGTTTTCCAAACCTCCCGACATGTTTAAGAAGTAAGTATATAAGTCCTGAGGTTTATAGCCTTCCGGAGCATTTGGATACGTGTTTCTTCTGGAGTATTGAAGCATTTTGTCAATCTTGAATACCTGACCGTTTAAAAAAGTTTTAAAAGGAGTTGCAGTGACCCAATCATTTTCATCATAATTTCCAAGCATCTGAATCTTCCCATCTTTATATCGTATCATATCTCCGTACTCATTAACAGCATAAGAATAACCTCCATACGCTTTGGCAAACGAAGGATCTGTATAAAAATTGGTAATGGCACAATTTATTTCGTCGTTTTTAATCCGTTTGAAAATATGGGATCTTACCAGTCGTTGCATCCGTGTGGGTACATCGAAATTACCAAGACTGGCTCCCGAATTGGAGTTTACAAAACCATAGGCATTAGAACCAGCAATCCACTCCCAACTAAAACCATCAGCTCTCAGCAGTTCATCTGAAGGCAATAAAACCGTGTAATTTTCCTGTGTGTATCCATTTAATTCACATTTTAGTAACTCTTCTTTTAAAGTAGTGTTAAAATACTGAGTAAATGCCGTATTTAAAAGATTGTATGTTGGATTCAGTAAAATTTCAGAAAACACAGTTTCGAAATAACGGCTTTTAATGTAGTTATCGGAGCCGTAAAATAATCCGTTACTGGCCGGTACAATCTTTTTATAATTAGATTTATTGAAATCAGCCCCACGATTTCCTTTACCGTTTAAGAATTCACCCTGCGAGTTCATACTTCCCTTGTAGTCACCCGGCCAAACCAATTCATCAATCATTTGGGCATTAATAAAATAGGCTAAAATGTCTTTTGAAACAGAATCAATCCCTTCGGGATAATATTCTTTCAATTTATCGTTGTAGAACTTGTCAATGGCAGCATTGTCAGGTGCAAAAAGTGTATAACCTCCCTGTTCTGCCTGGCTATCACTCGTACCAAACCTCTCACCATTCAGGTTAACCGCTATTTCACTATAATATTTAAAATAGACTTCGTTAATATTCTTGGTTGGTAGTGCCAGCTGAAAATAGTCGGTCAACGACTTGTTGTACATATAGGTAATAAAGTAGGGAACGCCCGTAGATCCTTTTGCATTAATAAGTGCTTTAAACTTTGAATAGTCCGGGTCATTCAATATTTTTTCAAGTGTTGGAAGTGGTTCCAATACATGATCCACTTCGTGTGCCACACCATTTTCTGCCACCATATCTTTAGTCAAAATAGCAGCGCTTTGTACGTTGCTTCCAGTGTAAGTACTACCGGGTGACGGATAAAAGATGCCGTAATCTTCAGCTGCCTGAGAGGCGGAACGGGATTGTTCGAAAACCCGGCTTAAATAAAACGGCAGGTATTTGTAATTGATAGATCCGGAAAATAGAGAAGGCAAATCGTAAACCCAAACCGTATTTCCCAAATAGGTTTCCTGATGTACAGTTTCGTAATAGGCTGTTTTCTTTTTTATACTGGTAAGTGAATCCCAACCCCCACTTAATACATCGGTTAGATGGTCAAATGAATAATTGTTATATACGATGGAGTAAGCAACAATCGCGTTGACTGTAGAGTCAGGAATGTCATCAACTGTAGCAAAGTTTTTTGATAGGAGGTAGCTTTTGAATGCATCGTCATTCGGTGCAAAAACAGTATACAAGCCACTTGATTTAAGAGCGGATGCATAAAGTGTCCGATCAACGCATTTTAAGTAGGAGGAAAACCTTGCTTGTTTTTGTAAAACTTCGTAAATAGGGGGTTCTAACCAACCCGGACGTTTGAAATAATCTTCCTTTTCGTTTGTGCAACGGACAAGTGTGAGAATTGCAAACAACAAGAGGATAGGAATTTTAATGAAATTTCTCATGAAGCGTATTAATTTAAAGTAATTAATTTGACTCTCGGGCCGAGTGTGATTTCAGCCAATTAACTTATGTGCAAAAATACAGTATTTAGGATATTGAACAACTGTTTTATTGTACAAGTGCATAGAAATTTATACAAATCTTTAAGTTTTATAGTTTGAATTATCATTTATTGAATTCAAATTTATCGATTGTATAATTCCGGTTTTAAAAAGTGATAGCTTCGTTATTTTGCGGTTTAATATATTTAATATCAAACAGATAAATTTCACCTTCCGTATACTGAAAGGCTGAAACTTCGGCAGCAATTTAGTTCAGTCAATAGTCGTTTCTACAGAATTTTTCCGTAAAATTCCAGATTCTAAATTAAAAATGTATTTATATCCTGAACCGTCTGCTTGCTCCAAATCTTAGATTTTGTAACTTTGCAATATAGAATCCTATTACAATTACTTCTCAAAGATAGTTTGATTGCTGATTTTTCCATTGAGATTTTACTTAAATAATTACATTCTTTTATTTTTCACAGACTTACCTTAAATAAAAATATTGAAAATGAAAAACGTCCGAAGGCATATTTATTTCTTATTCTTAGTGTTAAATTCAAGTATTGTTTCGGCTCAGTCTCAGGATTTAATCTGGTTCGATAAACCGGCACAGTATTTTGAAGAAACGCTTGTACTTGGGAATGGCAGAATTGGGGCCTCGGTTTTTGGCGATTGTACAAATGAAAAGATATATTTAAATGATGCAACCTTGTGGTCGGGTGAACCGGTTAATCCATCTTTGTCACCCGATGCGTATCAGAATATTCCCGTTATAAGAGAAGCATTAAAAAATAATGATTATGCTCTGGCAGATAAACTGAACAAAAAGGTTCAGGGTACTTTTTCTCAGTCATACTTACCTCTTGGAACACTTAACATCCATTTCTGTCAGGTCGGCAAGCCTGTTAATTATTATCGTGAATTAAATTTAAAGGATGCCGTTTCAACTCTGAGTTATGAAATTGACGGAGTAAAATATAAACGGGAATACTTTGTTTCCTATCCCGATCAGGTGATGATTATTAAACTTTCAAGTTCTAAGAAAGGAAGCCTGAATTTTGATTTGCAATTTGAAAGTTTGTTGAAATATAAGGTATCGGTAAAATCAAAAACATTACAGGCGAATGGTTATGCTCCTTATCATTGTGAACCAAGTTACCGAAGGGATGTAAAAGACCCGGTTCGCTTCGATGAAAAAAGAGGAACACGGTTTTCTTCTTTGTTCAAGATTAAAAATACAGGTGGTTCGGTTGTCCGGACCGATTCGACTATTGCGGTTAAAAATGCAACCGAAGCCGTTATTTATATTTCGCTGGCAACAAGTTTCAATGGTTTTGATAAAAATCCAGCCACCGAAGGATTGAACGAAAAGTCTATTGCACAATCGTATTTGACTAAAGCATTTTCAAAGAATATTGACGCTTTGGAATCAGATCATATTAAAGATTATCAATCATTTTATAACAGAGTCAGTTTAGACCTGGGAAAAACGGAAGCACCCAATCTGCCTACAAACGAACGGTTAAAGCGGTACGCAAATGGAAGAGAAGATAAAAATCTGGAGATCCTTTATTTTAATTTTGGACGGTATTTGTTGATTTCAAGTTCAAGAACAAAAAATGTTCCTGCTAATCTGCAGGGAATCTGGAATCCGTATATTCGTCCACCCTGGAGTAGTAATTACACTTCCAATATTAATCTGGAAGAAAATTATTGGTTGGCAGAAACGACAAATTTATCAGAAATGCAGTTGCCCTTATTCGGTTTAATTGAAAATATTTCGAAAACAGGTGCGGTGACAGCTAAAAAGTATTACGGGGTAGGAGGTTGGTGTCTTTGTCATAATACCGATATTTGGGCCATGAGTAATCCTGTCGGTGAGGCCGGTCAGGGCGATCCGTCGTGGGCTTGCTGGAACATGGGTGGAGCCTGGATAAGTACTCATTTATGGGAACATTATCAGTTTACACGTGATACCGTTTTTTTGAAAAGTAAAGCTTATCCTCTTATGAAAGGTGCTGCGGAATTTTGTCTGGAATGGTTGGTGGAAGATGAAAATGGAAATCTGATTACTTCCCCATCCACTTCGCCTGAAAATAAATATATTACTCCGGATGGTTATAAAGGAGCCACTTTGTACGGTGGTACGGCTGATCTGGCTATGATCCGGGAATGTTTTTTACAAACTGTTGAGGCTTCAAAAATATTAAATACTGATGAGGAGTTTCGTGGAAGACTGGAACAGGCTTTGGACCGCATGCATCCCTATAAAATCGGTAAAAAAGGAAATCTTCAGGAATGGTATTACGACTGGGAAGATGTGGATCCGCAACATCGTCATCAGTCACATCTTTTTGGACTATTCCCCGGAAATCAGATTACACCTGACAAGACTCCCGCTCTGGCCGATGCCTGCAGAAGAACACTGGAAATTAAAGGTGATGAAACTACCGGTTGGTCGAAAGGCTGGCGAATCAATCTTTGGGCACGATTATATGATGGAAATCATGCTTATAAAATGTATCGTGAATTACTGAAATATGTCGATCCGGACAAATACGAAGGGCCTGATAAACGTTCGGGTGGAGGAACTTATCCGAATCTGTTTGATGCACATCCACCTTTCCAGATAGACGGAAATTTTGGTGGGACTGCAGCTGTAGTTGAAATGTTGCTTCAATCAAATGAATCAGAAATCCGTTTACTTCCGGCCTTACCCGATGCCTGGGATAAGGGATCGGTATCCGGAATAAAGGCGCGTGGAAATTTTGAAATTGGAATGAATTGGGAGGCAAATCAACTTCAGGAAGCAACTGTAAAATCATTCAGTGGGTTAAGCTGTAAAATAATAACCAATGTGCCGGTTCAATTATCCGAAACGAACATCGTTTCGGTTCAACAGCCGGATGGGAAATTTGAAATTTCATTTGACACAAAAGTGAATTCAATCTATCAATTGAAAGCTGTTCCTGTTGAGAAAAATTATGTTTTTGCTTATTTTAAAAATAATGGACAAGATGGATTGCATTTAGCCGGAAGTCATGATGGATTGAACTGGACGGCATTTAAAAATGATCAGTCGTTTTTAGTACCGACAGTTGCAAATGATAAATTGATGCGTGACCCATGTATTATTCAGGGTTTGGATGGAAGGTTCCACATGGTTTGGACGGTCAGTTGGGCGGATAAAGGAATTGGATATGCCAGTTCCGTTGATTTGATTCATTGGTCGGAGCAACAATTTATCCCTGTTATGGCGAAGGAAGACAGCGCCAGAAATTGCTGGGCGCCCGAAATTACTGTTGATCCGGTTTCGAAAACGTATATGATTTATTGGGCAACAACCATTAAAGGAAAATTCCCCGAAACTTTTTCAACCTTAGATAATGGTTACAACCACCGTATCTATTATGTAACAACGAAGGATTTTAAAACTTATAGTGAAACGAAATTGCTTTATGATCCCGGTTTTAATGTAATTGATGCAACTATTGTGCGTGATGCCTCCCGGTATGTGATGTTTTTGAAAGATGAAACCCGTGAACCGGCTCAGAAAAATTTGAAAATTGCCTATTCCGATCATCTCACCGGACCGTACTCAAACGCAAGTGCTCCTATAACAGGAAAATATTGGGCGGAAGGACCGACAACAGAGAAAGTAAATAACCGCTGGATCATGTATTTTGATAAATACCGTGATCATAAATACGGTGCAATTACTTCTGTCGATTTAAAAAACTGGACGGATATTTCCGATAAAATCTCCGTGCCATCGGGACTTCGACACGGGACGATTTTTACAGTTGAAAGCTCTGTATTCAAAATGCTTTCAAATCAATAAATGTAAACAAAGAGTCTGTGGCTTTGTTATGAATTACACTTGTTTTGAAATTCTATAAAATTATCTTCCGGTTTGAAATTTATCAATTTCTAAAAGATCATATTATCAGATTTCAAAATAATCAATTCATTGAAACATTAAGTTTCAACGGATTGATTATTGATTTTAATATTTGAAATAGAGTAGTATGCAATTATTGAATGTTTTTTATTCCTATCTGAATTTAGGGTTTCATCATATCGTCGATATCAATGGATTCGATCATCTATTATTTATTATCACCCTGTGTGCAGTTTATGAGATAACCGAATGGAGAAAAGTAGCCATTGTAATAACTGCTTTTACTTTGGGTCATTCTGTGACGTTGGCTCTTGCTTCGCTTAAAATTATATTGCCGAACCGTTATATCATTGAACTTCTGATTCCGGTGACCATTTTAATCAGCGGGATTTTTAATTTATTCTCAATCAATGGGAAGCTCAAAAAAACAAAACTGCTTGCAAAATACCTCATGGCTCTTTTCTTTGGATTGATTCATGGAATGAGCTTTTCCAATTTCTTTACCGATTTAATGGGCGATTCAACCCGAATTATTTTCCCCTTGTTTTCATTCAATGTAGGTATTGAAGTTGGTCAGTTGTTTGTAATTTTCATTTACTATTTTGTTGTCTATTTATTCTATAAGTTTGCAAAAGTTTCGTATCAAAAAATAGCTTTGTTTTTTTCTGCTCTAGGAATATTAGTATCCATATTTCTCATTTTTTACAGATTCTAAAATAATATGTATGTCAAAATTGTTTTCATTTAGAATTGTATTTTTACTGTTTTCCTTTTTTGTCATTCAGCAGGTATATCCGCATCCCATGGGACTGACTTTTTCTAATTTGAATTATTCTAATGGCGTCTTATCTTTATCAACACGAATATTTTATGCCGATTTTTATTACGAATTCCAGAAAACGGCAACGAATAAGAATAAAGACTATGTGAAATCAGGCATTGATAACACCGACAAAAAAGACCTTGTGAAGTATTTCAAAAAGAATATCAGAATTTGGTCTGATAATAAGGAAGTGCATTTTGATACCATCAGTTTTGCTTTTGAAAGGCATGAAGAAGATGCCTATATTTTTGTTGTAAAGTTTAAAGGGAAGGCAAAAATTCAGGTTGGATCTAAGATTAAAATTCTCTATTCGGTTTTGCTTACGACTATTGGTGGTCAAAAACAGATCATAAATGTTTTTTTGAAAGACGGGGATGTACCATCTCATGGAATTATAACGCTCGATAAAGCGACTCCGTTCTTTGAGTTTATTAATAATTGAGTGTACCTTGAAACATTAGATTGAATAATTTTCTATTTTGGTTTATTCAAAGATACTCTTTCTTTGTAAGCTGGAAATTCACCGCACTTAATGATATACTTAAATTAATAGAAATGAAAAAAAATACTCCCGTCATTTTATTATTGTTTTTAATTTTACTTTCAGGAAATCTTTTAGCTCAACGGCAACTCGAGAAACTAAACCGGGGTTTAGTGGCTGTGAAATCAGCTACAAATCAGGTTTTTTTGTCGTGGCGTGTTTTAGGGTCCGATCCTGATAATGTCGCTTTTAATTTGTATCGCGATGGGGTGAAATTAAATGCTACACCAATAACTACTGCCACAAATTATACCGATCCAACAGCTTCAGCAACCACCTATACGGTAAAAACGGTTATCGATAATGTTGAAACAGGTGAAACAAATTCTGCATCAGTCTGGTCCAATAATTATCTGGAAATTCCAATGAATGTACCGGCAGCTATGACAATGCCGGACGGATCAACTTGTACATATTCTCCAAACGATTGTAGCGTGGGCGATGTTGACGGAGATGGAGAATTTGAATTGGTTGTGAAATGGGAACCCAGTAATGCAAAAGATAATTCACAGTCAGGTTATACAGGTGATGTATACCTTGATGTTTATAAACTGAACGGTTCTCAACTTTGTCGTATCGACTTAGGAAAAAACATTCGTGCAGGAGCACATTATACCGACTTCGAAGTGGATGATTTCGATGGTGATGGTAAAGCCGAAATAATTTGTAAAACAGCTCCGGGAACTAAAGATGGTTTAGGAAACTTTCTGAGTAAAGGACCGGCGGCTTCCGATAATGATGCGGCCGATTATCGTACAACTGCAGGATATATTTTAAGTGGTCCGGAATACCTGACTTGTTTCAGCGGTCTTACCGGTGCAGAACTTTCAACCGTTAATTATGTTCCGGCACGTGGAACGGTATCTTCATGGGGCGACAGTTATGGTAACCGGGTTGATCGTTTTCTGGCTTGTACAGCCTATCTCGATGGGGTGCATCCGAGTGCTGTTATGTGCCGGGGATATTATACCCGGGTTGTGTTGGCAGCCTGGGATTTCAGAAACGGTCAGTTGACTCAGCGTTGGGTATACGATTCAAATACTCCCAATGGTGCAAATGCATATGGACAAGGGAATCATAACCTGAGTGTTGGTGATATTGATGATGACGGAAAGGATGAGATTGTTTATGGTGCGTCTGCCTTTGATGATAATGGTAAATGTCTTTATGCAACCGGACTTGGACACGGTGATGCCATGCATATGTCTGATCTTGATCCAAACAGGAAAGGACTGGAAGTTTGGGAAATGCATGAATCAACCAGCGCTGCTTATGGTGAGGAAATGCATGATGCAAAAACAGGTACAGTTTTATGGGGAAATTTTACAGGATCTGATAATGGTCGGGGTGTTGCAGCCAACATTATTCCGGGAAATCGTGGATTTGAAATGTGGAGTGCTTCAGGTAATGCACTTTGGAATAATGCAGGTGTTAGTTTAAATTCATCAAAACCTTCAATGAATTTTAGAATATATTGGGATGGTGATTTACAGGATGAATTGTTGGATGGGACGAGTATTACAAAATGGGGTGCAGGAACACTTTTGTCTGCTTCAGGTTGTTCATCCAATAACAGTACAAAAGCGACACCCAATCTTTCAGCTGATATTTTAGGCGACTGGCGAGAAGAAGTTATTTTCAGAACATCTGACAACACAAAACTTCGAATTTACACAACAACAATTCCAACAAGCTATAAAATGTATACATTGATGCATGATGCACAGTACCGGGATGCAATTGCCTGGCAGAATACAGCTTATAATCAACCACCTCATTGTGGGTTTTATATAGGCGATGATATGCAAACTGCTCCTGTTTCTGCTATTTATAATAATGAGAAAAGATGGAGTTCGGGAACAATCTGGGATAATAATATCACTGCTTCATGGACTGACAGCACTGCTACAATTTCTACATTCAAAAACGGCGATGGAGTTTTGTTTGATATTACTGCAGCTGCGAATGCTTCAGTAAATGTCTCCGGAAATCTGACTCCAAAAAGAGTAAAAGTAAATTCTCCTTTTAATGTTGTACTTTCGGGCACGGGCACTTTAAACGGGAGTATGGATTTGAAAAAAATCGGAGCAGGAAGTCTGACTCTGAATAACAACAACACTTATACCGGATCTACAGATGTTTGGGATGGAGATTTTTATAACAACGGGATATTATCAAACAGTGAAGTAACTGTTTTTGCATTTGTGAAATTGGGCGGTAGTGGAACATTTGGAAAAAATGTAACCCTCGGTGATTTGTCTGCCATTGATCCTGGTAATTCAATTGGAGAATCCTCTAAACTGACTTTCTTGAGTTCTTTGATTGAAAACGGAACAGTTTCATATAAATTTGACCTGCTAATGAATTCGGGTGTGGTAACATCAAATGATACCTTAGTGATTAGTGGTGACTGGACAATGTCAGGAAAAAACACGTTTAATATAAATACGGTAAATGGTACACTTCCGATAGGAAATTATACGCTGGCACGCTGCTCCGGAACAATATACGGAGATCTGTCAACAATAAAAGTTGTTGGAGTTCCTGCTTCGTTAAGCTATTTGCTGGAACTTGTGAATGGAAATTTAATATTAAAAGTCAAAGCTCCTGCTGCATTAGTTTGGAATGGGAGTATTGATGCAAAATGGGATGTTGGAAAAACAGCCAACTGGCTGAAGGGAATAAACTCAGATACATTTATATCCAATGATACAGTTAAGTTTAATGATGATGCTACGATAAAGTCAGTCGTAATTAACGATAACGTAATACAGGGTTCTCTGATAGTTGATGCTTCTTCGAATTATTCTTTCAGTGGAAGTGGATCAATTGAAGGAACAGGAGATTTTGTGAAAAACGGGACAGGAAAATTAATAATTGCAACTACAAATAAATATACCGGGAAAACAATAATTAACGATGGCACCCTTGAAATTGCTTCTCTTTCAGATGGTGGTGAAAACTCACAATTAGGAGCAGCTTCTGCTTCACCGGTAAATATTCAACTGAATGGTGGAAAATTAAGTATTACCGGAAATAATATGTCAACCAACCGTGGGTTTACGTTGGGCCAAAACGGAGGCACAATATCTGTTGGCAGTACGTATACCAAAATGACAGTTAGTGGAAAAGTTACCGGTTCAGGAAAATTGATTAAAGAAGGATCCGGGAGTTTAGCTTTATCAGTAGCTAATGATTATTCGGGTGGAACCTGGATAAAAGGAGGATCTGTGGCTATGACTAATGATATAGCAAATACTTCAGCATTAGGAAGCGACACAATCACACTTCAGAATTACGGTACGCTAGTAATGTACGATAATAACACGACCGATAACACTTCTACCTGGAATTTAGTTATACCAAAAGGTTCAACCGGAAGTTTGAATGTTGACGGAAGATCTACTGTCGGAGGTTCAATCACGGGAGGTGGAACCCTGAATTATTATACAAATTATACTGAAAATATCTTGACTTCAGATGTATCCCGGTTTGACGGGATAATAAATGTAACGACAGATGCTGATGGAGGAAATTTTGTGCTTTACAGTTCGAAAGGATACGAAAATGCGAAAATTAATTTGAATAATAAGGTTACAACTATTTACAGAGCAACTTCAAACATTACTATTCCTGTTGGCGATCTGACAGGTTATGCAAGTTCTGTTTTAGGGGCGGGAGGTGCCGGTGCCTGTACAATTACCTGGGAAGTAGGAGTCAGAAATTCGAATTCTGCTTTTAATGGTACAATTTCTAATACACAATACAGCGGAACAGGTGCTATTGCAGCCATTAAAAAGGTTGGAACTGGAATATGGACGCTGACTAATGCCAGTACTTTTAGTGGCGGCACTAACATTAATAATGGAACTTTAATGGTGAATAATACATCGGGAAGCGGTTTAGGAACTGGAAATACAACCGTAAATTCCGGTGGAATTCTTTCAGGAACCGGATCAGTTTCGGGTGTGGTAAGCATACTTGATGGTGGTGTTCTTTCGCCTGGAAATGGGGTCGGAAGTTTCTCAATTAATAACGATGCAAGCATATTCGCAGGTGGGATTTTATCTATAGATATTGATAAAATAAATTCCAAAAATGATTTGCTGAATGTAACCGGAACGCTTACAATGGGCGGAAAGTTGCAGGTTACAGCTTTGAGCGGGACTACTTTTGTCGCCGGTGATACGTTTAAAATTATAAATGGAACTATAACCGGGACTCCTTCCGAAATAATTCCTGCAACTCCGGGTGAAGGTTTGGATTGGGATTTATCGGAATTCAATACATCCGGTACCATCAAAGTCAAAATCTCAACCGGTTTAAATGAACTGCAGAGCAACAGTGAAGTTTATCCAAATCCTTTTCATAATAAATTGAATGTCATGTTAGGCAGCACAGTCGCAGAGGCTCAGATTTCAATTGTAAATTTGATTGGCGAAGTGGTTTACAGGAGTAAATTCAGCAATACTGATCAGATAAACTTAAACCTGAATACATTAGCAAAAGGCGTTTACCTGCTTCAAATAAATGCAAATGACAGCCTTGTTTCTAAGAAAATTGTAAAAGAATAATCTTGTATGATAAGTCAAAATCAATATAGAGCCCTTTTAAAGTTCCCCGGGGGAGGGATTAGGGGGTTATTCCTTTTACTACTTATTCCCATTTTAACTTATAGTCAGTCTGTTGAACTGAAATGGATTGGCGATAAACCCGAAATGAAAACCGGTGTCAGTTGGGGAGTTCCATTTGTCAAAGGAAAAATAAAAAAAGATCAGGCTTTTATTCTCAATGCAGAAAATAATCAAAAAATTCCTGTTCAAAACTGGCCGTTGGCCTATTGGCCTGATGGTTCAATAAAATGGATGGGTTTTGCCGCTGTAACTGATCTTCAGAAAAAGTATACACTTATTCCTGTTCAAAAAGCAAAGCTAACCGAAGGCTTAATTGTCAATGAAACCGGTGATATTATCCGGGTTAATACAGGTGTCCTGACTTGTGATATCAATAAAAAAGGAAGTGTACTGATTAAAGATTTGATGGTAAATGGCAAAACTGTATCCGAAGATGGCAGGCTTGTTTGTACAATTGAAAACCGGGATCGAATTGATGAAGAAATCATTCAGTATGCCAATTTTCAAAGCGATATTAAAGAAGTTGTGGTTGAGCAATCGGGTCCTGTACGGGCTGTTGTGAAAATTACAGGAATGCATAAGTCCTTGAAGAATGACCGGGAATTTCTTCCATTTACAGTAAGGCTCTATTTTTATGCGGGTATGAAAACAGTTCGTGTTGTTCATACTTTTATATTTGATGGCGATCAGCAAAAAGACTTTATCAAAGGACTTGGAATAGTCTTTGATGTTCCTTTTCGGGAGCAGATCCAAAATCGCCATGTTCGTTTTTCAGGAGATGAAAACGGTTTGTGGAGTGAACCGGTTAAACCGTTGATTGGTCGTTATCCTTTTAGTTATAAAGGTGACAGAACATTGTCGAATAAACAGGTTGCCGGTGAACTGATTCCTGAGATTACAAAAGACGATTCTGTAGCATTTCATAATTTCATTCATTTTCCTGCCTGGGATAGTTATAAACTCACTCAACTGACTGCAGATGCTTTCACCATTAGTAAAAGAACCAACGACAAAAGTTCCTGGTTATTTGCCAACTCCGGCAAACAATCTTCAGGTCTTGCGTTGGTTGGTGATGTAAGTGGCGGATTAGCTGTTTCGTTGAAAAATTGCTGGCAATCTTATCCAGCTTCGTTGGAAATTAATCATGCCCGAGGAGAAAAAGCCGAATTAGCGGTTTGGTTTTGGTCGAAAGATGCCGAAGCTATGGATTTAAGACATTATGATACCATTCCTCACGATTTGGATGCTACTTACGAAGACGTTCAACCCGGATTCAGTACACCAACGGGTGTGGCCCGAACCAGCGAACTGACCCTTTTCCCATTTGATCAATTGCCAACAAAACAGGAGACTTCAGAGATGGCAATTTATGGAACTAAAACTCATCAACTGATTTGTACACCGAAATATCTTCACGATGTTAAGGCTTTTGGAACCTGGAGCTTGCCCGATCGTTCCAATGCAACGAAAATCTGGATTGAAAATCAATTGGACAGTTCGATTTTGTTTTATCAGACTGCCATAAAAGAACATCATTGGTACGGTTTCTGGAACTATGGCGATGTTATGCACACATACGATCCGGTGCGTCATTCCTGGAAATATGATATCGGAGGATTTGCCTGGGATAATACCGAATTAGCCCCCGGAAACTGGCTTTGGTACAGTTTCCTTCGTAGCGGAAGAGCTGATATTTTCAGCATGGCCGAAGCCATGACGCGTCATAATTCGGAAGTTGATGTCTATCATCTCGGACGTTTTAAAGGATTGGGAAGCCGGCACAATGTCTCGCACTGGGGCGACGGGGCGAAAGAAGCCCGCATTGCACAGGCCGCATGGAAACGTCAGTATTATTACCTGACAACCGATGAACGATCGGGTGATTTGATGCACGAATCGCTGGAATCTGAAAAAGCAGTTTGTGAATTTGATCCTTTGCGAATTGCTCAACCACGCGATAAATTTCCGTATAATGCTCCGGCTCGTTTGCGCTGGGGACCCGATTGGTTGGCACTTGCCGGTAATTGGATGACCGAGTGGGAACGAACCGGTGACAAAAAATATTACAATAAAATTATTGCAGGAATGGAGAGTCTCTCTAAACTTCCGTCCGGATTATTTACCGGTCCCAATGGGTTGGGTTACGATCCGGCAACCGGAAAACTTAGTTATGATGGTGATCCGAAAATTACCAATCATAATCATCTGGCAACTATGATGGGCGGTTTTGAAATTCTGACCGAAATGTTTGATATGATTGATTGTCCGGCATTCCGAAAAACATTTACCGATTATTGTAAATTCTATGCTATGCCAAAAGATGATCCCGAGCGTACTCCCGAAAATGCAAATTGGGGCTTTTTTACTTTCCCCAATCAACGTTTGACAGCCTTTGCAGCGAATGAACTGAACGATGATAAGCTGGCGGAAAGAGCCTGGCATGATTTTTTAGGAGGAAGACGTCGAACCGGAATTTCGAACCGGAGTCTATATGGGTCTCAAATTATTGAGAGGCCGGAAGTGTTGAATCCTGTTCACGAAAATCCGCGTATGAGTACGAACAGTACGGCACAATGGGGATTGAATGCAATCATTCTGTTGGAATTGATTGGCGATAAAATTCCGGATCCAAAAACGATGGAAGAACGTAAATCATTTGAATCGCTGGAAAATTTGTCCTGGAAACAAACATTTAGTGACGATTTCAAAAAATCGTGGTCATCAAATTGGATATTGGATGGACAAAAGGCAAATTTGAAAAAGACGAAGAACGGTTTGTTATTCAAAGCCGGACCAACTCCGGCTAACGATGCCAATCATGCGGTACTTTGGACAAAACAGTCATTCGAAGGTAATTTACGGATTGAATTTGACTTTACCCGAATGGATACTGCCACAAAATATGTAAATATAATTTACTTGTGTGCCACGGGAAGTGGAGCAGGTGAGTACGATAATGATATTTCAAAATGGAGCAATTTACGGACAGTTCCATCTATGAAAACGTATTTCGAACATATGCATGCATATCATATCAGCTTTGCCGCTTACGAAAATGATAATTTGAATCCGGAAAATGATTATATTCGTGCCCGTTATTATTTACCTGAACGTGGAACGGGATTAAACGGGACTGAAATGAAACCTGATTACTCTCGTACAGGACTTTTTAAAACCGGTATGTTGAATCATATAACGATTATAAAAAATGGAGATGATATTTTTATGAAAATAAAAAACTCCGGAAAAGAACAAATCTGTCATTGGGAAACGAACGAATTTCCTCCTTTAAAGTCGGGTAGAATAGGATTGCGATTGATGGGCTCACGTGTTTCTGAGTTTAAAAATTTCAGGGTTTTTGAATTATCGGGAAATAATAAATAAATATTATGAAAAAAATTATTCTTATAGTATGCTCATTTCTAATGATTGGATTCGCTTCTGCCGAAATAATCTTACCCAAAGTTATCACCAACAATATGGTGTTACAACAAAAAAAATCGGTTGCAATCTGGGGAAAAGCAGATGCAAACGAAAAAGTAACAGTTAAATTTGAAGGGCAAATTAAAATAACTGTTGCCGACAGCTCAGGAAACTGGGAAGTGAAACTCAATCCTATGAGTGCATCTGCCGTACCAAGAAAAATGATTCTTTCAGGTTCAAATACGATTACACTTGACAATATATTAGTAGGTGAAGTGTGGTTGTGTTCGGGTCAATCCAACATGGAATATCCACTTGATTATAAGATTAAACGATATGCCGCTCCGAAAAAAGGAGATGATTTAGCACAAATTGAATTAAAAAGTCCGAAAAATCCCCTGATTCGTATTTTATATGTTGAGCATAAACTCCAGCCCGAACTTCCGACTAAAGGCTGGACGGATTGCAACGATTCAACTTTTCGGTTTGTCAGTGCTGCCGGTTACTTTTTTGCTAAAGAGTTAGCCCGTGACCTGAAAGTCCCAATTGGAATTATCTCCAGTTCATGGGGTGGTACACGTGTGGAACAATGGACACCTCCAACTGCTTACGAACAATCATCGTTATTTAAAGATTCTGTTTTGGGAAAAAAGAATTTCAAAATAGATGGTATGGTTCCAGGCAAAATGTTTGAAGGAATGATTCTGCCGATAATACCATATACTATCAAAGGTTTTTTATGGTATCAGGGTGAATCCAATTTAATGATACACGATACAACTACCTTTGCTGCTAAAACGAAATTGATGGTGGAGACCTGGAGAGGACTTTGGAATGATAATCAAATACCGTTTTATTTTGTACAAATAGCTCCTTATCATTATAGTAAGCGGAAAGATAAACTTCAACATGGCACTGATTTATTACCTTATTATTGGGAAGCACAGGCTGAATGTCTCGATATTCCAAAAACAGGAATGGTGGTAACAACCGATTTGGTGGACGATTTGAATAACATACATCCAAGTTATAAATGGGAAGTCGGGCGACGCTTATCACTTTGGGCACTGGCAAATGATTATGGAAAGCAAATTGTTTTCTCCGGGCCCTTATATTCTAAAATGAAAATCAAAAAGAATAACATTGAACTCGAATTTACTCATGAAGGTAGTGGCTTAATCAGTGCCGATGAACAACCATTAAATTGGTTTACAATAGCGGGAGCGGATAAAAAGTTTGTTGTTGCTAAAGCTGTCATCAGAGGGAATAAAGTCTTGGTGAGTTCTGAAGATGTTCTCAATCCTGTTGCGGTTCGCTTTGCCTGGGATGAAGCAGCCATGCCGAATTTTTGTAACAAAGAAAAGTTACCAGCCTCGCCTTTCAGAACAGATAGCTGGAAATAGATCGGATTTTATTTATTTCATGATTCTTATTTAATTAACCAGTATTTATTTGATTATGAATAATTTGTATAAAGGAATGGTTTTGTTTTTTATTTGCTCATTTACATTGATGAGTTGCGATAAAAAAAGTGAAGTTGAAGAGATTATTACTCCTAAGGTTGTCTATCTGGCCGGTGCCGAAGTAAACAGCGATGGAAATCTTGTTGCAAAATACTGGAAGGATGGAATCCCGGTATATTTGACTGATGGTACAACAGATGCTGTTGCATATTCTATGTATGTATCTGATGTAGATATATATGTGGCAGGATATGAACGAGATAAAAAAACAGGTCACCAGGTGGCTAAATATTGGAAAAACGGTGTGGGTATAAACCTTTCTGATGCCAGCAGGGATGCGCTTGCCAGTTCGATTTTCGTGACTGATACAAATGTTTATGTTGCGGGATATGATAGTTATGGATATGGAGTTGCTAAATATTGGAAAAATGGAGCATCGCATAATTTGACTGAAGGCAAAACATCTGCATCAGCAGAAGCTGTTTTTGTGGCAAATAATAATGTGTATATTGTTGGAACCGAAAACGTGGATAACAATAATCTTTTCAGGATGAACTACAATGTAGGGAAGCTTTGGATTAACGATGTACCAACTTCACTGACTGATGGTAATGGTATATCCAAAATTAATTCGGTTTTTGTCAATGGGAGTGATGTTTATATTGCAGGTAGTGTTCAGGATTCAGTTTCGAAAATATATATTTCAAAATACTGGAAGAATAGTTTAGCTATGACATTAAGTGAGAGTAGTAATACCTCTGATGCAAACTCAATTTTTGTATCCGGTAGCGATGTGTACGTAGCAGGAAAGGAATTTAATGGCAATTATAGTGTCGCAAAATACTGGAAAGACGGTGTTTCTGTAGATTTAACTGATGGAACAAAAAGTGCATATGCCAATTCTGTTTTTGTCGTTGGTGAAGATGTGTACGTCGCCGGTTCGGAAAATAATATTGCCAAATACTGGAAAAACGGAGCAGCTTTAAATATTAAAAATGCAAGTATAAGTTGGATCAATTCTATCTTTGTAAAGTAAACTCTCTTGATCAAATTAAGAAGAACCCGTCAATTAATAATTCTACTGGTTAAATCAGTATTATTATTCCCTAAAAAGCTAATTTCAGGAATTAATATCAATTCACAAAGTCTTACTATCATTTAACGAAGTTTTTTGATTGGGGAATATGACTATTTTTGTAAACGAAAAAAAATCACCTTAAATCATATTGAAAATGAGAAAATTAATTTTTACTCTCACCTTTTTTTGCGCTGCTATAAGTCTTACATTTGCACAACTGGTCGCTTTTCCGGGAGCCGAAGGTTTCGGAAAATTCGCTAAAGGAGCCCGTGCATCTTCTTCACCTACAGTTTACCATGTTACAAATCTTAATGACACAGGAACCGGATCCTTTCGCGATGCTGTCAGTTCCTCTAACCGTATAGTCGTTTTTGACGTGGCTGGTGTGATAAAAATTACCGGCAGGATGATTGTTTCATCCAATATATACATAGCCGGGCAAACTGCTCCGGGCGAGGGAATTACTATTTATGGGAATGGCTTCTCGTATACAGGTGCCAATAACGTTATCTGCCGTTACCTGCGTATGCGTATGGGAAACATTGGTGACAGTGGGAAAGATGCCTGTGGGATAGCAAATGGTAGTAATATGATTTTCGACCACATTTCAGCTGCCTGGGGACGCGACGAAACTTTCTCGATCAGTTGGGATGGCAAGGGAACTGAACCAACCAATATAACCATTCAAAATTCTGTTATTTCACAAGGGTTAATGGCTCACTCAGCCGGTGGATTAATTCAGACAAATGGTGGAGTTACTTTGTATCGAAATGCTTACATTGATAATGGAACCCGTAACAATAAAATAAAAGGAATTAACCAGTACGTAAATAATATTGTTTATAACTGGGAAGCTGGAGCTTACATTATGGGTGGTGATTCCGAAGGTGAATCGTTTGCCAATGCTGTAAGTAATTATTTTATAAAAGGACCTGCCAATGGGGGAAGTCCGTTTAGTGTTGGAAATAATCTTTATCATTTATATGCGGACGATAACTGGCACGATGGCAATCGGAATCAGTTGCTCGATGGTTATCTGATACCTCATAGTGAATTTGGAGGTGGTCCTGATTTTCAGGCAACGCCCTATAACTATCCTGTTTTACCTACCTGGCCTGCATCAACATTAATCGACTCTGTTTTGCCTTCTGTGGGTGCATCATTACCTTACCGTGACTTGGAGGATTGTTATGTAATTGATGAGCTAAAATCGTTTGGCAAAAAAGGATATCTGATTACTAACGAAACTGAAAACCCAATCGGTACACCTGCTCAATGGACTATGTGGACAGGAACAAAAAGAACAGATACAGATAATGATGGTATTCCCGATGAATGGGAAACTGCCAACGGACTAAACCCAAATCTGGCTTCAGATGCCGTTGAATTGGCTGCCAACGGATATTTGAACATTGAAAATTACATTAACAGTATAGGGAAATCCTATTCTCAGGATTTTTTGCGTGCTCCGTTGTGCCTGAAAACCGACTCAACGTCGCAAAATACGATTTCTCTTTCGTGGTTCGATTTTACTGAAAAAGAACAAGGTTATGCTGTTGAAAAGAAAATAAATGGAATCTATACTGAAATATCACGTACAGGGATTAATGGAAATACTTATGTTTTTACAGGTCTTAAACCGGAAGAAAAAGACACTATTCGGGTGCGTGCCTTTAATGCAGGGGGTTATTCGGCTTACTCAAATGAATTGATCGTTAAGACCAAACCAGTTCCGGTTGCTGTTCTCGATTTGTCAACTTTTCAACATGACCTCATCTGGTCAGGTGCAAACGGTTCGGTATGGGATAAAAATACGGCAAGTTGGGCCTATAATAAAGCACTTGTTGTTTACACAGATAGCGCTAAAGTCCTTTTTGAAAATTCAGCAAATAAAAACATTACGATTAATGAGCCTGTAGCAATGAAAGATATGGTCGTGAATGCTGATAGTTCATATATATTCCAGGGTTCAGGATTTATTACCGGAACAGGCTCCGTCAATAAAACCGGTAATGGAAATCTGGCATTACTGACTGATAATAGCTATAAAGGAGCAACAGTGCTATGGAATGGTACACTGGAAATTAATAAATTGGTAAACGGGGGCCTTTCAAGTTCAATTGGTGCTTCGCAAAACTACGATTTTAATTTAGTTTTGAAGGGCGGAAAATTGTTGTATACCGGTGCTACTACTTCTACTGACAGAAATATAAATTTAGATGGAAATGCAGAAATTTCAGTAAACAATAGTGCGGCCATAGTTACTATGAATGGTCTACTGTCTGGTCCCGGTGGATTTACTAAAAGCGGTCCCGGAAAGTTATTGTGCAAAGCAATCAATACCTATCAGGGTTCAACAACTATCAGCGAAGGAATTATGGAACTCAATGGTGTTGCTGTTATTAATGACGGTCTGGGAAGTTCGAATATTTTGAATCTCGACGGTGGAACATTTAAAACAAGCGGAGGATCCAATACAGTTGACGAAATTTATCCAATGAATATCTTCGTTTCCGAAGGAAAAACGAGTGGTTTTGAACCCTACCGCAATTGTCAGATCAAGAGTAAAGTAAGCGGTGGCGGGATATTAAATTTCAACATTTCGTATGTTCGTGAATATTTGACCGGCGACTGGTCACAATTTAGTGGTACTTTAAATGCAAATGGTATTGGAACTTCAACGGATGGAAGTCAGTTTATGCTTAATAACGGAACCGGAATTCCAAATGCCCGGATAGTGACTTCCGGAAATACGAAAATAGTTTGTTGGAAAAACGCAAGTACCATGTATCTGGGCGGTTTATCCGGTCCGGGTGGCACTTATCTTTCGGGAGCAGATAAGCAAAACAACTCTGCTACAATGACATGGATTATTGGTGGTGCCGGAACTGATGAAACTTTTAGCGGAACTATTAATAATGAATGTTCAAACAGAAGTTATAAAGGTGCGACAAGTATTGTAAAAGAAGGTTCAGGATACTGGAAACTTGCCGGAGCAAATATTTATTCAGGAACAACAACGGTTAAAGATGGAATGCTTATAATCAATGGAATCCAAACCGGAGCAGGGAAAGTCACTGTGATGCAGGATGCCACACTAGCCGGAAAAGGAACCATTCCTGCGCTTACAGAAATTCAATCGGGAGGTATACTTCAACCCGGTGATCCAACGCTTGTTCCAACGAGTAATTATGGAACAATAACTTTGGGCTCTTTAGCATTGTTGTCCGGGAGCCAAACCAATATGGAAATTAATAAGTCGCTGGGAATCGTTGATAAAATCTCAACAACTGGTGTTGTGAATGTTGGAGGAACGCTAAATCTTACTATTACCGGGACTCTGAATGCCGGAGATCAGTTTACGTTGTTTACAGGCTCTTCTTTTTCAGGCTCTTTCAATGAAATTATTCCTGCAACACCCGGTACGGGTTTAATCTGGAACTTTTCGAATGGAATTCTGAAAGTAGTGAGTGAAGCAAACGGGATTGAGAAAATTGAAAGTTCCCCCGTGAAAATTTATCCAAATCCGGTTTTTGATAAAACTGAAATTTTGTTGGATAAAACCTACGAGAATGTTGATGTCACTGTGGAATCTTTAAGTGGGAGTACCTTGTATACTTGCCAATTTTCCGGTCAGAATAAATTGAAAGTTGATATGTCTTCATTGCCAAAAGGTTTTTATCTGATTAAGCTAAAAGCCGATAATAATTTGATTTGTACCTCTAAAATAATGAAAGAATAATTAGCGTTATCTTTTGTGTTAGAATGAATGAAGGCTTCACC
>DIZI01000008.1:205036-285645 GCA_002427885.1 Paludibacter sp. UBA6032
GGTGAAGCCTTCATTCATTCTAATCGAAAATTTAATTCGGTTTTATTCCTCCGATAGCTTAAATTCACTCACCGTCCGTGGTAACCAAACCCGCATAACGGCACCACCACGATTATCCCACACGTTATACGGAATAGCAGTAAAGGTTTTCTTTTCGGTTTGCAGGCTAAGTTTATCTTCCGAAGGATATATTAAATTGCCTTCCCCCTGAATGATATAAGTTCCTGTAAAAATGTCCTTATTAAAAGTAAGTTTTAAATCGGCTTTGTCAGGAAGAATTAAATTGGTCAAATCAAATGAATTGTCTTTGTCCTCCAGGCAGAAAAGAATCGGACCACGTTCCAATGCCACTAAACCACGATCGGCTTTTACCTTTTCATTCGCTGTTACCCGGTTGATAATCATCGGTAAAGTATATTCTACTTTATCGCCTTTTTTCCATTCACGGTCAATAACGGCATACCCTTCTTCCATGGTGGCTGTATAATCCTTTCCATTCACTTTGATGGTATATGCTGCTGTGACCGGATTCAGGTAATTGTACAAATCGCTTGGAACCGGCTGATTTTTTGCCCAACCGGGAATGCGTAACCGGAGGGCAAATTTTGATTTTTGTTTGGGTTGGACACTAAAGCTTATCGCTCCATCCCACGGATAATTGCTTGTCTGACTGATTTGAACCGATTGTTTTGCATTCAGTTTAATGGTTGCCGAACTACCGATAAATAAATTCACATACAGGCTGTTCCCTTTTTGTGCATAAATATATCCGGTTACCGACGACATAAAGCGGCAAAGATTGGTCGGACAACAGGAGCAAACAAACCAGGGTTCACGCACATAAGTGCCATCGGCTGCCAATGGATTTGGGTAGAAAAAGTTCTTTCCATCTAAACTGACACTCGAAAGAACATTGTTGTAAAGACTTCTTTCCACCACATCAATATATTTGCTTTGTCCATGCAATTCGAACATACGGAAGTTCCAGTAAACATTGGCTATGGCTGCACAGGTTTCGTTGTAGGCGCTTCCATTTGGTAATTCATAGTTGTCTCCGAACCGTTCGCCATCACCTCTGGCTCCAATTCCACCGTTGATATAATATTTCTTTGAAACCATGTTTTCCCAGATACTGTCAATAGCTGTCAGATATTCTTTATTCCCGGTTAATGCGGCTACATCGGCCACTCCCGAATACAAATAAGCTGCACGGACGGCATGACCAACGGCTTCACGCTGATCAACAACAGGTTCCTGATCCTGCCAGTATGAACGGTTTTTGTCAATCTTTTTCCCTCGGCAATCGATGAAATACTTTGCCAGATCGAGGTATTTTTTTTCTCCGGTTACCCGGTACAATCTGACCAGTCCCATTTCCACAATTTCATGACCGGGTGCTTCATTCCGTTTGCCCGGACCAAAAACCTGGCATAATAAATCTGCATTTTTCAGGGCGATATTCAGAAAATTTCTTTTTCCTGTTGCCATATAATGAGCAGCAGCTGCTTCAAAGAGATGACCGGAGCAGTAAAGTTCGTGACTTTGTTGAGGATCATTTACCCAACGTTCTTTTCCGGCCCAGCCAAAGGGTTTTTCGGGATTAATGGTACGTGCCGTGTAAAGATAACCGTCAGGTTCCTGCGCTTTCGAAACGATAGTTATCAGGCTGTCAATATATTTATCAAGTTTTGCATCGGGATGAACCGACATGGAGAATGATGCTCCCTCGATTATTTTGTAAATATCAGTATCGTCAAATGTATAAGTGGTCATGAACTTTCCTGTATGAGTAGCCGCATTGACAAAGTTTTGAATCCGTCCTGTTTCTTCACACTTTTCGAACGAAGCAGGAATTGTTGCTGTCCGGTTGGTTTCGACCCGGGGCATCCAATAGGTATCGTTCAGTTTTACCTGATTGAATGGTACTCCTGTAAAAGGATAGTCTGTTGTTTGTGCTGTTGCATTTAGTCCTGCAAACAAACATAAAAGGGAGGAAATAAGTAACTTTTTCATTTGCTGATGTGTCAAAAATTAATAATGAGCAAAAGTAAGGTTTCTTTTTGATAATCGGAGTGGAAATTTGTTCCAATTAGGAGGAAAATTATTTCATTGAATGAAGCATTGATGATTAATTTGTTCAAGAAATAGTTTAAAGAACTTTTTTATTTGACACAAAAATTCCTCTTTCGCAGATAAGCACTTGTAGATCTTACCTGCAAAAGAGGAATTTTAAAGGTTAGTGTTTAATGAATGTTTCAAATAAACACTTGTTGAAATTATTTTTTCAACAATACATCTTTGATCGCATTTTTGAATGCGTCTTTTGGCATGGCACCTTGTGCCATTTGCGGAGCTCCGTCCATTGGACAGAACAGTATAGTCGGAATGCTACGAATACCGAAAGCACCGGCAAGTTCTTGTTCTTCTTCTGTGTTTACTTTGTAAACATAAATTTGTCCATCGTATTCTTTTGCTAAATCTTCCAATATTGGAGCTACAGCTTTACATGGTTGACACCAATCGGCGTAGAAATCGATAATACAAGGTTTGTCACCTAAATACTTCCATTCGGTTGGGTTTTTTTCGTAATTGGCTACTTTTGCTAAAAATTCTGCTTTGGTTAAATGAATTGGTCCCATTTTTTTTACTTCTTTTGAGGGGTTATTAATTTCTGTTTTATTTTCATCTTTGTTTTTTCCGGCACATGCCGAAAATGTTACTGCAAGCAACAGGCTCGCGAAAATCAGTTTTTTCATACTTTGAATTTCTTATTAATTGTAAATTATTAATTATAAATTGATTAGAGCGCGCATCCCCAAATGGATGGATCATCGTAGCTAAGGGTTGATTCTGCGTTGTTTTCTAACTCAGGATAACCTAATGAAAGAAGCATTTCCGCAATTTCTTTCCGGCTTATTTCATCGGTATGCGTTACAACAACTTCTCCTTTTATCTGATCGATTTCAGCCCCGAAAACTCCACGTAATGTACCCAGACTCTTGAGTGTTTTATTGGTACAGGTCATGCAATCCGATTTCGATATTATAAATGTGCTATACATGACTTTTATTTATTTGGTTCGTATTTCTCTGTCTTAATAATTGTCTTATCTTCTTTACGAACAGGTGTCTCGCAACTTCCTCCCGGACAACTGATATTAAATATTGCCTGCGAACCTAATATCACTGCTCCAAAAAGGTAAAGTGATTCGCGGTTATAATAATAAGCGATACCCAGTGCTACGGACAAAACAAGGCGAATTATGCGTGCAGTGCCCCAGTCTTTAAAATAATTTTTAATTTGTTCCACGTTCTTTCTTTTTAAACATATCTAATAATAAATACCCTAATACAGCACCGTAAATCATACTTATATAGGGATTTGAGGTAATTGGACAAGTTCCGCTTGTACAGCCCACAAAATAATAATAGGCAAATCCACCTCCCGCGCCAAGCACTGAACCGATTATTTTTAAAATATTCTTTTTGATAAAGTCTTTCATTTTTGAAAATATTAATTGTAGATTCTATAATGTATATATAAACATATATTCATATTTATGTCAAAATAAAACTGCTTTAGACACAGTTGCAGGTTCTTATGCAATCAATGATTTGAACCATTTGTTTGTTTTTCAAAGAATAATAACAGTTTTTCCCATCCCTGCGGCAGTTCAGAATCCCTTTTGCCCGCATATCGGTCAGATGATGTGAAAGTAATGACTGTTCACAATTTAATTGCTCGCCTAATTGCGAAACGTTCATTTCTTCCTGTTCCGACAAGATGGAGATGACACATAAACGGGTGCCGTTCGAAATAGCTTTTAAAGTATATGCAGCTTCTTCCATTTTTATTGTATCCTGTTTTTCATTCATGGTTTGAAATTTTCTGCAAATATATGAACATATATTCATATGAACAAAACATTTTTCGTTTTTTTATGAAAAAAGGGTTCAATTTGGTAAGTATAAAAAAAAACGGTGAGTTTCCGCTCTTTTTTAATGACTAATTTTAAAGAATAAAGTATCTTTGTAAGCTAAAAATAATCCGATGAGTCATTCGATTACAAAGATATGTACAGATTTTATTCCTGAATTGAATAATGCAATAGCAGAACAAACGGCAGAAACAATTTTTGTACTAACCGATGAAAATACCCGTAAACTATGTTTGCCGGCATTGATGCAGTCCGAAAAATTACAGGGATGTCACGTAATTAGCATCCCGAGTGGAGATGAAAATAAGAATGTTGAATCAGCAGTAGAGATATGGAAGTATTTAAGTGAAAATGGAGCAACCCGTAAATCATTGATAATTAATGTGGGTGGTGGAATGGTAACCGATATCGGGGGATTTACCGCTTCAACATTTAAACGTGGACTGCGTTATATAAACGTATCAACAACTTTGCTGGGTGCTGTGGATGCAGCTACCGGTGGGAAAACCGGGATTAATTTTTTGGGATTGAAAAATGAAATTGGTGTTTTTGCACCGGCCGAAACGGTTTTGATTCATGTTGATTTCTTCAAAACGCTGAACGATGAAAATCTTCGGTCGGGTTACGCGGAAATGGTGAAACATGCCCTGATTGATACCCGGGATGAATGGGAAAGTGTTTTGAAATTCGATCTGGAGAATATTGAATTTGATAAATTGAAAATATTATTAGCCAGAAGTATCCGAATTAAAGAGCGGATTGTTGAAGAAGATCCGTTCGAAGCGAATATACGTAAAGCGCTTAATTTGGGTCATACCTTTGGTCATGCCTTCGAAAGTTACTCGTACAAAACAGAGAAACCGGCTTTGCATGGGTATGCAGTTATGTGGGGGCTTTTATGCGAATTATATTTATCACATATAAAATTGAATTTTCCAAAAGAAGATTTACTTCGACTTAAGTATTTGATTAAAGAATATTATGGTAGTTTTGTGTTTCATTGTCAGCAATACGAAACTCTTTTTGAGTTGATGACACACGATAAGAAAAACGATTCGAAGGAGATCAACTTTACCTTGTTGGCTGATGTTGGCGATATTCGTATAAATCAAACTGCAACAAAGGAAGAAATTTTCGAATGTTTTGATTTTTTCAGAGAAGGATAGAGATATTTACTATTTTAACATTTACAATTGAAAGAATGAAAAAAACTTTGATAATAGGAGCAAGCAATAATCCCGAACGGTATGCCTACAAAGCAGCCGAACGATTGTTGGCGCATGGTCATGAAATTGAATTACTCGGACTAAAAGCTGTTGAGGTTTTTGGCAAAACTGTTGATACAGAACGAAAATCCTACAACAATTTAGATACTGTAACTTTATATGTTGGACCAAGTAATCAACCGGAATATTATGATTATATCTTGTCGTTGAAACCCAAACGGGTGGTTTTTAATCCGGGTACAGAAAACGAAGAGTTCGAAAATTTATTGACAAAAAATGGCATTATCGCCGAAGAAGCCTGTACCTTGGTACTGCTTGGAACGGGACAATATTGAAGACCCCTTTCCTTATCCCGATAGCTATCATGGAGGGAATGCAAAATTGGGTAAATAAAATTTTTTACAAATAAAAAACTAAAATAGTTCCCCTTTAGGGGATAGGGGTATGAAAATAGCTTTAATAGGATATGGTAAAATGGGTAAAACCATTGAACGAATTGCAAAAGAACGTGGACATGAAATTGTATCCGTGATTGATGTAGATAATATTTCTGATTTTGAATCGGATGCTTTTGCAAGTGCTGATGTTGCCATTGAGTTTACGGCTCCGGCTGTGGCATTGAGCAATTACCGCCGTGCTTTTGCAGCAGGAGTTGCAGTGGTTTCGGGAACAACCGGATGGACAGAAGAGTTACCGGCGTTAAAAAAAGAAATTGAAGCGGGTGGAAAGACTTTGTTTTGGTCATCAAATTTTAGTTTGGGTATGAATGTGTTTATGGCAGTCAATAAATACCTGGCGGGAATTATGAATCAGTTTCCGAACTACAATGTAGAGATGACTGAAGTACACCACACTCAGAAGTTAGATGCACCCAGTGGTACCGCGATAACACTCGCAGAAGGGATTTTGGAAAAACTGGACAGGAAGTCTTTATGGACAAAAGAAACTGAAACAAAGCCGGAAGAGTTGGCCATTAAATCCATTCGTGAAGGACAGGTTCCCGGAATTCATACCATTCGCTACGAATCGGAAGTGGATTTTATTGAAATCACTCACGATGCCAAAAATCGTGAAGGTTTGGCATTGGGTGCAGTCATTGCAGCTGAATTTACTGCAGGGAAAAAAGGATTTCTGGGAATGAACGATATGCTCAAATTTTAAGGATGCATGATGTCCAAAGGGCAATGATTTGAATACACATAAAAAATTATTTTTAAAAAATGGATACTGAAAAACTAACATCCCGATTTCAACAACCTTTGAAACAATGGATAAAAGCCCTGATTTGGTGCATCATATATATTCTTTTTATCGTTTGGGTAGGTAACTTCTGGTGGTTGTTTCTGCTACCGGTAATTTTCGATTCATTTATTACCCGTTACATTCCCTGGACTTTCTGGAAGAAAACAAAAAACAAAGCCTTGTTGGGAATTATGGGATGGGTTGATGCCATTGTATTTGCTTTGGTAGCCGTGTATTTTATAAATACTTTTTTATTCCAGAATTATCAGATCCCGAGTTCATCGTTGGAAAAAAGTTTGTTGGTTGGTGATTTTTTATTTGTGAGTAAAGCCAGCTACGGACCCCGTGTCCCTATGACTCCGCTTTCATTTCCATTGGTTCAGCACACTTTCCCGATACTGAACACGAAATCATTTATCGAACATCCACAATGGGAATACAAACGGTTGAAAGGTTTTGATTCGGTAAAACGAAATGATATTGTGGTGTTTAACTTCCCAACCGGTGACACAGTAGCGCTAAAACAGCAAAATCCGGATTACTATACTTTGTGTTATTATTATGGACGCGATGTGGTGAGAAGCCGGAAGGATATTTTTGGAGATATTGTTTATCGTCCGGTAGATCGTCAGGAAAATTATGTGAAACGTTGCGTAGCCATCTCGGGAGACTGGTTGCAGGTGAAAGATAATCAGGTTTATGTGAATAATCAGAAACAGGATAAATTTCCCGGAATTCAGTTTAATTATTTTATTCAAACCGATGGAACGCGTCTGACGAATGAATTACTTGATAAATTACACATAAGCGTTGATGACAGGATGTTGTTGGACAATACCCAAAGTGCAAATCAAATTGCAAGTTTAGGTTTGGATGTCAAATTACCGGTTTACCATTTTCCTTTAACGGAAGAAAGTTATTCTGAACTATTACAGACTCCCGGCGTTAAAATAATTAAAATTGAACCGGCTGTAGCGGGTGGTGAAGTTTTTCCTTTGGGTTCTCATAAAAATTGGAACCGTGACAATTATGGTCCGATCTGGATACCTAAAAAAGGAGCTAAATTGTTGCTGAATGCATATAATTTACCGATTTATGAACTTTGTATCCGTTCATATGAAAAGAATAAACTGGAAGTACATGACGGTGTGTTTTATATCAATGATGTGCCGACAAAAACATATACATTCAAAATGGATTATTACTGGATGATGGGTGATAACCGACATAATTCAGCCGATTCACGATACTGGGGTTTTGTGCCCGAAGATCATATTGTGGGTCGTCCGGTATTGGTTTGGTTGTCGTTGGATAAGGATAAAGGATGGTTTGACGGAAAAATTCGCTTTAACCGGTTCTTTAAAAATGCCGAAAGATAAGGCAGGATAAATAAATTTTATGAATTCAAACCAGCTATCTTCACGTTTTGAACATCCATTGAAACAATGGGTGAAAGCAGGCGTGTGGTGTCTGGTTTATATTTTATTTATTGCCTGGGTCGGTAACTATTGGTGGCTGTTGGGCTTACCGGTTGTTTTTGATGCCTTTATAACCCGTTACATTCCCTGGACATTTTGGAAGAAATCTAAAAATAAGACCGTGTTGGTTTTTATGGGTTGGGTTGATGCCATCGTATTCGCTTTGGTAGCTGTGTATTTTATAAATACTTTTTTATTCCAGAATTACCAGATTCCAAGTTCGTCATTAGAGAAAAGTTTACTGGTAGGCGATTTTTTATTTGTGAGCAAAGCCAGTTACGGACCCCGCGTGCCAAACACTCCGCTTTCGTTTCCACTGGTTCAGCATACTTTTCCTGTTCTGAACACCAAATCGTTTCTTGAACATCCGCAGTGGGACTATAAGCGATTGAAAGGGTTTGATGCTGTCAAAAGAAATGATATTGTTGTATTTAATTTCCCGGTAGGTGATACGGTTGCACTGAAAGTTACAAATCCTGATTATTATACATTATGTTATTATAATGGCAGGGATGTGGTTCATAGCCGGAAAGACCTTTTCGGAGATATAGTATACCGGCCGGTTGACCGGAGGGAAAATTTCGTTAAACGTTGTGTGGCTATTGCCGGTGATTGGTTACAGGTGAGAGATAATCAGGTATATGTCAATAATATTAGGCAAGATAAATTTGCTGGCGTTCAATTTAATTATTTTGTTCAGACAGATGGTACCCGTATTTCTGATGAGGTATTGAATAAGTTGAAAATAAGTGATGATGACAGATTAATTGTCAATAATCAGGAAAGTCTGGACGAAATTAAAGCTTTAGGTCTTAATGAAGAGTTACCGATATATCATTTCCCTTTAGATGAAGCCAAGTATACTGAATTGGCGAAAATATCAGGTGTCACCAAACTGCTGATTGAACCGGCAAATTGTCTGGTAATGGAGGCAACACAAAAGGTCGATGGTTTTAATCTCGTAAAAATTATAGCAGGAAAAGGTGACGTATATCCATTAGGTTCTCATAAAAATTGGACACGTGATAATTATGGTCCGATATGGATACCAAAAAAAGGCGCAAAATTATTGCTGAATGCATATAATTTTTCAATTTATGAACGTTGTATCCGGGTTTATGAAAAGAATAAACTGGAAGTAAAAGACGGTGTATTTTATATCAATGATAAACCGGCAAAATCATATACATTCAAAATGGATTATTACTGGATGATGGGCGATAACCGTCATAATTCAGCCGATTCACGGTACTGGGGTTTTGTTCCCGAAGATCATATTGTCGGCCGTCCGGTATTGGTTTGGTTGTCATTGGATAAGGATAAAGGCTGGTTTGATGGAAAAATTCGCTTTAACCGGTTCTTTAAGAATGCAGAAAGATAGATTATAGTTTATAGTTGGTAGTTTATAGTTTATAGTTGGTAGTTTATAGTTGGTATTAAAAAGAAAGAATGTCAGAAATTTGTTTGTCAACAGCTTATTTAGCTCCGGTAGAGTATTATTCCGTCGTGGCAAAAGCTGAAACCGTTTTTCTGGAAAATTGCGATTATTACGTTAAACAGACTTACAGAAACAGATGTCATATTGCAGCGGCAAACGGAACAATGGCCTTAAGCATTCCGACGGAGAAATCGGGTGGTGTGAAACAATTGATACGTGATGTACGAATTTCCGAACATAACGACTGGCAGATGCATCACTGGAGATCCATAGAATCGGCCTATAACTCGACACCGTTTTTTGAGTACTACAAAGACGATTTGTTGCCGTTCTATGAAAGAAAATGGGACTTCTTGTTTGATTTTAATATGGAAATACAAACAAAAGTTCTCGAATTACTGGATTTGCAACCGTTGATCCGGCTGACAAATGAGTATAAAATAAAATTGGATGAAAATGTGTTGGATTTGAGGGAAAGTATCCATCCAAAAAAGAACAATCCGATAACAGGTTTACAACCCTATTATCAGGTTTTTGAACAACGATTTGGGTTTCAGCCGGATTTAAGCATTATCGATTTGCTTTTTAATTTGGGAAATGAAGCACAATTAATCATTCACAATTAATAATTGAAAATTGAAATATTTGGAAATTATATTATTATGGAAAATATAGATTGGAGTAATCTCGCGTTCGGTTATATGAAAACCGATTGTAATATCCGTTGTACATATAGTGACGGCAAGTGGGGCGAACTGGAAGTTCACGAAAGTGAATATCTGAGTTTGCACATGGCTGCCACAAGTTTGCATTACGGACAAGAATCTTTCGAAGGATTAAAAGCATTTCGTGGGAAAGACGGAAAAGTACGCATTTTTCGAATGAAAGACAATGCCTTGCGTATGCAGGATTCAAGTGCTGGAACCTTAATGGCCAGGATTCCTGTGGAAATTTTTGAAGAAGCAGTTTTAAAAGTAGTAAAATTGAATGAACGTTTTGTACCTCCATACGAATCAGGTGCTTCGTTGTATATCCGCCCTGTCCTTTTTGGAAGTGGAGCGCAAATTGGTGTGAGACCTTCTAATGAATACATGTTTATCGTATTTGTAACTCCCGTCGGTCCTTATTTCAAAGGGGGCTTTCAAACAACACCTTTTGTGATTATGCGTGAATACGATCGTTCGGCACCACTGGGTATGGGAAAATATAAAGTAGGGGGAAATTATGCCGCCAGTCTGGTTGCAGGTGAGCGGGCGCATCAACTGGGTTATTCCAATATCTTCTACCTGGATGCGAAGGAAAAAAAATATATTGACGAATGTGGTGCTGCCAACTTTTTCGGCATAAAGGATAATACCTACGTTACACCCAAATCCTCTTCGATTCTTCCATCCATCACCAATAAAAGTTTAATGGTGTTGGCAAAGGAATTGGGAATGAAAGTGGAACAACGTGCGATTCCTGTTGAAGAACTGGCTACTTTTGAAGAAGCCGGAGCTTGCGGAACGGCTGCTGTTATAAGCCCTATCCAACGGATCGATGATTTTGACGAAAATAAATCCTATATTTTCTCACACGATGGTAAACCGGGACCAATTTGTGAAAAACTATATAACAAATTACGGGCTATTCAGTACGGTGATGAAGCGGATACGCACGATTGGGTAACTTTAGTGAAGTAAATTCGATTTAACAAGCATTTTTTCAAAAAGAAACATGGAAACCAAAAGAAAATTGAATAAAAATGTATTTGAACAAATGCATCCTTTAACACGATTAATCATCAGTGTTGCTTTGTCCACTTTGCCCTTTTTTCTGTTGAATAAACATATCAATATTTTGCTTCTGGGAATGGTTTCGTGGATTGTTTTTACCTTGACTTTTTTGGTTTTCAGTTGGATTGTAATTATTAAAAGAACTGTTCCGCAAATCCGGAAAAAAGCAACCGAAGACGATGGGAGCGTTCTTTTTGTTTTTTTTATGGTTTTGATCTCGGCTTTTGCCGGAATGCTGACTGTTTTATTAATCATTATTTCAAAAGATTCAGCCATTCGCGAAAGCTTTTTATTTCTGCCTTCGTGTATTTTGGGGATGCTCCTGTCGTGGTTAATGGTGCATACAATTTATGTATTTCATTATGCCCACGAATATTATGATGATACCCGGGATAAAAATGGAAATAAGTACGTGGGCGGATTAATTTTTCCTGAAGAAAAAGAACCTGACTATCTTGATTTTGCTTATTATTCTTTCGGTTTAGGTTGTACTTTTCAGGTTGCCGATGTGAATATTACTTCCCGAAAAATCAGACGCATTACCATGTTTCATGGTCTTCTTGCTTTTGTTCTGAACACTTTTGTTGTTGCATTGACCATCAATTTAATTGCCGGATTCAATTGAGAAAGTCCTTTTTGTGTAGATATTACAATTGAATTGGACCTATAAACGGCTAACAGCAATAGAATTTCCCCCGACTTAATAATTTTATTATACAATGATATCAAAATCAGATGTTTTTCCTATCGGGCAAATCAATAAACCTCACGGGGTTAATGGTGAAATGTCTTTTTCATTCACTTCCGATATTTTCGATCGGGAAGAAGTTCCGTATTTTGTTTTTGAAAGAGAGGGAATTTTAGTTCCTTTTTTTATTGAGGAATATCGTTTTAAAGGCAGTACAACCGGATTATTGAAGTTGGATGGTGTAATAACAGATGAGCAGGCGAGGGACTTCTATGGTCTGACGATTTACCTTCCCAAAAAATTTCTGGAAAAAGTGGAAGATACTGAAATTGAACTGGATTATTTTGCCGGCTTTAGTCTTATTGATGCCGAAAAAGGATTGCTCGGTGTTATTTCGGAGGTGGATCAAACGACAGACAACGTCCTTTTTGTCATTCCGACAAAAGATGATGAATTACTTATCCCGGCAGGCGAAGAATATATCGAAGAAATTGACCACGAAAAGAAAATAATATATGTCAGGCTGCCCGAAGGGTTGTTGGATTTGTAAATTATTTCTTTGAAGCTATAAATAAAAAAATGAAACGATATATGTAAGATTATTTTTCCCGAATAACCTATATTGCTGTTTTTTTTACATAAATAACTCTCTGATAGCCACAAAGCTATCAGAGAGTTATTTATTTTTTATAGTTTATGTATCAAAATTACACGATGATGCAACAATTATTACAGTCTTTGGTATAAATCACCTCTATTTTTGTAACGTGATTTTGTATCAAACAACAACTAAAAATATTAATCAATTAAACTAATTTAGAAATGAGAAATTATTACCTGATTTTATTATATCTTTATTGATACAACTAAACATTTAATCAATGACGCGTAGAAATACGCTTACACTTATCTTAAATTTATATTACGAATTTTAAATCTAAAAAATCATGAATGAAAGAAGCAAATTTCAAAGCAACGTGCTGAGAAAGTTGAAATTGTTAGCATTTTTCAGCACACTTAGTGTTGCAATTATGGCTCAAACAAAGATTAGCGGTGTTGTGACTGCGTCGGACGATGGTGAAAAATTAGTTGGAGTAACTGTGTATGTAAAAGGAGAACAAACAGGAACCGTTACGAATCTGGATGGAAGTTATTCACTGTTGGTAAAGCAAAACGCAACATTAGTTTTTTCGATGATTGGAATGAAATCCACTGAAATAAATGTAGGAACTAAAACTACCGTAAACGTAATTTTAGAGTCCGATACAAAATCGTTGGAAGAGGTAGTTGTAACAGGATATTCAACTCAAAAGAAAGCCGACCTTACCGGTGCAGTTACCGTAGTAGATGTAAATGAACTCAAAAAGACTGCCACAAATAATCCAATGATGGCCTTGCAAGGACGTGCAGCCGGAGTGGATATTACCTCAGATGGTTCTCCAAGCGGCTCTGGAACTACCGTTCGTATTCGCGGTATTGGCACGCTTAATAACAATGATCCGCTTTACGTTATTGATGGCGTACCAACCAAAAGCGGAATGCACGAATTAAATTCATCGGATATTGAAAGCATTCAGGTATTAAGAGATGCTTCAGCAGCGAGTATTTATGGTTCGCGCGCCGGTAATGGCGTTATTATCATTACTACTAAAAAAGGAAAATCGGGAAAAACGAAAGTAAATTTCGATACATATTTGAGCACATCGCAATATGGAAAAGTTATTGATATGCTTAATACAAAACAATTTGGTCAGGTTCAGTGGCAGGCTATGATTAACAGTGGAGTAGATCCTAATACAAATCAGATTGGGTATATGTATGACTACAGCTATGATACAAACGGCAATCCGGTACTAAATGGTATTAAAGTCCCAAAATATATCGATGCCAGAGACGGAACCAATACCATGTTGTCGGCGAATACCGACTGGTTTGGACAAATAACCCGGCCTGGAATTGCTCAGTCCTATAATCTATCGGTAAGCAGCGGCACCGATAAATCCAACAGTTACTTTTCGCTTGGTTATTATAATAATCAGGGAACAATCAAAGACACTTACTTCAACCGAATTTCAGCTCGTATGAATAATTCGTACAAGTTACTGGGTGACCTGATTACAGTTGGCGAAAACTTTACAATAAACAATACCGGTGAGCTACAGGCTCCGGGAGGTGTTCTTGAATTATCCATTTTGTCGCTACCTATAATGCCGGTTAAGAAAACCGATGGCGATTGGGGTAGTGTTACCTCCGGTATGCGTGATAGGGACAATCCTGCCAGAATTCTCGATGCCAATAAAGACAATCCTTACAGTTATTGGCGTACTTTTGGTAATACATACATTGATCTTCAGCCGATTAAAAATCTCCACGTGAAAAGTAGTTTTGGTGTTGATTATGGAAATTATTATCAACGTGCATTGACCTACAGTTTTACGGGAAGATTGGGTTCAGACCTTACTTCATCCAAGATAATCCAAAGTCATTCAATGAAATGGTCATGGACAAACACGGCAACCTACGATTTTAAAATAGGTAAAAGTCAATTCAATTTACTTGCCGGTACCGAATTTATAAATCAAACTGATATAAATTTTTCAACTGAGAGAAGAACTTACGAACTCGAAGATCCAAACTATATGTGGCCATCGGCAGGTGTTGGTGCAATGTATTCAACCGGTGGCTCAACAGCTTATTCTCTAAGTTCACTTTTCGGTAAAGTTGATTATGCTTATGATGACAAATATCTTGCTTCTGTAACTCTCAGAAACGATGGTTCATCACGCTTCGGAATTGACAATCGCTATGCTACGTTTCCTGCTATTTCAGCTGGTTGGCGTATCAGTCAGGAAAAATTTATGAGCGAACTGAAAAGCACTGTTTCTGATCTGAAATTCCGTGTAGGTTGGGGTCAAACAGGTAATCAGGAAATTGACAATTATGCCAATCGTTCCATAATTATTGCCAATTATATTGGTTCTACCGGTGCTGGAATTAACACAGGGAGTGCTTATGATATTACCGGTGCCGGTTCAGGCATATTGCCTTCGGGCTATATGATTACACAACGTGCAAATGACAAAATAAAATGGGAAACAACCACTCAAACCAATGTTGGACTTGATTTCGGATTGTTTAACCAGAGTTTGTATGGAAGTGTGGAATGGTACTTTAAGCAAACAAATGATATTTTAGTAAACCCTCCTTATCTGGCTGCAATTGGCGAAGGTGGAAATCACTGGGTTAACGGTGCTTCGATGGAAAATAAAGGATTGGAATTCACAGTTGGATACCGCGGAAAAACTTCTTTCGGATTGGAGTATGATGTAACAGCTAATATCTCAGGTTACAGAAATAAAATCACAAAATTGCCCGAAAGTGTTGTCAACAATTATGGTGGGAATGGAACAACAGACAATATTCTGGGAAAACCAATCGGTTCTTACTATGGTTACGTAGCTGAAGGATTGTTCCAGACACAGGATGAAGTAGATAACTCAGCAACTCAAACCGGAAAAGGATTGGGTAGAATCCGTTACAAAGACATTAGCGGTGATGGTGTTATAGATGAAAAAGACAGAACATGGTTAGGAAGTCCAAATCCCGATTTTCAGTATGGATTTAATATTGTACTTGATTATAAAGGCTTTGATCTTACAGCATTTTTCCAGGGTTTGTCAGGAAGCGAGGTTAACAATACGGTAAAACGATTCACCGATTTCTGGGCAGTTGATGAGTTAGGTTCGAACAAAAGCACGCGTCTTATGAATGCATGGACTCCGACCAATACTTCATCTACTATTCCTGCGCTATCATTCAGCGATTTGAATAATGAAAAAAGATTTTCATCGTATTACATCGAACCGGGTGCATATTTAAAATTACGTAATCTGCAATTGGGTTATTCATTGTCATCAAAGTTGATCAACAAACTTAAATTAGACAAAGTGCGTATGTATGTGAGCGGACAAAACCTGATGACATTAAAAAGTAGCAAGTTTACAGGATTAGATCCTGAAAATCCAAACTTAGCTTATCCTATTTCCACTACACTCACCCTAGGTTTAAATGTGGCGTTTTAATTTTTCATTAAAAAATAAAGAAACAGTATGAAAAAATTCAAAATAACAGTTTTAACTCTGATTGCAATTTTCGCAATGAATTCATGTAACGATGCTTTGGTAATTCCATCATATGGAAACCTAACCGAAGATAATCTGACAGGAGTTAAACAAATAGAAAACGAAGTGATATCGGCCTATGCAGCTATAGGTAACGATGAGATAAACAGACCGTTGAGTTTGTGGAATTATGGGAACGTTCGTTCGGACGACGCTTACAAAGGAGGTAACGATCAAAATGATGGTGATTTTCTACACTTTCTTGAAATTTCATCTCCTTCTATTGGCAACGAAACATGGTATACCGATGGTTTTTGGTACAATAATTACGTAGCAATTTCGCGCGCTAACTTTGCATTGCAACTACTAAATAAAGTCACTGATAGTGAGATGCCAAACAGGAAAGTCCGCATTGCCGAAATGCGTTTCCTTCGCGGACATATGCATTTTATTCAGAAGATTATTTTTAAAATGATTCCATACATTGATGAGACCAAATCGCCGGAAGACATAGCCAATGTTTCGAATGTGGCTTTGACAAACGATGAACTATGGCAAAAAATTGCCGATGATTTCCAATATGCTTACGATAATTTGCCTGAAAGCCAATCAGAAGTTGGACGTGCCAACAAATATGCCGCGGCAGCTTATCTTGCTAAAGTGTATTTGTATAAGGCCTATCGTCAGGATGATATGAATAACGTTGTTTCAATTGACCCGAATGACATGCAAAAAGTGCTTGACTTGACCGCTTATGTGATGACTTCAAAATATAGATTGGAAAGCGACTTTGCTAATAATTTTCTTCCGGGAAGTTATGAAAATGGTCCTGAGTCTATGTTTGCTGTGCAATATTCACATGACGATGGAACGACTTTCGGACGTTTGAATATGGGAAACGCATTGACAACACCAACTCCCGGCGGAGATTTTAATAAACCGAGTCAGAATCTGGTAGATGCATATAAGACAAAAAACGGATTACCAATGGTTGATACATACAGTGACGCAGATTACAACGAAACGACCGATAAAGTTGATCCGAGGTTATTTCATACAGTGGCGATACCGGGCAAACCATACAAATATACGAATGTAAACTTTCTGCAAAATCAGTCCCGTAATCCTGGAATGTATGGTTATTTCTCTTCCTTAAAGGAAAATGTGGATCCCGCAAGTATTTACTACGTAAAAACAGGTCCATGGTATGCTAATTCTAAGAATCAAATCGTAATTCGCTATGCGGATGTACTTTTAATGCGTGCTGAAGCTTTGATTGAAACAGGAAATTATAATGATGCATTACCACTTATTAATCAGGTACGTAACCGTGCCAAAGCAAGTACAAGCTTAATTGGTTTTGCAACGAATCTCGATATTCAACTTTATCAAAACGGTGTTAACTGTACATGGAATCAGGATTTTGCAAGAAAAGCTTTACGGTGGGAGCGTAGGTTGGAATTTGCAATGGAAGGAAGCCGTTTCTTTGATTTGACCCGCTGGGGGGTAACAGATTCGGTTATAAACAATTATTACCGCAAAGAAGAATTAAAACATACATTCTTTCAGGGTGCACAATTCACTAAAAACAAAAATGAATTCGTGCCTGTTCCCATTCAACAAATTAATTTCAGTAAGGGAATTTATAAACAAAATTATGGATTTTAAAAACAATTGAAATATGAAAAAAATAATATATCAACTCCTGTTCATACTTTGTCCTGTCATTGCTTTTTCATCGTGTGATAATGAAATAAAAAGCATATTAGATACAACAGGCGATGTTAACATTCATTCATTCAGCATCAACGGAGTAGAAGGAACAATTAATGCTGAAAAATCTACGATTTCAGTTATTTTACCGTCAGGCTCAAGTTTGAAAGCTCTTTCACCAGTTGTTACTGTGGCAGATGGAGCTCTTATAACACCAAACAATGGTACAGCTGTTGACTTTGCTGACTCACAAGGTAATCTGACTTCAGTAACTTACACGGTAATGAACAAAGATCTTTATCAGAAATATACTGTTTCTGTAGATGTAGCAAGAGCCAAGATTACTAGTTTTAAAATTGGTTCGGTACAGGGCGATATTGACGATGTAAACAAAAAAATCAGCCTTTATCTTCCTGTCGGAACTGACCTGACAGCATTGTTTCCCGTTGTTGAATATACGGACGGTGCGACAATTAGTCCGGCTTTAGGCAGTGCAGTTAATTTTACAAATCCTGTAACTTATACGCTGAATTATTTAGGTTCAACTTTTACCTATGTTGTTACAGTAATTGCAGGAGAAAAACCAAAACCTATATTGGTTCTATACAATGGTGAAGATGTAGCTCCGGTTTGGGATCCAATTGCAAGCACGATAAATAACGGTACAATTAATCCGAAAACAGATGGAATCAATTCAACTCCGACCTGTGTTTCAATTATGCGACGAAAAGCTGGAAGTGATGATGGTGGCAGGGCATGGTCGGGAGGTGCTTTATGGCATAATTATAAAGTCAATATTGATCCGGCAGTTTATAATAAGTTTACCATGATGGTGCTGAAAAACTATCCTGGAGTTGTGCATTTGGAATTACAAACTGATGGCGAATTGAATAAAGACTTTGTGGCGACTTCTTATTCTGCCGACCATCTCGGAGAATGGCAAGAACTTACTTTCGTGATCCCGGCAAGTCGAACGGCTATTATCAACAATATTCTGGTGGCAATATATGATGCTGATACGAGTACCGATCCGAATTTTGCAGACCAAATGATGTATTGGGATAATCTGAAAGCATATCCGAAACAATAATTTTAAAAAGTACGCGGTGTAATGTTGCACCGCGTACAATACCACAAAACATTATGAAAAGAAAATTATCTATAATTCCTATTGCCTTCCTGTTTATATCCAGCACCAGTTGTGTTGGCGTAAATCCACCTGTTCCTCCCGTAACATCCGAAATAGATACTACAACAACTATTCGGACGATTCAGGAAACGGGGGGCTATGCTACGCTTTACAAACCACAAAGTGGCTATGTGGGCGATCCTATGCCTTATTACAATGAATCAGATAATACTTTTTATGTATTTTTTCTTCAGGATTGGAGAAATGGAGCTCCAACGGACCATCCGATTTATTGTACTAAAACAGTGGATTATGGAACTTTTCTAAGTTTTACGGAAGCCATTCCATGCGGGACTGCTGGTTCACAGGAAACACTTTTGGGAACAGGAAGCTTTATAAAAGATGCAAGTGGAAAATTATACGGTTTTTACACCGGACACAATGGAAGTCTGTATCCGGCTGAAAAAGTAATGTTGGCAACTTCAACAGATATGCGGACATTCACAAAAGTACCAAATGCAACATTTCAGGCTCCCGACGGATACGATAAAAATAATTTCAGAGATCCATGTGTGTACTACGACTCCACCCGTTCATGTTATGTTTTGTTGGTTACATCTATTAAAGATGGGAAAGGAGTTATTATCCGTTATACTTCAAATGATTTATTAAATTGGACCTTAATTGCCCCACTTACTGATTTTGATTCGGATGCTCAAATTCTGGAATGTCCGGATATTTTCAAAATGGGTAACAAATGGTATTTGGTATTTTCACGAATTAATAGGGATGTGCACCGCAAGACTTTCTATCGTGTAGCTGATAGTCCTGACGGACCGTGGAAAATTTGTGGAGATGCTACCGGACATCACGAAACCTTCGACGGCTTATTTTTGTACGCAGCAAAAACTGCAACAAACGGAAATACCCGTTATATTTCAGGTTGGTGTTCAACCGGTCAGGAAGTGAACAGTAATAATGAACTGGACTGGGCTGGTACTTTAGTAACACATAAGCTGGTACAACAACCCGATGGTCGTTTGTATCCTTCAATTCCGGATGCTGTTGATAAAAAATTCAGCAAACCAATCAATTATGTCAAAATTAAATCAAGCGGAAACGCAACAGGTGTTGATGGAAATTACAACATTACCTCAATATCAGGCAGAAGTTATGCCATGTTTAACCGAAACACAACTCCTGTAAAGATTTCTTTGAAAATTGATGCTAGCCAATCCAATAGTTTCGGATTTTCATTTGGAGCTGGTGGGAGTATGTCTGAGATTTATTCCGTTGCTTTTGATTTAACATCAACAAATCATTACTCAATTCCCGTTCTATTTATGAATAAAGAATCTAACTTCGCTACCGGGTCTTACAGTAAAGAGTTGAATTTTACTCCTTTAATAGTCCCTGAAGACAAGATATTTAATGTCAAGATAATTATTGAAAAATCAATTTGTATTTTGTATGTTAATGATAATGTTGCATTTACTAACCGGATTTACAAAATGGATCAAAATCCATGGACGATATTTGCCGACAACGGAACAATTAAAATATCAAACTTTACAATTAATAAAATTCCTTGAAATAAATTCAAACAATTACTTTCAATTTAATAACAATATTAATAACAATTTTATGAAAAAGACAATTTTACTCTCGTTATTTTGTGTTGCATTTTTTGCTTTGAATGCACAAACAATGGTTATCAGTAATGGTGAAGACATCGGCATTAACTGGTGGCAGGCCGGCTCTACAAATATTGAATACGTGGACTGGTTTCCTAAAGAAGGAAACCCTTCTGCAAAAGCAATGACAATCTGGATAAGCACGAACAGTGATGCATGGTCAGGAGGTGGACTTAGTGGTTTAAATATAGATGTCAATGTATATAAAACTATTTCTGTTCTGGTTTACAAAAATGTAACAGGCACGGTACGTTTGGAATTACAGGATGGAACAAAAAATTATTTTGTTTCTGCTAATTATACCACAGCAAGTGTATGGCAAAAGCTAAATTTTGCAATTCCTGCGGAAATGGGAAATATCACAACACTCCTTATTGCTCCTTTTATCGACTATAATTTGTCAACTATTGTAGGAGAACAAAGTCGTTGTTTTTGGGATGATGTCGTTGCCTCTAGCCAAACAACAGGACTTTCAAATACAATGACAACAAAAGAGATTGTAAAAACAGAAATTTATACTATTACAGGAAGTCTTTTTGAAATAGTTCAGGGAAATCAGAAAATTCCATTTACTAAAATGACCAAAGGTTTGTACATTCTTAAACAACAAGATAGTAACGGAAATATCAGTTCTTCATCAATTTCAGTAAAGTAATTTAAATTTTGTTTATTAAGGTGAAGTTCTCCATTTTAGCAATAATTCAAACCGCCAAAATGGAGAACTTTTTTTCTCATTGTATCAAAATTACATAATGATGCAACAAAAATGACAGTATTAAAACGCATTTGCATTTATTTTTGCACAGTGAATAGTTAACCCAATAGTTTGAAAAAATGAAAAAATCAATCATTTCCATTTTAATTGCGCTTTTATTAATAAATATAAGTTGCAACTCTCAAAAAGAATCTTCAGGTGAAAATCTATCAGTCGATTACCAAATTCAATCATCCTATATCCTTATTCCTGTTGAAGAAAATGCAGCAGAAATTAAAATTTCAGTAGAAGCTTCCAATCCATCTTTCAAATCAACTTTTGATATACATGTGGCTGTGAATAAAATTGATTACTGGGTGCCGCTTGATGTAAAAAAATGGAAAGGTCAAAATGTGACACTTTCATTTCAGGGAATTAAAGAATCCATTATGGGAATCAAAGAAATTAAACAATCGGATAAATTTGATTTTGTATACAACGAGAAATATCGTCCTCAATTTCATTTCAGCCCGGAACATGGTTGGATGAACGACCCCAACGGAATGGTTTACCTGGATGGTGAATACCACCTTTTTTACCAATACAACCCGTATGGTTCTATGTGGGCAAATATGTCCTGGGGGCATGCGGTAAGTACCGATTTAGTTTCGTGGACTTATTTAGCAACGGCACTTACTCCTGACAGTCTGGGAGCGATTTTCTCCGGAAGTGCATTAATTGATGTCAATAATACAGCAGGTTTTGGCAAAAATGCCATGGTGGCAATTTATACAAGTGCCGGGAAGGTTCAGCAACAATCTATTGCTTACAGCACTGACAAAGGTCGCACATTTACAAAATACGCTAAGAACCCGGTTTTGCCCAATCCCGGAATAACTGATTTTCGTGACCCGAAAGTTTCGTGGAATGAAGCCACCAACCAATGGGTTATGGCATTGGCAACGAAACAAACTGTTACTTTCTTTGGATCACCCAACCTGAAAGACTGGACTAAACTGAGTGAGTTTGGTGAAGGAATCGGTTCACATGCTGCGGTTTGGGAATGTCCCGATTTATTTCCTATGACTTATCAGGGGAAAACAAAATGGGTATTGATTGTGAGTTTAAATCCCGGCGGACCCAACGGTGGTTCGGCAACTCAGTATTTTATCGGAGATTTTGATGGAAAAACATTTACAGCCGATGCGCTTCCATATCCGCTTTGGTTGGATTACGGTCGCGATAATTATGCCGGAGTAACATTCAACAATATTCCGAAAACAGACAGTCGACGAATTTTCCTGGGTTGGATGAGTAATTGGGATTACGCCAATCAGGTTCCTACAAAGAATTTCAGAAGCTCAAATACAGTTCCGCGAGAACTGACGATTACAAATAATGGCAAACACCTTGTTTTGAGCAGTTATCCGGTTCGAGAAATCAACAAACTGAAAGGTGAAGTCATCGTTGAACCAAATTTGCTGGTTCAAAAAGAAGCAACCATTGCCGAATTATTGAAAAAGAATGAAGGAAGTTATGAAATTGAAATGACCATCAAACCTGAAAATGCCGGAGTTTTTGGTTTTAGTCTGAATAATACAAAAAATGAAACGTTGAAATTCAATTTCGACAACACAACCGGATTTTTGAGTATCGACCGTAAAAAAAGCGGACTGATTGACTTCAACGATCGCTTTGCAATGGGAATGAACGCTCCGCTGATGAAACGGAATGCTTACCGGATTCGGTTGTTGGTTGACAAAGCTTCGGCAGAAATATTTATAAATGAAGGCGAAATTACCATGACAACCTTATTTTTTCCAACTGAGGCAATGAATCAACTTAAATTTTATAGCAATGACGGACAATTAAGCATAGAAAATATCAAAATAAATAATCTAAAATAGTTTCAAACCAATCATTTAAAACAATGCCTTAAAGTCCCCTTTGGTGGATTTAGGGGTCTTTACTATTATGAATAATAACAAATACTTATATTGGACAACTTTTGTCGCCATTAACGGCGGATTGCTTTTCGGGCTGAATATGGCAGGGATTTCAGGGGCAGTGGATATGATTAAAGGTCAGTTTTCGCTGACTGACAGCGGTTTGGGCACAGTTGCAGCACTTCTGACTGTTGGTTGTCTGATTGGAGCACTATTCACCGGCAGTTTTACTGAAAAATTCGGACGCAAGAAGGTAATGATTGTGACTGCAGTGCTTTATATTATTTCAGCTTTGGGTTGTGCGTTGTCCGAATCGTCAGCCATCTTAATCATTTTCCGTGTTTTATCGGGATTGGCAGTTGGCGCTACTTCGGTGGTAGCTCCGATGTATATTTCGGAAATTGCACCGGCCAAAAACCGTGGCCGTTTGGTTTCGTTCAATCAGTTTGCCATTACCATTGGCATCGTGTTGGCCTATATTTTTGATTATTTGATGATTGGATTTGGCGAAGATGCATGGCGTTATATGCTTGCTATTCCAGGCTTGTTTGGTGTATTGTACTTGATATTTTTGATTGTAAAATTCCCTGAAAGTCCGCGCTGGTTGCTTGCTCACGGCAAAAAAGATGAAGCAATAAAAGTCTTAAACAACATTGGAGGCAGCACCTTAGTTTCCGAAGAGCTTCCGGAAATGGAACGCATTTTATTGTCCGAACAAAAAAAAGAAAAAATGTCGGTAACTGAACTTTTCCGTGGTAAAACGGGTAAATTGGTCTTAATCGGAACCATTATTGCAGCTCTACAACAAATAACGGGTATTAATGCAGTTATCATGTTTTCACCGGAAATTTTCCATGCAGCAGGTTCGGCAAAAGGTGATTCGATGATGCAAGCCATGATTGTAGGGTTGGTAAACTTTCTGATGACCATAGTTGCACTTTGGTTGGTCGACAAAAAAGGTCGCAAAACATTATTGTTATGGGGAGCGGTCGGCATGATAATATCGCTGGCATATCTGACATGGGAATTTGCTAAACCTGTTCAAAACGGAGCCGGTGTGTTGATAGCATTATTGGTTTATATTTCTTTCTTTGCCGCATCGTTTGCCCCGGTCATGTGGGTAATAATTTCAGAAATCTATCCAAACAGAATAAAGGGTATGGCTATGTCATTCTCGACTGCAGTCAGTTGGTTATGCACTTTCCTCACGGTTTATTTTGCTCCGGTCATTCAGGGTTCACTTGGTCTAAGTTATTTATTCGGTATTTTCGGAGTATTTAGTATCATTGCATTTGTTTTTGTAAGGATATGGATTCCTGAAACAAAAGGTAAATCGCTGGAACAAATTGAAAGAGAATTGGGAATCATCTAATTTATAATTGAAAATCAAAATAATGGAAAATATCATAGTAGGAATCGGTGAAATTTTATGGGATGTTTTTCCCCAAGGTAAAGTATTGGGTGGTGCCCCTGCAAATTTTGCCTATCATGTGTCACAGTTTGGATTTGAAGGATATGCAGTGAGTGCAATCGGAAACGATGATTTAGGTGACGAAATATTAAATTGTTTAAGTAATAAAAATTTGAATTATTTGATTGAAAAAACACCCTTCCCCACAGGAACTGTAAAAGTTACATTGGATAAAAAAGGGATTCCTCAATATGAAATTTGTCAAAAAGTTGCCTGGGACAATATCCCGTTTACATCTGAAATGGAAGAACTTGCCAGAAAAACACAAACCGTTTGTTTTGGGTCATTAGCACAACGGAATCAGGCTTCAAGATTGACTATCAATCGATTTTTAGATCTCGTTCCACCTGATGCGTTGAAGATTTTTGACATCAATTTACGTCAGCATTTTTACTCACAAGAGCTCATAGAACATTCACTGACACGCTGTAATATTTTGAAGATAAATGATGACGAAGTAGTACTTGTTGCAAAACTTTTTGACTGGGAAGTAAAGAACGAGATGGCTGTTTGTCATCAGTTGCTCGAAAATTATTCGCTCGAAATGGTTGTACTCACTAAAGGAACACTTGGAAGTTATGTAATTACAAAAGATGAAATTTCATTTAAACCAACACCATTAGTTGTAGTTGCTGATACTGTTGGTGCAGGTGATTCATTTACAGCAGGTTTTGTAGCTTCGTTACTTAAAGGAAAAAGTATACCTGAAGCTCATCAAATTGCAGTTGAAGTCTCAGCTTTTGTTTGTACCCAACATGGAGCAATGCCAAAACTTGCTGGTGCATTTCACAGAAAGTAAACTGATTTTTTGATCATGTGTTACATCCCGGTCGGATTTTCAATTCGATCGGTTTGTTATTAAATAATATCACAAAGCGGAGCTTCATCCGTATAAAAATTTTAGTACTTTTGATTGCGAATTTAGGGTTGACCTTTCTCTTAAATTCTTCGCTTTTATGAATAAAATTATATTTTTGGTTTCAATTTTAATCATTCTCTTTTTCACTTCCTGCCAAAGTGATAAAACAGATGGAATTAAAGTAATCGGTGTTTCACAATGCAGTGATGATGCCTGGCGTCGCTCAATGAACAGCGATATGAAAAGAGAAGCATCGTTTAATCCGGGCGTTAAAATTCAAATTAAAACCGCACACGACAGCAATCAGCAACAAATTCGCGATATTGAAAGTTTTATTTCTGATGAGGTAGATTTGATTATTGTTTCACCCAACGAGGCTATTCCGCTTACACCGGTCATTGAAAAAGCCATGCAAGCCGGTATTCCAGTGGTCCTTGTCGACCGAAAAATCAGTTCGGGCAAATATACTGCATTTGTTGGTGCTGATAATTTCCAAATTGGGAAAGAAGTTGGTGTTTACACTGTTAATCTACTCAATGGCAAGGGTAATGTGGCCGAAATTAGGGGTTTGAACGGGTCGACTCCTGATTTTGAGCGTCACAATGGATTTACAAGCATCATTAAAAATTATCCGGGAATTCATATTGTTTATCAGGCTGATGGAGGATGGCTCCGAAAACAGGCAAAAGATAAAATGACAGAATTTTTGCGAAAAGATATTCCAGTCGATCTGGTTTTTGCACATAACGACGAAATGGCTATTGGTGCACACGAAGCATTGACGGTTTCGAGTGGAATTAAAAAACCGCTTTTGCTGGGTATTGATGCACTTCCCGGAACTGATGGAGGAATTCAGAAAGTGTTAAGCGGAATTTTAGACGCCACTTTTATTTATCCTACAGGTGGCGAAAAAGCCATTCAGACAGCCGTACGGATATTGAAAGACGAACCTTTCGATAGGGAAAATATACTTTATACAGCTGTTGTGGATAAAACCAATGCGCGTGTAATCAAGCTACAAACCGACCAGATTATAGAGCATCAGAACCGGATTAGCCAATTGAACAACGTACTAAATGTGAATCTGGAGAAATACAGCACACAACGCATGATTTTATTCAGTTCGTTGTTGATTCTTTTTTTAATTCTGGTTTTACTGATATTATTAATCCGTGCTTATAGCAGTAAAAATAAAGCGAATAAAACCCTTGAATCACAGAATATTGCCATCAATAAACAAAAAGAGGAAATTTCGGAACAGCGAGATCAATTAATCGTACTTTCTAAAAATCTGGAAGAAGCTACTCAGGAAAAACTGGTTTTCTTTACCAATATTTCGCATGAATTCCGTACACCGCTAACCTTAATTTTGGGTCCGTTGGATAGTTTGTCTGAAAAAGAAAAATTAAGTTCAGAAGGTAATAGAATGCTTCAACTTATGCGGAAAAACGTTCATGTTTTATTGAAACTGATTGACCAAATTATAGATTTCCGCAAGTATGAAAACGGTAAAATGCAAATGTTTTTTACACTCACCGATTTAAAAAGTTTTATCTCTGAAATTTCTGATTCATTTTTGGTTTTTGCAAAGAAGAAACACATACATTTCTCATTTACGGCTGGTAATGATGATTTTACTTTGTGGTTTGATTCGGACAAAATGGAGAAAATCTGTTACAACCTGCTTTCGAACGCTTTTAAATTTACGTCTGAAAACGGAAAAATAAAAGTGCATCTTTCCAAAATTGACCTGAATAATGAATTGTTTGCCGAACTCACAATTTCCGACTCTGGTGTCGGAATTTCGGAGCAACACATTCACAGTATTTTCGAACGGTTTTTTAAAGTGGATAGCCGTGCATCAGGTTCTGGAATTGGGTTGCATTTGACCAAGTCATTGGTTGAAATGCACAACGGAGATATTTCAATTAGAAGCGAGGAGGGTAAAGGAAGTACATTTACGGTTCGGATTCCTTTCCGTCAGAAAGAAATTACAGTGGTGGAACAATATCCGAAATTTTCATCAAATTCAACCAGAGAAGATGATATGTTGATTCTAGATATGGAGAACGAAACTGTTGAAAAAGTTAACATGCAAACCGATAAGCCATTGGTTTTAATTGTCGAAGATAATACCGATGTCCGCAGTTATATTAAAAGTCTTTTGCTGGAAAACTTCGAAATTATCGAAGCAACGAACGGGCAAGCGGGCTTTATAAAAGCAATGAAATTTGTACCCGAACTTATTATCAGTGATGTTTTGATGGATATAATGGATGGTTTTGAACTGTGTAAGCAAGTTAAGGAAAATCTTTCAACCAGTCATATTCCGGTTATTTTGCTCACTGCTTTTGCACAGGACGAACAACGTGCCATCGGATTTGAATGTGGCGCAGATGCTTATATTCCAAAACCATTCAACGAAAGTTTGTTGAAAATCCGCGTACGGAAACTGATTGAAAACCGCGAAAAGGTTAAAGCGTATTTCCAGAAAAACCTCACTTTTGGTGAACGGAAAGAAAATGTGGCCGAAATTGATAAAACGTTTATTGCAAAATTCAGAAAAATTATAGAAGATAAGTTGATTGACAGTGATTTGAATGTGGACGAAATTGGCAAAAACCTGGGTCTTTCGCGTGTTCAACTTTATAGGAAAATAAAATCACTTACAAATTATGCCCCTAATGAATTGGTGCGCATTATCCGATTGAAAGCTGCAGAACAAATGATAATCAATTCTGAAAAAAGTGTTTCCGAAATTGCTTATGATACAGGATTTTCATCCCCTTCTTATTTCACAAAATGTTTCAAAGAGTATTTTAATGAAAGTCCGACTGAATATGTAAAAAGAATAAAAATGTAAATTTTGAATTATGTATGATGATCAGGAAAATGAATCCGACCGGATTGAATTATTAGCTATTTTCAAAAAGGGTTATGAAATCCTTGAAGTAGTCCGTCAAATTGCCGATCTGATATCAGATGAAGATGAACATCTCATTCATATAAAGCAATTTATGCTTGAAGATGCACATATGCTGACAGCAAAAGTCGCAGCTGCAGAAGGTGGTGATTTATATGATATCCGAATGGAAAATGCGGCTATTATCAGAAAATCGGCACAAAGTTTAATGCTGTACAATCATTCATTGGAGATGCTTGGCTTTGAGCATGTCGAATATTATTCTATTGTGCGGAATTTGATTGAAGAATACCGGCTGTTATTTATCGATTGGGTAGCGGGTTTTGATAAATGGAATTATATTATCGATCGTTGGGGCTTGTTTAATCCTCCCGGAGTAGGACCTTTTGATGTTGATTCGAATGATACTTTTTTTGATAATGACGAAGATGAGTTTTAAAACCTGAAATGTGATTTATAACGCATTAATAACTTATTCCCGGTTATTTAATGGTTTATAAAATTCCCGGTAGGTCGTGTTGTTGGAATAGAAATGGAGGCGTTCAAGCATTCCGGCAGAAGTTTTGTATCCGTAAGCAAGTATAGCTGTTACACCGGTTTCTTTACAAACTTTCTCAAATTCCTGATATAGTTTAATGCCGATAATGCTGTTCTGAAATTCCTTTTTTACGGCACAAAACCAAATCATGATCCCTCCGCTGACCATTTTTTCACCACTGATAAAGCCTTTAATTTGTCCTTCGTTTTCGTACACCAGCGTCAGACAACGTTCATTCATTACAAGTTGTTCTATCCATGAGCGGTCATATGGAACGTTGTCATCGTATTTGAATGGTTCCATATCCAGAATGTGGTGAATAAGGTCAATATCTTCGGCTGAAGCTTTTCGGATAGATTTGTTTTTCAGAATAGAGTTTTATAAGCTTAAAAGAATATCCTTACATTATTCTAGCATTTTTTTTGTTTTAAATTATCTATATTTCAACTTATATTACAGTTATTCATGCCATTTTATAAACTATATCTTTTACCCATTGTGCCCAATCCGACTGACTTTTCGATTTGTCGAAAGTTTGCCACGGAATCGGTTTACCAATGCGAATGCTAAAATGGCTTCCTCTTTGTTTATACATTTCATCAACCAGGTATAACATTTCAATATTCAGTTTAATCCCCAGAAATTTACGTAGGTTAGCTAAATTATAAAAGAAATTCGAGTTACGTCCTTCAAAATAGATTGGAACTACATCCCGTTGATATTGAACTGCTTTACTGATAAAGTTTTTTTTCCATTCCAAATCGCATATTTTCCCATTGATTTTGCGCGAGCAGATTCCTGCGGGGTAAGTAAGCAGATGATCATCAGATTCATACAGTTCCTGCATCATCTCGGCATGGCCTTTACTTTGCGAACCTACTTTATTGACAGGAATGAACATGTCTTCCATAGGTTTCAGATTCATAAGAATGTCATTTGAGAAAAAACGTATTTTCCCATCGTATTCTTTTCCAAGTAAATAACCGGTTGTTATACCATCTAATCCTCCCAAAGGATGATTTCCTGCAAAAATATATTTTCCCCCTTTCGGTAGATTTTCTTTTCCTTCAATGCTTGTTGTAACATTCAGATATTCGAAAGCCGATTCAATAAATTCCAGATTTTTTTTATCAGGATATTGAATGAAAAAATCGTTTAATTCATTTTCGTGAACAATTCGTCTTAAATAATTGACTAAAAATTTTGGGACTTTTGTCCTTGGAGCTTTGTCCTTAAGAACTTTTGCAATATCAATTTTTATTAGTTTCTCTGAATTCATGGATAAGACGCTCTGTTAGGTTAATTTTGTATTAGAAATGCAAAGTGTAAATCATGTGGATTTAATTCTGTATGTGATTTCTCTGACCCATTCGGCCCAATGTGACTGACTCCTCGATTTATCAAAAGTTTGCCAGGGAATCGGTTTCCCGATATTGATAGTAAAATGATTCCCTTTTTGTTTAAACATTTCATTGGGGAGAAACATCATTTCAATATTGACTTTTATCCCTAAAAACTTGCGAATTCTGGCCAGATTGTAAAAGAAGTTTGAATTCCGTCCTTCAAAAAAAATAGGGACTACATCCCGCTGGTATTGAATGGCCTTACTGATAAAACTTTTTTTCCAATCCATGTCTACAATTTTACCGTTTACTTTCCTTGAACACATTCCCGATGGAAATGTAATTAAATGATCTTCAGAATCAAAGAAACTTTGCAGACTTTCGGCATGGCTTTTACCCTGGCTTCCTACTTTATTTACAGGAATAAACATCTCCCGCAAAGGTTCTACGTTCATTAATAAATCGTTCGTAAAAAGCTTTACTTTTCCGCTATATTCACGTCCTAACATTAACCCGATAGTTAATCCATCGAGTCCGCCAAGGGGATGATTACTCGCAAATATATATTTGCCGTTTGCCGGAGGTAGATTCTCTTTGCCCGAAATACCGGTAGTAACATTAAACAGCCGGAGACTTGCTTCAATAAAGTCAAGGTTCTTTTTGTTTAAATTATCTGCGAATAATTGATTAAACTCCTTTTCATGAATGATGCGGCGTAAATAGTTCACAATAAATCCCGGGATTTTGGTCTTAGGTGCTTTGTCTTTCAGCACTTTCGCTATATCAATTTTAATTATCTCATTTGAATACATGTTGTACCTTAAATCTGTTTTTTTTTGAATGAATGCAAATGTACTAAAAAAGAGTAAATCTGGGAATGTGAAATATTTATTTTCTACTATCTCAAATCTACATTCACAAAATTACATTATTTAAAAAATATTCCCCCACATTAATGTAATTCCATTGTGTTATTAGCTGAATATTTCTAAAAATTTGATATATTGCTATTTGATTGCTTTTGAGTAATTTTTTATCGGTTTACAAACTGTTCATAAGTTGTTCAAAATACACATATTTAACGTTGAAAATTGTTGATAATTTTTTAGTGGGGAATAGTGGGGAATCTGATTTAATTTCATACTTTTACAGTTGTAAAAATGAACTCAATAAAATATGTCAACATTTATAGGTAAATACGATGCAAAAGCCGATGTGAAGGGAAGAATATTCATTCCTTCTACTTATCGAAAGGTATTGCCTGACGGTGAGAAAGAACGGGTTGTAATGAGAAAGGATGCTGAGAACGAGTGTCTTATTCTGTTTCCTGAAAATGTTTGGAATAAAAAAGTGAGTGATTTGCAAAGTAATCTCGATGAATGGAATCCGGTAGATCAGCTTTTATTAATGCAATTTGTCTCAGATGCAGAATGGTTGGATATTGATTCACAGGGTCGTATCTTGATTTCTAAAAAGAATCTCCAGGCTATCGGAGTAGATAATTCAGAAGTATTATTTGTGGGATTGGTAGACCGGATAGCAGTCTGGAGCAAATCACGTTATGAGCAATCAAAAATGTCTTCGCCCGATTTTGCAGCTTTGCTTAAAGATAGAATGATGAAGAAACCCCTAACCCTTTAAGGGGAATGAAGTTAGTTTAAACTTCATAAAATCAAATGAATATGTTGTTAAAGAAAAATACATCAAACGTGAGCAATGCAGTTCCCCTTCAGGGGGAAGGGATCTACCATATTCCCGCCTTGTTGAATGAAACCATTGATGGTTTGAATATCCATCCGGATGGGGTTTATGTTGATGTGACTTTCGGTGGTGGAGGACATTCGCGTGAGATATTGGCCCGGTTAGGTAAAAAAGGCAAATTGATTGGTTTTGATCAGGATGAAGATGCATTGAAAAATGTGATAAAAGATCCCCGCTTTATTTTTGTAAAGAGTAATTTTAGTTACCTGAAGAATTTCCTCCGCTATCATAATATCGAAAAAGTTGATGGAATTTTAGCTGATTTAGGTGTGTCATCCCATCACTTCGATGAAGCTGAACGTGGATTCTCATTCCGTTTTGATGGAGCACTGGATATGCGAATGAATACCAAATCGCCTCTGACTGCTGCAGTTTTACTTAATACCTATTCTGAGGAAAAACTGGCCGATGTATTTTATTTATACGGAGAGTTACACAATTCCCGCAAGATTGCCCGAACTATTGTGAATGCCAGGACCCAGGCTCCGTTTAATCGTATTTTTCCATTTATTGAAGTGTTGAAACCTTTTTTTGGAAGAGAAAAGGAGAAAAAAGATATGGCCCGGGTTTTTCAGGCATTGCGCATTGAAGTGAATAAAGAAATGGATGTATTGAAATCATTATTGGAACAAAGTCTGGAAGTACTGAATCCGGAAGGTCGCCTGGTGGTATTGACTTATCATTCGTTGGAAGACCGTTTAGTGAAAAACTTTATACGAAGCGGAAATTTTGAAGGTAAAATTGAGAAAGATTTTTACGGGAATGTGCTTTCTCCCATGAAAGCGATTAATAATAAGGTAATTGTGGCTGATAAAGCTGAAATTGAAAGCAATCCACGATCCCGAAGTGCAAAACTCAGGATCGCGGAATTGAAGTGAAGAAATAGTAAATAGTTTATAGTAAATAGTTTATAGTAAATAGTTTATAGTAAATAGTTTATAGTAAGTAGTTTATAGTATATAGTAAATAATTGTAAATAGTAAATAGTAAAGATGTCCTGGTTCAGAAAAATAGTAGATGCCATTCGTGGAAGCGAAGATTTCTCGGATATTAAATCGAGTACAATTCGTGACATTCTGAATGGAGAGATATTATCCAAGAATTTTTTCAGGAAACAATATGGTTTGATAATTATGATTGCTTTTTTAGCCTTTTTCTATGTAGATAACAGGTTTGCGTGTGAAACACAATTGGCAAAGGAAATTGAATTAAAGAAGAAAATACAGGATTTGAAGTATGAATCACTCACTATTTCTGCCGAATTGATGGAAATAAGCCGTCAATCAAGTGTGCTTGGTATGGTGAAATCGGAAAATCTACAATTAATAGAATCGGATATACCTCCGGTTGTAATTGAAGAAGATAGTATACAAAAAAAATAGATGGCTGACGCTCGTAAAGATATTGTACTTCGGTTTGGCATTGCATATATTATTATATGTTTGATGTTTGTATTTGTAATATACAATATTGTTATTATCCAGTTCGTAGAACGTGATAATTGGTTAGCGTTAGCTGCTCATTCCAGGCAGACAAATATTCCGGTAAAAGCAAACAGGGGAAATATTTATGCTTGCGATGGTCGTTTATTAGCAAGTTCCATTCCAACTTATTATGTGTTTATGGATTTGAGAGTGCCTGCATTACACGAAAAAAAAGGAAAGCTCTTTAAGGACAATATTGATTCATTATCCATCTATTTATCCAGTTTTTTTCATGACAGGACAGCTTATGAATATAAAATGTCTTTGAAAAAAGCGTATGAAGAAGGAAAAGGGGAATACCAATTGTATCCGGAAAGGATTTCGTATGAACAACTCAAACAATTGCGAACCTTGCCACTACTCAGATTGGGTAGAAACAAAAGCGGGCTTATACCAAAAGAACTTTTTAGCCGGGTGAATCCTTTTGGATCATTAGCTTCAAGGACTGTCGGTAACATATATGCAGATGAGGCTATGGGCGGAAAGAATGGTCTTGAGAAAGGGTACGATTCATTACTTATTGGTACGCCCGGAGTATCAATCCGTCAAAAAGTAGCTAATACTTATATGGAAACCGTACAAGTAGAACCGATTGATGGTATGGATGTTACAACAACAATTGATGTTGATTTGCAGGATATAGCTGAAAAAGCACTGGTCGACAGTCTACGCTCATTTGATGCATCTTCGGGATATGTAATACTTATGGAGGTTCAATCGGGAGAAGTTAAAGCGATAGTGAATATGCAACAAAATACGGATAAATCGTATACCGAAAACAGAAATGGTGCTGTTTCGGATCTTGTTGAACCCGGATCAACTTTTAAAGTGGCATCTTTGATGGTGGCTCTGGACGATGGAAAAGTGAAGATTACAGATTCTATCCAAACAGGAAATGGTATATACTATTATGGTAAAAGTGCCATGAAAGACTGGAATGCGAACCATGGTGGATTTCATAAAATATCTGTAGCCGATGCAATAAATGCATCCTCCAATATTGGTATCTCACGGGTTATAGTCAATGCCTATGGTCAAAATCCCAGTGCCTTTGTAGATGGACTGTATGATATGAAATTAAACGAGCATATCAATTTTGGAATACCCGGTTCGGCTACACCGCGTATTCCGCATCCCAAAGATAAATCAAGATATTGGTCAAATGCGACATTACCCTGGTTGTCAATCGGATATGTTGCGCAGATTCCACCAATTTATACGTTGGCATTTTATAATGCCATTGCCAATAATGGGAAATATATAACGCCTATTCTTGTTAAAAAAATAAGTAGAAACGGGCAGGTTGTAAAAACTTTTGAAACAGAGACTATTAAAGAATCGATATGTAAACCATCAACTTTGCGAGACATCAAAACAACCTTATTGGGAGTTTTGGAGGGAAGACTGGCTACTGCCAGAAATGTTCATTCAAAATATGTTCGCATTGCCGGGAAAACAGGAACCGCTTTGATATCGAAAGGTGTTTCGGGATATAAAACAGGTGGAAAAACATATCAGGTATCATTTTGCGGCTATTTCCCTGCTGAAGCGCCGAAGTACACCTGCATTGTTGTCATTCGTGAACCAAAAATAGGATATCCATCGGGAGGTAAAATGGCTGGATCCGTATTTAAAGATGTTGCTGAAAAGACGATGGCATTAAAATCGGATAGAACTCCAATGAACATGGCATCCGATACTATCGGTAAATATCCTTTTACACCCTATACCAAGACCGGATACAGCAAGGCTTTACAACTTGTAATGACGGATTTGGATTTGCCAATTGTTATAAATTCAGACGAATGGGTAAAACCGGTTACTGATAAAAAGCAAACCCGTATAGAACCATTAGTGGTTTACAACAATGTTGTTCCTGATTTGACAGGAATGGGAGCAAAGGATGCTGTTTTTTTAGCTGAAAAACTCGGTTTGAATGTACAGGTTGAAGGCAGAGGTAAAGTTGTTTCGCAAAATCTGAAACCCGGTGTTTTTGCCAGAAAAGGGACACCCATTTTACTGAATTTTGATTAATAACAAAGAGACAATACGATTAACGACACAAATAATATTAAACTTATCATTATGATTTTAGATGATATTTTGCAAAGTGTTATTCAACTAAAAACGATTGGAAACACGGATATTAATATTGCTGACATTCAATTCGATTCACGAAAAGTGGAGAAGGGGAGTGTTTTTGTGGCAACCCGGGGAACCGCATCCGATGGACACCAATATATTTCATCTGCCATAGACAGTGGTGCGGTAGCTGTTATTTGCGAAGAAATTCCGGAGAATGTTTCCAAGAATGTTGTCTTTATTCAGGTTGAAAACAGTTCCGAAGCTCTTGGACACATGGCTTCTGCCTGGTACGGATTTCCTTCATCCAAACTAATATTAGTCGGTGTAACAGGGACGAATGGAAAAACAACAATCGTAACATTGTTATATCAACTTTTTCGTCAACTGGGTCACAACTCGGGATTACTTTCCACGGTTTGTAATTATGTAAATGAATTGGCAGTTGAAGCCACCCATACGACTCCCGATGCTTTGGCACTAAACGAATTGTTGGCTCAAATGGTGGATGCAGGATGTGAATATGCATTTATGGAAGTGAGTTCACACTCGGTTGACCAACGCAGAATTGCCGGTTTGGAATTTAATGGGGGTGTGTTTACCAATATCACGCGCGATCATATTGATTATCATCTGACTTTCGAAAATTATTTGAAAGCTAAAAAGCAATTTTTTGATACTTTGCCTGCCGAAACATTTGCGTTGACAAATGCTGATGATAAAAACGGACTGGTCATGCTTCAAAATTCGAAGGCAAAGAAATATACCTATTCGCTACGTACCATTGCCGATTTCAAAACCCGAATTTTGGAACATAGTTTTGAAGGTATGCTGTTAGATATGAATGACCGTGAAGTTCATGTTTCGTTTATCGGAAAATTCAATGCAAGTAATCTGTCGGCAGTTTTTGGAACAGCCGTATTACTCGGTCAGGATGAATTGGAAGTATTACGTATCATCAGTTCGTTGAAATCCGTATCCGGCAGATTTGAAACCCTGCATGCTCCTTCGGGTTATACAGCTATAGTTGATTATGCCCATACGCCGGATGCATTGACCAATGTAATCGGGACTATAAATCAGATTTTACAGGGGAATGGCCGGTTGATAACAGTGGTTGGTTGCGGTGGAAACCGTGATAAAGGAAAACGACCTATGATGGCACGTGAGGCTGTAAATGGAAGTTGGAAGGCTATTTTGACATCCGATAATCCGAGATTTGAAGAACCTCAGGATATCCTGAACGATATGTTAGCGGGATTGGATATACTGCAAAAAGCAAAGAGTCTGACAATTGTTGATCGTCGCGAAGCTATCCGTACGGCATGTGCTTTAGCTCAAAGCGGAGATGTCGTTCTTGTTGCAGGTAAAGGTCATGAAGATTATCAAATTGTTCAGGGTGTTAAGCATCATTTTGACGATAAAGAAGAAGTACGGAAATGCTTTTAATTGATCAATTTAAATATATATTGAGTTTGGCGATTTTTAAATTATAAATTACTAATCCCGTCCCGATTGCTATCGGGAGCTATCGGGAATAAAATCTAAAAATTATGTTGTACCATTTATTCCATTATTTAGATAAAATCTTTGATATTCCCGGTGGCGGTTTGTTTAATTTTATATCATTCCGAACGGGTTTGGCTTTTATACTGGCACTTACTTTGTCCACTTTATTTGGCAGGCGCATAATTGATTATTTGCAAAAGAAACAAATTGGAGAAACCATTCGTGATCTGGGTCTGGAAGGACAAATGAGCAAAAAGGGTACCCCGACGATGGGTGGAATTATCATTATTATTGCCATTCTAATCCCGACACTTCTTTTAGCAAATCTGACCAATATCTATATCATTTTAATGCTTATTACAACCATCTGGTTAGGCTCAATAGGATTTTTGGATGATTATATCAAGGTTTTCTTGAAAAATAAACAAGGTTTAAAGGGAAAATTTAAAATTGTCGGACAAGTAGGATTAGGACTTATTGTCGGCCTGACTATGTATTTGAGCCCGGATGTAATGATTCGTGAAAATAAGGAAGTTAAAGGTGAAACTCAACGTGTGGAAAATGTACTTTATGCGAAACAGGATATTAAATCATCCAAAACAACCATTCCCTTTGTAAAAAATAATAATTTCAACTATTCTGAACCCTTTGAATGGGCTGGTGAAAAGGCTCAGGATTATGGCTGGATTTTGTTTGTCTTAGTTGCAATTTTCATCGTAACGGCAGTATCAAACGGTGCAAACCTCACAGATGGTCTGGATGGACTGGCAACAGGTTCATCTGCGATCATGGGTGTTATTCTCGGGATATTGGCATATGTATCGGGAAATATAAATTATGCAGGTTATCTGAATATCATGTATCTGCCCGGAACCGGCGAATTGTTAGTCTTTGCGGGTGCATTTATCGGTGCAACAATCGGATTTCTATGGTACAACTCATTTCCGGCACAGGTATTTATGGGAGATACGGGTAGTCTTACCCTCGGTGGAATTATTGCCGTTTTTGCCATTGCCATCCGAAAAGAATTACTTATTCCAATCTTATGTGGAGTATTCTTCGTTGAAAGTTTGTCTGTGATGATTCAGGTGAGTTATTTCAAATATACAAAAAAGAGATATGGTGAAGGAAAAAGGATATTTAAAATGACACCGCTCCATCATCATTATCAGAAAGCAGGAAATGCGGGGATACAGGCAATTTTTCAACGGCCATTACAAGCTATGCCCGAATCGAAAATTGTCATTCGATTCTGGATTGTTGGTATAATTTTGGCTGCTGTTACTATTATTACATTGAAAATAAGGTAGAAAAGTTTTTCATTTATGAAACGAATCGTAATTTTAGGTGGAGGTGAGAGTGGGGCTGGTGCTGCAGTATTAGCTAAAAAACAGGGTTTTGAAGTGTTTGTTTCCGATATGTCAGAAATAAAACCTCAATACAAAGCCTTGTTGGACGAATTTGGAATCAGTTGGGAAGAAATGCAACATTCCGAATCACTCATCTTTAATGCTGACGAAATAGTAAAGAGTCCCGGAATCCCGGAAAAAGCCCCCTTAATCAAAAAGCTTCGTGCATTGGGAAAACCTGTCATTTCTGAAATTGAATTTGCCGGCCGTTATACTACTGCGAAAATGATTTGTATAACAGGGAGTAACGGTAAAACAACTACAACGATGCTGGTGTATCATGTTTTGAAAAATGCTGGATTTAATGTAGGTTTGGCGGGGAATGTAGGACAAAGTCTGGCTTTACAGGTGGCAACAGAAAATTTCGATTACTATGTAGTGGAACTGAGTAGTTTTCAATTGGATGGAATGACTGAATTCAAAGCCGATATTGCAATTCTCTTGAATATTACTCCTGATCATTTGGACCGCTACGATTATAATTTCCAAAATTATGTGGATTCAAAATTTAGAATTACCCAAAACCAGACCGATCAGGATGCTTTTATCTTTTGGGATAACGATCCTGTTATAAAAGCCGAACTGGAAAAACGGAATATACAATCGGCATTGTATCCCTTTGCCATTGAAAGATCTGAAAAGACGAAAGCATTTATCGAAAAAGATGAGCTAATAATAAAAACATTAAAAACAATTTTTACTATGCCGACATCAGAATTAGCATTACAAGGTATACACAATACCTTCAATTCCATGGCAGCAGGTTTGGCTGCCACCATCGTCAATGTGAAAAAAGAAAGTATCAGACAATCGTTGCAGGATTTCCAGGGTGTGGAACACAGGCTGGAATACGTTGCAACTGTACGTAATGTGCGGTATATAAATGACTCAAAAGCAACCAATGTTAATTCGTGTTGGTACGCATTACAGAGCATGAAGACACCCGTTATTCTTATTCTTGGTGGAACCGATAAGGGAAATGATTATGCTGAAATTGAAGAACTGGTAACTGAAAAGGTAAAAGGCTTAATTTTTTTGGGATTGGATAACCGGGCATTACATAGCTTCTTTGATGGAAAAGTTGAAAACATTGTGGATGTACAATCGATGGAAGAGGCTGTAAAAGCTGCCTACGACATGGCTTATTTTGGTGATTCTGTTTTACTCTCGCCTTGTTGTGCCAGTTTCGACTTATTTTCAAACTACGAAGACCGTGGTAAACAATTTAAAGATTGTGTAAGAAATCTCTGAAATTGTTTATAGTTAGTTATATAACTCAAAAAATAGAGTGCAAACGAAGAACCAGTAACTCTTCAAATTTTTGAATTAAGAAATATGGAAACACTGCTAAGAAAGTACTTAAAAGGTGATGCTACCCTCTGGTTGGTATTTATTGTGCTTTGTATTCTTTCGGCTATCGAAATGTACAGCGCATCGAGCACACTGGCATACAAGGCAGCTAGCCATACAGCACCCATGATACGTCATGTCGAATTTTTAATTGGTGGAATAGTCATCGTTTTTCTGGTGCACCTTGTTCCCTACAAAATAATTCGCATTCTTTCTTATTTCGGATTACTCTTGTCATTTTTTTTGCTGATATTTGTACTTTTCAAAGGTAAAAGTGAAAATGATGCCAGTCGTTGGCTCGTAATATTGGGTATTCAGTTTCAACCTTCCGAGTTGGCCAAGTTGTCTGTTATAATTGTTGCCGCCGATTTTATTTCGCGCATTAAAGATTCGGAAAAAAATGAATGGATGTATTTCAGGAATACCGTTATTATGTTGGGTGTTATTTCAGTCCTCATATTACTCGAAAACCTTTCTACAGCTATGATCCTTTTTCTGGTTGTTTTTATCATGATGTATATTGGACGCATTTCCCTGAAGTATCTCGGATTGCTAACTGTGGCTATTTTAATTGCAGGTGCTCTTGGATTTACTGCTTTTAAAACAATACCCAAGTCTGTAATGCCTGCTATGTTCGACCGTGGTTACACCTGGATAGCACGATTGGACAGAAATAAAGAAGTTCATGTAAATAAATATGTTATAAACGACGCGAACCTTCAGGAACAGCATGGACGAATTGCTATTGCACGCGGTGGAGTTTTTGGAGTTCTTCCGGGAAATAGTATAGAACGAGATTTTCTCCCACAAGCTTATTCCGATTTTATTTATGCAATTATAGTTGAAGAAATGGGATTGATAGGAGGGATCTTTGTCATGTTGCTTTATCTGATTTTACTTTTTCGGGCGGGAAAAATTGCAACCAAGTGTTCATCTGTTTTTCCGGCACTGTTAGTCATCGGACTTTCGTTAATGATCGTGATACAGGCGCTGGTAAGTATGGTTGTTTCGAGCGGTTCAGGTCCGGTAACCGGACAACCTTTGCCAATGATCAGTAGAGGTGGTACTTCAATACTCATCACCAGTATTTATTTTGGTATTATCCTGGGCATTACCCGCCAAATAAAAGATGATCAAGCATCAATGAGTGAAACAACAGAAATACCTGATGATGGAATTCCTGTCGTGGATCTGGAAAATTTATAGTCAAGTCCGGCAATAGAAGAATAGTAATTAAATCCCTTTTAATAGGTTAAGGATAATATTATGAAAAATAAATTCATTATCAGTGGTGGCGGAACAGGAGGGCATATTTTCCCGGCTATCAGCATTGCTAACGCTCTCAAAAAAAGATTACCTGATGCAGATATTCTTTTTGTTGGCGCAATTGGGCGCATGGAAATGGAACGGGTTCCTGCCGCTGGCTATCCAATCGAGGGTTTGCCTGTAAGCGGATTTGACAGGAAACACTTGCACCGCAATGTAAAGGTGTTGTGGAATTTAATGCGAAGTCTTGTATTGGCCCGTCGCATTGTGAGTCGGTTCAAACCCGATGTGGCAATAGGTGTCGGAGGTTATGCCAGTGCTCCCACACTCCGGGCAGCAACAGGTTTAAAAGTTCCAACACTTATTCAGGAACAAAATTCGTATGCAGGTGTTACTAATAAGTTATTGGCTGAGAAAGCATCTTGTATTTGTGTGGCTTATGAAGGAATGAATAGATTTTTCCCTGAAAATAAGATTGTTTTAACAGGGAATCCGGTTCGTCAGGATTTATTTTTGGTTGAACCACGAACAGCCGAAGCGTATCAATTTTTTGGATTCGATCCCAATAAAAAAACCTTATTGGTTGTTGGAGGAAGTTTAGGAGCCCGGACATTAAATCAAAGTATTATCGCCAAACTGGATGAACTGACAAAGTCGGATATACAGGTGATATGGCAAACCGGAAAATTTTATATTGAATCGGCTCGTAAAGCCGCTGAGCCTTTTACTTCTCCAAATTTGTTGGTGACAGATTTTGTTTCACGTATGGATCTGGCTTATTCCATTGCCGATTTAGTTATTTCACGAGCCGGAGCCAGTTCAATTTCTGAATTATGTCTATTGGCTAAGCCTGTTATTTTAGTACCTTCGCCTAATGTTGCAGAAGATCATCAGACTCAAAATGCGTTGGCACTGGTCAGAAATGAAGCGGCTGTAATGATTAAAGATGTAGATGCAAATGAACAATTAGTAATCAGAGCATTGAGTTTGATAAAAGATGATATTTCATTAAAAAAATTGAGTATAAATATTCTGAAAATGGCTGAAAAAGATTCAGCTGACCGGATTGCAGATGAAGTAATAAAATTAATAGTCCCCTAAATCCCATAAATTGGGCTTAATATTATGAATAAGTTTACAAAGTATTATTTCTTAGGAATTGGTGGTATTGGTATGAGTGCATTGGCACGTTATTTCCATACTAAAGGCTTTCAGGTTGCAGGATACGACAGGACAGAAACAAAGTTAACTTCCGATTTACAAACCGAGGGAATTTCTGTTTGCTTTGACGAGGGTGTTGATCAAATTCCGGAGATTTTTAAACAGCCAATATATACACTGGTAATTATTACACCTGCCATTCCGCATGATCATCCACAACTGGTTTATTTTCAGGAAAATAATTTTACAATTCAAAAACGGTCACAAGTATTGGGGGATATCACCCGCCAAAGTAAAGGAATCTGCATTGCAGGAACGCATGGAAAGACAACAACATCAACGATAACTGCCCACTTACTTTATCAGTCACCGGTATCATGCAATGCTTTTTTGGGTGGTATTTCAAATAATTACAATACCAACCTATTGATATCCAAAGAAAGTAATTTGGTGGTGATTGAGGCTGATGAATACGATCGTTCTTTTCATCAACTTTCACCCTATATGGCTGTTATTACTTCTGCCGATCCCGATCATTTGGATATTTATGAGACACCTGAAGCTTTTAGGGAAAGTTTTGAGCATTTCACGTCTCTTATCCGACCCGATGGTGTTCTTATCATGCGAAAAGGAATCGATATTCATCCGAGATTACAAAAAGGAGTAAAGTTATATTCATATTCGATGGATGATGGCGGAGATTTTCATGCGGAAAATATCCAAACTATTAATGGTTCTATTCACTTTGATTTTGTGACACCAAACGATCGGATTGACAATGTTCGTTTGGGTGTTCCGGCCCGAATAAACATAGAAAATAGTGTTGCTGCTATGGCTTTAGCCTGGCTCAATGGGGTTTCTGTGGAGGATTTACGTACAGGAATCTCATCTTTTGCCGGTATTTATCGTCGCTTTAACCTGGTATATAAATCCGATAAAGTAGTATTCATGGATGACTATGCACATCATCCCAGTGAGCTGAAAGCCAGCATATCATCTATTCGTGGGTTGTATCCTGACAGAAAAATTACCGGTATCTTCCAACCGCATTTATATTCACGTACCCGTGATTTTGCCGGTGATTTTGCTGAGGCCTTGTCACAACTGGATGAACTGATATTACTGGACATTTATCCGGCTCGTGAATTGCCTATGGAAGGAGTTAGTTCAGAGTTAATATTTCGCGATGTTAAACTTAAAAATAAAACATTGTGCTCCTATGAAAATCTATTACCTTTGCTAAAAGATAAACAAACAGATGTTTTGGTTACTTTTGGAGCGGGCGACATTGATAAACTGGTGCCAAAGATTGCGGAACAGTTGAAGAAATTTCCGGTAATATAGTTTGCAATTTTAAAATGCTGATTATGAAAATCATTCTTCTCCTTTAGCTGAAATCGGTAATTGAAAATAAATTTAGTTCTTCTTATGAAACCAATACTTAAATATATAATCATTTCCTTTTTTGCCTTGTTGGTTATTGGATATTTTGTATTTATATTGGGACATTTTTCAGGAAGAAGTAAGGATGAAGTTTGTAAGGAGCTGGTAATTGAATTTCTGGACAGTACAAGTGTAAAGTTGATAACAGAATCTGATATTGCGGTTTTGCTTGATAAAAATGATTTAAATCCAATAGGTAAAACGATTAAACATATTCGTACCGAATCAATTGAAGATATTTTACGCAAGAATGAATTGATAAAATCGGTGGAATGTTATAGTACGCCTTCAGGAATTGTTCATATCCGGATTATGCAACGCCATCCAAAATTCAGAGTTGTCGGTTTTGGAAGTTATTATATTGATACCGACCGGAAAAGGATGCCGGTATCTGAAAATTTTGGAGCTTATGTTCCGGTAGTTTCCGGGCGGGTAACCGTTTCATACGCAACCGGTGAGATGTTCGATTTTATAACATATCTGGAAGATAATCCATTCTGGAATGCCCAAATTGAACAAATTTATGTCCGGGATGATAAAAAAATCGAACTCGTTCCACGTGTTGGAGATGCAATTATCATTTTAGGGACGTTGGATAATTATGCTGCAAAACTTGAAAAATTACGTAAATTATATGTAAAGGGGTTCAGTTTAATCGGTTGGAACAGGTATAAATCCATAGATTTGGAATATAAAGATCAGGTAGTCTGTGATAAAGCTCCTTTTGATGAAGATGAACCAGTTTTAAAGACTGAAGAAAAGAAAGATACAATTATTGTTCATAAAATATGATTTCAGATAAACAATTTATAGCTATAGATTTAGGTAGTTCCCGAATTTCGGCTATGGCAGGAGAAATACAACAAAACGGTGAACTAAGGATATTGTCGGAAGAGTTTAAAGCTTCTGATGATATCAAATGGGGTATTGTTGAACAACCTTCGGGAGCAGCATTCAAAGTAAGTGAATTGCAAAAGTTACTTCAAAACAGTGCTAAAATTCCCGATATTTCAATGGTTTCTGTCAGTATAGGAGCAAAAAGCATGAAACATATGCAGGTTTCAATAAGTCGTTTTGTTGGGAAACCGAATGTAGTCTCCGAATCATTATTAGATGATATGCTGGAAGAGTGCAAAAGGAAATCTGAAAAAGCAGATATCACAATTTTCGATGTGATTCCACTTTCTTATCAGTTAGATGGAAATCGAATGGATGAACCGGCAGGAAAAAAAGGAATTCAATTATCAGGAGAATATCTTGTCATATATGGAAATTCTAATATAAAAATGGAATTGGAGCGTTGTTTTGACCGGACCGGAATTCGGTTGGAATACTGCCCGTTGGCTGTAGAATCTTTATCGGCGGCTTTGCTCGAAGATGAAGAACGTGAAGAAGGCTGTGCCCTGATAAATTTTGGTGCAACAACCACTACTTTGGCAGTTTATGCCGAAGGTGCTCTTCAACATTTACTGGTTGTGCCGTTAGGTGCAAAGAACATTACCAAAGATATTCAAGAGTTGGGAATTTCAGAAGCGAATGCCGAGCGTTTGAAATGTTTAAAAGGTATCGCAGTGGAGAGTTTAGTAGAACAACCGATTTATGTTCAGGTTCCCTCGGCTGATGATTTGAGTGTTCCTGTTCGCATATCAACACAATTTTTGGCAACAATTATCGAAGCCCGGTTAGAAGAAATCATGCAACCAATTTTCGATGTAATCAATCGACTCTCATTTACTCTTGAAGCCGGTATTATTCTTTCGGGCGGAGGATCCAAATTATCCAATATCATTGATTTTATTGTCGATAAAACCGACATTAATGTTCGTTTTGGTGATCACTCCGGGTGGCTTACCAACGATACACCCGAACGGTTTTACGATCCTTGTTATGCGCAATTGGTAGGAACTATATTATTGACTGAGGAATATCGTAAAGAACATCCCGTCGAGCAAACAATAGTGGATCCTGTTAAAGGTCCTAAAATTCCAAAAAAGAAACCCTGGGATAAACTGGCAGATGGTTTCATTAATTTTTTTGGGGATGAAAATAAATTGAATTAATTAAATCAGAAAATTGAAAGATATAAATTTAGGAGTAAACTATACGCATAAGTAATGTGAACTTTTAAACTATAAAACAAAACAAATAAATCAGAATATATGGGTTATATAGATGACAGTTTGCCTTTAGAATTGCCCTTGGTTGACAGTTCGATTATCAAAGTGATAGGTGTCGGCGGTGGTGGTGGTAATGCCGTCAACCACATGTATCGTCAGGGAATTACTGATGTTTCTTTTGTGGTTTGTAATACAGATAATCAGGCGTTGGTAAAATCACCGGTGCCCATTAAAATCCAGTTGGGTCAGGATACTACCGAAGGATTGGGTGCAGGCGGAAAACCCGAGGTTGCCCGACGTGCCGCCGAGGAATCGATAGATAAAATTCAAAATCTGTTGAAAGACAATACTAAAATGGTGTTTATTACAGCCGGAATGGGTGGCGGAACCGGTACAGGTGCCTCACCGGTTGTAGCTAAAGCAGCACACGACCTTGGCATCCTGACTGTGGCTATTGTTACTATTCCCTTTGCTTTCGAAGGGAATATGAAGATACGCCAGGCACTCGAAGGAGTGGCGGCTCTGAGTGAGCATGTAGATGCCATTCTGGTCATCAATAATGAAAAATTAAAGGAAATTTATCCTGATCTGGAACTTTCCAATGCTTTTGCCAAAGCAGATGATGTCCTGACAAATGCCGCTAAAGCCATTGCCGAAATTATAACTGTTCCCGGTTATATAAACACTGACTTTGCCGATGTGTACAGCATTATGAAAGATGGTAATGTGGCTATTATGAATACAGGTTATGCCTCAGGTGAAAACCGTATTACAAAAGCCATTGCCGATGCTCTTAATTCTCCGTTACTGAATACAAGTGATGTGAGTGGTGCAAGTAAGATTTTGTTGAGTTTGTATTGTTCCAATACCGATCAGATACGTATGGAAGAGGTTGATCAGATTCATCACTTTATGTCGACTGTGGGCGAAAATGTACAGGTAATTTGGGGAGCCAGTTTTGATGATGCATTGGGCGAAAATGTAAAGATAACTCTTATTGCCACCGGTTTTGATGTGAGTGATATACCGGGTATGCCCGCAGCGGCTGTTAAAGCAGTACACAAACGTATTCACAGCATGGAACCGTCTAAAGTTCTTGAAACCATTACCCTCGATGATGAGCCCGTAACTGAATTATCCGATGTTGAACCCGAGGAGCCCAAAAAGGCGGATACCGATAAGGCATTTCAACAATACTATGGAAAAGTTACCGAACCTGAGCCGGAACCGGAACTTCCAACTTTTACGCTGGATGATTTGGATGATGAAACTACCATGAAAACAGTAGAGAATATTCCTGCATGGAGAAGACGGTTGATGAAGTAAATTTGCGATTAATTCTCTGAATGGAACTATATACAGATTGTAAATTAGATGTGTAACACTAAATAAAATGCTTTTTATTCTTCTAAGAGTAGGAAGCTCCAAAAAAAATGGAAGATTTATATGAAAGAGTAAGCGGTGATATAAAAACCGCAATGTTAGCACGTGATAAAGTGGCTCTTGAAGCCATTCGTGGAATAAAGAAAGAGTTTATTGAAGCCAGAACTGTAAAGGGTGGAGATGGAACCATGTCCGATGATGTTGCAGTGAAAATTCTGCAAAAGATGATCAAACAGCGCAAAGAATCGGCACAGATTTATGTTGAACAAAACCGCCCAGAATTAGCCGAAAACGAGTTAGCTGAAGTAGCTGTTATCGAACGTTACCTTCCTGCTCAAATGAGCGATGAAGAACTGGAAGCGGCTGTGGCAGGTGTTATTGCACAACTTGGTGCAAGCGGTCCGCAGGATATGGGCAAAGTAATGGGTGTAGCCAGTAAGCAACTTGCAGGTAAGACCGAAGGCAGATTAATTTCAGAAAAAGTGAAAGCATTGCTTGCAAAATAATGTTTGCATTTCTTATGTCTTTATTGAATTAAAACATTGAAGTGGAATTATATAAAAAAGCCTTTGAAACATTTTGTTTCAAAGGCTTTTTTATTTTCTTGTTGAACCTTATTTAAGACCCAGTTTCTTTTTTACTAATGCTGTGACATCATTCGAATTAGGCGATTGGTAAATAATACTTTGTGAACTTAAATCGAAGATATACAAATACTTGTTTTCAGCACCTACTTCATTGATTGCTTTCTTTACTTTTTCAATTACCGGAGCAAATAGTTCTTGTTGTTTCTTTTGCAAATCAGTACTGGCTGTTTGATTGAAAGTTGTAATCCGTTGCTCGATTTCTACAATCTCCGCTTGACGGGCCTGTTTAATGCTCTCCGGCATGGTTGCCTGTTTTTCCTGGTATTCTTTGATTTTTCCATTGTACTCTTCACGCATTTTTGACAATTCGTTTTCCCACTGACTTTGCAGGTCCTGGATTGTCTTTTCGATGGTTGCACGTTCGGGCATTAATGTCAAAATCTCTTGTGAATTAATATGACCAAGTTTTGTTTCTTGAGCCATCAAACTAATAGGTAATGCAAAAAGCAATAAGAGAGCAATTTTTTTTAACATGATATTTTTTTTTAGTTGTTTATATTTGTGTGAAAAAGTAATGCAAAAGTATATAATTATTTTGAAAATCCCAACTTTTCAAGAACTACATCGCTAATGTCTAATTTAGGAGATGTAAAGATAACATTCATTGATGAACTTTTATCAAAAACCAGTTCGATATCTTTTTCTTTACTTATCTCCTGAATGGCAGTATAAACGTCATCCTGAATCGGTTTCATCAAACTTTCACGTTTTTTAAATAATTCGCCATCGGCTCCAAAGTATTTCCGTTTCAATTCCTGAGCTGCTTTTTCTTTAGCAACTATTTCTTCTTCCCGTTTTGTTTTCATGTCTTCCGAAAGGAAGACAAGTTCTGTTTGATAGTTTTTGTACATGGTTTGTACTTCCTGCATTTGAGCTTCCACTTCCGATTGCCATTTTTTTGAAACCTGGTTGAGCTGTTCATTTGCAGTTTCGTAAGCAGGAATATTTTTCATAATATATTCCATATCAACCATGGCAAATTTTTGTGCGCTTACAGCAAAAGAAATACCCGCCAATAAGCAGAGTGACAAAATTAGTTTTTTCATATCTATTCCTTGTTAATGGTTTTCAGAAATTAATAATGTTGATTTCTTTACAAATTCTTTGCCAGAATTTATTGCATTATTATTAAAAGGTAATATTCTTAAAGTTCCTGACCTAAGACAAAGTGAAATTGACTACCTCCAATTGTTCCGTTGACTCTGTCTTTATCGAATCCATAACCCCAGTCAATTCCCATCATTCCAAACATTGGTAGGAAAATCCGTACACCAACACCGGCTGTTCGTTTTAAATCAAATGGATTATAGTCTGAAATTTTATTAAAGCAGTTTCCGGCTTCAACAAAAGAAAGGACATAAATTGTAGCCGATTGTTCCAATGATAAAGGATAATGTAATTCCATTGTAAATTTGTTATATAAATAACCTACGTTGGAACCAACTCTGGAGTCATAAGGTGTTAGCGAACCGCTTAAGTAACCACGCATAGCCACATATTCCGATCCATAGCTTGAATAGTTGGACATTCCATCACCTCCCATAATAAATGTTTCGTAAGGCGAACGGGCATTTTTATTATAATCACCCAAATAGGCAAACATCGCCCTTCCCATTAATACTAATTTGTTATCAGCAGTAAGTGGAATATAGGTTTTACCGCTAAAGGTCCATTTATGGTATTCAATCCATTTGTACCGTTCGGTATTTGTCATATTTGGATCTGCATAATCCTTACCGTTAAGGGCTGAATAGGGTGGTGTTATTTTTAATCCTAACGAAAATGCAGAACCTGAACGGGTATAAATAGGATTGTCAATTGAGCTCCGGCTTAAAGTAAGATTCACGCTGAAATTGTTGTAATTCCCATCTGTTAATGGTGGTAAGTAGTACCACTTTTTAAGCATAAACAATTGATACGAAAGTTCAGCCTGAAAAACAAAATAATCATCCGGCCAGCTCAGACGTTTACCATAACCTATTGAAGCCCCAACTGTCCGCATGTATTTCTCAGGATCCATTTCACTTTGATACAGGCTGCTTGCTCCTGTATTATAATTACTGCCATAGCTACTTCCACCGTATCCACCATAATTATACATCGAATTAAGATAGCTGCTGTTATAGCTCGAATAACGGTCACTTACTGCTGATTGTGTTGAATAATACACCGAGGCAGATAATGAGTTTGGACGTTTACCACCTAACCATGGTTCAAGGAAGGACATACTGACTGAGGAATATGATTGTCCGTTTGTTCTGCCGTTTAATGTGAAAGTTTGTCCTTCGCCTTGTGGTACTATGCGATATGTTTCAGGCCGGAATAAATTCTGAATAGCAAAATTACTGAACTTTAGTCCAATGCTACCCACAACACCGGTTGATCCCCAACCCGCAGAGAATTCGATTTGATCACTTCCTTTAGTTTCCAGGTTATAATTAATATCAACAGTTCCATTTTCCTGATTCGGTTGTATATCGGGCGTTATTTTCTCAGGATCGAAATGGCCCATTTGAGCTAATTCACGCAACGAACGCATGATAGCATCCTGACTGTATAATTCACCCGGTTTAGTTCGCAATTCGCGACGAACCACATGTTCATAAACCCGGGTATTCCCTTTAATTCTTATCTCATTTATGGTGGCAGGCTTTCCTTCATACATGCGCATCTCAAAGTCGATGGAATCACTATTTATCTGAACTTCGACAGGATCGATTTGGAAAAACAAATACCCCCGGTCTTTGTACAGTTTACTCACAGCAGTGTTTTCATCTGTCTCTAATCTCTCCATCAGCAATTTGTGATTATAAACATCTCCTTTTTTTATTCCCAGTTTAAGATCCAAGAATTCATAAGGATAGATTGTATTTCCTATCCATTTGATATTTCCGAAATAATATTTTTTACCTTCGTTGACATGTATATAAACATTAACGGTTTTATTATCAAAAGGTACTACACTATCGCTCACGATATAAGCGTCGCGATATCCAATTTCGTTGTATTTATCAATAAGTGCCAGTTTGTCTTTTTCGTACTCTTCTTTTACAAACTTCTTTGTTCTGAAAAAGTTACGCCAGTTATTATCATTTGTTTTTTTCATTACTCTGTTTATCTGGTTGTGATTCAGAGCCACATTTCCAGTATAAATAAGTTGATGAATCTTTGTTTTTAATTTTTTATCAACATTGATATCTACTATTACATGTCCTGGTTTACTTGGGTCATTACGCTGATATACATTAACCAATACATTCAAAAATCCTTTTTCTTCCATGAATTTTTCAATTACTTTCTTCGCTCTATCAGAAATATCAGGAGTTATTTGATTCCCTTTCACAATGCCTATCTTTAGATCAAGATCATCAATTTCGGATTTTTTCAGCCCGTTGTAATTTATTTCCGATACTCTTGGACGCTGTTTCAACTCAATGGTTAACCATACTTTACCATCCTTTATTTTGTTGGCCAAAATCTTCACATCCGAGAAAAGTCCTTGTTTCCAAAACCTTTTTACCGCATTGGTAATTGCATCACCGGGAACATTGACAATATCCCCTACGGCAAGTCCCGAAAAACCTATAAGAACGAAGTCTTCGTAATTATCTGCACCTATAACCTTAATGTTAGCAATTTCATATTTAGGAGTCTGAGTGCTATATTCTATAACAGGCAAATCGGTTGAGTCAATGGTTGTAGTATCTTTTTCTATGGTAGTTTGTGCAACAAGAAGCTGACTAAAAAGAAATATCAATGAAAAAGAGAAAAGTGTTTTGTGTTGCATAATTATATTTTGGTGTGTCGAAATACGATTTTTAATGCATATTTAATAATGCATGATTCATAATTGGTTTTAGAAAATAGTTTTTCTGAGGTTTGATTTATTTTCCAAAACGACGTTCCCGCTGTTGGAATTCGTAAATAGCTTCATATAAATTTTCTTTACGGAATGCCGGCCAGTGAATTTTGGTGAAATATAATTCTGTGTATGCTAGTTGCCAGAGCAGAAAATTACTGATTCGTTCTTCACCACTGGTTCGAATCAATAAATCCGGATCAGGAATTGATTTCGTTGTCATGTGGTTACTTATAAGTTCTTCGTTGATTTCGTCAGTAGAATAATTGCCTGCCATTACTTCCGTACAAATCATTTTAAGAGCGTTGGTGATTTCCCAACGTGAAGAATAGCTGAGCGCCAATACCAGTGATAAACCGGTATTCTGACTTGTTTTAGCTATGCATCGTTGTAATTTCTCACTTGCATTTCCTGGTAATCGGCTTAAATCACCAATTGCCATCAGGCGAACATTGTTTTTATCGAGAGTTGGGGTTTCCTTTTCTATCGTATCAATCAGTAATTCCATTAACGCATCAACTTCTTCCTGAGGCCTGCTCCAGTTCTCTGTCGAAAATGCATACAATGTGAGATATTGAATTCCAATCTCTGCGGCAGTTTCTGTTGTTTCCCGTACTGAAGTAACACCGTTCTGATGTCCGAAAATCCGATCGAAACCACGCTCCTGTGCCCAACGACCATTACCATCCATAATAACGGCTATGTGTTTTGGTAGATTGGTTTTATCAATTTTCTCTTTAAAAGAAGACATGTTCAACGAAAGGATTAGTTAATATAAATTACCTATTTATTACCTGAATTTTTGCAATCGCATTGTTTTCTCCAAATGTCATAACCTATTCCAATTGTAAAAGTGGAGAGTAAATCATTATTGGTAAAATTACTACCGTTTAAATTGTAGTTGTTATTTAAAGAAAAAATTCCTTCCATTTGGTCCGACATAGATAATCTGTTTGACCATTGGATATTCATGTTTAGTCTGTTGGCCAGTTTCACCTTTAAGCCTACTCCAAATGGAATGCTGGCGTTGAATGTTGTATTGCCGATATATAAATAGTTCATTAAGCCTAACCCTGCAAAAATATAAGGGGAAAAGGTTTTACTCATTCTCTTATTCGGGTTTTGGTCTAAATCGAAGAAATTAAATTCAGCACAAGCATCCAGCGCATTCACCTGATTTCCGATTGCATTCCCATCCCAAACAATCTTTGCTCTGTTCAATTCTGCTCTCAGGGCAATACGTGGATTGAAGCGATACCGAAAAAAAACACCATAAGCTAACCGGTTATTTTTGAAAAGCTGATTATTCGCATCACCCAGATAGTAAGCACCACCACCTGTCAGGCCTATTTCTGCCACGTATTCATCTTGCGCCGAAACTTCTGAATAAGTAAAGCATAAAACGCAAAAAATGATAAATCTAATTATTTTTAAAGTCATAAGATACTAATGAGTTTATTTAATTAAATTTAGAACGGATTTTTTGTGTTTTAATTTTATCCATATCGTGATATTCCTGCAACAAAAGTAGTGATAATCTTTTAATGTTGATAAATTGCCCCTGAAGTGAATACTTTATTTAACATATTATTGGAAAATTAGGGACTTAGTAGTAAATACCTTATTCTGTTTGATTAAGGAAGCTTAATCTTCGTTTAATTTAACTTACTAAGCGCCAAATTTTCTTTAGCCGTCATTTCCAGTCTCAACTCAGGTGTTTTATCATCCTGCCCGCAAAGATGTAAAATTCCGTGAATCACGATGCGCATCAGTTCTTTTTCGAAAGTTACTCCAAATTCTGTTGCGTTACTTCTGACTGTATCGAGACTGATAAAAATGTCTCCCGATATTAAATCTTTTCCGGAATAATCAAATGTAATTATATCGGTATAATAATCGTGATCCAGATAGTGTTTATTAACTTCCAGGATGCGTTTGTCGGAACAAAAAATATAAGCAATCTCACCTGTTTTTTTGTTATATTCCGCTGCAATTTCTTTTATCCAACGGGTTATTTTTTGTTTTTGAATGTGGGGAAAGTCTACTTCTTCAGCAATGTATTGAATCATATTTAATGTTCTATATGTATCGGCCTTATATACAGAGCCTTGAATTTAAATTTATTAATGAAAAAACAAATAACCCAACAGTATAGCCGCTGTGATACCAGCAAAATCGGCGAGTAAACCGCAAATGACCGCATACCGGGTATTTTTAATGCCTACCGATCCAAAATAAACAGCCAGAATATAAAAAGTTGTATCGGTAGAACCCTGAATAATGCACGAAAGTCTGCCTACAAAAGAATCCGGTCCGTTTAATTTCATAGCATCCACCATCATTCCACGTGCTCCGCTTCCACTCAGAGGTTTCATAATTGCAGTAGGTAAAGCTCCGACAAACTCAGTATTAATACCGGTAAGTGCCACTAACCATGTAATTCCATCGGTGAGCATAGTCATGGCTCCCGAAGCGCGAAACATGCCGATTGCCACCAAAATTGCGATTAAATAAGGTACGATTCCAATGGCTACTTTAAACCCTTCTTTGGCTCCTTCTATAAATGAATCGTAAACATTTACTTTCCGAAATGCTGCTGTAACTACAAACGAAATAATGATGGAAAACAGAATGAAACTGGCGGCGAAACTTGAGTACAGGGCAATTTTTTCTTTTGGCAGCCCACTCAGGAAATAGATAATTCCTGCAATAAGAGAAGTCATACCCAACAAGGTTCCCATTATAGTTCGGTTGAACAGATTGATTTTTTGATAAATGGCTACACTTATTAATCCGGTCAAAGCTGCAAAATAAGTTGCCAAAACAATGGGGAGGAAAACATCAGCCGGATTAGCAGCCCCCAGTTGAGCCCTGTAAACCATTACACTAATAGGAATTAAACATAGTCCGGCTGTATTTAAAACCAGAAACATAATCATAGGATCGGAAGCAGTATCTTTTTGGGGATTAATTTCCTGTAATTCACTCATCGCTTTTAATCCCATAGGTGTTGCCGCATTGTCTAGTCCCAGTATGTTGGCAGAAATATTCATAAACATACTTCCCATGGCAGGATGATTCTTTGGAATATCAGGGAATATCTTACTGAAGAATGGAGCTACCAAACGCGAAAATGAATTCAAAACTCCACCATTTTCGCCGATTTTCATGATTCCCAACCAAAGTGAAAGTACGCCGGTAAGTCCCAACGAAATTTCAAACCCGGTTTTAGCTGAATCGAAAGTGGAATTTATTACATCAGAAAATACCTGAGGATTACCAAAAAATATTAATTGTACGACGGCTACAATGAAAGCAATCACTAAAAATCCGATCCAAATGAAGTTTAGTACCATGAAATCCGGGATTTAATTGATAATTTGATTTTGTTTGACCACAAAAGTACATTTTTTTTTGTTTCGCTCATCATTAAAATGAAATGTTATTTGTAATGAATATATTTCAAAATTTGGATTGAGCTACCTGTTCTGAAGACAATATTGAGTTAAAATATTGAAATTAAGAAGAAATTGCTGATTTGTTATAGCATAATGCTGCTAAAAGTCGTATATTTGCAGACAAAAGTATGTTATATAGCATATAATATGGCAAAAAGAAATTAAAATAAAGAATATGGAATCAATTTGCAAGTATAATCGACCGGATTGTTATGGAGCAAAGGAGTTGGAATTCTTACTTGAACTTAGTTCTTTGTTGAGTAACAAGGAAATCGATTTGGATGAGGTTATGGGTATTATGGCTGCTCATTTAAATGCTGAGCGAATTATTCTCACTATTTTGAACCGGGAGAATTCAAGCATCGTTATTGAAGGTGCTTTTGGAATAACTGAAAGTGAGAAGAAGCATGCAGTCTACCAGATTGGACAAGGAATTATCGGTCGTGTTATCGAAACGGGTATAACCATTCAAATTCCCAGGATTGCCAAATCTGCAGAATTCCTGAATTTGACACATGCACCCACGATTATCGATGGTAAGGATGTTTCGTTTATATGTACTCCAATAAGATATAAGGATCAGATAATAGGAACATTAAGTTTCCATAAAATTAATTCAGGCGAAACTTCCTTAGAATACGATGTACGTTTGCTGAAAATAGTAGGTTCTATGATTGGTCGTACCATGCGTCGCAGGCAAGAATATGCCGAGGAACTGGAACTACTGGAAAATGAAAATAAAAACCTCCGGGTAGAGCTCAGAAACCGAATTATGCCGGATAGGATTAAAGGAAATTCAAGCAAAATGAATGAGGTCTTTTCCTTAATCGACAGTGTGGCGACAACAGATGCAACGGTTATGATCCGTGGTGAAAGTGGAGTAGGAAAGGAACTGGTTGCTGATGCCATTCATTACAATAGTCTAAGGAAAAACAAACCTTTTATCAAAGTGAATTGCGCGGCTTTACCTGAAAGTTTAATTGAAAGTGAGCTGTTCGGACATGAAAAAGGTTCTTTTACAGGTGCTACTGTTCAGCGTATTGGCCGTTTTGAGGCTGCAAATGGTGGCACCATTTTTCTGGACGAATTTGGAGATATTCCAGCTTCCACACAGGTGAAACTTTTGCGTGTTTTACAAGAAAGAGAAATTGAAAGGGTTGGCGGTACAAAAACGATTAAAGTAGATGTTCGCATTCTCTGTGCAACGAACCGCAATCTGGAAGATTTAATAACAAGAGAACAATTTCGCGAGGATCTTTATTACCGCATTAATGTTTTTCCGGTTTATATACCCGCATTGCGTGAAAGAATAAATGATATACCTGTACTGGCTGATTTTTTTATTGATAAATTTAATAAACGTCACGGAAAGAATATTAAGCGCATCACCGCTTCTGCCATCGATACGCTGATGGTTTATCACTGGCCCGGAAATATACGTGAATTGGAAAATTGTATTGAAAGAGCTTGTATTTTGAGCAATGACGAGGTTATACGTACTAACAATCTTCCTGCTTCGCTGCAAACGGCTATTACTTCGAAAACAATGCAAAGCGGGACTTTGGATATTATTTTGGGTAAAATGGAACAACAGATTATTATGGATGCTCTTATATTAAGTAAAGGCAACAGTGCAAAAGCAGCGGAGCATCTTGGAATAACCGAACGAATGATGGGAATCCGGATTAAAAAATATGAAATTGAACCCAAAAGATTTAAAGTCTATACCAAAGGAAAGGAATAAAAAAATGTATTTTGCAAACAAAAACTTTTCGAACTATGAACATTTCCTTTGAATATTGTGATTTTGAAAATCCGGTTCATCTGTCTGTGTTGACCGATTTATTGTACATCTATATGATTGATCCTATGGGTGGTGTTCAGCCGTTAAATAAACTGAAACAACTCAGATTGGTGGATGGTCTTGCCAATCACCCTACTGCGCTTGTACTTTTTATTCTTTACAATGGTGTGTTTGCCGGGTTGGCAGTTTGCTTTGTAAATTTTTCAACATTTTATGTGAAGTCCTATTTGTATATTCATGATCTGATTGTAAACCCGGTTTATAGGGGAAATGGATTGGGTAAAGCGCTGATGAAGAAGTTGGAAGAGATTTCTATTGAACGCGGATATTGTAAAATTACGCTGGAAGTTCGTGAAGACAATGCTGTTGCACAAAATTTATATCGTAGTCTGGGATATGATGAGTGCCAACCAAAAATGCTTTTCTGGACAAAAAAATTATAAATCTTTGGAAATATGAAAATAGCTATTCCCGTTGTAGATCTGAATTTGCATAAAAATCGCATTGCAGGAGGACTGAATGTGATTGGACAGATTTGCATTTATGACCTTGCCAAACAAGAAGGAGTTTGGATGAAAACACTCGATCTGGCTCCTAATATGGGCGAATTGCTGCCTGCGTTTGAACGCCACGAAATTTCAACAATCATTACCCGTCAGGTTCAGCCAATGGCATTGAAAGTGCTCGTTAATAAGGGTTTTGTTGTTTATAAATCCATTGGAGATGAGTTGGAAACCAATATAGAGTTTTTATCGGAAAACGGTCTGATTCCTTTTGATATGGAAGGAGCTATGGAGTTTGCAAATGCCTGCGGTGGTGAATGTAACGTTTGTACAACGGATTGTGATGAAGAAAAGAAAACAGAAGATCAATTATAATAACCTGAATGATGAGTATTCAAAATGCTATAAATTTTATTTCAAAAGTCGATTCTGATATCGATTTTCGCAAATCATGTTATAAATATAAATTGCAGGGAGAACTTTTAGAAAATTTGAAGGTGCAGGAAATGGGATTTACAGCGGATGAAATTGAAGATGCATTTAATGTTCTCGAATTGAAATGCCAGACTTATGAGCAGGCAGGCAGAGTGAAAGAGGTAAAAGCCTGGTTTAAGTTATTTAGATAAAGTCATATCGATATTTTTCAATAATTTATTAACAAGAAAAGAGTTATTCTCAAACTAAAAAAATACCGGTAGATTTAAATCCTACCGGTGTTTTTCCCTTTTCAAATTACTGATTCATTGTAATTTTTCAATTAAATTAAAAGGCGGCAGATTGTTTCGTTTTTTGCTTTTAAAAAAGAGCTAATTATCAAACAGGCAATAGTCAATTTCTTCCATTCTCATTTCCACCCAATCCCTAATTTCTTGCAATCCATTAGACATTGCCTGTAAATCTTCAGTGCTTGGTGTTCGGTATCCGAAACCTTCAAGCGAACAAATAGCTTCAAATTTACCAACTAATATAGCTGTTTGTTTCATATTTACTGGTATTTCAGGATCCAGTTCCTTAGCCTCTTTGTAGAGTGAAATTGGCATATGATGGGTTGCATTCCAATCGTATCTGGCTAAAAGTGCCACAAAATATTTCTCTATGCTCATGGAAGCCAGATTATAAAGCATATCATTATCAAAACGTGTATTTTTATTTACCAGACTTTTTTGGAAAGTAATTAAATAACTGTTTGCATATTGCAGGCAATCAATGGCTTGAGTCCGCATTTCTTTATCAGGGATTATTGTAGTTGACATATTGTTTGATTTTTATGTGAATAAATATCGGTGTAAAGAGCCAGCAATTCTTCTTTGGTAATGGCTCTTTTAAGTGCTTCTGCAGATGCTTTTACTCTTTGCAGCAAAGTATTGCAGACTTCATCGGTTGAAGGTAAGTTTGCTTTGGTTAAAAAATGCATGATAGTTGATTTACCACTATGCTTACCAATAAGAAATTCTTGTTCGGTTTTTCCGATTTTGCTAGCGGAAATAAGTTGATAAGTATCCCGGTTTTTCATCAGACAACTTGTATGAATGCCACTTTCGTGACTTAATACCAGTTTGCCAGTTATAGGTTTACTATCGTTCAACGGACGTTCTGATACTTTAGAAATATAATTGCTTATTTCTGAAAAACTTTGCGTAAATAATCCTGTTTTTATATTTTCACTATATTCCAATGCCATTGCAACTTCCTCCATTGCTGCATTACCAGCTCGTTCACCAAGACCATTCACAGTCGTACTTAAACAATTTGCACCCGCTTTGTAAGCTGCCAGGGTATTGGCTGTAGCCATTCCCAAATCGTTATGAGCATGAATTTCAATTGGAAGTTCTTTTTCAATTTTTCGAATGGAACTAACCAATTCAAATGTTGAAAATGGATTTAATAATCCTACAGTATCTGCAATTCTAATTCTCGAAGCACCTAAATATCTTGAAGCCGAAACAAAATCTTGTAAAAATGATAATTCGGCCCGCGATGCATCCTGAGCACCAATTGTTACATAGTTGAATAATGGAGTTGCATATTCTATCAATTCTCTAAGTTGTTGTAATATCCAGGAAGTATTTTTTTCCATTGCATCCAATAATATACTTGAAACGGGGAAAGAAATATGAACTCCGTTGGTTCCTGCTTTTGAAGCTAATCTAATGTCATTTTTGACCGCTCTGCACCATGACAATGTTTTGAAATTAAATCCTAAATCACAGATAGCCTGAATGTCGTATATTTCATTTTTCCCCATTGCAGGCGTTCCAATTTCTAATTCAGGAATTCCAATTTTATCCAATAACGATGCAATCCGTATTTTTTCAGCTAGATAAAATACTACTCCCGGCGCTTGTTCGCCGTCGCGGAGCGTGGTGTCGATGAAGTATGGTGTACCCCTAACCCCTAAAGGGGAACTAATGTTACCATCTTCATTTTTATATTTCCGTATAGTTTCCATATAATTTGATTTTTGTCAATACTAATATTTGTTCCCCTTTAGGGGTTAGGGGTTATTTCTTAATCTGCAATAGAATACTTTTCGCAAAGTTCGTCGTTTTCCAACGCATCAAAGATTTCATCAATAACAGATTCTGATTCAACGCCACCATACCAGAAGTTATTGGGGTGAATGACCATAACGGGTCCCTGAGAACAAACGTTTAGACAGGCGGTGGTACTGACTGCAACGTCCAAACCGCGGTCCGAAGCTTCTTCTGAAATGTACTGAAGCAATGAGCTTACTCCTTTTTTGTTACATGCTCCTTGAGCATCTCCGGCAACACGAAATGAGTTGCATACTAAAATGTGATAATCTGGCTTTTTCATAATGAATAATTTTTAATTAGTTTCACCTTAATCCCCACTTTTAAAGAAAAGGGACCTGTAGGTCAAATTTAAATGAATGTATAAATAAAGAATTGAATATGTTTTTGCCAAACAGGCAATTGTAAATTGTAAATGATTAAATAGTAAATGTTATTAACCGCACCCTTGCGCATTCCCTTTGCAGTTACTTCCACATCTGAAGGCATCGGGTTTAGCAATGGAACGGATAGGTTTGTCGTTGTAAATACCTTCAAGACCTTCATCGATTAATCCTGTCATTTCCACTACCTGAATGCCGCAATCCCTGAGCATTGCTTTCGGATTTTCTCCAACACCACTAATCAGAATAGCACGACAGTCTTTCAATGTGCGGGCTAAATCAATCCATCTACTGTCACTTCCTCCACTTGGAGGTGTATCCCGCATTTCAACTAACTTAAACCCATTAGGTGTTTGGCGAAAAACATGTAGTGAAAATGCTTCACCCAAATGTTGATTGACCAATAAACCTTCATTAGTTGCTACTGCAACATACGGACGACCTTCAGTTTCTATCTCAGAAGTGTTTGAATATTTCTTCAATAAAACATGTGTTTCGCTTAAATCTTTTCCAAGTAAACCTGCAGCGTCAGCTCTACAACGAGCACAATGACTCATTATTGGTAAGTATTCCGAAGCAAGTGTTCGTACTCTGAATACGGTTTTAGTGTCCGGCTCAATTAGATCTGCAAAATCGGTTTCAGCCGTTGGAAGTAAAGGAATACAGTTGATAACATCAGCTCCGAGTTCAGCACATTTTTTAGCCACTTCAGGTATGTGATCTTCGTTTATGCCAGGAATAACGATTGAATTTATTTTTACGGTAATTCCTGCAGCTTTCAGTTTTGGAATACATGCCAATTGACGTTCCAATAAAATGGTTGCACCTTCGATACCACGATAAACATGTTTATTGAAACGCACCCATTTGTAAACTTTTGCCGTAATTGCAGGATCAACAGCATTTATTGTTATTGTTACATGGGTAACACCAAGTTGGGCTATTTCATCAATATAGGGTTCGAGTTCCAAACCATTGGTAGAAAGACAGAATATTTTTTCGGGAAATTCTGCTTTAGATAGACGCATGGTTTCCAGAGTTTCTTCTGCATTTGCAAATGGATCACCGGGTCCTGCTATACCAATAACTGCAAGGTTTTCAATACGTCCATCTAAATCTTTGAGATATTCAACAGCCTGAAAAGGTTTAAGTATAGAAGAAGTAACACCCGGTCGACTTTCGTTCACACAATCGTATTTACGGTTGCAGTATCCACATTGAATATTACATTTAGGTGCCACAGGTAAGTGCACACGTGCATTGGTATGTTTAGCTTCTTTATCGAAGCAGGGATGCGCTAAACCTCTAACCCCTAAAGGGGAATTTAAGCTACTTTTGTCTTCTATATTCGTTGAAATTTTCATACTCTATACTTTTATAATTGTTAGTACTATTTCTTCCTCCACTTTAGGGGTTGGGGGTTCTCTAAATGTATTTATACCCAATAGGAGAATTCTCCTGTTTATATTCTATTAAAGCATTTACTACTCTGTCAAATAATTCCTGTGTACCACGGTAGCCTATATGATGCATCCGGCTTGCTCCGAAACGGTCGTGAATCGGAAATCCGACACGTATTAACGGTATTTTTAATCCGCGGGCAATGTAGTATCCTTTGCTGTTACCCAATAAAAAATCTGGTTTAAACTCTTTGGATTTTTCACGTAAAGTTTCGAAATCGGCACCTTTTATATAAAAAGGTTCGACACCTATTTCCTTACACCAATCTGCCATAGCAGTTACAAAATCATCTTCACCATACAGCAATGCCTTTTTACCGAAAACATATTTATGAGCATCCACGTATGAATCAACCAGACGCCCGCGTTCTTTGCGGTGTTTTTCAGGAATCTCATTTCCACTCAGTTCTCTCAATGTTTCCATAAACTTATCGGATGCTTCGATGCCAATTGGCAAGGGCATTTGGTAATTTTTTATATAGTAAGTTGTTGCAAGCCATTCACCGGCTGTTTGTGTCGATCCGTTTTCTTTTATACGTGAAACACCTTTATTGAAATTTGCCCCGAACTCGACTACGGCTTTGGAATTACCCATTCGTCGAATCTCATGTATGGTTGTTCCACCGGTAGGGATTAGTTGATACTCGGAAGTATATTCGTTGTCCAGTGTTTCGCTATAGTCGGGAAACAAGGTGAATTGTATCCTGAAATCAGTTAGCAATTCCTTTAAATACCGGATATCAGCAGGCGAAACCATACCGGGTAAAATGCTGATGTGTTTTCCCATTTTTTCAAATTCTGCCAGCGTTTTAATTGTCGCCAATACAGTGTTATGAAATCCTTCGGCATGACTTCCACAATAACTGGGTGTGGAAGCATTGATAAATATTGGTATTAATTTTTCCGGGCCTTCAAAGTTTTCAATAAAGTTTCGGATATGTCCCGGAATATCTTCACCTATGGTTTCCGAAAGGCAGGTAGAAGCAATTCCTATGACACCTGGTTTATATTGTTTAATTATATTGGTGATACCTGTGATAAAATTTCTGCTTCCTCCAAATATGGTCGATTCTTCACTAAAATTACTTGATGCAATATCAACCGGTTCTTTGTAGTGGCTAATCATATATCGCCTGATATAGGTGGCACAACCCTGACTTCCGTGGATAAGTGGTACACAACCTTCAATACCTTTAAAGACCAATGATGCACCAAGCGGAGCACATAACTTGCAGGAATTCCGGGTGGAAGTATATGTTTTTGCTTCTATCATTTTGTTTGATTTTTAGAGTCAAGAGTCAAGAACCAAGATTCAAGACAAAAGACTAATTTTTGAGACATTATTTGGTAACTTACTTACTTCTTACTGCTGTTCCTTCGTAAATTTCCAAACCGGACTCATGGCCGTGGTATATATTTCTTTCGCAAAATTGATCATTCCTTCATATCCTGCCAACGGCTCTTTCCGTTCGTGGTTGTGATCGCAGAACCCAAGTCCGATCTTGTGGGCAATGGGTCGTTCTTTTACACCTCCAATAAAAATGTCTGCCTTTTTTTGTTTCACAAAGTGCGAAAGCTCTACCGGATTGGAATCATCAACAATGATGGTTCCTTCGTCACAAAGTTGTTTTATCAGCTCGTAGTCCTCGGTTGTACCGGTTTGTGAACCTACAATCACCGATTGAACACCGATTAATCTTAATGCTTTAACCAACGAAATGGCTTTGAATGCTCCACCTACATAAATGGCAGCTTTTTTACCGGTAAGTTGTTCTTTGTACCATGCCAATGCCGGCATCATGCGGGAGATTTCTTCTTTGACCAACTCACGGGCTTTTGCCATCATATCATCATCTTTGAAAAAACGGGCTACATCATACAGTGCATCGCTCATATCTTCAATTCCAAAATACGATACCCGCATAGAAGGAATGTTATATTCATCCGTCATCATTTTCGCGAGGTAATTCATCGATCCCGAACATTGTACCACGTTCAGTGCAGCATTGTGTGCATTGCAAATATCATCCACCCGTCCGTCACCGGTAATAGTGGCATTGACGTGCACACCCATTTTTTTATAGTATTCCAATAAAATCCAAAGTTCGCCGGCCAAATTGAAATCGCCAAGTATATTGATGCTTTTTGCCGGAGTAAAAGGTTTGCTTCTTGTACCTACTAAGGTAAAAATAGCCTCACATGCTACCTTATAACCGTCTTTTTTCGATCCCTGAAATCCGGGAGCCTGAACCGGGATAACCGGTATCCCTTTTTCTTTTTGTACGGTACGGCAAATTTGTTCCACATCGTCACCTATAACGCCGACAATACAGGTAGTATAAATAAAAGCCGCTTTTGGATGGTGAAGGTCGATCAGTTCAATAATTGATTTGTAGAGTTTGGGCTCGCCTCCGAATATCACATCACGTTCCTGCAAATCGGTGCAATAGCTTAGCCGGTGCAATTCAGGTCCTGAAGATAAAGCCCCCCGGATGTCCCAGGTGTAAGCGGCGCAACCTATCGGACCGTGAATGACGTGTAATGCATCAACGATAGGGTACAGAACAACACGCGACCCGCAAAAAACACAGGCCCGTTGGCTTACACTGCCTGCCAAACTGGCTTTGTTGCAATCGATGGTCCGTTCATTTGCTCCGGCAACCGATACTTGGTTTTGTCTATCATCTAATATATGTCCCATGTCTCAGTAATTTAGGATGCTGTATTTAGTAATCCGCATATACCCTTATTCATTTATCGTGCCATTAACATGTTGTAAAACATATTTCACGAAATTTATAGCTGTAATTAATTGGTAGGTAGTGGAATGAATTTTAGTTATTATTCTTCTAAGTGTTAAATTGGATATATCTCTACAATATTTAATTTGAAATAAACATACATTTATGTAGGTGAATATACTTTAATGTAGGAATATATTTCCCGTTTTAGAACTATTCATTATGAACTTTCCTTAGCTCCAATTTTTTATATAAATAATTGGCGACCCTACAATTTGTAAGGTCGCCAATATCAGTTGTTAACTAAACTCTTTCCTTATTACAATTGAAATTCAAATTTTTCTTCCAGACAGGTTTTGTCCATTTGCTCAAGAAATGCATCCATAATTTGTTTTACTAAATTTGCTCCACCATCATAACCTGTTTTTGCAAAGTAGTTATGTCCGGGACGATCGGCAATCGGGAAACCAAAGCGAACAAGTGGCGTATTTTCATCACGGGCTATGTATTTACCATATGTATTCCCAATTAGTAAATCAACGCCTTCCTGTTTAATCCATTGATGCATACGGAACATGTCGGCCATATCGCCATTCATGAATTTAGCTTCAGGTATGTCTTTCAGCAATTCAGTCATTCTTTCCTGAAAGTATTTACTTGGAGTACCTGTAACTACATAAACCGGTTTCATATCCATGCTTAACAGGAACTCTACCAATGGAATTAAGGTATCGGGATCTCCCCAAAGTGCAACACGTTTTCCATATAAATATTTTGAGCTATCTGAAATAAGATCAATTAACCGACCTCTTTCGTCACTTAAACTATCAGGAATTGGAACATTAGCATGACGGCTCAAGGACATCAAGAAACGGTCGGTAGCTTTAAATCCAATGGGGATATCAAGCATCTCGAATTTCACTTTACACTTGTTTTCAAGTTTAATACAGGCATCTTCCGTACATGAGTGTCCAAGTCCCAGAGTAAATTTACTGTCACCTGTCAGGGTCAAATCTTTAGATGTTGTTCCACCAGCCGGATACATTTTATAATGTCCATCAAGCGGAGCATCCAATACATCGGTCATATCAGGAAACATAATGGTACGGGCTTCCATAACCGATGCTAATCGTTTGATTTCACGCATGTCCGAAGGTTCCATCCATCCTGTAACCAGGTTGACTACATTCCGTTTTTTAGGAGTTGCAGTGGAGAAAAATTTCACCATGGCAGCTACCTGATTTGAGTAACCGGTAACATGAGTTCCAACATAACTTGGCGTGTTACAGTAAATCACTTGTTTTCCCTCCGGAACTAATCCATCTTCGTTGGCTTTTGAAATAATCTGGGTCAGGTCATCACCAATTGTTTCCGATAAACAAGTTGTGTGAACTGCAATTATTTCAGGTTTATAAACCGTAAACATGGTTTCAATTGATTGCAGCAGGTTGGCTGAACCACCGAATACTGAAGAACCTTCTGAAAACGAACTGGTTCCGGCCATAATCGGTTCTCTGAAGTGACGTGAAAGTGCACTTCGGTGATACGAGCAACAGCCTTGCGACCCGTGACTGTGAGGCAGGCATCCGTGGATACCCAATGCAGCATACATTGCGCCTACTGGTTGACAGGTTTTGGCCGGGTTAATGGTCAAAGCTTTTCTGTCTATTTCTTTTGCTGTGGTATGTCTGAGTAACATAATAATCTAATTAAATAATTAATAATTCACAATTCATAATTTATAATTAAATGCAAATTCATATTCAAATTATGAATTATGCATTCTCAATTATGCATTAATTAAAAACGTATTCCGCAGTTACAAATTCTTCACGTTCCCACGGTGCTTTCATCTGTTTGAAAATGCTGCTGCAAGCAATCATTTCAATGTCTTTGTAGAAGTTGATAGCACCTGCAAAAGCTGCATAAGGACCACCGGAATCATAATTATGTAGCTGCTTCATGGGAATTCCCATTTTCTGAACCACATATTTTTCTTTGATACCTGCACAGAAAACGTCCGGTTTGTACATTTCAATCAGTTTTTCCATTTCGAAGTGACTTAAATCGTCGATTACCAATGTGCCTTTTTTCATATCGGTCATCATACCCTTGTACTCGTTGAATTCGATATCAAATGCTTCTTTCAGGTAAGCCAGTTCTTCTTCGGATTTACGGGGTTTGAAACGGGTAGGATCCGGAACTACGGTGATTTCCTCAATGTTACGACTGTCAGCATCGATTTTAATTGAAGGCATTACACGGCGACCTTCATAGTCATCACGGTGTCCGAATTCGTAACCTGCAACCAATGTTTCCATACCAAGCTCATTAAATAACTCTTGATAATGGTGAGCACGGGAACCTCCAACAAACATCATCACTGTTTTACCGGTAGTTTTAGTTTTTGCTTTTTCGGCAGCAACTTTTACTGCTTCCATTTCTTCAGCTATTACTACTTCAATACGATCTTTCAATTCCTGGTCTCCAAAGTATTGTCCCACTTTACGCAATGTTTTTGCAGTAGCTTCGGCACCAATAAAGTTTGCTTTTGCCCAGGGAATACCAAATGATGTTTCCAACATTTCTGCCACATAGTTGATGGAGCGGTGACACATTACCAAGCTAAAATCAGCATTATGAGCTGTTTCGAATTGCTCAAGAGTAGAATTACCCGACATGGTAGCAATAATATCAACCCCGATTTTTTTAAATAATTCATCAATCACAAATGCATCACCACCAATATTGTATTCTCCCAATACGTTTATTGCATATTTGTTTTTACGTACATAGTTGTCATTGTTTCCAATTAAGTTTTTATATAAACCGTTATTAGCAATATGATGACCGGCGGATTGTGATACACCGCGATAACCTTCGCATGAGAAACCGAAAATATTTACACCCGGTAATTCTTCTTTCATTTGGCGTGCAACACGGTGAACATCATCACCAATCAATCCAACCGGACAAGTTGAGAATATTGCAATGCCCTTTGGATGAAATAATTCATGCGCTTCACGAATGGCTTGCTTTAGTTTTTCTTCTCCGCCGAAAACGATATTCGAATCCTGCATATCGGTTGAAAATGCGTATGGTATGAAATTATCCATTTCGGGTTTATCAGCACGGGTTTGATTCCGACGGGTTAACCACGAATAATAACCACATCCGATGGGACCGTGAGTAATATTTACGATATCTCTGGTAGGTCCGAGTACCACCCCTTTACAACCCGCATATGTACAACCCCGTTGAGTAATAATTCCCGGAATGGTACGCACGTTAGCTTGTATTTGTGGAATGGAGTCGGGATCATTTATAACAATCGACTTCGTCCTTTTCTTTGCGACTTTACTTGGGTAAGCTGCGGATACTTCTTCAGCAAATTTGCTCAAATCAAGTTCTTCTATTAAATTTTTTGCCATAATGTTTTTAATTTATAATGCATAATTCATAATTGCAATTCACGATTTCAATTCATAATGTAAAAGCTATTTTATGCATTATGAACTGTTAATTAATCTAATGTGAGATCGCCCGTTTCGCCCGTTCTTACACGAATTGAATCAACTGTATCAATCACAAATATTTTGCCATCACCACTATTATTTGTCTGATTGGCTTTGATAATGGTTTCAACAGCCAAATTTTTCTTGTCGTCTGTCACAACAAGCGTTATCATACGTTTCGATTTCAAACGTGGCATTTCAATAATGAGTTCCTGTTGATCTGGATCTAAATTGGCTGCTTTCTCGAAACCTCCTTTTCCCATACCTCTACCCAAAACAGGCATGGCGGTAAATGATGGAAGTCCTGCATCCGAAAGTGCCGTTTTCGTTTCACTCATCTTCGAAATTCGTATCATTGCTAATATTAGTTTCATATTTTATATTTTTTTGTTATTTGACATTGACGATATTTGTTTAGTGATATTACTCCCTTCGGTGGTGATATGAACTTCGTTGATATGACTTCGTGATATGAGTTTTACAATAAACTGAAAATTAAAATCATTGAAATGAAATCTACTAATATCAGCCAAAGGCTAATATCTATTAATATCGCCCGAAGGGCAAATAACGATGAATTTAAACTTCTCTGGTACCACTGGAAATAGTATAACTCTCTTCGACTTTTGTTACGAAGATTTTCCCGTCACCAAACTGACCTTTTTCTCCTGTACGGGCAGCTTCCATAATTGTTTCTATCACAAAATCCTTATCCTTTACAGGTATGGTAATCATCAACAAGTCTTTAGGAAGTTCATCGTAAGTAACGTTTCCAACTTTGATACCCCGCTGTTTACCTCTACCAAATACCGATAATTTTGTGATGGCAGGAAAGCCTGCGTCAAATAATGCTTTCATTACTATTGTTGACTTCTCAGGACGAACTATTGCTCTTAATAAATACATAATGTTTGATTTTTAAAAACTACCCCTAACCCCTAAAGGGGAATAAAGAAGTTTATGTGTTTGTAATAAATATATTTGTTATACGATTCCCAGAGCCCCCTTTAGGGGGTTGAAGGTCGTCTAATCTTAATTCATAATTCCAAATCCAACTAACAACTCTTCAAGTGCCGACATTTCCAAGGGTTGTGGAATGACAAACATTGAGTTGTCATTTATTTTCTTTGCCAATGAACGGTATTCGTTTGCTTGTGCATGATCGGGAGCATGGTCGATAACAGTTTTACGGTTGATTTCGGCATGTTGAACCATGTTTTCGCGGGGAACGAAGTGAATCATTTGTGTTCCAAGTTGACGGGCGAATTCTTCAATCATGTTGGCTTCATTGTCAACTTTACGAGAGTTACAAATTAGTCCACCTAAACGAACTGTACCTACTTTTCCAAATTTAGCAATTGATTTACAAATGTTATTGGCAGCATACATAGCCATCATTTCACCCGATACAACAATATAAACCTCTTCGGCTTTACCATCGCGGATTGGCATGGCAAATCCACCACAAACAACGTCACCTAATACATCGTAAAATACATAATCCAATGCTTTTTCTGCATCATAAGCTCCTAATTGTTCCAACAAGTTAATGGAAGTAATAATACCACGACCGGCACATCCAACACCCGGTTCAGGACCACCTGATTCAACACAACTTGTACCGCTAAATCCGGGTTTCATTACATCATCCAGGTCAATGTCTTCACCTTCGTCGCGAAGTGTGTCCAATACAGTTTTTTGAGCCAAACCGTGTAGAAGTAACCGCGTAGAGTCAGCTTTGGGGTCACAACCCACAACCATTACTTTTTTCCCCATTTCTGCCAAACCGGCAACAGTGTTTTGCGTTGTGGTACTTTTACCAATTCCGCCTTTTCCGTAGATTGCAATTTTTCTCATCTTTTTTATATTTTAAATAAATAACTAATGTTCCTTTTGTTATCGTTTTTTGAAGAACTTGAAACCCTATATTCATTTACCGTGCCATTAACATTTTAGTATCTCATTTGTAATTCTCAATATTCATTTAAAATAATGATAATCAAGTGAATAAAATATTGTAAATTATCAATAATGTGTTAATTATATTATGAATATCTTGAGTCGAAGGAATTAATAACCCTACAATATTGTCGGAAAATGAGACATTATGTAGAGAAATGTAGGATTCTTAAAGTATTGAAATTTGATGAGATACTTAATGTAAACAATCCATTTTTATTTACTTTTGCTTATTAATTTATGAAATGCACTGAATGAAAACTGACAATAGAATATCAGATACTATCGATTTTGTGAAAAAGACATTAGTAGATGCAGAAGGTGGTCACGACTGGTGGCATGTTTACAGAGTATGGCAATTAGCCAGGCAGATCGCGATAACCGAAAAAGTTGATTTACTTGTTGTTGAATTAGGAGCTTTGCTTCACGATATTGCTGATTCTAAGTTTCATGAAGGTAATGAAGAAGTTGGACCGCTTAAAGCACGTGAATTTCTACAGTCTGTTGGTGTTGAAGAAAAGGTTATTTTTCACGTAGAACAAATCATTTCGAATGTGTCATTTAAAGGTGGGAGAGAGGAACAAAAGTTTAAATCTCCGGAATTGGATATTGTTCAGGATGCAGACAGACTGGATGCATTGGGAGCAATTGGTATTGCACGCACTTTTAATTATGGAGGTTTTAAGAACAGGGAAATTTATAATCCCGAAATAAAACCAAATATGAATATGACCAAAGAAGAATATAAAAACAGCACAGCTCCCACCCTTAATCATTTCTACGAAAAACTCTTATTACTTAAAGGCAGAATGAATACTTCCACAGGAAAACAAATGGCTGAACATAGACAACAATTTATGGAGCAGTATTTAGAAGAATTTTATGTAGAGTGGGAAGGGAAGTTATGAAGCATTTTATCTGGTTATATAATTGAGTTTATTATTTAAATCGTTCATCTGAACGTAATTTCTCCAAAGGCAGATTTTTGTTTTTTTCTAACCAACCAATTTTCACATTTAACCTGTTGTCGTATCTTGGATAGAAAGGTTTAATGTCAAGAAGTGGAGTTCCATCAAGCATGTCCACTTGTTCGACCGTTAATATATTCCCTTCAATGCCAATTAATTTTACAGTTGATATTCCTATTGCATTCGGTCTCTTGGGAGCTTTTGTGGCAAAAATACCGTGTTTCTCTGTATCCATAAATGGAGTTACGATCAGTTCGTATCCTTCAATTTTATGAAAATGGTAAATAAGTGTTATATGCGAAAATCCAACCAGGTCCTTTAAACCGTCAGCGTATTCTTCAAAAATCTCAATATAACCTTTGACTCCTTTTGCAGCAATTGGCTGGATTGGCATGTCTTTCACATCCAAGTGTGGAGTGAATATTGTACCGATAGGATGAATAACTATTTCGTTCATGGTCATATGAATTTAATACGAACAGGTTTAAAATCAGTTATTTGAAACATAATTTAATTGCTATCAGAACTTTGATAATTATATGCTTTGATGAATTTTATACTAATTTGGTCATCATCCTTTTGAACCATTTCAAACTTACCTTTATAGATGATCTTTAAAGAGTTTAAGCTTGCAGTGGTGGTAATTGATTTGAAAAGTTTGTGACGTTCAGTGTCAATACATTCATTATTGAACCAACAAAACATAGAATCAGCTTTTTTTGTGTCAAATTGAAGTATAAACAATCCATGTTCCGAAAATACCAGATCTTCGTATGCATAAGCTAAATCAAGCCCGGTTGCATCTTTTATAATGAAACGTGCTTTTTCCAATTCGAAAAATTGAACTTCTTTCTCTGAAGTAATATTTGAGTTCGTTGTAGTCATCTTTATCTGTTTTATAAATTTCGATAGTACTTATACAATAATTATACCGTTGTAGTTAATATGCAGTATTACAGTACATTGTAATATGTTCTGTTTTTGTTATACTGCACAACTCTACATTTTGGTAAGTTTATAGTTTGGATAATTGTATGATTAACTGAATTGATCTAATCTACTCCCAGAATTACTGCAGAAGCCTTTATAATGGCACTGGCTATTACTCCAACTTTAAGCTCAAGAGATGCTACCGACGATTTGGTAATTACAGCAGTGATTGTATATCCGCTCCCCAGATTGATTGAAACTTCGTCGTTTATAGCACCTTCAAGAATACTGGAAACTTTTCCTGTCAATACATTACGGGCACTGATTTTCTGAACATCGACTCCAATAATGACATTGGACGATTTGATAAGTGCATAAGCTGTTTTGCCAACCGCTAACTCCAGATTTTTTGCTGCAGCATTAGTTACAACCGAAACGATAGATGTTCCACCGGGTAAGCTTATTACTACTTCAGAATTTATAGATCCTTCTGTGATGGAACTTATCGTTCCTTTTAATTGATTTCTCGTACTTAATCTCATAATTTTAATTTTTGAATCAAACATTATATTTATTGTAAATCTGTTTTTCCGGTTTCTTGCCAAGAACTTCTTCGGTTCTTCCCTGATTAATGATGGTTCCGTTTCTGAGCATAATTACCGAACCAGCCAAATGAAAAACTTCCTGTAAATCATGACTTATCATGAGTGTAATCGTATTTAATATCTCGTGTGCCTTCTTTATTTCATATTGTAAAGCCAGTCGCATATCAATGTCGAGTGCCGATAATGGTTCATCAAGCAATAGTAAATTTGGTTTTGCAGCCAATGCCCTTGCCAGTGCTACCCGTTGTTTTTGTCCGCCCGAAAGTTTTTCGGGATGTTGGTTTCTCAAAATATCCAGATCGAAAAGTTTCATTAATTTCTCTACTTCCTTTTTATCCTTTATTTTTTGAGCAAAACTAATATTATGTTCTACTGTCATATTTGGGAAAAGTGCATAATCCTGAAACATATAACCTACATTTCGTTGTTGCGGTGATAGGTTTATTTTCTTTTCAGAATCAAACCAAACCGTATTATTGAATATAATTCTTCCTTTGTCGGGTTTAGTTAAACCTGCCAGTATACGTAGCAAGGTGGTTTTCCCTGCTCCCGAGTGACCGAAGAGGCAAAGTAATTCGTTACTTTTTATTTCAGTAGCAATTTCTAAATTTGTATGTCCTTCAGAAGTGAGCATGGCTCGTTTTATATCGATTTTTAGCATATCAGAATAATATTTTTTTCTTGCCATTCATACTGAAAATTACAGTAAGTATAAGCAACGAAATGATAAATAGAACAAATGAATATTGATTGGCAGCTTGAAAATTCATTGCCTGAACTTCATCGTAAATTGCAATGGACGCAACCCGGGTTTCATTTGGTATATTCCCTCCAACCATAATAATGACTCCAAATTCACCGATACAATGTGCAAAAGTCATTGCAATGGCAGTAATAATTGACGGAATCATGTTGGGCATTAAAACACGAATAAATGTGGTAAACTCAGATTTACCCAGTGTGTATGCTGTTTCCCTGTAACTTTTTGGAATGCTTATCAGTCCGTTTTGCAGAGGCTGAATCATAAATGGAAGACTAAAAATGACACTTGCTAACAATATGCCCTCGAAACTGAATGCCAGTCTCAGATCGAATGTTTGTTCCAACCACCTGCCAAATGCATTTTGAGGACTATAAATTACAAGTAAATAGAATCCCAAAACTGTTGGAGGTAAAACCATTGGCATACTTATCAATGCTTCGATAAATGGTTTTATGAAGAACCTTTTGTAAGCTAATATGTAGGCTAATGGAAAACCGATTGCCAACAAAATCAGAGTTGTGGATCCGGCCAGCTTTCCTGTAAGTGTTAATGTGTCAATAAAGTCTTTATTCATTTTCTGTTTTTTTAAATCCTCAGATTTACAAATAATAAATATTTAAAATCCCGAGATAATAAATTCTCTATTTTCCGGGAACCGAATATCCGAATTTTTCCCAAATAGCTTTTGTCGCTGGCGAAAGAACAAACTTTTTGAATTTAGCTGCTTCGGTATTTAAAGTTGCAGTTTTAATTAAAATGCAAGCTTGTTCGATTGGGGCATATAAACTTTGTGGAACAATATAAAAGCTTCCTTTACCTGACATGTCAGGTGCTAAAACATAGGAATATGCTATGAATCCTAATTCCGTGTTTCCTGTAAAAGAATATTGTGCAGCTTGTGATATATTTTCAGCTATTACAATTTTATCTTTTAATTCATCGTAAATTTTCAATGATTTTATCAAATCCATTGCTCGTGTTCCATAAGTCGCAATAGTTGGGTTAGCAATTGCTATTTTTTTTACTGAGGATAATGTCAATGCCTTTAATCCAAGATTGTTTACATCGATCGTGCTACTATAAAGTGCCAGTTTCCCAAATGCATATGTCGACATAGGTCCAACGGTTAATCCCTTTTCTTTGAGTTTCAACGGAAATTCATTATCGGCCGACATAAAAAAATCGAACGATGCGCCGTTCTGAATTTGCTGTACCAACATCCCCGATGCCCCGAATGTTAGGTTCACTTTCGCATTTGGATTTTGCTTTACATAAACTGTTTTTATTTCTTCCAATACGTAGCGAAGGTTAGCTGCAGCTGCAACATTTACTTTCTGGGCCGTGGCAATCAAAACACTTATTACAAGTGTCAGCGTTATTATTATTGTCTTTTTCATAACTTTTTTTATTTATTTGTGGTAGTTGTATTCAAAAACGATGGTTTAATAGTAAACATAATATATCCGAATTGAGGTAACCGAACATCAGGTATGGTCGACGTTGTAGCAATATCCTTTGCAATAAGTGTATTATTTGTATTGAAATACATGCTGTATCCACCCTGAACTGTTGTCCAACTATTCATTTTATAGGTAACAAGCAGGTCGAATTCAGAACCTAAGTTCTTTCCAAATTCAATATTTTTTTTATTTTTTCCTGTAAATTCCGAATTGAAAATATGATAAGCTCCGAACAGACTTAGTTTTTTCCCGAATTTGTAGGTTGCATTGCCGTAATAATCCAGCAAGCCCTGAGTTAAAGGATTATTCCAGTAGTCCATGTATCCGTTGAAGGTGTGGTTAGCTCCATACAATTTTTTAAAATTGGTCTGCACGCCGTCAGTTGTTCCGTTGTTATCGCCCGAAAGATAATCAGTACCCAGGCTTACTGAGAAATCACTGGTAATAGCATAGTTTGCTTTAATTGCCAGCAGTTTACCTTCCATTGTTTTTCCTGTACTGCTTTTCCCTCTCTGAAAGTAGGCTGTTGCAAGTGCAGAAAACGGAACATTCTTATCGGCGTATTTAAGGTTTCCTCCAAATGTAAGAGCCTGATTCAAATCGGTTTTCTTGTAAGCTGTACCCACTCCTGCTGTGTCCTGAACTCCTTCGGCTACAAACATACCGGTAATTGTGAAGCCTTTGTAAGTGGGTGTTGATAACCACAAGTATCCCATCGAACGGTATTTATCTATCGGGGTGTAAAATGTTTCGCTCGATATTTCACTGTTGTTGTTATAAGCCAACCCCAAGTGAAACTGAAAATCATTTATATTGTACTTAAACAATGCCAAATCGTGGGTAGTTCCGGTTATACTCCAGACTGATGCCGAGAATAATCGGTTGTCGTCGTATTTTATTGTCTGACGGCCGACCTTCAGTGTGCCACCGGGTAACAAAAGCATTTCGGCCCAGGCTTCGTAAATACCTGTCGTTGCATCGGATGATGTATTGCTGAATTGTCCGAAAACACGTGCGTCCTGCAACGTAATCTGCGTTGTCAATACTCCACTGGTAAATATCACGCCAAGTCGTGTTCGTTGCGAAGAGAAAACCGCCGGATCTCTGGTTGTCAATATGGGTTTCGAATACCCGTCACGATATTCCACTCTGGGGCGAATTTCACCATCAATAACCACTGTCTGTGCTTTGCCGTAAGGCAAAGCGAGTAATAAAAGGAATACTATATTTAAAATCTTTTTCATACCAATAATTGTTTTATACGACTTCATATTATTTCTATCATAGTCGTAAATGAATAATAATAAATTAATTATCGTTATAAACTTGAAAGTATAACGCTATTTATAAAAATAGCGATATGTTATCGTAAGTATATCGATACTCAAAAAAAACAGTTGTCGAAATCAGCACTATTGTTTGCAAGAAATTCTTTCATCGCAATTTCTTTAGCCTCGAAGGTTCTGATTAGTTTCAGCCCATAATTACTTACCACACAACCTCCTCCATCTCTTCCACCCTTTTGTCGGATAACTACAGGCAAATGCGACAACTGATTTAACTTGTCGAGTATATGCCATGCATGCTGGTACGACATTTTCAGATTTTTGGCTGATGCCAGTATTGATCCATCTTTCAATACCTGCTTCAGCAATCTTATCTGCGTATTGCCTAAAAACAATTCACCTTCGCGATAAAACGAAAGATCGGCAACCATGTTGAAAGGAGATTGATTCATTGTGTTCATGGATTGAATAATTATTATTGAAATAAACTTCACTTTTGTGCACCAAAGTGTAGTAAATTCTGAAACGGACTATTCAATAGCTGTGCCAATTTTGTATGTATCTTATATAAAGCTATTTATTTGATGTATGTTGGAATACAAATGTTGGAAATACCACAGAAATGAAGGTGAATAAGTATGAAAACCACCAAGATGTAGGTTTGGTTTAAGATTTTTAAAAATTTGAGATTATCAATTTTTTAAGCAGGATAAACTTTTACATTCAAATCATTGTTTAACATATGATAATTTGATTTTAAATAAATACTAACGATCATTCCTATGAAGAATCAATTAAAATCTATGTTTCCTGCTTTGTTTGTAGTGCTTGGATTTTCTGCTTGCAGTTCAAGAACAACATTATCAACGGTTACTTCTGTCGATTTAAAACGTTATTCCGGTACGTGGTACGAAATTGCTTCATACCCTCAGTTTTTTGAACGTGGTTGTAGTAATGTACGTGCAACTTATACTGCAAAAGATGGATATATTGAAGTTTTCAACCAGTCTTTTAAGAAAGGCAAACCCAATGACATTAAAGGCAAAGCATTTATTGTTCCTGACAGTGGAAATGCTAAACTGAAAGTACAATTTTTCTGGCCTTTCAAAGGTGATTACTGGATTATCGATTTGGCTGATGATTATTCATGGGCTGTAGTGTCCGATCCTAAACTTAAAACCCTATGGATCCTTTCACGAACTCCGAAAATGGATGAAGGGTTGTATAATTCCTTGATAGAAAAGTTAGTGAAGGTCGGTTTTGATAAAGAAAAAATTGTGCGAATGGTGCAGGAATGATAGAAATGGAAAATGCACAAGTCCGGAAATTTTGAAATCAATTTTTGTTATACCAGTTAAATGAAAAATCCCATACCTGAAAATTTACAGATATGGGATTTAAAGAACATTAATCGAGGAATGAACCGATTATTTTTTTAGTAATTCACGTAATAATACCGGTATTTCATTCGGCTCTTTTGCAACAGGAACACCAGCTTTATTGAATGCTGCAATTTTTTCGGCTGCAGTTCCCGAACCACTTGAAATGATGGCACCGGCATGTCCCATTCTTTTTCCGGGAGGTGCTGTTTGTCCGGCAATAAATGCCACAACGGGTTTGGTCATTTTTTCAGCAATAAATTGTGCCGCTTGCTCTTCGGCATCTCCACCAATCTCACCAATAACTACAACTGCTATTGTTTCAGGGTCGTTTTCAAAACGTTCCAGTAAATCGATAAAGTACAATCCTGCTATCGGATCACCACCAATTCCAACACAGGTTGTTTGACCATAATCATTCTCCGTAAGCAAATTTACAACTTCGTATGTCAGGGTTCCACTTCGTGAAATAAATCCGATATTTCCTTTTTTGAAGATATTTCCGGGAAGAATTCCGATTAATGCTTCGTCAGGTGTTATGATACCCGGACAATTAGGTCCGATTAACATCGTTCCGTTTTGTTTCAAAAATGGAGTGACACGAATCATATCCTGAATAGGCAAACCTTCGCTAATGGCAATAACTAATTCAATGCCGGCTTCCGATGCTTCTAAAATAGCATCGGCGGCAAAAGCAGCCGGTACAAAAATGATGGAAGTATTTGCTCCTGTCGCTTTAACTGCTGCGGCTGCTGAATTAAAAACAGGTATGCCATCAATTACCAGTCCTTCTTTTCCGGGTGAAACACCAGCTACCACGTTTGTTCCGTATTCTCTCATTTTTCCGGTATGAAATTTACCATCCCGTCCGGTTATTCCCTGAACTACTAATTTTGTGTCTTTATTGACTAATATGCTCATATTATTGGTATTTATATTTTTTATTTAAAATGTTAGATGAAAGGGCTTTGACTTCTATTATTGTAAGCAATTCTATCAACTGTTTTTAGTTGTTGTTGTACAATCTGCTAAGTTCAATTGCCTTTTGTGCGGCTTCACTCATCGAACTAACAGTTGGAAGATTGGTCTGTTTTAATAATTCCAGCCCTTCAGCAGCATTGGTTCCTGAAAGTCGAACTACTATCGGAATGTTAGTTGAAATAACTTCCATTGCTTTTATTAAACCTTTTGCCACATCATCACATCGTGTAATTCCACCAAAAATATTAATCATTACTGCCTTTACATTTTTGTCATTCAACAATATGTTCATGGCATCAATCACTTTTTGAGGACTTGAACTACCGCCAATGTCAAGGAAATTAGCCGGTTCACCACCATATAATTTAATCATATCCATTGTAGCCATTGCCAGTCCGGCACCATTCACCATACAACCGATATTGCCATCCAGACGTATATATGACAATCCTTTGCTATTTGCGTCAATTTCTACTAATTCATCTTCATCCGGTTCGCGCATTGCTAAAATTTCAGGTTGACGGAAAAGCGCATTATCATCAAAATTCATTTTTCCATCTATTGCCAATACTTCGTTATCCGGAGTCAATACCAACGGATTGATTTCAGCAATAGTTGCATCAGTCTCTACGTATAGTTTATATAGTTTCTTGAAAATACTGGCTGCTTTTTGGGCTATTTTGATATCGTCAAAAAGTTGAAGAGCAATATCTCTTGCCTGAAAGTCGAGCAAACCGGTTAATGGATTGATATTAAATTTGATAATTTTCTCAGGACTAACTCTGGCAACTTCTTCAATCTCAACCCCACCTTCGGAACTGGCCATCAATGTTACGGTTTTAGTATTTCTGTCGTTGATTAATCCAACATAATACTCTTTAGTAATATCCACAGCATCAGCTACAAGTACTTTCTCAACCTTACAGCCTTTGATATCCATTCCTAATATCTGCTTTGCTGCTGCAACGGCGTCATCGACACTTCTTGCAAGTTTAACTCCACCGGCTTTTCCTCGTCCGCCTACTAAAACCTGTGCTTTTACTACTACCATACGATTTAAATCGCGTGCTGCTTTTTCTACTTCGCTAACTGTGTAGCATAATACATCTTCAGGAACCGGGATTCCGTATTTCCTGAAAAGCTGTCTGGCTTGATATTCGTGAATCTTCATTTAATTTTGTTTATATATTCTAAGTTGTATTTTGAATTAATTGTTCAGTCTGCGAAATATTATTGTGCTACAAATGAAGTCATTTTTTTTCATAAATCCAACACCATTTTAAATGTACTTAATGTTTTCTTGAAATGATTTACTAATTAGATTAATTACAATTATCTATAATAGAGTAATTTATTTGTGATGATTGGATTGTCTTTTGATAAATGCTAATCCATAATTCACATTAATTATTAATTTATATGAAACAATGCAATATCTAAATCAAACTCAGTTAAGCAGTATATTTAATTGTTTTATATTACTTAGCTCTCACTTTCTTTACACATATATACATATATGTATACCTCAAAATTTATTTTCAGTATTTTCAAATTCAAAATCGCCATGCTTTCTTCCATTTTTCATCATTTTCTCAATTATTTCTTCAAATTTTCCCTTTTCCACGTCTCATTTTTTATTAAAAATTCATCTGATTCAATAATAATTTCAATTTATTTTCAGTAAAAACCGATTTGCTTTCAATGGATTAGGTAAAATTTATGTTTTAAAGCAGAAATAAGTTCAAAAAAGATTTGGTTTGTAATGTAAAAGCGACTACTTTTGCACCCGCTTTGAGAGAGAAGCACGGGTTTAGTTGACAGTTTAGAGTTGATAGTTTGCAGTTAAAAAAATGAAAGTGATTTAATCATTTTAGATTCGGATTTATTTTTTTTGAGAATTGGAAATCAGTTAAAACGAAAATACTGAATTATTTTTTTTGAGAAGTTTGGTAGGGTTATAAATTTGCATTATCTTTGCAGCTCGTTTGGCCCATAAATTTTGGGAACTGCCGCTAATGAGTGGTAGAAACAAGAAATCAAATAAAGGAAAACAAGTTATAGAATAGGGAGCTATTTTATGATCACACAAGAAGTCTTGTCAATATCATCACTGTGAAGTGACGCGATAATTATTAATTTTAAATTATTAATTATTAATTGAGAAGCATCGCTCTTTGAGAATACATGAACAACA
>DIZI01000003.1:0-22277 GCA_002427885.1 Paludibacter sp. UBA6032
AATTTTTGTCATGTACTTAGAAATTAATCAGTAAATCGATAATTTTGATTCCGATAAATGGAGCAATCAAACCACCAAATCCATAAATCAGCAAATTTTTTGTCAGTGCTCTATTGGCAGAAATTGGTTTATAAGCCACCCCTTTCAATGCCAGCGGAATAAGCGCAATGATAATAAGTGCATTGAAAATGATCGCACTCAAAATGGCACTTTCAGGCGAGCCCAGTTTCATGATATTTAGTGCTGCCAAAGGCCCTTGTCCGTTACTTCCGGCATAAAGTGCAATGGAAATAGCCGGAATAATGGCAAAATATTTAGCCACATCATTGGCAATACTAAAAGTTGTAAGAGCTCCACGGGTCATAAGTAATTGTTTACCAACTTCTACTACTTCAATCAATTTTGTTGGATTACTATCCAAATCCACCATATTACCGGCTTCACGGGCTGCTTGTGTTCCCGAATTCATAGCAATACCAACATCAGCCTGCGCCAAAGCAGGCGCATCGTTTGTTCCATCGCCAATCATTCCAACCAAATGCCCTTTTTCCTGTTCTTCACGAATACGTCGCAGTTTATCTTCGGGCGTGGCTTCGGCCATAAAATCATCCACACCGGCTTCTGCAGCAATGGCAGCGGCAGTCAACGAGTTATCTCCGGTAATCATCACCGTGCGGATTCCCATTTGCCGAAGTTCGGCAAAACGGTTTTTAATACCGCCTTTTACAATATCTTTCAGGTGGATAACACCCAATACTTTATTGTCTTCAGCTACTACCAATGGCGTCGCTCCCTGTCGTGCTAATTCTGATACTGCATCAATTACTTTTTGAGAGAATACTCCGTTGTTTTCTTCAACAAATGCCTGGATAGCCTGCGATGAACCTTTCCGTATCTGGTGAACTTTTCCTTCGGGTGTTTTCAAATCTACGCCGCTCATGCGCGATTGTGCGGTGAAAGGAATAAAGGTTGCATGCAAATTAGTAATATCACGTCCACGGATATTGAATTTTTCTTTTGCCAATATCACAATCGAACGTCCTTCGGGTGTTTCGTCTGAAAGTGAAGAAAGTTGTGCGGCATCTGCCAGTTCCTCAACCGATACGCCTTCAGCCGGAATAAAGTCAGTTGCCATACGGTTTCCCAATGTGATAGTTCCTGTTTTGTCGAGCAAAAGTACGTCCACATCACCGGCAGCTTCAATAGCACGTCCGCTGGTTGCAATTACATTTCGTTGAATCAATCTGTCCATGCCGCTGATACCGATAGCACTCAACAATCCACCAATGGTGGTTGGGATAAGACAAACCAACAAGGCAATTAATACCGGAATAGATAAATTGTGCGATTGAGCGATTCCCGAAGCAGATAAACTGTATCCGAAAAAAGCCGGAAGTGTAACCACTGCCAAAAGGAATATAATGGTTAAGCCCGAAAGCAAAATAGTTAAGGCTATTTCATTTGGAGTTTTCTGACGTTTAGCACCTTCCACCAATGCAATCATTCGGTCCATAAAGGTATCGCCGGCATCGGCTGATATCCTTATCAGAATCCGGTCGCTCAATACTTTTGTACCACCGGTTACCGCCGAACGGTCGCCACCGCTTTCACGGATTACCGGAGCCGATTCGCCCGTTATGGCTGACTCATCGACACTGGCAATTCCTTCAATCACTTCACCATCCGACGGGATGATATCATTCACTTCGCAAACCACAATGTCGCCTTTGCGTAAATCGGGAGCCAATACTTCTGTTTCTTTGTCCCCAACCATTTTACGTGCTACTGTTTGCGTACGGTTTTTACGCAGGCTTTCTGCCTGTGCTTTTCCACGTCCTTCGGCTATTGCTTCGGAGAAATTGGCAAAGAGCACCGTAAACCAAAGCCATATGGATATTTGTAAATTGAAAGACGAATAGGCTCCCTGAAAAATCCCGAGGAAAACAATGATAGTAGTCAGGAATGCTCCGATACCAACTATAAATATAACCGGATTTTTTATCAGTGATACCGGACTTAATTTCATTATGCTGTCTTTAGCAGCCCGTGCAAGTAACTTTTTATTAAAGATACCTTTATTTGCTTTTGTTGTCATAATTCTAAATATTTAGTCCCCTTTAGGGGATTTATGGGTTAAAATGTAATTCCGTTATTCATTAATAAATGTTCCACAATCGGTCCGAGTGATAAGGCAGGGAAATAGGTCAACCCGCCGACAATAAGGATAACACCGATTAATAATACGATAAACAACCAATTGTTCGTTTGGAAAGTTCCTGCCGATACAGGCGTAATTTTCTTTTTTGCCATACTCCCGGCAATGGCCAGAATCGGTATAATCACTCCAAAACGTCCGATTAACATAGCAAATCCAATCAATAAATTATAAAAAACCGTATTGGCATTTAATCCGGCAAATGCACTTCCGTTGTTTCCTGCTGCAGAGCTGAAAGCATATAAAATTTCAGAGAATCCATGCGGACCTGCATTGTTCAGACTGGATAAACCTAGCGTGCTCACCGATGCCCATGCCGTAAATAACAGAATGACAAAAGAGGTAATCACATTAGCTATAATAGCCATTGTTACTTCAAATGCTTCCACTTTTTTCCCCAGGTATTCAGGTGTACGACCTACCATCAATCCGGCGATAAATACAGTGAGAATAATAAAAACAACCATGCCGTAAAGACCTGCTCCTACACCACCGAAGATAACTTCACCGAGCATCAGATTAATCAGGGCAACCATTCCGGCCAATGGTGATAAACTATCGTGCATGGCATTTACAGATCCGTTGGATGCCGCCGAGGTGGAGGTCGACCAAATGACGCTGTTGGTTATTCCGAACCGTGTCTCCTTCCCTTCCATCAGCGGTAAATGACCGAAGAGATGATTGGCGGAATATTCCGAATAGAGTGAAATTGACAATCCTGCAACCAGTAATATAAACATAACCGTAAAGATGGTCCAACCCTGTCGTTTAGAACCAACCATCTTTCCATACGTAAAAGTCAATCCGGCAGGAATCAACAAAATAGCCAACATTTCGAGTAAGTTACTTAATGGAGTCGGGTTTTCGAACGGATGAGCACTGTTGGCATTGAAAAATCCACCCCCATTGGTACCCAATTGTTTGATAGCTATTTGCGAAGCAGCCGGACCCATTGGAAGTACTTGCTCGGTTCCCTGAAGGGTATGAGCCGTTTGATAAGTATCAAAGTTTTGTACTACTCCTTGTCCAACCAGGAAAACAGCAAACACAATCGAAAGAGGCAAGAGAATGTATAATGTCGAGCGTGTCAAATCCACCCAGAAATTACCCAGTTTGTCGGTAGTCTTGCGCGAAAGTCCTTTAGCAAGTGCTATCAACACCGCTATTCCGGTGGCGGCACTTACAAAGTTCTGAACCGTAAGAGCCAGCATTTGCACTAAATAACTCAGTGTAGTTTCACCTGCATAACCTTGCCAGTTGGTGTTGGTCATAAAACTTACCGCCGTATTGAATGCCGAATGCCAAGATACATTGGGTAATTGAGCAGGATTTAATGGAAGATATGCCTGTGTAAGTTGAAGCAGGAATACAAATAAAAATCCGATCAGGTTGAAGGCCAACAATCCGAAAGCATAGCTTTTCCAGTTGGTTTCTTCCTTGGAGTCAACGCCGACAAGCTTATATATCAAGCGTTCGAGCCAGCCGAATGGAGCTGACATCAGGTGTTTTTCGCCGGTAAACACCTTGTACATGTAATTTCCCAGCACAGGCGTTAAGCCTATTAGTAATCCGAGAAAAATAATAATCTGTAAAAAATCATAAGTTGTGAACATAGATTTATAATATTAAGAGAATGAGTTTATGTTAGAATTTCTCAGGTTTAATAAGTGAATAAATCAAATAACCAAGTTTAGCCACAGCTATAATTGCTCCGATAATATAGCCAGTCGTGCTGCTTGTTTCGGTGGTTGCTATCATTAAAAGTTTTGTTTCCATTTTCATTTTTTTTTATTCAATAGTGAATCAGAACATGTAGAATTTATATCTGATTGTATCGTTTTTTTTTCAATTTAAGTATTAAAGTGTAACACCTGCTACGAAGAACATATTACCCGAATACGGGTTTGCCCCTAAAATTCCGTAAACCGGAAGGCTGAATTTGTCAGTAACAGCAATTGATTTGTTTACTTTAATACCTGCATTTGTAATACCGGCACCGGTTGTGGCATATGCATTGCTTTCTCCTAACACTCCACCTGCAAATACTTTTACTAACGGGGTTATCTGATAACCTAATTCAATATAAGTAGAGTATGCTTGTTTACCATCCGATGTTTTTTTGTCAGCACCCAGAAACATGGTGTTTACAGCGGCACTGATTGGGAATTTTTCAGTTCCTGTATAAGCAAGTGTTGCTTCGTAAATATGATCTGTTGTTGCACTATAGTCAAAATATCCTTTTACACTTGCAAAACTCCAGTTATAATCTGTCAGGGTAACCGCAAATTGGCTTGAGAACGCATAGGTTGCATAAAGGTCAACTTCTTTTACGTTTCCGAGAAAACTGCTTGATGCCCATGATCCAAGAATTAAACCACCAGTTGTAAATGATAAATAGGGTTGAATATTTGGACTTCCCAATGAAGGATTACCTCCTACTGTACGATCTTGTGGTATGCCACGCCATACATACGAGCTGACAATGTCAACACCGGTTGCAAACTGTGCTTTTGCACTTGAAACTGTCAAAACCACAATTGCTAAAATTGCTATTGATCTAATAATTCTCATAATTGTAAATATTCTAAATAAAGTTGTTTTTATATAAAATTACTGTTTGTGTTATATTTCTATTTCTATATCTCTTTATTAAAGAGCGGGTAAGTTAAATAACTCGTTATGCCAGGGCTATAATTGTTCCAATGATATACCCGGTCGGAGTGCTCATGTCAATTCATGCTACCATTAAAAGTTTTGTTTCCATTTTGATTTTGTTTTTTTATTGATGCATGATGAATCATAACTTCATCGTTAACTTTTTAATCTTTGTTTTTTTTCTTAATTGTTATACATTTATCCGATGCATCGCCGTAAAACATTTTATCGTAATATTCACCGTAGCCGCTAATACATGCAAAAGCATAACTTGCTGCAAAAATGAAAATCATACCTCCTGCCAATTTTAATAATCCAATAATTGCTTCCATTTTTTTGTTTTTCAAAATTGCTTAAAATATTGCTGTTTAAGCTTCCTGTTTATCCGATGCAAAAATATATCGGAAGTTATAAGTGAAAAATCAAAACGCCAGGGTAAAGTGTAAGGATTTTATAAAGAGCAGAATTAGCAATATAATCTATTGTAAAATAACACATTGTATTGAAGCATAATCTTCAAAATTGTGTTAGAATTAAAGTATCGGGAGTGAAATAGGGAAATGCGTGGTTCATACAATTTCTGAAATCGATTTTCGATGCTAAAATCTCGAAGTATTGAACAATAAATAGTGCCTGCAAAAAGTGGGAATACGACTTAAAGTCGTACTCCCACTATCAATTCATTTCGCAGTTTCTAATTATTCAGCTTATTAAGGTATTAAAAATTCAGGTAGCGGTTTATCAGGTCACGGAACACCGCTCTTTCCCGACCACCAGTTCGGTGAAACATCCGTTGCCATTCATCCGTGGAAAAAGTCATATCATTTCCCCTGCTATCGCTGTAAACCAGCCTGTCGAAAAGATCTTTCCTGAGCGAAGCGGTTTCGCCCCGGCTGTTTCGGTATTGTTGAGTATCCATAATATCCTTCCAAAACTCTTCCGTAAAATTATTGCTTTTATAAATTTCTTTGCCCATGATGTCCACATCGATGGACATTTTTGAATCGTTTCGGTTTTGATTTTGTGCAATCAGTTCATAGAACAGGGCATCCACATCGCCGTGGACTTCTTCGAGCATGGTCTTCCATACCTGCTTATCAATTTTCACCTCATTGCTTCGGTTATCCTTGTAAATCATATCGCCGAAAATATCTTTTTCCAGCGAGGCGGTTTCACCCCGGTTATTTTTAAACTGCTTATTTCCAAAAATATCCAGCCCGATACTCTCTTCGTAGCTTCCGTTCCGGTAAACCTGTGCTCCGAATATATCCGTGTAATACGTGCCTCTTTCCTGAGCAGACATGCAGGAGATTCCCAAAAACAGCGTGAAAAAGAATAGGACTATGCGCTTTGTTTTCATAGGACAATATATTTAAATGGTTAATCAGGAATCGTGTTGCAGAGATAGAAATACTGGTTAATTCTACCGATAAAAATTCACATACAAATATCATGCTTTATTTTCACAAATAATATCAGTCACATGAAATTTATAAGCTATGGGTTTCTTTCATTAATTAATATTCTATTTGTTTCAAATACGCTGATTCTAAAATTCAAATTGAACATAGGACAATTTTTTAGCCTGCTTTTGTCATTCAAAAATCATTTTCCATTCATAGTTACTATTTTGTTTTATCGGGATATAAGTAAATGGAACATTATAATGTACTACTTATTAGAATAAATGGAACGCTGATTTTCACGGATTAGGCGGATAAGCACGGATTTTATTTTACGGATTTATTACGGATTTCTCTCGCCTTCGGCGAGAAGATAAGATTATAATCATATTGCCGAAGGCGATATTTTAATCCTCCCGATAGCGATCGGGATTAAATCCGCCTAATCCTTGAAAATCAGCGTTCTATTCTTTTGTATTCAATAAATAGAATACAACATTATTTCCTTACTATTACATTAGCTAATCATTATGTAGAGAACTTTTCGGGTTGCCGCATGTTATTTTAATAAATAATTAACGTATGAAAAAGGAATTCGATAAAATACCCTTATCCGTTTTAGATCTGGCCTTGATTCTGGAAGGAAAAAATCCGGGAGAGTCATTCTGGAATAGCCTGAGTCTGGCACAAACAGTAGAAAAGCTGGGGTATCGCCGGTTTTGGCTGGCTGAGCATCACAACATGGCCAGCATTGCCAGCTCAGCAACCTCCGTTTTAATCGGACATGTCGCCGGCGGTACATCTACCATCCGGGTTGGCTCGGGAGGAATAATGCTCCCAAATCACTCGCCACTGGTTGTTGCGGAACAATTTGGGACACTCGCATCCCTGTATCCGCATCGGATTGATTTAGGACTGGGGCGGGCACCGGGAACAGACAGGGCCACGGCCAAAGCATTGCAAAGAGATGATCGGACAGCCTATCAGTTTCCTGATACCGTAAGTGAATTGCAAAAATACCTTTCGGTTCAGAACAAAAATGGTGAGGTTCGGGCAATCCCCGGAGAAGGCCTTGATATCCCGGTCTGGATATTGGGATCAAGTACTGAAAGTGCTCGGTTAGCAGCGGCTTTTGGATTGCCTTATGCATTTGCGAGTCATTTTGCGCCACAGCAACTTCATCAGGCACTGCAGATTTACCGTTCCGGCTTTGTGCCTTCCGATCAGTTGAAGGAACCTTACGTCCTGGCATGTGTTAATGTAACAGCGGCAGAAACCACCGAAGAGGCACAATTGCTGGCTACATCCATGAAAAAGATGTTTATTGGCATTTTCACCAACAACAGGCATCCGCTGCAGGCGCCTGATCACTCATTCAAATTAGATTCCAGACTTCAACCGCTGATGCAGCAATTCTTAACCTATTCATTTATCGGCAATCCGGAGGAAATAAAAAACAACTTAACAAAGTTTGTTGATGACACTCAGATTGATGAACTCATGATTGTTTCGCATATCTACGATCACGAGGCACGGTTAAATTCATATAAAATACTGGCTGATTTGCAGAAAGATGCAGTTTGATGTGAAAATGCTAAAACAACAAAGCCGCAAATCAAATAATTTGATTTGCGGCTTTGTTGTTATGATCAACTTAATCAGGATATTGCCTGAACCATATCTGCGTACAAATCCTCCACATTTTCCAGTCCCACCGAAATACGAATGGTTTTGTCGGATACATTCATTTCCTTGCGTACCGCTTCGGTAAAACCGCCGAATATCGTACTAGCCGGATGTATAGCCAGCGATTTATTATCGAAAAGGTTGGTGGCACGACGGATTACTTTCAGTTTATTCATAAAGCTGAAACAGGCTTCGCGCGATGTCAGGTTAAAAGTAAACATGGCACCGGGATGGTCACCAAATTGAGTTTGGCTGATTTCAAAGAACTTATTACCGGGCAATGCCGTGTAATTGACCGATTCTATTCCTTTGAGTCCTGCCACTTGTTCAGCCAGTTGTTTGCAGGTTTTGGTGGCACGTTCGTAACGTAAACTCAAAGTTTCCAATCCCAGGTTTTGCATATAAGCAACCTGTGGAGTCATATAGGCGCCCAGATTCCGATGAATTTCCTTACGAAGCTTCACGGTAAAAGTAGTTTTTCCAAATTCCTTCGCCACGACATGTAATTTCGGAGAAGCCATCCAATCAAAATTACCATAATCGACTATCAGTCCGCCAAGACTGGTGGCACCTCCCGAAATATATTTGGTACTCGATACTATTTCGATATCTATTCCAAAATCATTGGCTTTAAAAGCACAGAAAGGAATTATCGTGGTATCGGCAACCAACGGTACACCGGCTTTTTTAGCGATGGCTGAAAGTGCTTTCAGGTCCGCTACTTCCATCTGTGGATTGGTAATAATTTCGAGGAAAATGGCACAGGTATTTTCATCAATCTTAGCTTCAACATTTCCGGGAGTTGTCAGGTCACAAAACCGGGTTTCTACCCCAAATGCGGCCAGAGTACTAACAAAAAAGGAATAGGTGTTTCCAAATAAATGACGGGATGTAACGATATTGCTTCCCGTTTTGGCAAGCGTAATCAGAACATTCGAAATAGCGGCCATTCCCGAATTCAGGGCGGTTACGCTGTAAGCTCCAGAAATTGCCTTTACCCTGTCTTCGAAAAACTGCACCGTCGGATTTGTGATGCGTGAATAGGTGTGATCGGAAGTTCGACCTGCGAAAGCCTCTTCCATTTGCTCTGCCGTTTCAAACTCATAAGCTGCCGAATTATACACCGGCATACTCAATGCACCGTACGCGTCGGGTTTGGCATACGGAGTCAGCTGGATTTTTGTGTTGCAAGATTGGTTGTCGTTATTCATAATGGGGATATTTAGGAGTAAGATCCAAGGAGTAAGGAGTAAGACGTAAGGAGTAAGGAAATATCTGTAAATTGTTCGTTTATACTATATCAGGAAAAAAGGAAATAAGAAAATAAAATATGCAAATTACTTGCCTCTTGCCTCTATCTCAACTTCGCTCCCAGTTTCGTTTCAAAATTCTGTTGCAGTTTTTTCATAATCGGCTCAATCTGTCCATCGGTAAGTGTTTTCGTTTCGTCCTGCAAAACAAAGCTCACAGCATACGATTTTTTACCGGCTTCCAGATTTTTACCTTCGTACACGTCGAACAGGTTAACGCTCTTCAACAACTTTCGTTCCGTGTCATAAGCTATTTTCTCAATTTCGGCAAAAGTCACATGCTTATCCAACAACAGAGCTAAATCACGTTTCACTTCGGGGAATTTAGGCAATTCGGCATAACGCACCGTGTGATCACCCAACTCGCTCAAAATAACATCCCAGTTCAGATCGGCATAAAAAACGTCCGCATCAATATCCATCACCTTCCGTATCTTTGGATGAACTATGCCGTAAACAGCCAGTTTCTTACCTGAACGGCTGTAAACAGTCAAAGCTTCGCTAAGCAAATCATCGGCATATTCGCCGATAACCAGTTTATGCATGTTTAGACCCAGACGACGGAATATATTTTCCAGATAAGCTTTTAATTCGTAAACACTCGATTTCTCATCGGCAGCCGCCCACGATTGTGCTCGTTTATTTCCGGTAAGCCACAAGGCCAAATGAAAATCTTCCGAATAGGCAGCCAGCGACTCACCTTCTTTTTTGTTTTCTGGGTGATAATAATAGCAATTGCCGAATTCGTAGAACTTCAGGTCGGGATTTTTACGGTTGATATTCCGGTTGATATTGTCCAATCCGCCGAAAAGCAAGGTCTGACGCATCACGTTCAAATCGGAACTGAGCGGATTCAGCATTTTCACCGAATGAGCTCCCGGAAACGAAGTCAGATCGGTATAATAAGCACCTTTCGTCAATGAATTGTTTAATACTTCATTAAAGCCCTGCGCCGTTAATTGATCGGCAATCATGTTTTGCAATTTATAGCTGTCCGGCTTTGAACTGTAACTCAGATTCGATTTCAGGGTATCGCCAATTTCAACATTGTTATAACCGTAAATACGCAGGATATCTTCTATCACATCCACATCACGTTGTACATCCACCCGGTAAACCGGCACATGCAGCACGTAACCTTCATCATTTTGGCTCACAATTTTCATTTCCAGTGCAGCCAGTATGGTTTCGATATTTTCTTTGCCGATTTCTTTTCCAATCAACGTATTGATTTTACGAAAAGACACTTCCACTTCGAAAGGCTTTACTTCTTCGGGATAAACGTCGACAATTTCGCTGGACAGCTGTCCGCCTGCCACTTCCTGAATCAGCAAAGCGCAACGTTTCAGCACATAAATGGTATTGGTAGGATCGCAACCACGCTCAAAGCGGAACGATGCATCGGTATTTAACACATGACGACGGGCCGTTTTACGGATAGTAACCGGATTGAAATAAGCACTTTCCAGAAAAACATTTTGCGTGGTTTCGGTTACTCCCGAATGTAATCCTCCGAATACTCCACCGATACACATGGCTTCTTCCGTATCACAAATCATTAAATCGGCGGCATTCAGTTTCCGTTCCACACCATCCAGAGTAAAAAACGGCGTTCCTTCGGGCATATTCTTCACCCTGACTTCACGACCTTTTATTTTATCGGCATCGAAGGCATGCATGGGTTGTCCCAGTTCGTGTAACACAAAATTGGTAACATCCACAATATTATTGATCGGGCGCAGTCCGATTATTTGCAAACGGTTTTTCAACCAGTCGGGCGATTCGGTTACTTTCACACCCGAAATGGTAATCGCCGAATAACGTGGACAGGCATCCGTATTCTCAACGATTACAGGAATCGTCAGGTTTGTATTTTGTACGGCAAAAGCTTCAACCGAAGGTTTCGTCAGCTTTACCGATTTGTCTTTCAGGGCATAGAAGGCGGCCAGATCGCGCGCAACACCAAAGTGTGAAGCCGCATCGATGCGGTTAGGCGTAATATCCACTTCCAGCAAGGTGTCGCTTTTAATCCCGTAATAATCTTTGGCTAATGTTCCAACCACGGCTTCGGCAGGTAATACGATAATTCCTTCGTGGCTTGTCCCGATTCCAATTTCATCCTCGGCACAGATCATTCCCATTGATTCAACACCGCGTATTTTAGACCGTTTGATACTGAAACTTTCATCTCCCGAATACAGTTTTGTTCCGACGGTTGCCACCACCACTTTTTGTCCGGCAGCCACATTCGGTGCTCCGCAAACAATTTGCAGCGGTTCGCCGGTTCCCACATTCACTGTGGTAACATGTAAATGGTCGGAATTTTCATGCGCACCACAAGTCAAAACTTCGCCGATAACCAACCCTTCCAGACCGCCTTTGATAGTTTGAACTTCTTCAACGCCACCAACTTCCAGACCAATAGAGGTCAATGCTTTCGACAATGCATCGGGTGTAACATCAATATTAATGTACTGTTTCAGCCAATTATACGATATATTCATAATTCATTCATAATTTACAATTCATAATTCACAATTAAATACGTAACTGATATTTAATCCTTTGTAAGTGATAGAACTTCAACAGGAAGATAAGTGCTGAGCCTGTTTTTTTGAAGGCACAAAGATACGATTTTTTTTAGAGTTTCAGATTTCAGGTACTCAAAAATGATGCATATTCTTTATTAAAAACCTTAAATACAAAGGATTTTTTACAGCGCTGAGCGTTTGATTTAAATCAGAACGGTACATGTGAAAAATTAGCGGAGCGTTTAGTTGAATGAATCCTTTTCGTATTAGTAGTTTTTTTGTACTTTTGTACAATCTTACAAAAATATTTTTTATGCAACGAAGTTTCGTCAAATCGGCTATGAACAGCGGCCTAATCATGGGGGTGATTTTCTCCGTAAATTTCCTGCTTTCTGTTCCCAGAATTACAGCACTCGTCTTGATTACCTATGTAATAGCGATATTTATCGTGATAACGATGTACCGCATGGCTGTTCGGTTCAGGGACACAGAATGTGAAGGATCCATCACTTACGGCAGGGCATTTTTATACATTTTGTCTACTTTCTTTTATGCTGCCCTTATTTCAACTGTGGTAAAATATATCTATTTTCAATTTATAAATCCGACTTATCTCGAAAACATGTTTCAGGAAAGCATGAAGATGATGGAAAAACTCAAATTTCCAATGACTTCCGTTTCGGCGGACCAAATGGAAAGTATGCTGAAACCGGTGAATTATTCATTTATATACATTTGGATGAACATCATTTTTGGAGGACTGGTCGGATTGGTGATGGCGGGTTTTGTCAAAAAGGAAAAGAGCATATTCGATAATAAAGGAGAAATTGAAAATTAATTAATTGGAAATTAAAACATGGATATTTCAGTAATCGTACCGTTGTACAACGAAGAAGAATCACTGCCGAAACTCTTTGAATGGATTGAACGCGTGATGAAAGAGAATAAATTCAGTTTTGAAGTTATTTTTGTAAACGACGGTAGTAGCGATAAATCATGGGAAGTGATAGAATCGTTGCAAAGTAAGTCGCCCAGTGTGCGGGGTATCAAATTCCGTCACAACTACGGCAAATCTCCCGCTTTGTATTGTGGTTTCCATGCCGCACAAGGCGATGTGGTGATTACCATGGATGCCGATTTGCAGGACAGCCCCGACGAAATTCCGTCCTTGTTTGCCATGATAAAAAACGAAGATTTCGATCTGGTATCCGGGTGGAAGAAAAAACGTTACGATTCAAAACTGACTAAGAATATTCCTTCGAAGTTATACAATGCCACGGCAAGAAAGGTGACGGGACTAAAACTTCACGATATGAATTGCGGTTTGAAAGCCTACCGCAACGATGTGATAAAAAACATTGAAGTTTACGGCGAAATGCACCGCTACATTCCTTTTCTGGCAAAAAATGCCGGATTTACCCGCATTGGCGAAAAAGTGGTTGAGCATCGCAAACGCGAATTCGGTGAAACAAAATTCGGTTTAAGCCGTTTTGTAAACGGGTACCTTGACCTGATGACTTTGTGGTTTTTGTCAAAGTTCGGTAAAAAACCTATGCACTTTTTCGGATTATATGGCAGCCTTATGTTTTTACTTGGGTTTTTGGCCGTGCTGGCGGTTGGTGCAAACAAACTGATTGCCATTATTGAACACGTTAAAGCGCCTTTGGTTACCGATAGTCCCTATTTTTATTTGTCCATGTTGGCTATGATGTTGGGAACACAGTTATTCCTTACCGGTTTTCTGGGTGAAATAGTAGCCCGCAATTCAACGGAAAGGAATAATTATCAAATTGAAAAGGAAATTTAGCCGGAAATAGAATACCAAAAATTTATTTATATACAGATGACATTAATAATCGTTTTGCAATTGTAATTCTTATAGCGCTCCGTTGAGACTTTGGCGGGACTAAATAATAAAATTGTAAATGATAAAATTGTAAATGAAATGAAGCAGCTGTTATTTATCGGGCTGGGTGGATTTATTGGAACAATTGCGCGGTTTGGGGTTTCTAAGCTTAATCTCTACTGGCATTTTCTGTCCATTCCCATGGGAACACTGATGGTAAATGTGCTGGGTAGTTTTCTGATCGGAATTCTGGTAGGGATTTCGCAAAAAAGCGATCTGCTTTCGCCGGATTTACGATTGTTTTTAATGGTTGGAGTTTGTGGAGGGTTTACAACATTTTCATCATTTTCCGCTGAGAATTTGATGCTTATGCAAAACGGGCAATTCCTGACTGCATTCATTTACACAGCTTCGAGTCTTCTGTTAGGCTTTCTGGCTGTATATTTAGGATTTTTCAGTGCAAATTTGCTTTAATTGATCACGGAATGAAGTTTTCCTGTTCGGTTTATCGCAGGTTGCGATTACGGATTTATTGGATTCATCCGGTAAATTAAAAGTTTAGTTTTATTTCGTTTATACGCTTACTGTCCCGGAACTAATCACTTGTAACAATATAGAGCTATGGCAACTGCAAATAATAGTGTTCTGAAAATTTATGCGAGTAGCACCGACAAAATCGGATTCGAATTGCTTTACGAGAAAATTGTAGTAATGGCAAAACAACAAGGCATGGCAGGCGTAACCGTCTATCGGGGAATCATGGGATTTGGCCCGAGTAGTAACCAGATCAGTTCTTCCCGGTTTTGGGAATTAACCGAAAAACTACCGGTTGTGATTGAAATCATCGACAGAACAGCCGCGATTGAAAAATTTTATACACACATTGAGAAAGATTTAGCGGTTCAATCGAAAGGTTGTCTGGTAACTATCCATCCTGTTGAAATCAGACTTCAGAAGGCAGGAAGGAAATAACCGACAGGAACCGATAAAAATTTACCGGGACTTTTGTGAGGTTGGCAACCGGAGTTTGAAAACAAAAAAACGAAGATGAATCATTTCACCTATATTGAAACAGGATATTGACATGGAAATTCTCACCCCTATTTTACCCGCGGTACTTGTACTGATAACAGCCTATTTCCTGCTGGACAAGCTGTTGAAAAACGATGAAAAACGCCGGATTTACGAGATTCGCAAAAGTAATGCTTCAACCATTACTCCCATCCGTCTGCGGGCGTACGAACGGTTGATGCTGGTATTGGAACGAACGACTCCCGCCACACTGATAGTGAGTGTAGCCAAACCGGGAATGACTAACATGGAACTTCACACCCAATTATTAGCAAGTATCCGTCAGGAATTTTCACACAATCTATCTCAACAAATTTATATAAGCGACGAGGCCTGGACTTATGTGCGCAGTGCGCAGGAAAGTTTATTGCGATTGGTTAATTCCTCTGCCTCCAAATGCAATCCCAATGAATCGGCATCGGCATTAGCCGAACTGATTATACAGTTGTATGGAAACAGTGAAGAGACACCTACTGAAATGGCCATCGCTAAATTAAAAGCGGAAGTCAGACAGTATTTTTAAATTTAAGTTACAAATGTATAAGACATACGTCTTGAATAGAAATGAAAAATAAAATCAATATTGTTCTTATATTGTTCCTGCTGTTGGGTATTTCATGCACCGTTGACGAAGGGTGCCGGAAAAGCAAAACGGTAAATATGGGCATCAGCTTTTATCATGTGGTTAATAAGGACACAACGACTGTCATGAAGATTGATAGTATAACCGTACAGGGTCTGGGAGTTGATTCAATACTATACAACAATACAAAAAAATTAAGCAAGATTTTGGTTCCTCTGAATAAGATTGTTCCTGAATCGAGGTTTGTGATTACTTTTGATACAATAAAGGATACCATTACCATCGAACAAACCAATACGGATGAATACTTATCGCTTGAATGTGGTTGTATAAAGGTTCATTCGATTGATACTGTACTCACCACCAATCATTTTATCGATTCGGTCAAAATTTCCAATCACACTGTAAATACAACAAATGCAGAGCATTTACAAATATATAATTAGCCTTCTGTTTTGCCTTTTCTTGTATCCTATACAGGCACAGGAGAAAAATGAACCAGCACCGGAAAAAAAGGTACAGGAACAGAAAAAAAAGGAAGAGCCGAAAGAACCTGAAGTCAAGTTTTTCAATGGATTTACCGTACAGGTTGATGTAGCATCACTGGCTACAACGGCACTCAAACTGGGAGATTCTTATTCGATGGAAGGCGGTATCCAGTTTGACCTGAAGAAGAAGTACTATCCTGTCTTCGAATTGGGTGTAGCCGGTGCCGATAAATTTTCGTCAGCTAATGCCGAATTTAAAACCAATGGATTATTTGGACGCTTTGGTATTGATATGAATATGATGAAGAAGAAAAAGGATTCAAAGCCGACTTCAAACTTATTTCTGGCAGGAGTAAGAATCGGAATGTCACATTTTGCCTATGATGTGACGAATTTGCAGATTACGGATGGTTACTGGGGAGGTACCGAAACAGTGGATTATACAAATCGGGTTTCAACCAAAGTCTGGTACGAAATAGTGGCCGGTGTACGGGTAGAAATAATCAAAAATATATTTATGGGCTGGACTGTACGCGACAAAAATCTGCTGGGAACAGATGTTTCAGGTGAAGTTTTCCCGGCTTATATTCCGGGTTATGGATTAAATACAAGCAATATCTGGAGCATAAATTATACAATAGGATATCATTTCTAAACAGCATCCTGCCTGAGCAGGTGAAAATAGAAATACGATCTTTTTTAAACTGAAAAATTAAAATAAAATACACTTATAACCAATTAAACGTATGAATTCAACAAAAACTTTAAATCGTGCAGCCGACAATATCCGGATTCTGGCAGCAGCAGCAGTAGAAAAAGCCAAATCGGGTCACCCGGGCGGTGCCATGGGTGGAGCTGATTATATCAATGTGCTTTATTCAGAATTTCTGGAATACGATCCTAAAAATCCTGCATGGGAAGGACGCGACCGCATGTTCCTCGATCCGGGACACATGTCACCCATGCTTTATTCCGTGCTTGCCTGCACCGGAAAATATAGCATGGAAGAGTTGGGGCAATTCCGTCAATGGAACAGTGCAACACCGGGACATCCCGAAGTAGACATTATGCGTGGTGTTGAAAACACTTCCGGTCCACTTGGACAAGGCCACACTTACGCTGTGGGTGCAGCCATTGCCGCTAAATTTCTGAAAGCCCGCTTCGGTGAAGTAATGAGCCAGACTATTTATACTTTCATTTCCGATGGTGGTGTTCAGGAAGAAATTTCACAGGGTGCAGGTCGGTTGGCCGGTCACCTTGGCTTGAATAACCTGATTATGTTTTACGATTCGAATGACATTCAGTTATCTACCAACACGAATTCGGTGACCAGCGAAAACACGGCTCAGAAATACCTGGCCTGGGGATGGAGAGTAATTGAAATCAACGGAAACGATGTGGAACAAATCCGCCGGGCATTGACAGATGCAAAAGCTGAAATGAACAAACCAACCATTATTATTGGTAAAACAATTATGGGAAAAGGGGCATTGAAAGCCGATGGATCCAGCTTCGAACGTCAATGTGCCACTCACGGTATGCCGTTGGGTGAATGTGGTGCTTCTTTCGAAGAAAGTATTAAGAATTTAGGTGGAAATCCTGAAAATCCTTTTGTGATTTTTGAAGAAACCAAAGCATTATATGCCAAACGTGCGGAGGAATTAGCTGTAATTGTGGCGGCTAAACAAGCTGCAAAAGCTGCATGGGCAAAAGAAAAACCTGAATTAGCCGAAAAAATGGCTTTCTTCTTTTCAGGCAAGACCAAAATGAACTGGGATGCAGTTGTTCAGAAACCGGGACAAGCCACGCGTGCTGCTTCGGCAACCGTGTTGGGTGAATTGGCCAAACAAGTGGAAAACATGGTGGTTGCCAGTGCCGACTTGTCAAACTCCGACAAAACGGACGGATTCCTGAAAAATACCCATGCGTTTACAAAAGACGACTTTACAGGCGCTTTCCTACAGGCCGGCGTTTCCGAACTGACTATGGCTTGCGTGAGTATCGGTATGAGTTTGCACGGTGGAGTAATTCCTGCCTGTGCTACTTTCTTTGTTTTCTCGGATTATATGAAACCGGCTGTACGTATGGCTGCCTTGATGGAACAACCAGTGAAATTTATCTGGACACATGATGCATTCCGCGTTGGAGAAGATGGACCGACCCACGAACCGGTAGAGCAGGAAGCTCAAATTCGTTTGATGGAGAAACTGAAAAACCACAAAGGACACAATTCGATGTTGGTTTTACGTCCGGCAGATGTTGAAGAAACAACCGTTGCCTGGAAAATGGCCATAGAGAATACAAGCACCCCAACAGGTTTAATCTTTTCGCGTCAGAATATAACCGATCTTCCGGCTGCAACCAATCGTAAAGCGGAAGCCGAACAAGCTCATAAAGGCGGTTATGTAGTGGAATGTGATGGCAATCCCGATGTTATTCTGGTTGCTTCAGGATCTGAAGTTTCAACCCTGAACGAAGGTGCCGCATTACTACGTGCCGATGGTATTAAAATCCGTTTGGTTTCGGTTCCTTCCGAAGGATTATTCCGCAGTCAACCGGCAGCATACCAGGAAAGTGTGCTACCAAAAGGAGCTAAAATATTCGGACTTACTGCCGGACTTCCTGTTAATCTCGAAGGCCTGGTCGGTTCCAATGGTAAAGTATTTGGTTTGGAATCATTCGGATTCTCCGCCCCTTACAAAGTACTTGACGAAAAACTGGGATTCACCGGACAAAATGTGTACAATCAGGTAAAAGCAATGCTATAAAAAAGGAGTAAGAGGTAAGGAGCAAGAGGCAAAGAGTAAGAGGCAAGTAATTTTTGCTGTTTTACATTCTTAGCTCTTGCCTCTTACTTTCTTACTTTCTTACCTCTTACCTCTTACCTCTTATCTCTGTACAATGGATATTCTCTCCGTCGCTATTATTGGCATAGCCCTGGCTATGGATTGCTTTGCAGTTTCAATCAGCAAGGGAATCTGTGCTAAAAAATTCTTCTTTTGGCAGACATTTCGGATGGCTGTCTTGTTTGGATTATTTCAGGCCATCATGCCGATGATTGGTTACTTTGCCGGTGTGAGCTTTGCTGACGAGATGAGAAGCTTTGATCATTGGCTGGCTTTTGGTCTGCTAAGTGCGATTGGAGGTAAAATGGTCATTGAAGGTTTTTTATCACATAGTGACGAAAGCATCATAACCAAAAATCCTTTTAAATGGTCTTCTTTACTATCGCTTGCTTTTGCCACAAGTATCGATGCCTTTGCAACAGGCATCGTTTTTATTCCCTATCCGGATATTATATGGAAATCGGTTTTTTTAATTGGAAGTATCAGTTTTCTCTTTACTTTCTTGGGAATGTATGTTGGCGTTCACTTTGGCAAACGCTTTCATCTGAAAGTTGAAGTTATCGGAGGATTTATTCTGATTGGTATCGGAGTGAAGATTCTGATTGAACATCTTTACGTTTATTAGTGATTTGTTATTAGTTATTTGTTATTAGGGATTAGGGATTAGGGATTAGGGATTTGTTATTAGGGATTAGGGATGTAAATAACGCTGACAGGTCCTTCGGACGCTGTCAGGTCGGTCGGAAACCTGAAACCCTTAATCAAACGATATTAATATAGCATACACAATTTATTTATGGCATTAAAAAGATTTCTCCCACTCTTTATTCTTACATTTTCATTTTATCTGACAGCTCAGGAGAAGGCAAACAAATACACTTTCTACGGTTTTATCAAAAACGATTTTTATTACAATTCACGCCAGAATGTTGAATCGTGCGATGGCTTGTTTCAGCTCTTTCCGAAACCGGTTACGCTCAATCAGGCAAATGAAGATACAAATGCAGCACCTCAGGCGGAAATGCTGAGTGTAAACAGTCGTTTGGGCATCGATATAAACGGTTCGACCATTTGGGGTGCAACATCTTCGGCAAAGATTGAAGCTGACTTTGCCGGATTTGGAACTAATTTTTATGTATTACGGGTGCGTCAGGCATATGTACGGTTAAACTGGGAAAACACAGAATTACTGCTGGGACAAACCTGGAGTCCGCTCTCGGGAAATGTAACTCCTACAACGCCTTCGATAAACCTGGGAGCCCCTTTTCAACCCTTTAACCGCAGCCCTCAGATTCGCATCAAACAAAACCTGAATAAAAGCTTCGCGGTGACTTTTGCCGCTTTGTATCAAATGCAATACACATCACAAGGTCCGTTGGGATCAAGTGGCACTTATCTGAGAAATGCGGTGTTACCCGATTTATTTCTTGGAATAGAAAATAAAACCGAATACTGGACTTCGGGTGCGGGTGCCGAAATGAAAACCATCAAACCATTAACAGGAAAGCTGACATCGGCCAGTGCGCTTGTTTATTCACAATACGTAAACAGGGATTTTCAAATCAAAGCCAAGGCAATTTACGGAGAGAATATGAGTGATCATATGATGGCAGGGGGTTACGGCATCAGTGGAACCGATACCTATACCAATTTCAATACAGCAACCGGTTGGTTGAACATGGTGTACGGCAACAAATATCAGGCGGCAATATTGCTGGGATTATCACAAAACCTGGGAACAAATAAGGCATTGATGGCTGATAACAGCACCGGTAAATTCACAGTTTACGGCTACGGGACTTTCAACGATACACAAACAATCAGCGACCGGATTTACCGCGTAGCACCGAATGTAAGTTATAATTTATCCAACCTGAAACTGGCACTGGAATACAGTTTAACCTCGGCACGTTACGGTACGCTGACAGGCAATGGCCGCGTAACAAATCCTTATACGGTAAACAATCACCGGGTGGTAGCTTCGGTGGCCTATCTGTTTTAAAGAGAACTTTTATGAAGCAGGAACAGGATTCCCTCCCACCGGCGAGAACAATGTAACATTTCCTTTGTTTTAAAAGTACCCTAATCTATCACAAATAAAATCATATATCGAAGTCGTCTTGACTTTTTTCCCAATAGCTTTCGGGAATCGCTCCTACGGAGCTCTTTGTTTTGTTGAAATAAATATTCTACCTCCCGTTAGCTATCGGGAATCGCTTCTCCGAAGCTCTGGTAATGCTCCTTTAGGAGCAATTCCCGATAGCTATCGGGAGGTAGTAATGTATGATTATATAGTTTTTAAGCTCCGTAGGAGCGACATTATACAATCATGAAAAAGTCAAGACGAACTCATCTGTCTTCAATTACGTTCGTGAATAATACGTTATGATAAAAGGTTCATTTTATATTCTGCTTTTCTATTTCCTGGGTGAAATGGTCAGCCTGCTTATTCACAACTTTATTCCGGGGAGTGTGATCGGCATGATATTGCTTTTCCTGAGTCTTTATTTCAAAATACTTCATCCGGATAATGTAAAGGCAACCGCCACGGTGATTACCAAAAACATGGCTGTGTTTTTTGTTCCGGCGGCCGTGGGTTTAATGGCTTATGTGGAGCTGGTATCGAAATCTATTCTTGCCATCGTTTTTGCCATTGGCATTAGCACGGTGTTGACTATTGTGACGGTGGCTCTGGTGCAGGAAAGGATGGAAAAACGCAGAACGAAAGGGGGAGCCGGTCATGAGTAATATCATAAAACAAGTGGAAGCCTTGATTTCTTCCGAAGTATTCCTGTTAATGCTGGTGATGGGGAGTTTTTTGTTGGGGATTTACCTGTACAGGCGAACTAAAATCTCCCTGCTGCAACCCTTACTGATTACCATGATCATTATTATTCCTTTCCTCAAAATCACGGGCATCGAATATACCACTTTCTACCACCAAACGCGCATACTGAATTTTATGCTCGGGCCAAGTGTGGTGGCGCTGGGTTATGTGCTCTATGAACAAATCGGAAGTGTAAAGGGCAATGTTGTATCGATTCTTACGGCGGTATTTACCGGAAGTCTGGTGGGAATTGTCAGTGTGATATTCATAGCCAAGGCATTCGGAGCCGATCATATACTGATAGCATCCTTAGCCCCTAAATCGGTTACAACACCCATTGCTATCAGCCTCTCGGAGCAAAACGGCGGTGCACCGGCACTGACAGCCGCATTCGTGGTTATCTGCGGGATATTTGGCGGACTGGTAGGTCCCATCATTCTACGCCGCTTGAATATTCAAAGTAAAATTGCCAAAGGGCTGGCCATGGGATCGTCTTCACACGCTTTAGGAACGGCACGTGCTATGGAAATGGGAGCGCTGGAAGGAGCCATCAGCGGACTCGCCATTGGCATCATGGGCATTATGACCGCCCTGCTTATCCCCTTTGCCGATAAATTGTTTTAGCTGAAAGGCATAATTACACCTATCCGAAAGCTATATTACACTCCTCCGAAAGGCATATTACACCTTCCGGAAGGTATATTGCACCCATCCGAATGACATATTGCACCCATCCGAATGACATATTGCACCCATCCGAAAGACCTATTGCACCCATCCGAAAGGCATATTACACCCATCCGAATGACATATTGC
>DIZI01000003.1:22584-26686 GCA_002427885.1 Paludibacter sp. UBA6032
GAATGACATATTGCACCCATCGGGAAGATATATTACACCCATCGGGAAGATATATTGCACCCATCCGAAAGACCTATTGCACCCATCCGAAAGACAAATTACACCCATCCGAAAGACATATTGCAGTTACCCGAAAGATATATTGATATAATATTACAATAATATATGTTTATGATATTAGTGTATTCAGGGTACTTTTAGCGTATGTTTATGTATATATTGTGTACAATCAAAAAATAATATTAATTATTTTTGCATAAATACTTGCATATTAAAATACAATTAACTACATTTGACGCGTTATATTCTTGTGAACGATTTTGTTGTGCTGAGTATTTAGGTTTTTGTTTTAGATATTCTCAATTTAATAAAATTTAATTAACTTTATTATGACCTCAAAACAGCAATCGAAGCTGAAAATGTATCTGACAGTGCGGATTTTTCTGCTGTCAAATCCTGCTATTACAGCTAAGATTCCAAACTTTTCCGAGTTTATGGCAGCACTCGATGCAGCCATCCTGCAGATTCAAACCAACAGCGAACAGCACCAGTATAGCAGCAAGGGTGTGACGGTTAATAAAAAGCAGTTGAGAGAATCTTTGATCACACTTACAGCAGATGCCTCAAGCAAAATGCAGGCTTATGCCAGTTATGTAAATGATACGGTACTTTTGGCCGAAACCAAATTTACCAAAAGCTATTTGAAAGAAGCCAGCGACTTACTGTTGAAAGACATCTCGAAGGGACTTTACGAACGGATTGATGAGAACATAACTAAGCTGACCACTTATGGATTAACCGTGGATAGCCAGACAACTTATCAGACCGCTATAGATGGTTACGACGAAGCCATACCTCAACCACGCCAAAGCCAATTGGAGAAAAAGGAAAACACTTTATTGGTAGATCAGGGTTATGTCATGGGGGATAAAACGATTGATAATATTGATCTGGGAGTGGAAATTCTGCGCCTGAGTGAACCTGTTTTTTATGCCGGTTACAAAAATGCGCGTAAAATAGTGGAACAGGGAAGCGGTACGCTACAAGTGAGTGGCAAAATAACCGATGCCGGCACCGGACTGTCCATAATAGATGCTACCCTGCTTTTCAGGCTTAACGGGCAACCGAAAGTAGCATTGGAAAAACGCACGGCAGCCAAAGGCGGATTTATGATTAAATCGTTAACCGAAGGCACTTACCAGGTAAGCATTAGTAAAACAGGCTATCAAACGAAAACCGTAGTTATCAACGTTACTCCGGACCAATTGTGCACTATGAATGCGGCACTCGACAGAATCTGACAAAACAAATTTCACGGTTCACAATTACTATGTTTATTTCCGATTATTCCCCCGGCAATGTTCAAGCCGGGGGAATTTTCTATAAGGATGGTGGATATTCACTACATTTTAAGCTTATTAGTGCACCCAAGTGGTAAAACATCGAAGATATAAACTCATATTATATCAAAGGAATTGAACAAATAAAGAGTCCTTTAGATAATTTGAAAATTAAGTGAACAAAAAAATAGTTAAACAAAAAAATATTTCTATCTTTGGCTTTTAAATTAATAATAAAAGCATCCAACCCGTTAACAAGTTGGATATGCGAACTCCGTTGAGAATTGATATTTTTTCTATATTGCTTAATACCTGCAATATAACTTTAGAATGTCAACCCGATACAGTAGATATATGCGAACTACCAGTTCGCATACACAACTTTGAGTTCGCATATAATAGTGTTAGCAGCAAGCCGACAAAAAAAAGAAAGACCAACTTGTAAAGCATTGAAACAATCAAAAACGAAGAAAATTAACAATAAAGCGGATGCCGAAAAGCTAAAAGAGTAGGTATATACTAATTCCAACTGTATGAAAAAACAATTATTTATTCTGACTGTATTCTGTATTGCATTGTTCTCTTGCAAGAATAACAATGATGTAGAATCCATTGTGACGGTTAAACTAAACCCTTCTTTTATTACTCTGAATGAAGGGAATAATGAACCAATGAATGTAAAAAGCAATGGACTCATGAAAATGAACTCAGTTGTTTCTGCCACCGATTCGGTAGTTTACGCCATTCAGGTGTACGAAAACGATGCACCTTATTATTACGGTCTGTTCAACGATGTAAGCAAAATGCAACTTGCATTAACTACTTCAAAAACCTATAAATTTAAAGTGTCTGCCTACAAAGTTGGAACCGGTAAATGGCTGAAGTCTGTAATTGATACTGCCGGAACTAATTATTTTCTACCAACCAAAACGCCTTTGAAAAACAAATTTATCAAAGGTGATATACTAAAGGATATTGATTTGGCAAGCAGCGCAGTACTGAACAATCAAACCAAAATTTACCCCGAAGTGGATGCATTCTATGCCACCAAATCACTGACCTTGGATAAAGGAACAACTTCTATAGATTTTACATTACTGCGTATGGGTTTTGGTATAAACTTTACTGTTGACGCTATAACTTCTGGTGCTATGGAGATATATGTAGGCAACGATACACTGAAACTAAACAGCACAAAAACTTCGACTTTTACGGTAAGACAATTTAGCACTGCATTGAACAGTTTTGGTAATATTTATTCTAATGCTACAACTTTTGGAGACTCCATAGCTGTAAGTGCTAAATGGATTAGCGGAAGTGGAACAACGGTTACTGCAACAGGTAAATATAAATTCTTAAGGAATTATCAGAAAACTATAAATGTACAACTGAATACCTTGACAAATAATGTAACATTTGAACCTTGGAAAATACCAACAGATGGTCTTATAGCATATTATCCATTTAATGGAAATGCAAATGATGAAAGTGGTAATGGAAATAATGGCACTGTGAGTGGTGCAACTTTGATAACTGATAGATTTGAAAGCTCTAATAGTGCTTATTATTTTTCTGGAGCAAACAGTCTAACTCGAATTGATGCACAAATCAATACAAGTTCAATTAATAATTCACATGAATACTCTTTATCAATTTGGATTAAGAAAATTGGAAATGGCAGTACACAACCTCGTATTTTAGAATTTTTTTCTAACACAAATGGTGCTTTACAATTAAACTGGGATGTTGCAGGCACAAACTTCATTGAAGTCGAAACAATTAATAGTACTGGCGTATTTCAAGCAACTTCGTATTATTCTACAATTTGGTTGAACAATTGGAACAATATCGTTTTTACGGCAAAAACTGGTTTAGCAAAATTGTATTTAAATGGTGTTTTAGTAAATAGTTTTACTTTCAATGGGTTACCAAGTTTAGCGACAAATGTGAGTTTTGGCAGAATGAATCATCCAGCATATAATGCAATAAATGGTGCTTTAGATGATATTGGCATCTGGAATCGTGTATTAACTCAAGATGAGATAACAAGTCTTTATAACGCAAAATAGTACGTAATTCTCAAAATTTATCTAAAAATTCAATCCAATCGAAATAAACAAAAATGAATTTAACAACAAAGTCAAAATGAAAACAAATTTTCCAAAGATTGAAATTATCCAAGCGGTATCACCGGCAGGTGATATTTACTTAATTCATTCATTTAAAGATAAAAATACTTTGCCAAGTTTTGAAATTTATAAAATGGTAAAAAATTGTAGGGAAGTAGCTCGGGAATTTGGAATTGATGAAAACAAAACTGGATGTGAAACTAAATTAAACACTAGGGTTATGTGTGCAGAAATGGTCAAAAAAATAAAAAAAGAAATGTCTGTATCTGCTAAAATTTTAAAAGACTAATCGCCCAAAAAGCAAAAAAAACCATAACAAGTTCGAGTTTATTTCCAAACGTCTTGTTGTGGCTTTTATAGCTTTTTGATAATAGGCAGAGCGGTCACAGTACATTGTTTTTTAGCTCATATTGAAAGCTTGTAGCACCTCGAAACAAAAAAAACAATGAACTGTGGAGTGTTAATTATTTGGGCTTTGTGCGTTTAGACAGTTTTATCGGGCTATTTCGACTCACTGACAAGAAAAGACTAGAAACTTATCACATTGACAAACAGAAATTTAAAACGACAGTAATAAATGACGACTGTATAACGACTGAACGGCCATGCTGCTAACACACGCCTATGTTCATT
>DIZI01000003.1:26860-32538 GCA_002427885.1 Paludibacter sp. UBA6032
GCCTCGGTCGTTAGCAGCAAGCCTAAAAAAAAAAGAAAAGAATGAGAAAGGAACTCAGAGATTTTGATTGGCATATTTACGGACTAAGTAAAAATGACTTTGAATATACTCTACGACTGATTAAAGAAATTATAACTGACAGACAAAATCAATTGCAAATCCAAATCGACAATATAGAAATATATGACGAAAAGGGAAACTTACTTGACAATTCAACAGGAATTGCAGACGAAGCAATTTCAGACGTAGCATACTATAACTACATTGACAATTTATATTTGTGGTCTTTTGGACTTTGGAGACTACAAGGAATTTTTGAAGGAATTTTGAAGCAAGAATTCTTTCCAGATAAGAGACTTGTTGGACTAAAAAGCAAACTTGACTTTATACAAAAAGAAGAATATACTATTAACTTATCTGATTATCAAGAACTAATCGCATGGGGAGAATTAAGAAATGCATTATCTCATTTTCCGCCCGAACAATATCGTCCAATTGGTCTTAACGAAAAAGATCTTGAAGAATATATTGAATTAATTAGCCAAGTTGTAGACAACTTAATTGAGCAGAAAAATAAGAAGAATGCTGGAAACATATAACAGAAACGCAACAGTATAAATTGAAAGGAATATATGACATGATGCTTTTAGATTTAATATGTTATGATTGTATAATGGAACAAGTTGGAAAAGGCATTCCAAATACAACTCCTGGAGAACCAATAATGACTCCTTTTGAGCTAGTCAACAATACTGGAATTTATGAAGTGAATTGTAATAAAGGTCATAGTTCGTTGACAGTTATTAACAACATAGATTTTGAAATTCTTTTTGAATACGGACTAAATGCTATTGTAGATGGTTATTATAGAGAAGCCGTTTCAAGTTTGACTGCTGCGTTGGAAAGGTATTATGAATTCTTTATTAAGACAGCTTTAAATGCAACAAATATTGATTTCTCTACAATAGACAAAGTTTGGAAGTCTGTGTCAAATCAATCAGAAAGGCAAATTGGAGCGTACATTTTTTTGTATTTTCAAATGTTTGGAATTGAGCCTTCTTTACCAAATACAAATAAAGAAGTGCCTTTTAGAAACTCAGTTATTCATAAAGGATACATACCAAACCAACAGGAATCTATTGATTACGGAAATAAAATCTTGGAGCTTATTGAAAGTTCATTGATTGATTTAAAAGAGAAATATCCTGTGTCTGTAATAGAAACTTTTGAAAATTACGGTTATAGGAAAGTTGCGACAGAGAAATTTGAGAAAATCAAAAAAGATACAGGAAAAGAACAGGACTTTGCGTGTGTTAATATTATGACAACCATAGACGTAATAAATGGTAGAGAAATAAATAGTGGGGATGGTAGACAAGGGAATGTTGAATTGAGAATAGAAAGTATATTAAAAGAGCGAGCACCAAGAAAATTGACCTTAATTAAAAAAAAAGAATAAATTGACAAAAGGCCATGCTGCTAACACACGCTCTGCTCACCTGCTGGCTGACCCCGTAAAGACGGGACAAGCTATGCACTTAGCAGCATTTGCTCCCGCATTCACTTTGTCGTTCCACGACAGCGAATGCTCCCGCATCCTCGATAGCTATCGGGACGCCAAATACGCATAGCCTCGGTCGTCAGGGGCTATAGCAGAAAAAAAAGACAGTTCAGTAATTGGGGATAAAATCTTTGACGAACTGTCCGCTTAGTGACTCGACTTGACGAGTAAAATACGCCAAATTTGTAAAGCTTTCGGGCTTTTGTTTGGCGGGTGTGAGGTTTTGTACATTTAATGAGGAAATCCGGTAGGACGGGAGTAAATTTATGTTTTTTCACTTGCAAAGTTAAGAATTTTCTATTGGTGCAAAAGCCGATAGTCATTTTACTTTATATACATAAATAAACATCAAAAGTATATATGAATTCAGTAAGTAGTCGTTGGGCTGTCACTTTTACATGCATTTTATTTCTAATTGGACAAATTGTTTTAGTAGATCATATCTCTGCTCAAAAACTCATAACAATCAGGGGTTTTGTGTTGGATAAGATAACTAAAAATTCTGTTCCTAATGCAACAATCAAGTTGTCGAAAAATAGAATAACTGTAGCTGAGTTTGATGGAAAGTTCGAATTCAGCTGTTTGCGCGAGGATACTCTTATGATCACTGCAATAGGTTATTGTCCTCGTTTGTTGAGCGTTCATGATTTGCTTACTGATTCGTCAAAGTGTAATGTGCTTATGCAACCAGTTACTTATCAGCTTCGTTCGGTACAGGTACAGGTAGATGCTGAAAAAAAGAAATCTAAAATTTTAAAGGCTTTGATTTTTCTGTCTGACATGTCGCACCCCTTCACTTATTTCAGTAGAGAAGAAAGATTCAAGCGCAGATTTGCAAAAATCAAGTCAAACAGTGTCTTTTTCTCTCAAAATATATACTGGGAAATCAATCGCCGGTTAATTGAAGAAATAAGTAAACTAAGAGCTGAGGACTTAGATAAATGCATAATATATTGCAATACTCATATTGTTTTGTCGCCTGACGATGATGAGAGAACCATTACAAATAAATTGCTACTTTTAATTTCCGATTATTTTAAAAGAATTAAAAGCGAAAACTGAAACAGCTCTCGTCCTCACGAATATAAATTAAATGAGTGAATAGTCGCGCACGTTGTTGGATCCCGATAGCTATCTCGTGGATTTAATCCCAGCTTCTTGTATTATATAGAACAAATGAATAAAAATAGAATTGCTGGAATTATTGGAGGTCTGTTAATTGCAATAGTATTTGTAATTAAGTTAGATTATAACAATATGAGTTGGTTAAATAATGGACACTATTATGTTGTTATAACTGCTGCACTGGTATTTAGTGTTTCCAACGTTATAACATGGAAGAAAAAAGATACTGAATCCAATTGACTTAAGACAGACTTGCGTCAGGGGAGATTCCATAACTTTAACTGGTCATTGCGTAAGTCATTGCGGGCTCGACCCGCAATTGACCCGCAATCCCCTTGAAAAAACAACATTATGAGCGGAACCTGCTTTGTTTATTTTATGAGCAACACATACAATAATGTTCTTTACATTGGAGTAACCAATAATCTGACTCGTCGGGTAGCAGAGCATAAAGCAAAAATTAATAAAGGATTTACCTACAAATACAATTGTGATAAGTTAGTTTATTACGAAAAGTTTAATTTAATTGTAGAGGCAATAGCAAGAGAGAAGCAACTGAAAAATTGGAAAAGGGAGTGGAAAAATGAATTGGTTGTCAAGCTGAATGTTCATTGGGAAGACTTGTCTGATTCGATTGGTGTTACTGAAGAGTTGATAACGGCTGTGAAGGAGTTTTACGGATCAGGTCCGCAATGACGGGGATTGCGGGTCAAGCCCGCAATGACGAATAGGGTCAAGCCCGCAATGACGAATAGGGTCAGGCCCGCAATGACAAATAGGGTCAGGTCCGCAATGACAAATAGGGTCAAGCCCGCAATGACAATAGGGTCAAGCCCGCAATGACGAATAGGGTCAAGCCCGCAATGACAAATAGGGTAAAGCCCTGCTCGGCTTAGGTAAAACCGGCTTACTTGGATTCGGCGAAGTTTCCAAACTTCATCGGGCTAAAAGCAAGGCTACCGATAAATCGGCATGTACCATTTGCTTGTATATTAAAATATAATATAAAAAACGGAGTCTGCCTACTGCAGGCAGGATTTTATTTTATCTTTGATCCCGATAGCTATCGTGGATGGGATGCTATGCTAAACTATGAGTACAGAGTTATCAATTAAAAACAATTAAAAATCAAACTTTATGAATCGTCTTATTTCAGGTCTTTTATTTATTTCACTAATAGGGATCATTTGTCAGTCCTGTAAAATTGACAAGCCGAAAGAGGCCGCTCTTCCTCAGAAGCAATATGTGTATCTGACTTTTGATGACGGACCTTTGGATGGTAGTCAAGATGTTGATAGTATTATTTTGGCAGAGAAGATAAAAATCAGTGTGTTTTTGATTGGTACGGAAGTAGCTGGCGACCGGGAAATGGCGACCTATTATAAGTACTACGAAGATAATCCGTATATCGAGGAGTACAATCATAGTTTTACACATGGCAACAATCAATATAATGTATTCTACAGCAATCCGCATAAAGCAACCGAGGATTTTCTGAAGAATCAGAAATTTCTGAAAATTCAGTTTAAAATCATACGCATGCCGGCTTGCAATACCTGGCGTATTAATAACAAGAAACAAGATGATTGTGCAACTAATGCGGTGGCTACTGCCGATAGTCTGGCTGCAAGAGGATTTAAGGTTTTTGGTTGGGATGTAGAGTGGCAACATCATGCAGAAGACGGTACTCCGGTACAAAGCGTTGATGAAATGTACCGAAAAATTATGCAACAGCTGAATTCGGGTAAAACATTCACGAAAAACAATATCGTTATCCTGTTGCACGATGAAATGTTTCAACGACGTTGGGAAGAAAGTGACCTGAAACAATTAATTGACCGCCTGCGAAAAGATAAAAATATCGTTTTCGAACAACTGAAGTTTTATCCTCAGAATTAAAAACAGTCCGGTATTCCACCTCGTTTGTAACGATGGGTTAATGGTTAAGCGTTTGTAATCTGTGCCAAACAAATAGATACTAAATAGTACAGGTCGCACCCCGATAGCTAGCGGGGGATTATTTGGCGATATACGCAATTGAATTCAGCATATAAATGGAATATAAGCGCATTCGCGTATATATTGGTGTTATGGGGCAAGTCATAGAAAGGAAGCAGACATAATTATCACGATTAATCAGACATTAGATTACACCCAAAATTAAATATCAAATACTCATGAAAAAAATTTCACTTTTAATTCTATCTCTACTAGGAATTGCCTTTTTGTCTTTTTCTCAAACAAGAATATCGGATACTTATTCTTGTTTGTTTTCTATAAAGTTAGACAAAAACGATACGGTTGATTTTGTTGTAACCGATACTGCTTTCACAAAAAAGAAACCTATCATCATTTTTCTCCAAGGTTCTCGGCCTATACCTATAGTTATAAAGTATAGCGATCATACTCAAGTAACGTTTCTTTCAAATTTTGATTACTGGAATTTTGTGGATAAATATAATTTCGTAATTATCTCAAAACCACATGTCCCGGTAATCGCACAAGAAAAAACTCTTAATTCAGATTATGAATCCGTTCCCGATTTAAAATCTCCAAAAAAATTCTCTTCCGAATACTTGAATGACAATTATCTGGAAATGTATGTCAAAAGAACGAGAGCTGTAATTGATTTTTTAAGAAAACAAAAGTGGGTAGATAAATCGAATATATCACTTGTGGGACAGTCAGAGGGAGCGATGGTTGCAATCAGCACTTATAAACAGAAGCCTAATCAAATTAAAGCTGTAGGTTTTTTGTCTGGTTCTGTTGATGGGGCATTTAGTATAGGCATTGTAAATGAGCGAAAACAACAAATATTAAAGAAGATAAATTCTTTGGATACTCAAGATCAAATTAATGTTGAATGGGATTTTTGGAAAGATTGTACTAAAGGTATTGATATGTATAATTTTGGGAAAGCAGATTTGAAAAGTAGGATTAGTTTTGGTCGGAGTTTCAGGGAAGATTTGATTAAAATGAAAAAACCTCTTTT
>DIZI01000011.1 GCA_002427885.1 Paludibacter sp. UBA6032
GTGTCTAGTCCTGAAATAGGTTTACAAAAAAGTAAACAAAATTCAGGATTATGAGAAAAAGAGTAAAGCAATTACCGGACGATTTAAAATTTCAGGTAGTTCAGGAGTATTTAAATGGCGAATTGAGCCAAAGATCTTTAATGTTGAAATATAATTTTGGCGGGAAGCAGTGTATTAACAATTGGATTCGTAAATTTGGTGCTGAAAAATCAATCACATTGTTTCCAATGGCTAAAATTTTAAAACAAACAATTAACAAAGACTACTCTCTTGAATTAAAAATCAAGAAATTAGAAGAAGATCTCAAACGCGAGCAGCTTCGAACAAAGGCTCTTAGTACTATGATTGATATTGCAGAACGTGAGTTAAAAGTTGATATAAGAAAAAAATCTGGAGCCAAACGGTAACAGAGCTGCGCACAATAGGTTCTGATTTTGATATGGATACATTGTGCGACCTGTTTGGTAGAAGTAGGCAAGCCTACTATCAGCGAAGTAAATACAATTACAAAGAAGAGGTAAAAGAGGAGATTTTACTTCAATTAGTTGAAAAACAGCGTGAGATGATGCCTAAACTAGGTGGTCGAAAGCTGTTGGAACTAATTCAACCTCGCCTACCAGGTGAGTTATACATTGGTAGAGATAGTTTTTTTGATTTTTTGCGCAGGCATAGATTGTTGGTAGGGAAACGACGACGACGAGTTAAAACAACTTTTAGCAATCATTGGCTGCATAAGTATCCGAACCTGATTAAAGAATTTGTTCCAACAAGAGCTAATCAATTATGGGTTAGTGATATTACTTATGTTGAAACAGTGGCAGGATTCGTTTATTTGAATTTAATAACCGATGCTTATTCCCGGAAAATAGTAGGTTGGACAATCGGTGAAACGTTAGAAGCTAAATATACGATTGAAGCCTTAAGAATGGCTTTAAAACAAGTTCCAAAAGGTACTGAAGGCTTAATTCATCATTCAGACAGAGGAGTTCAATACTGTTGTGGTGATTATGTCAAGATACTGAATAAGAATCATGTTCAAATCAGTATGACAGAAAATGGAGATCCTCGTGAAAATGCAATAGCAGAGCGTGTTAATGGCATTTTAAAAGACGAGTGGCTAAATCAAATGAGACTGAAATCGATTGAAGATGCTATAAAAGAACTGATGCGAATAGTTCAGATTTATAATAGCTGTCGGCCTCATGCCAGTTTGGATATGAAAACACCAGAATATGCTCACAGCCAATCAGGTGTATTCAAAAAACATTGGAAAACGTATTATAAAATGGCTGTAACGTCAGTCTGAAATAGGTTTTCAAGGCATAAATAGCTCTTAGTTGTCATAAAAAAAGGATAGCTGAAAATCAACTATCCCATTTTTCTGACGTACTTGTCGCTAATCATATTTATTCCTTGTTAGGTTGCTCCTCAGCAGAGCCTGACTCCGCTTCAATATGATAGCACAAAGATAAAATTAAATGTAAAGTAAATACAGGATTATAAACAAAAACTGTAAACAAATTTCAGGACGATACATTGTATTAGGGTTTTCATATTTTCTCCCGGGTACAAGGTGGGGCGTGTTGGTCCAAATGAACCTCCGCTTTGCGAAATAGCACCCCTGAATAGTCCTTTAGCCAATGGCGAAGCACACAACATACTCACGGAAATTGCCCCGGCAGATTCGCCAAAAATGGTAACCTTGTTGGGGTCACCGCCAAATGCTGCGATATTTTTTTGAATCCATTGAAGTGCGGCAATCTGGTCGAGTAATCCATAGTTACCTGAAACATGACTCGGGTTTTCGGCACTTAACTCAGGGTGGGCTAAAAATCCTAATTGCCCAACCCGATAAGCGATGCTGACAAATAGTACTCCTTTTTGGGCAAGTTTTTTACCATCATACCAGGGAGTAGCTGTTGAACCGGCACTAAAACCACCACCATAGATCCAAACAAGTACCGGTAGTTTTTCGTTGACCGATTTTGCAGGAGTATAGACATTCAGGTAGAGGCAATCTTCACTTTTCCCACCGTCAGGATTTCCTGATTGCATGGGAGCAGGAGCAAACTCTTTGGTTTGTCGTACTCCATCCCATTTCTGAACGGATTGAGGTGCACGCCAACGCAAGTTACCAACTGGCGGTGCAGCAAACGGGATGCCTCTGTAAATTGTCAACCCATTTTCTACAACTCCTTGTAATAACCCTTCGTCAATCTTCACCGGCACAGGTTGTTGCGCATGGCAAAGTCCAACCCAGAGCAACGTTAACAATAAAACTACTTTCTTCATATTATTACTTTTACTATCTGCTGATACAATCAGGATATCTTCCTGTAATAGAAAACAGAAGTTGAAAATCCCTAGTAGAAGGAATTTTCAACACTTCATTATGTTTCATCAATTAAAAAAAAAGGGTTCAATTTTTCAAACGATATCGATTTAAAGGGTTGTAATTTATAAAAAAAAAGCAGGCGAATGGCTTAATTTATCCACTCACCTGCATCTTAATATTACTCTTATTCTTTAATTAACTTGCCAATTTTGGTAACGTTTTCTATTTGAGCTTTTACGATATAAGCTCCTTTTACCAAAGAACTAACGTCAACTTTTTCTGCATCGAAAGCTTCTTTTACAATACGTCCATTCAAATCCAAAATAGTCACTTTTTGAGCATTTTTAGTCAAAATGTAGTTAGTTGCAGGATTCGGATATACCATAAATGAATTATCGCTTAACTGTTTAAAATTCGTAACGGTTACAGCTTTCCCACTAATTGTTAAATCATTTATTATATAGGTATAATCCGTGCTACCAGAAATCCTAATACTAAGCGGTAACGTATTATCTACGGCTGGCAAAGTAATGGCCTGTGATCCCCAATTACCGGTAACTGCAGCAGTAGTAAGTGGCATCCAAGATCCGGTACCACTTTTAATTTCTATAACCGGTGATTTCTCTGAATCAGGATTTGCACCAAAAACACCTTCACCAGTAGTCCAATATAGCCAGACATTTTCAAAAGATAACTTTAAATGATCATACCCTGTTATAGCTATATTAGCTATAGTAACTGGTGCGGAAGGAGTTAAGGATGTAGTAGGTGCCATCTGCAGCGTATATCCATGAGATGCCCAACCACCATTGTCGCCCCTCAATTGAATATTGGCATCACCATCGGTTACTAAATCTTTCCCACCGATCCATTTTCCTGCCTCTGTACTTGGTGCAAACGTTTTTAGATCACCACTTGCAGCAAAATCTGCTTCAAAATTTTCGAAATATATCTGGGTTAGAATTAAATCAGCCACTTGCACTGCAGCATCTTGCAACTTATACAAAACAATACCACCAGAACCTTTATTAGTCCACACTTGATTACCAGGGGTGTTTCCGTCTGGTCCCATATAACCTTGACTACACTTCAGTTTAATACCAGTTGCATCAGCACCAGTCATAACCCATACAGAATTCGCTCCATCAATTGCTGCTGCTGCAACAGTTGCCCAAGTTGCTCCACTATTTACATTTATATACAGATTACTTGCGCTTAACACATAATAAGTAGAATCAGACGTACCCGTTGAAACGAATTTAAATGCCTGGGAAGATAAATCCCCAGTAGCAACTAAAGACGGCTGACTCCCGGCACCTCCAATTCCAATAAAATTATTTGAAGTGCTTTCTACAATATTGTAAAATTTGTTCGGATCTGGCACAAAATTCAGTGCAAAAACCGATGAAATTGCCAAAAACAGGCAAAGAGTGATGAAAAGTTTTTTCATAATAAATTTAATTTTTAAGATTATTAATAATAAAGAAATTGTTTGATTATTTGATTTTTAAAATGCTAACATTATTTATTCCAATGTCAGTTTCTTACTTGTGCTGATTCATTCAGACATTTGTTCTGATCAACAGTACATTTAATTAATTAAAACAGGGTGTTCACTAGGAACACCCTGTTTAATTATTTATAGTTGCTTATTTTATTACTTTCAATACATTCGCATTGACTTTGATCAAATAAACACCTGATTTCAGATTAATTGAAGTTATGTCCGAAGTCGCTGTCAGTTGTTTAACCAATTGACCACTTATATTGTACACTTTCACGGCATCACCGGCTAATGTACCATGTATATTGATCATATCATTTGAAACATAGGCATATATATTACTTGATAATACATTTTTGAATCCGTCTGTTCTGGAGATAGATAAATCTGCAATGGCAGCCTTAATTGTACTGTTGTTTTTTATCGTCAAATAATAAACACCAGATGTTTCAGGGGTGAAAGTTAAAGATACATCTTTAAAGTTCTTCATATTCAACGAGTCTTTCGTATTAACTACTGAATCTACGGATGCGATAGTGGTACCTGTAGCATCTAATGCTGTGCGTATTCCAAAAGTAAATGTTGAGCTGAGAGTATCCACGGGAATTGCTGTATAATCCACAGAAATTCCTGAAACCCATGCATATTTTCCGGCAAATTTATACGATTTACCGCCTTCTAAACTTACAGGATAACTATAAGCAACAGTATCAGTAACATTACCATCCCAATTAATTAACAAAGCACGTCCGGTCCAAGCCTCACCTTTATACTTATAATTTACAGGATTATCAAAATACCTTGCATAAGTTGAGTCAGCTGAATTTGCAACAGCCCACTTTGCATTAGGACATTTCCAACCATATTTTGTAGGAATAGCATCTACTTCTCCACCGGATGCCCATTGGTCAAAAGTATACTTCTTTAAATTGAATGTGTAGTCTGTTGTACTAGTTAAATCTTGAGATACAACGGTTAGAACAGCAGATCTACCTGCAACTAAAGTATCAGGATTGACAGCTATTGTTGAAATAGTGGCTAGGGTAGTTCCGGTTATTTTTACTGTGTCAACATCAGCAGGAACAAATACATCGTACGAAAGAGTGGCACCGTCAAAAGTTTTATCCAAACTTCCTGTACTTAATGCAACACTTGCCAATACAGAACTAGCAGGATTCAAAGCTACAGCAGCCGATAAGATTGTCCACTCGCACCATGGTCCGGAATTTGGATTAGACTTAAATGTTTTATCCAACCAAATACCGCTTCCTATCCACGTATCATCAGTACCCAGATCATGATTTGTTTCCAATCTTGCCATACTTTGAATTCTTTTAACACCGTTTGCCATAGGTATAATTTTCCATACGGACAGACTATCTTCTAAAACTCCAAATTGAGTTTTATAACCACTTCCAATATCTTTCATAAACGCTTTATAATCGCCATCCTGTATAATATAATAAAGGCTATCGTTTACATTTTTATGTACTGGTCTCAAATAGAAGTACTCTGATCCATTTTCGATGGTTAGAGTGTCTAACATTGGTGTTGTAGAATTATTAGGATCACTAGCAATAACAAATTTGCTGGCATTATTCTTAATTATCACACGACTATAAGGTACCACCGATGTAATAGCTATTGAATCAAGTTTATGCATTACTCCGCCACTTGTATAAGAGAAAATAACTTTGCCGGTATCTCCGACAGCAGCCGTTGTTTCCTGAATAGGAAATGAAATTTTTCCACCATTATCGGTAAAATTTTTGGGAGTAAAAGTCAGTTTGTCAACTAGAGCAAAGTTACTGTTATAAAGACTAAACCCGGCAGAAATTGTTGCATCAATATCATAATTCTGTTTAGTTGCAGAGACATAGATTGGATATGGAGTAGCTTTCTCTATCTCAATTACAACTTTATTAGCAACACTAAATGTAGGAGTTTGATCAATTGTAGCAACTTTCAATTGATACAAGCCAGACCAATGAGAGGAACTTTTATCGCAGTAGAATCCTGAACCAGCAGAAGTTCCATCAGTACCAAGATAGCATTTTTCAGCACCATGACCCGGATCATCAAATTGAAATTTGTTATACAGTCGAATGCCGGTTGAATCAGTACCAACAATTACCCATTCAGAGTATGTTCCGTTCAAAGTTGGTTCTAAAGCGCAACTCCAATGATCCCAGGATTGTGCGGTTTGAAAATTTAAATACATATTGTCCGCGCTTAATATATTATAGGTATCAGGCGCACCGGTTGGAATGAAATTAAATGCCTGAGATTCCAGGTTCTTCAATACAGTCAAAATAGGTTGAATCGAACCAGCAGGTGGTGCCCCAACAACTAGTTGTGAACCAGATTCTACAATGTTGTATACTTTGTTCGGATCCGGCGCAAAAGTCTGTGCATAGACCGAAGACATTGCCAAAAAAAGGCAAAGAGAAAAGAAAAGTTTTTTCATAATGATTAAATTTTTAAAATGATTGATTAATAATAATTTGATTGTAAAGTGATATTTGTTTGTAATCTATAACATATAATTTATATATGCTTTTAATGGTTGAACATATACTCAAACTGAGTTTTGTGATTGGAACATTACGGGTGTAAAAATATCAGAAGTTTCATTATACAATGGGATCATTTTGAATCATATTACGGCCTGTTTTGTTGCAATCATCAAATTTAAGTACCGACAATAGTCTTCTGCCTGACAATTAGCTATTTACGCTCCTATTATTTTATGTCAACAAACTAGTCGACCCTTAAAAACAAGTTTTTAAGGGTCGACTATGTAATTAACAGTCTGTTGGAAAAGTTATATCTTTTTCCTGAACTGTAGTGTCAATGCTTGCTATCGAATCATTACTGTCATTCCCATTAAATTAATACGAATACTTTCTTTCAATATCAATTCAATACCGGATTCTCATATCCTATGACCTAAAAGAACCAATTCGGATGCTTCACATGGTTCAATGGGTAAAAATTCATTCTCTCCACAAAAGTACTTGATAATAAACATTTTCACTCCAGTGTTCAACTGCACTCTCATCTGAAATATTCCGTAAATACTTCAAAATCAACAACCCAACCATTAAACATATTGGGTTAGCAGGACGTCCATAATCGGAACAAAAGGGTTTTAAATGACTCTTCATATAATATCTATTTTGTTTTTAAATAATTGAAAGTCATTCCATATTGACCTTTTTTTAATAATTCCGACTTTTGAATCAATCATTAATCTGATAGTATTATCTTTTTGTAATCTATAGCATTTTCTGATTTTAGCTTCGCAATGAAAACTCCTTTGGGTAAGGCTGAAAGGTTTAAATCCTGCAAGTCGCTATTAATAATAGCATTGTAAGTGTTTTTACCCTCAAGATTGTATACAGATATTGTCCTGTTTTTACAGTTAACTACATTAACTATCCCATCGCTCGAAGGATTTGGATAAATAAAAATATTACTTCCGGAATCATTTATGCCATTTAAAGCAGTATTGTCTGTAAGAGCTAATTTAAAGTTTACCGATATATTTCCGTGGGTTACCACATACGTTCCTGAATCGGTTTGTTGAACGTTTTTTAGATAAACTTTGGCCGTATTGGCTATAAATCCGTTTGGTCCGCTCCATTGCCAGTTGGTCGAATCGGCTGGTAATGTGCTGAATGATACACTTCCTCCCGGATTTACCAGTACTCTATCGGTTTGCTGCCATCCGCTTTCGTTATTATTGACCCATGGTTTTGTTGTAATGCTGTCTATCTGGCAATTTACACAAACCGGCTTTATACAATTGATGGTGACTGAGCCTTGGTTGATTGTGGTGGCTGATCCATCGAATAACCTGAATTCTGAGAAACCCGCCTTATTGGTTGCGCTGGTACCTCCGGTTATAGTAACCCGTACATATCGGGCTGCTACTTTGAAACTATCGGTTTGAACCTGTTGGGTATTTGTATTACCTGTTTTGTCAATGGCCAAGCTCCAAGCTAAGCTGTCTGCCGAAGTTTCTATTTTGTATTTATAGGCATTTCCTGAATTTTGCCATACAACCTGACTTTTAGTTAAGTTGTAGGTCGAGCCCAAATCTACTCCCCACGAATGTCCGGCATTTCCATCGGCTGCACTCCAATAGGTGCTGCTATTTCCATCATTCCCATTCAACGCAAGATTTTTCTGAGTAGCTAACGAAAGACTTCCATCAAATAATTTAAATTCAAAGAAACTGGCCCAGCTGCCACCAACACCTCCTGTAATGGTAATACGAACATACCGGGCATTATCAGTAAAATTATCTTCCATAATTTGCGAAGACGTAGTATTTGTTGTCTTATCAACAACTAATTTCCATACTGAATTATCATTAGAAGTTTCAATTTTATATTGATAGGCATTAGTGCGTTCCCACATTATCTCTGAACCTGTAATTTGTTTGGCAGTTCCAAGATCCACTTTCCACCAATGTCCGGTATTGCCATCAATAGCACACCAACGCGATGAATTGTTGCCATCATTCCCCGAAGATGTAGGATTATCAGGTTGATATGTATCGGCAGTGGCTGTTTTACCCAATGCAATGTTTGTCAATTGGTAAATGTCTTCTGAATCGGCATTAGAGGGTTTATTCAATGCTATATTGGTCAAAATTGGTGGAGTTGTAGCAGTTACTGTAATCAATCCTTCAGCACCGGTCGATTGAACAATAGCCAGACATTTTCCGCTAAATGCTTGCCGTGTTAATCCTTTAAAAGATTCAATGCTTATTGGATTACCATTATCGACACCCACGATTTTTCCAGGACCACTCACCGTATAATTTACCTGATGTGCTGCATCAGGAACTAAAGTTCCATTGGCATCCCGAATGTCAGTTTCAATAAATGCCTGATCCATGCCATTGGCTTGGATACTATCTCGATCCGTTTTCAGGTCTATTTTGGATGCTATACCGGCAGTCATAATACTATCCATTGCCACTACTACGCCATTTTTGTATGCAAAAGCTTTGATCGTTCCTGCCACAAAAGGTATTTTCCATTCAAGATGATATGGCTTAACAGTGCTTACTTTCTTTTTGCTGATAACAGTTCCGTTAACTATCAATTTTACGCTGTCGCAATTGGAATAGGCCCAAACAGGAATAGTATTGCCCGATGTCCAGTTCCAGTGGGGCAACAGATGCACCATTGGTTTTGAAGTCCACTGGCTTTGATAAAAGTAATAAATGTCTTTTGGAAATCCACACATGTCCACAATTCCAAAATATGAACTTTTGGCCGGCCATCCGTAAGGAGTTGGTTCGCCAATGTAATCGAAACCGGTCCAGATAAATTGTCCAACAACAAAGGATCTTGTTTTGTCAAAATCCCAAGAATCTTCGGCACTATGTCCCCATGAAACAACAGAATTGTCATAATTAGAACATTGCATGTCTGGCGCGGAAAGGAAATTTTGATTCGTTGGCAAGTAGTATATGCCACGGCTGCGAACTGCTGAAGAGGTTTCGCTACCCATAATTACCCAGTTTGGATTGTTTTTATGATCGTTGTCATACGTACCGCCCGAAGCATAATTATATCCAACAATATCTAATACCGGTCCTAAAAGCGACTGATTATTCAAGGCTTGGGTGATGGGGCGAGTTGTATCATCGCTGTGAACCCATTTGATTAAATTTTGGGCAATGGTAAGTCCTGAAGCATCTGTTTGTTGTGGAATTTCGTTACCAATGCTCCACATCACAACACTCGGGTGGTTACGATCGCGACGAATCCAATCCTGAACATCCTGTTGAGCCCAAGTATCAAAATACTTGCCGTAATCATTGGTGTTTTTTCCCCACTCCCAGCAATCGAAAGATTCATCCATAACTACCAATCCTAATCTGTCGCATATTTCTAGCAGTTCAGGTGTTGGAGGGTTATGCGATGTGCGAATAGCATTACAGCCGAAGGATTTTAGGATTTCAACCTGTCGTTCCAAAGCCCTATAATTCTGGGCAGCTCCGAGACTTCCCAAATCGTGATGCATGCAGACACCATGCAATTTTACATTCACACCATTTAACGAAAAACCGGTATTCGGGTTAATGGTTATTGTGCGAATGCCGAAAGTAGTAACAAAGTTGTCCAACACTGCGCTGTTGTCAACAATTTGGGTCTTAATTTTGTACAGATAAGGATTCGACATCGACCACAACGAAGGATTCGTCATTTTATAGTTGAACACATACGAGCTATCTTTATTGGAGGCCAATGATATAGGGCTGCTGACGCTTGTTGTTATGAGAGCCCATGATTGGTCGTAGATAGATGTAACAACCGATACGGTTTTAATACTTGTCGAATGATTTTGTATTCTTGTGGTAGCTTTAATATCTGCTGATGTCTGGCTAATAGTTGGTGTGGTTACAAAAGTGCCGCAATAGGCAATGTGCACAGGATCGGTAACTGTAAGCCAAACATTTCGGTAAATTCCACTCCCGGAATACCAACGGCTGTTTGGTTGCGTGTTATCTGCTTTTACGGCAATCACATTCGCCGTTGTTCCTGTGTTTATATAAGGTGTCAGGTCATATTCAAATGTGCTGTAACCGTATGGTCGTGTACCCAAGAGATGACCGTTGATCCAAACGGAACTATTCATGTAAACTCCTTCAAATTGGATGGTTATTCTTTTTCCGGAATAATTTTGCGGAAGTAAAAAAGATTTCCTGTACCAACCGATTCCTCCATCCAAATAACCGCCACCACCACCTGCAGCAGAGCTTTGGTTGAACGGGAGTTCAATGCTCCAGTCGTGAGGAAGCGATAATTTTCGCCAGGCAGCATCGTTGAACGAGACATTGTTGGCACCTGTCACATCTCCTCGTTGAAATTTCCAGTTGTCATTAAAACTAATCCCGCGTCCTCCATTAAACACATCGGAAGCCGGTTCCGGTACAGCAGCAAAAATGTGTAATATAAAAATGGCAGAACACAAGACAATTAAGATTTTTTTACTATGAGTTTCCATATCTTTCATTTATTGTTTTAATGATAATAATACTGACTATACTACATAATCCAGTTCAATATTTATTTAACTATGAATTTTATTTTCTGTTTAACCTTATTCTTTCACAAACTTACTCTTAACAACAGCTGATCCATCGGTAACCGTTACTAGGAATATGCCTGAAAAAGTAACTACTCAGTACTTCTAAAAAGAATCAATAGTTATTTACCACAACAAGCATTGCCAAGAAAGGATTTTGATTATTCATTTTGGCAGTTTGCGTTATAGAATGAATTTGACAGTAAGCGTTTGCTCCAGCATGGAATTTATAAATGCACTTGCTTTTTGTTTCACTTTTAGATTTCTGACGGCTCTCTCGGAAACATTGTTTTCATAGGGAATCTCTGGATCAAAAAGAAACTTAAATACAAACTCTTTGTATTTTGTCAAACTCTTTATCAGGGCAATAATCTTTTTATGCAGACTGTCAGTGGATATTGTCAGTAAGTTTTTGGATCTATCTAAAAACGAATTAAGGTCTATTTTAGATAAATTTTGTTTTTTTATGTATAGCCTCTCTTATCAATTCTGTTAGCTGCGAAGTCCATGTTTGGGTGATATCCAATTCAGACAAGTTATTCATTTCCAGTAAAATATGAGCCAAACACATATGATGATCTACTACATTTTCTTTGATTGAGTCAATTCACCAATAATTTTCGCTCTTCCGAATTACCATCATTTTCAACTTTAACGAAGTATGTTCCTTGTTTACAATTCCTTAGATCAAGAATAATTTGATTCATAAAAGAACCCTTTAATTTTTCACGTCCCAAAATGTCAGTCAAAGTGTAACTAGTTAAATTAAATGAATTGACATATTGGATATTAACAATTCCTTTATTAGCCGGATTAGGATATACTTTTAGCGAGGAAGATGTTGGGTTCGAAATTGCCGAAACTGCACTAACCGTAATCTTTGCTTGTCCAAAATTATCAGAACCGTCTTTGGCTGTAGCCGTTACAGTAACCGAACCGATTTTTTTTGCAGTAATCAAACCTGTATTACTTATGGAAGCAATAGTTGAATCGCTTACAGTCCAGATTACTGTTTTATCGGTAGCAGTTGTAGGTGTTATAGCTGCCAACATTTTTAAAGTACTTCCAATGCCCTGAATAGTAGTTAATCCACTCTGCCCAGTCACGCTGATACCAGTGACTTTGGTATATTGTGTAGAAGCTTTTGGAAGGCCAACTACATCGATAACCACAACAGAACTAATTGGATTTGGTGCGTTTGCAGGTACAGAGATTCGAATATATCCAAGGCTATCTTTATAGTTCAATAAGGTAGTTGTGTCATTCAATAAGTAAATTTTGTTGATGGAATTTGTTAATGATGGCACTTTCAATAATCCGTTTGTAGGCCATGAAAAAACCTGAGTATAGAGTTTTCCGGATTTCTTTGTATACAAACCCCATGCCGGTTCCAACGAAAACGGACTACGGGTTGCTCCATATATACCGCTGCTGTATATATCCATCCAATCGCCTATACTGTCTAATTTACTTACCGACTCGCTCGGTACTGTACCATCACCCTTTGGCCCGATATTCAACAAATAGTTGCCATCTCTGGATACATTCTGAACCAATTCCAGAATTAGAGCCTTGGTTGTCTTGTAGCTATGATCTCCGGAATTGTATCCCCACGAGTTATTCATGGTTTGGCATGTTTCCCATGGTCGGCTGTTGGCAGTGGCGAGTATCGATCCTTCAGAACAATCCCAATCACCCAATCCGGCACTTCTAAAAACCCGCTCGTTCATCAAAAGATTTGGATCAAGTCCTCTCAGGTAGTTCTGTAAATCCACGCCATCGGCTTTTGTCCACCACTTATCAGGGTTTGTTCCCCCGTAAGTATAAGTCCCGTAATTATATGTCCAGTCACCATCGAACCACAGTATGGCCGGATGATAATTATCTATCAGTTCTTTCAACTGCGCTTTCATATCGGCAATATAATTTGCTTTGGCTGTTGCCGAAGTCAAAGTTGAATAGGTATACCAGTTATTAGTACTATTACCGCGTGATATTTGCTGAGAAGGATGGTTCCAGTCCAGAATAGAATAATACAAACAAAACTTCACTCCAACAGCATCGCAAGAGTCTTTGAGCTCCTTCAGAACATCTCTTGTTTTATTAAAAGAAGTATATTCGCGCAAATCGTACAACTTTGTTGTGTCAATGCTTTTAAAACTCTTTACTGCAGTAGGCCACATGCAGAAACCCTCGTGATGCTTGGCCGTAATCACCAGGTATTTCATACCTGCTTTTTTTGCCAATCGTGCAATTGTACCGGCATTAAAATTTAGCGGGTTGAACTTAGCCGAAACCTGGGTTTGATAAGTAGTTTTCGTATAATTACCCGACATAGCCCATTCGCCCTGACCTAAATAGGAATATGACCCAAAATGAATAAACATGCCAAAACGGGATTCATACCACCAGTTCATTTTGGCCGGAATAGTATATTGCGCCACAATTTTTTGTGTAGAAAAAAGTAGTGTAACAAACAAGAATACAAATAAATAAGAATGAGATTTCTTCATGAATGTAATTATATAAGTAAGAGTTTATTTAAGATTAGTAGCAGACAACGAACTGACAAAATAAATATCAATTTCTAACTTTTGACAAAGCAGTCTAAAAGGTTAAATTCAACCAAATAATCAATAATAATAGCTATTCTGCATCCAACTGTTATTGTAATTATTTGATTTCCAATTTGACTGATCGAATTGAAAATCTTTAGTAGAGTTCATCCTCTTTTTATCAAATAAATGAATTTACAAGTATTGATAAATTTTAATGATATGTTTTTCCACAATAGTAAACATAGTATTAAAAGCGATATAAGCATTAGTTCACAGAGCTTGAAGATCAATAGATCTTCAAGCTCTGAACAAAAAGATGGGGTGTTAAGTAGTTACTTTATATCTGTTCCTTATTTTTTCAAATACCAGTTAGTACGATCCATCAATTTTGTTTTGATGGCTTCTTTGTTATCAGTATATTTTGCTGATACCAGATTTGCCAGGTAAGCATTATCATCCCTACGAATAGCAATACGCATCAAATCCTGGAAACGGTTTCCTAAGAATGCTGTTTCCAGCGCCAGTTCCTGCTGAATAAGATCTTCAACGTATAGAACCGAATCCTGCAGCGCATCTAACTTAGGGATAATATAAAAGGTACTATCCTTATCTACATCTCCACAACCACGCATTCTGATCCCTGAATTCGCAGCAAAGCGAGCATCGTTGAAGTCCATATAATTAGGAAGCGGTGTAGATAGTTCATTTTGAGGTACAATCTTAATGTTGTTGATAGTGGTACTTCTTAGTCCATTTTTAAGAACTGCCATAGCCAGATTCGGTTTCCCAATGCGGTTCACAGCTTCGGCATAACGCAAGTAAAGCAAGGGTACACGATAGGGTTCAATTTGCTTATTTGTCTTGTTCGTTGTGCTTTCCATATTAATCACAAGATATTTCAAAATATAATTTGTCGAAGTAGGGGTTATATTCAAATAGCCGTATTTTGATGTAGCTGCATTTCCATTTACAGTTACATAATTTTCCAGCGTTGAAACCGAGCTGTATAATCTTAAATCACCCTGTGTAGTAAGTGTTGCAAGTGTAGACGAATAATAATACATTTGATTCTGCCAGTTTGTAATCGAAACGGCGGATGGAACAATCATGTGATTAATCGTTAAACTATCCAAATGAAATTTATACCCATATTCATTTGTTGCCGCTATGTTTGTTATATCTTCTCCTGGACTAGCATCAAAAAAATAAACGGTTGGAGTTGCGTCTGAAAAGGCTTTATTAATTACTTGACGGGAATCCCTCCAACTTGATCTAATGATATAATTGTTTGTGAACATCAAATCCCGGTATTCATTCGCTGCATTTTCGTATTGACCTGTCCAGAGGTATAAGTCACCCAATATGAAACGAATGGGGAAATAAGATTTATCCAGGTTCTGGGAGTATATAAAACCCAGAGAAGGGTTAGGTGTATCTTTCCATGGATTAATATCATTGATCAGAACAGGAGCTAATTCTGTAATGGTCATCGGAGTTAATTTTTGAATACTTTCAGCATCCTGTACCGTCAAAATAGGCTTGTCATAATAGATGGCCGATCCAAAATTCAAGGCAATCTGCATATAAGTCCAGGCGCGAATCGCCTTGCAGGCTGCATATTCTTTGTACATCACCTTTATTCCCCCTCTCACCACTGAGGTATCAATGTTATGAATCACATAGTTGCAATTATTGATCACCGAATAATAATCATTTATATTATTAGCATATGGGTTGCTGCTGGAAATATCAAAGTTATTTATTTCTTTCAGATACAAATTCGAAGTAGGAGTAACATTCATTAAATCGCCCCTTAATTCACCCAGAAGTACATAACTGTCGGCAAGTTTTTCCATTTGCGTGAAGATGCCAAACATCGAATAAAGAGTATCATTTGCCCCGGTCATATTATACCCATCAGGTAAAACAAGTCTGTTTGAATCCACATCCAACAGGTTGCTACAACCCTCAAAGGCGAACACGGAAATAAACAGGAATACCATTATTTTGCTGATCTTTTTCATATCATATTTTTTTTATCATTATAGTAAAACAGGAATTATATACTTCCATAAGTTCTGATACTCTCAGAGACTAAAGTAATGCTATACTGAGAATTATTTCTTTAGTTTATTATAAATTCAATTTAATACCAAGATAATAACTTTTGGTCAAAGGGGTTAATCCGTTATCAACACCTTGTAAATAAACAGAGTTACCGGCTGTAACTTCCGGATCCAGACCTAAGTAATGAGTTACAGTAAACAAATTATTGGCTGCTATCCAAAAACTGATTCCTTCAATAAAAGCACTTTTAATGGGTAGGTCATACGATAAGGATACCGTTTTTAACCTGATATAAGAGCCATCCTCTATCCAGCGTTCTGAAAAGCGTGAATTACCCATCGGATCTCCGTAGTTTGCCTGAGGTTGTTCGGTCACTTGTCCCTCAGCAGTCCAACGACGGAGCACAGCCGAGGTTTGATTACTGAAATCACTGCCAGCTTCTAACTGACTGCGTTGGTAATTATAAATATCATTTCCCAGTGAATAGGTGAATATGCCGGTCAAGGTAAATCTTTTAATTGAAAATTTACTGTTAAATGACCCGTAGAAATTAGGGTTCGGATTACCGATCACTTGTTTATCTTTGGCATCTATGATATGATCCCCGTTTACATCCTCAAAAATCATATCTCCGGCACCAAATGAACTGTAGGAGCCATCTATATTTAATATTTTAAGGTTAGAGGCTTGAGCCTGAACAGTAGTTGCAAAGACTCCCTTAGTTTTATATCCGTAGAACACTCCGGCAGATTCTCCGACTCTTGTCAGCACCTCACCGTTATAAACTGAAGTGGTAAATTCTCCATCAGGTAGCGATGTTATCTCGTTCTTGTAATGTCCAACACTTAACCCAATTTCCCATTTAAGGTTTTTAAAATTAAACATTTTCAGGTTTGCTGAAACCTCATAACCTTTATTCGTCATACTTCCTCCGTTATCCCAATAGACACTCAGCCCCGAAACATAAGGCATATTTTTCATAACCAGAAGATTTGTTGTGTTACTCGAGAAAAAATCAACGCTCAATGACAAACGGTTATCGAACATTCCTAAATCTGCACCTATATTTGCTTTTCCTGTGGATTCCCACTGGATATTTGAATTTGCCAGATTTGTCAACACCAATCCGTTTGCCTTATCCATAAATTTTGTGGAGGTGAAAAATGCCAGTGACTGATAATCTTTAATTCCATCGTTGCCTGTAATTCCGTATCCTGCTCTTATTTTGAAAAATTTCAAGAAATTTATGTTCTTCATAAATTTTTCGGAAGAAACCAACCATGCTCCGTTAGCAGCTGGAAATATTCCCCAACTGCGTCCCATGAGTGAGACACCGCCAATAGTTTCTTTTCCAAAACGGGATGAAGCATCCATTGACACGGTACCGGTCAGGAAGAAACGATTATCGTAATCATAATCGGCATTCAGATAATTTGAAAGGGAATTGGTCTGATTACTGATGCCATCTACACTTAAAAATTGGTTATTACCGGTAATGGTTGTATTATTGTTTGAACCTGAATTATGCTCTTCTGCATAATTCGATTCGTAATAATTATTGATATACCTCCATCCCAATATAGCTTTCAGATGATGAAAGTCATTGAATTTTTTATCAAATGTCAGTCTTGTTTCATCAAAATAAGCGGTATTACGCATTACCTGACTACTTATTTTGTTTTGAGAATACCCCAATTCAGGAAGTATTTCCACAGGTGTAAAAAACATGGGAATATAATGTCTTTCAATGGTTTTATCCAGACTATAATCGAATTGTGAACTTAGAGTCAAATCTGGGGTTATCTGAAAAGAGGGAAGAATACCCATGTTGAACCGGTATTTTTTCAACTTATTGATTGAATAATTAATTATGGCACCGGGATTACCGATTCCAAAACTGTCCGTTCTAGCATAATCGGTGGTTACCTGACCTGTTGAATTAAAGGTATTGGGGCTCAGAAAAGGGGATTTAATTTTACTGATCCATGTAGGAGAAGAATAATAATCAACCCCATCATCCAGTAAGGTTCTTTCAACACGGCTATAGCCAATGTTTAAACCCATACTAAAAGTGTTTGTGAATTTCAAATCGGCATTACAACGAAAATTAATGCGTTGCATGTCGGTGGTTTTCACTACACCTTTATTATTGGTTAAACCTAATGAGAAATAGTATAATGCTTTTTCATCACCTCCGTTGGCATTAATAACATAACTGTTCGTTTGTCCGGTTTGATATACCTGATCCTCCCAATTTGTTGCATTGTGATTCTCATTATATATCTGTTTTTTTGACGGATCAATTCCTAAAAATCCATACCTGCTAATATCATTCCCAATAATACTTTTTGAATTTAATAAATCGCTGGCATATATTCTGTAATCTTCGCCATTCATCATGGGCATTACCTCAGGGCGAACTGTCATACCCGTGAAATAGTTTAAACCGATTTTAGTAACCATTGATTTCGCTCTTTTGGTTTTGATCATCACTACTCCATTGGAGGCTTTACTTCCATAGATAGAAGTACCATCTTTAATAACAGTTATATTCTCAATATCATTCACATCGATATTATCCAGCGGATTTGAGAAAAACCCTTTGTGAATTGACTGCACATCATATAAATTATTCCAGATAACTCCATCCACAACAAATAAAGGTTGTGCATTGGCGTTTAGTGAATTAATTCCTCTGATAAATAATACAGCTCCTTCTCCCGCTACTCCTGAGCGTGAAATGGCACGAATATTACCCCCAAGTGTTGACTGCAAAACTTCATCGGCAGAAATGGCGGGTATTTTACTTACATCCTCTACGCTCATGGCAGAAGACACCAATGATGAATTATTCACTGGTCCTGTAACCCCTTCAATACTTTTGAAATAGTTACTGAATTGATTTGAATAAAGATTTATCACCACAGAATCTTCTCCTCTAATAGCAACTTCACTCAGGTTATAATCATAGGCTGAAACATAGAGAACATCTTTCAGCGAAGAAATTTTCAACGTAAATTGCCCTTTTCCATCGGTTACAGCCGATAAATTTTTGTTTGGAACTGATATTTGTGCTGCTTCGATTGGCTTTTTAGTATGCGCATCACGTACCAAACCTTTCAATACTATTTCTTTTTTCTCCTTTACGTTACTTTGAGACATAACAGGAGAAGACAAAAGCAAGCATGCAATTGTAACCGCACTTATGAGTTTAAAACAGAAAGAATACCTGTTCATGCTTAATATGTTTATATAATTTTTCATTTTCATACAAAAAAAGTTTTTTCACTCAATGTTATTGAACAGGTTTCAGAATTATACAATCTATTCTCAACGTCCTATTAAAATTTGCCTGTTCGTTGGGGTTAACAGCATTTTCAATTTTTAGAGAAACGGTGGGTAGCAGACCTGAAATATAATCAGATTGTTTAACCAGGTTCGCAAACGGAAATTGAAATCCGGATACAACGAGCATCTCTTGCACTTCGGAAGTGGGGGTAGTGGTGAAAATAGCACCTGCTTTGTTTGGTGCCAGAACATTATTGTTTATATCAACAGCAGCATTAGTTATCTGGCTCCCCGAGTTGTTTAGATAGGACAAATAAAATTTCACTTTATTTGGTCTTACATCTGTTGCGTCAATAATACTTGTGGGAACAAACACACAATATATATCGTATTTGGCAGCTAATGTGTTTGGAATCGGAAATGTTACAGAAGGTTTGGAAATAGTACTAGATGTTGTTGGATCAACTCGTAAATAGTACCCTTTTGATACTTTATACCCTGTGCCGATACTTGACTCTATGGTGGAGCTATAATATGCTTTAATTATTCCATTGTATGGGTTTTCTGCTTCTATCCTTATTTCTTTGAACCACGAATCTGTTGCAACGTTTTTCAATTGATTTGTTATGTAGCTTAAACCATTACTCATTTCCGTAACTTGTGACCCTGCGAAGAGTCTGTTAGGATTGGAAAAACCATTGCCATAAGTAGAGAAGATAGAATCTGTGGCAATAGGAAGCGATTTTACTCCTCTGAAAAACAAGTCCTGAATTAATGTCCATTTTGTATTTACTATTTGGGCCGAAACACCACCATCTTTATCTGTTGCCTTGTAATAAGGCAGTATTCGGTTATAGGCTTCACTCCATGCAGCATTATCGGGCAAAATAGCTGTGTAAATACTATCTTCATTGTAAAATTTACCCAGATAAGTCAACGCTTTATTAGTAGATTTGTAAACGTTACTTACAAAAAAACCATCTTTATAGCTTGCGGCGGTATCAATTTGAGTGATTGTTAAAGAGTTAAGATAGTTCCTTAGTGAATCAATACCATCTGTTTTATTTATAAACTCCCAAATATTCAATCTATAAGGTGCATAATCGCTTAACATATGAATGATACCGTTTTTGGTTGCTACATCTGATTGTATAACTGTTTTACCTCCAAAAGTGTAACCTCCCGCACCTTTTGCAAATACAATCAATTTATTATCCAACATGAGAATTCTCTTGCTAATAATTCCGGAAGTGGGGTAAGAAAAACGAGTAATATTATTAGTGACAATTTTAGTTACCAGTGCAGTATCCGTGAGGTCTACATTCACAAGTGACTGATCGATTGGGGCCCAAACTGTAAAGGTTTGCGACGAGTTGAGTATTGTATCATACCCTGTGATTTTAAGCATTTTAGTAAATGTACTTAATTCAGTTTGAGCTTGAATATATTGATACAAATTCAAATTACTCTTACTTGCCTGTTCAGCATAATAGTGGTTATTCCAGTCATCTGTACACGACACTACCAATACTGTTAATAACGTCAGTAAGGAAAAGATGGGAATTCTATAAAATCTTAATCTCATAATAAAAAATATTTAAAGCTAATTCTAAATAATACTAATAAACATCCTCACTCTCCAGAGCACTTGTCGGTACATATTCAAAGTAATCCATCATAAATTGACCCCCACTTAAACCCTTTACAGACATTATATGAGCACTTGCCGTTTTAAAGGTATAAATACCTAAAATACGTCTTAAAGTAGATGATTCATTTCTGGCATTATCACTCTTAAACCAAGTGGTACTGTTTGCATGGAATACAGCAGGAGCTTTCATATAACCTCTGTTCCGCATCGACTTATCATTCAGATAACCCATAGGATCATCCGCATTACTCCCCGGTAATTCATATCCAACATGAGCCTTATCATCTCCTTTTACGTTCATATCTAATGGTACATCGCAAGGGACACCATCTATATACAATTGTGCCACACCACGACCACCATTAGCCTGATAACCAAACCTAAGTTCGTAAGTGCCTTCAGGTACCGGAGGTAATCTAAACGAAAAATCGTACAGCTTTCCGTAGTTAGATTGAAGAAAAATTTCATCTCCTTCATAATCACAATATAAATCTTGATTAGTCAGATAACCCACATTAGTCGTTTCAGAGGATTTAATTCCATCACAATAACCCGGGGGTATCAAGAATTCAGTGTTTTTATCATTGTTTAAACCATGCATAGGGAGTCCCCGCATATTATTGTTCGTAAACTCCGGGAAAAAACTCGCCGGATCAAAACGAAGGCGTTTACTAGACATTTCAGCATTAACTGCAGAATTATATACTAACATCCCATCAATTTCATGATATACACCGTTTGTTGCATCTTTATCATAGTTCGTTGTAACAATTTGAATTGCACTAGCTGTTTCTGGTGAATAATTAATAAGATTTGTTTTGTTTAATAACCTGTCTTTTTTTATCTCCATCAAAGTATTCGGACACATCGTTTCAATATATTCATACATATCCTTGTTCTTCAACATGTTATTAACATCATACGCATCGATGAATTTTGAATAACTTAATTGTTTATTGATTAAATGATAGGCAATAAACTTATTAAGGCTGTTGTTGCGGTCAGTTATATTCGTAATGCTTGGATCGGCATGATATACATTTGCAGCTGCATACGCCTTCATGCTTTCTAAATCCGTAATCCCGTTTGCCCTCAATGTGGCATTACTTTCCATCAATGCAGTAAATCCAAATTTACGTGCAAAAGGAACATCTATTATATCAAATTCCCAGCCGGACCCTTTCAAATAATTATAAGGTGTTGGGTCGTAAGTAGGATCTTTAAATGGAAGCAGTGAATCTGCTAGCCCTGTAGCAATTAAGGCTTTATAGAATAATGAGAATGTCGAATCATTCGAAATCGCTTCCACGATTCCTGAATTGGTAGGATGGAGCACTTCATTTATTATGTGAATTACCCCGTTATGTACCAGTATATCTTTTTTCGTGATCAGGGATGTCTTATTGATATAGGCTGCTCCGGTAGCTGAAAAAGAAATTGATAAATAGCGCTCGCTCATGGATAGTACAGGCAATCGCCCCACTAAAAAGTTTGAATACATTACCACCCTACCATTAATAATATGGTCGTAAGCAATTATCTTTAACGAGTCAAGAGTGAAATCCTTGAGAGATTTTTTACCTTTAGATACATAAAACTCCTTCATTGCATCATTCGTTGGAGCAAAGCAGGTATAAGCTCCGTATGAATTTAAAAGACCCATCACTTTCGTGGTGTCCAACAAGGTTGTAAATTCGGAAAAAATGGTTGTATCACTCAGATATTGCCCCATCATTTTATCGGTAAAGGTAAACCGAGCACCTCCAATATCATCAGAATTACAAGATGAAAAGATTCCGATAGCAAATAATAATGTAACCATACTGGTCATTATTTGCTTTTTCAAAGTTATTTTTAAATTATGTTTTTTCATATATTAAAATTTTTACACTGTTATTTTGAAATCGAACTTGATTCCTCATAAAATGGATTTTGTACCATATGCGGATTTGCTTCCAGTTCGGTTTTTGATATAGGCATATACATAGCATCCAACACCGATGCACCGATAGGAGCTGTGTTAGCGGATGCTTTATGATTTACGTACTCGTTTAACGTGGCAGTTGAATTTTCACGACGTGCTACCCTGACCAGATCAAACCAACGTTTCCCTTCAAAAAGTAATTCTCTCTGACGTTCTCGCAACACTAATTTTTCCATGGAATACTTAGTGTTATAATTGCTAATCTTAAGAGAATCCGCAAGTGGATTGGATCGTAAGTAAGTCTCATTTACCATGGAAAGTGCATTATTCATATTTTCTTCTCCTTCTAATTCCACCAGAGCCTCTGCTTTCATCAACATAACATCTGAGAGCCGGTATACAATCCAGTTTGAAGTATTACTTCTATAAACATAAGAGGGCGGATACCCGCTTGTTAAGCTTTTTATCACCCCAACACCGGCATATTTAAATATATAATTTACACTTCCCGACCTGTAAAAATCGGTTGCACGGATATCGTTTACCCCTTCTATAATGGTTGTTGAAACTTTATAATTGAATGGGCTATAAACCCCGGTTGATTTGTCAGCAGTTGTATAAGGATTATATGCTAATGTTGTAGGGAAACCCAAATAGCCTTGTATCGATTGAGTTCCTGATCCGTATAATAATGCTGTAGGATTATTAAACTGTACATTTTCTTTAAACTGCAATTCGAAAATACTTTCGGGGGAATTGCCCTGATAAAAAACCGAGGAAAACATAAAGTCTGCAGGAACCAGTTTTAAATTCTTATTTGCAAGAACTAAATCACAGGTCTGGGCACATAAATCATATTGTTGATTCCAAAGATAAACATCAGCTAACAGTGAATTCACAGCATCGAGAGTAATCCTACCTTTATTATAATCTGTTCTTCCGTAATCTGATTGTGCATATTTTTGAGCAATTAACAAATCTCGTATGATATTATTAATGATGGTCTGCTCCGTATCTTTTGGTCTTGCATAATTTTGTGTGTTATTTATACTTGCGTCTTCAATCCATGGAACGTCCTTAAACGTCCTTACCAGATAAAAATAGGAAAGAGCACGAAGTGTAAGCGCCTCTGCCTGTGCTCGTTGAAGATGAGCTTCAGTAAAATTATTATCACGGTTGATCACTTGCGGGGCATAATACAGTAATGTATTGCAATAATTTATGACTGTATAAAATGATCCCCATTTACAGTATTCATTGCTAGAGGTGATATTTCCTTCCAGAATTTTTTGCATATCTTGCATTTTACTCGGAATACCCCCACCTTCCGCCAGGTTATCCGATCGTAGTTCGCCCCAGACAATCATTCGATAGATATTGTCATCGGTTGTTAATCCTTTATAACAAGAAGCAAGCACTGCCTCAACATCGGTTTCAGATCTCCAGTATTCATCCAGAATGATTTGGCTTTCAGGTTTTATTGTTAACCACTCGTCACAGCCAGTCAGTCCCATAAGTATTAGTACTGAAATCCCAAGTACAGCAATTTTTATTTTCATCATATTGTTTTCTTTTATAATCCTACTGATAAACCAAGTGTGAAATCTTTTGTTCGTGGAGTAGCTGAACCATCAACACTCAATCCATTGTTTTGAGTTAATGTCCCGTACCCGACTTCAGGATCTACACCGGTATATTTTGTAAAAACTAATAAATTATTAAATGTCAGGTATAAATTCAATCTGTTTAAACTAACCTTTTTCAGTAATTTTGACGGAACCGAATAATTAAATGTCAGGTATTTAAACCGTAAGAATGATCCGTCCTCAACATAACGATCGCTTCCCAACCAATTATATCCTGTTTTATACAGAGCACGCGGCATTTCCGTTACATCCCCGTCTTTTCTCCAACGCCAGTTAGTAGCTATACTTTGATTGTTGTCGTTGTACATGTTTTCTGCATTCATACGGGCATTGTTGATTATTTTATTCCCGTACCGGAAGTTGAAAAACATTTTGCATGACAAGTTTTTATAATGGAAGGTAGGACCAAATCCTCCGTTTAGAATTGGATTACTGTTCCCTAAATAAACAATGTCAAGGGCATCGATACTACCATCATGATTCACGTCTTCATACATGGCATCTCCTCCTCTGAATTTATATTGAGAAGTTGTACCGTAAGCATAATACATATTCTTGGGAACACCGTTCTGATCGGTAATTACTTTTCCTGTTGGATCTTTAGCAACCGGAGCATTCGGATGTTCGGTTGAGTATTCGTCATATTGATACACCCCTTTATATTTGAATCCATAAATAGATCCGAATGAGTTTCCTGGTTGTACTCTGGTTAAATACGATCCGTTCTCATAATTAAAATCCCCGTTATAACTTGCCAACAAGGATGGATCTAAATCCACAATGGTGTTTTTATAATTCGAGAGGTTAAAGGTGAAATCCACACTAAAATCTTTTGTCTTAAATAATCTGTTGGCATAAAAATTTACCTCCCATCCATCATTCTGCATTATTCCACCGTTAATATAAGGAACTGTGGAATAACCCGAGGTGTTTGAAATCGAAACATTCGGAAATAACAAATCAGAGGTGCGTTTATTATAAAAATTAATATCAAACACATATCTGTCATCAAAAAGACCTAAGTCCAACCCGTAATTAAAGGCCGATGTAGTCTCCCATTTCAGATTTTTCAGTTGTAGAGAGGTCGGATTTACTGCCGCGACATCTATATACGAACCATTGTTAGAGTAACGGCTTAGATATAGGTATTCTGCATTAGGTTGATTACCGCTTATACCCCATGATGGACGAATAGCGAGCATACTCAACCATTTCTTGGTATTCTTCATATAAGGTTCATCCGAAATAATGTATTTCAGGGACACTCCAGGGAAATTACCGAATTTATTTCCGGGTCCAAACTTGGTGCTTCCATCCCGACGGAATGTGCCATCAATAATATACCTGGATTTATAGCTATAATGACCACGCATCATGAAAGCCAGAGATCTCCACTCAGAACTACTGGTAGAAGAACCAGAAAGGTAACCTGTTCCCGATGCATCATTCAAAAGCATAGAAGGTGATGAATAGGCAATAATACTTTGAGCAGAAGAACTTCCGGCAGTTATCTGAAATGAACCGTATAACAATAAGCTATGATCAGTATTCTCAAATTTTGGTTGCCAGGCCAGATTCTCATCCGAATAGATAGTCAAATTTTCTGAATCATAATTCTCAGCCCGATTTACCTTTTCGTTTGTCCATGAAAGATTGGACACCTCCTGAGGTAAAAACTTCGAGGTTTTACTGTTGTCGATATCAAATGATACATACGAACTAAATCGAAGCATTTGCTTCTCAGGATCCAATAAATCGTATTGTAAACGGAATGTAGGGGTGATGCGGAACGACTTTAATTCGTTTGTTGCCAGGTTGGCCAAAGCAACCGGATTTAACAGTAATCTCTGATCATCACTCAAGTAGGAATTGGGAGAAATACTGTAATATGAATTGGTATTATTGCCATACTTATCCTGTGCATACACACTCACGTTTGGCATTTTTTTATAGGCGATAGCCAAAAGTGATTCGTAATTCTGAAAATTATCAGCGTTGGTCAATGAAATTTCAGTTATGAATTTAATCCGGTCCGAAACAGCATATTCAAGATTGGCACGGGAAGAAAAGCGGGTATATTTCTGTCCTATCACCGTTCCGTTTTGTGACAGATAACCACCTGAGACTCGATAATTAGCCCGGTCGCCACCACCTGATACGGTCAGATAATGGTCATTGATATTCCCTACCTGAGTCACTTGTTTTACCCAATCGGTATTATTATTGAAATTCTGATATTCAGGAAAATTAGGGTCATAATTGTACTCAGGAAGATTGGCTGTAGCATAATCATTCTGGTACGGATTTAAATACGACTCTTTCATAAGCATGGTAAAATCACCTCCATTTAACATATTCATGCCTTTGGGTTGAACAGTATTTGTATAACGATAGGTATATTCCACCCGGGTGGGTCCAGATAGACCCTTTTTTGTTGTAATCATAATAACCCCGTTTGCACCTTTAGAACCCCAGATAGCCGACGAAGCGGCATCCTTTAATACTGAAATTTCCAGAATATCATCCGGATTTAAACTAAGCATATTGGCATATTGTTGCGAGTTTGAATTTGCATAATCAAAGTTCGGGTCAATCTGAACTTCGAACGGGATACCGTTCACAACTATTAAGGGTTGGCTATTCCCGTTGATAGAAGTTACACCACGAATACGCATGGACGTTCCACTTCCAGGATCGCTTGAATTGGACACTATATCCAGTCCTGCAATACGACCTTGCAATGCCTCATCTACCGAAGATACCTGAAGGCCTTCAAACTCTTTGGCACTGATGGTCTGAATAGCCGTTCCAATCTCACGGGTAAGAATGCTGTACCCTCCCTGGGAATTTTTTTGTTTGCCTACAATTTCTACACCTTTCAAATTCTGTGTATTTTCTTTCAGATCTATGTTTACAATCTTTTTTTCGTCGATGTTCAAAATTTGTTTTATATAACCGACATAACTGATAGAAAGTCTGTTTTTCATACTTTTTACCCGTAATACGTAATGTCCGTTTACATCCGAAACAGTTCCACTAACGAGTCTGTTATTAGCATCCACCTCAGAAACGCTTACTCCAATTAATTCTTCTTTACCAGACTTGACTTGTCCTTGTATAATTGTTCCGCCCCCGGTGGTTTGACCATTGCTACTGAATGGTAGTACTAAAGATACCATTAAACACAATCCTGCAATTTTAGATTTTAAATTTATTTTCATATTATTCAAAGGTCAATACATTATCAATTTGGTGAATAACTGCTGATGCTGATGTTATAATAGACGAAGTATTAAATGCTGTTCCTGTAACGGAACCTGTACCATCTATGTTTTTATAACCCGACGGGAGTTTCTCAAAAATATAGTCTTTTGCGATTATATTATATAAACTTCTTCCTGTTTGAGGATCGGATGTTAAAATATTTGCCGTTCGAACTGGATCACCCGATTTTGAATCCATAGTGATGGTTAGCGAGCTACCATCTCCAACTACTCCTAACTTGAAATACTTGTTTTTGGAAGTTCCCCAGTAAGTTGAGTTATTATCGTTTTTAATAGTGGCTGATTGAAATTGATCATTCACCGATTGCCCAAAGAATACGGCATTATCCTGAAAATGATATTTCAAAAATTGAATCATTTTGCTTATCGCAATCCCCTGTGCCGGATTTGGCATGGCGTAAATCTTGTCCCACGAAGTGATTACATTTGTTGCCAGTGCTTTATCAATAGCCGCATTGGTGGGTACATAAACGGTATACCTAAAAGCATTAAAAAATTTAATCCTGTAATCTGTGCCCTGTTGTGCGAAAATCTGGACAATACAGGTATCCGGTACCCCATTTAACAGATCATAGAATTTAGTGAATTCAGGAGTTTCACTCATTACCTTATAAACCGATTTCAAAGCCGGACTTATTGGTTTATTGAGAAAATACGTTTTACCGTTGGCTTGGCTAAATACCTTTGTTACCTGTGGTGGTGTTGCGGTATTATTTGCAATATCGGCACCACCTTTTACGGTCATGGATGTTCCCGTTCCTTCCACTTTGATAAAATCGTTGCCTTTTGTTATATAGTAATTATTGCCTGTTTCAACACTTCCTACAACAATATGACTGTCCATCAAACTCCACAGTCTGTTTTGGATAAATGTAGTATTGGGTACTCTTACAGTATTAATTGAGTCCACAATATCTGTTCCAACAACGCCGGTTGTTTTATTATAATCATATACATATGCTGTGACCGAAGCTGTATTATTATCAAATTTAAATTTTAAAACCCCTTGCTTATCCTGACCATAGGCAATCGGATCAATGTAATTATTCAGATATTCATCCGTAGGAATAAACAAACTGTAGGAATTTACCAGAGAGTTTAAATACAATTTATAAAAAGCATAACCGTTTTGAGTAAGATTAATCGCCCAATTCATTATTTTTGAATCTGCACTCAACAAAACCGGACTAAATACAGAGATGTAATCAACTGGTGGATAAACCATATTTGTCACAAAAACTTCGCCGTTGACCGCCGTGTAGGAGCTTTGAATATCACTTTTGGTTACCGGTAGTCGATAATTTACGTCATCAGTCATTTTACTGAAACGACTTGGTACTGACTCAATCATTGAGCTACGCATGTGTCGTCTTAGAAATGGAATAATGATATTATCCGGAATACTATCCCATGAACCGAAACGGGATTTTAATATTACCCCAATATCACTGTTAAGGTAATTATTCATCGCATCGTCCGTTGGTACGAACATCGCGGCCATATCAGCCTGCAAAGCAGTGGACTGGTAACTATTCCATCCCGGATCAAAGGGAAGTAAGTTTAATGCGGGGGTTTTGACAGTTGAATTGGATGGCAGGTAGTCTATTCCTCCATTGACTGCAAAATAACGTTTTACAAATATTGAATCTGTGAATTCAGGATGTAACTGACGGTATAGAATGGTATTTGCCGCATCATAATATGGAGCGCTAAAACGTTCCAACAACTTCGAAAATATCTTTGTCGAAGGATTATTCTCAATATATTGTGCCATATTTGTTGGCGGAATCAATACACTTTGTAAAATATGGATATATCCGTTCTTACAAGTTATATCAGGTCTGATTACTTTGTCATTAAATACGAATACATCATTGGCAGTACGTGTCATTCCACCCGATAAAAAGGAAAAATCTTCCCCGGTGAAACCATTCTTAGATAAGAATTTTGGCGTGAAATACACCAGAGGTTGGTCTGAATCATCTTTTAATACATGAATCCCCTTAGTACGGTAGTAATCCCAGTATTTACCGGTAGATACTTTATCACCAAAATCATAGGGAATTGTATCGAGTGCTGAAAGAGCTGTTAACCGTCGCATGGCTGTTCCTTCATGAACTGTTCCTCCACTGTAATAATTCGCAATTGTCTGAAGTAAGTATGCATTATTAATCATCGAAAAATTCAGAATCATTTTCTTTTGAGATAGTGTCAGCTCGGAGTAGCTTTTCACATTCCACTCATTCCCTTTGTAAAATTCTGTAAATGCACTATCATTGGCGACAAATAATGTTTTGCTTCCTGTTAATTTAAGTACATCGGTATACCCAAGGTCATCAATCAACTTTACATAATTTGTGAAGTGTCCATCTGTCTTCAGGTAATCGTATATACTCGCTCCCAACCAGGTTGGCTCTGAGTTATCATAAGGATAGTCATCTTTACAGGATGCTAACAGCGTGATTCCCATGACCAAAATTATCAACATTTTTACTGGTCGAAACATCGATTTCTTAAAATATTTTTTCATTTCTATATTCATATTTAAACAATTTCAGTAGGTGCGTATTTAATAGAATCTTCATTTATTCATTATCAGAATTATCTTACTGCTAGACAAACTTTGTGGAACCCTGTTTTTAAGCGCCTGAACATATAACTGCATGGCTGTCAACACTTACATCATAGTTGATGTAGATAGCTTTTATTGGAGATTAAAACGTAATTTTGAGGGTATTAACAAGAGTAAGTTCAAAAGAATCTAGATACCTGTAATAATACATATAAAAATATTTTTTTAATATGTATTAAATGTACAAGAGAGATAAAACTTGTATGTCAGTGATTCTTGGAATGTGGTTATTTTGTTCATAATACTATTTTAAAAAGTTAACAATTTTGAAACGTTCATTTCTGAACTAAAGTGATTTCTAAAAAGACAAATGCTTATTACTAAAATTTCATGTCAATTAAAAAATGTTGACATTATTTATTGAGCTAAGAATAAAATATTCAATGTTTAATTTCAAATGAAAACCAGCGTTATTATTCTTTTAAATTTTTTTTAAATATGATATTAATTAAACTTTGTAGAAAAATTTCAAATATAAATATTTTTTTTGACTATTTATGCTATTGAGTAAACTAATATCATTATTCTTAATTGAATCGATTTAATAAATGCTAGCCAATTTATAAAAATACTCATTAATATAATTAGGGAAAAAAAATCTCGACAACGTATTTTGAATTATCAAAGTGGAAACCAAATCTTTTTAAGATGATTTCCGTGATTTAATTCTTACACTTGCTTGTGCTCAATTTATTTTACAAAATCGTCCTGTTTTTAATATTATTCAAAATATTTCATGTAATGTATTATTTTGAATAATTAATTTTTTAGGTTTCTTGTATTTAAAATCTATTTCTTTGACAAAAAATACTATGAGCAAAAGTATCATAAGTTTTATAATACCATAGGGTCGTTTTGTATCAGAAAACGTCTACATTTGTTGCAACAATGTAATTAAATCATAATATAGGAGATCTCCTATCGAAATTTAGTACGTTCGTTTCCATCCATTTTGACGGAATTCAATTTTGAACACATAGTTAATATTGTCAAACACATTCTGCAATAACCTCTGCAATAAATCATTATATTAATGCATCATATTCTTTTAAATATTATGTCGATTTATTTTTCAATAATGAAGCGTTTGTTCGATGTAAAATGGTTGTTTTTAACCGATAGAATATAAAATCCACTGGAAAGAGTCGAAACATCCGTAGTAATCAGTGAATGTCCATCATAATTCGCATCAAAAGCCTGAATTTTCCGTCCACTCTGGTCAAAAACAGTAACTTCAGTCAGTTCAGCAATATTCGAACTGATACTGATACTAAGTTTATCCGTAGCCGGATTTGGGTAAACTTTTATATCATCTGTTTGACCTTTTAAATCGTGAACTCCTGTTGATGTTGATTTCATAATTACAGCCGTAACTGAAAGTGAAGGTACAGTTATAGTAAATGAATTTGAATTAACCATGACTGAATTTATCTTCAATGCATTTTTGGTGTGCGATACAAAAGTTTCAGTTGTTGGCAACGAGGATAATTGTAAAGTTGAATAATTACCATTTGCTACGGGAAAATTACTAAGATTAACTGTCACATTTCGTGAAGAGCTCATATCCCTGTTTACAATAATAACTGTCATAGTATCAACTGTCTGACTGACGGTAGTATATGCCGAAACTGTGTTCTCATTTGAAGAAGTGCTGGAAACACTATAGTCTTTTGCATAACGGCTGAAAAGATGTAAAGTTTCCCACATCCCTGTGAACCAACTCCAAGGGGTAAAGAGTTCAACACCGTTATTGGCAAAAGTGCCAAGATGAGACGCATATACAACTGCCGCTGCGCTTGGGTTTGAGTCAGAAGTGGCAGGACTCCACTCACTTATTCCACAGGTAATTCCGTTGTTAGCTCCAAAATATGTTGTCGTCCAATCATTGATACGTTTAAAGATATATTCCTTATTTATGCTTGTATCCCAGCCACCGTTAATTTTAAATATACCATTTGCACCTGGGTATGTATAATTTATATCGTAATACTCTCGGTGCAATTGCAAAGCATCAATATCGCCGTTTTTTGCATACGGATAATTATGAAGATCCACTACATCGAGCACCCTAACTCCGGAAGCTTTTTCTTCATCTGCGCAACGTTTAATAAAATACTCAAGCCAACAATAGTATTTCCCATTTATTCTTATTGATTCATTCGCCCAATTGTACCATTGCCATTCAGAGGTGGTGACAGGTCCACAAATCTTTATGTCCGGATCTATAGCTTTCGCTTTCTTCGCCAATTCTATGAAGCGATCCATAAATGCAGAAGCAGATATTAACGTTGGCATAGCCCAATCATGCGTACCATTCCATACATCCGGCTCATTATCCATACTCCAATAACGAAATTTTTCTTTTTTAAACCCTTTGCCATCGGGACCAAACCAATGATTAAGAATTTGCACCGAAGAATCGGCTGGCCATGGCTTAGAGAACAAATTAATGTCACCATCAACTAAGGCCTTACTACTTCCTTTGGTTGTATCAGGTATTCCGCCACCGGCTAAATTTTGTCCCCAACCATTCCAACCCGGGTGGGCCTGCATATAAGTATAGTCAGGAAAGTTGTGCTGGTCGCTTGAAGCCGCTCTGCCCAGTAACTGAAAAGCAAACATGCCCTGCATGTTGGGAAAAATGTCATTAATTTTTTGTGCATAAGCATCCCAATCTTCACCATAAACGTTATTAAACCAGTCGGGATGAACAGTAAGTTTTGCACGCCAGTTATAAGTTGACATATTATTACCACCGCCAACCCGCGCGAAGCGCAACCCTGCATCTTTAAGAAATTGCGTTGTGTGGTCAAAGCTTTCATTTCGTCCATATATGTTTGGCGATACCTTTTTTTGATTCAAAGTAGCATTTACCGTTATAGTAACATCCTGCGCTACTATTGTTGAGGTTGCAAAACAACTCAACAAGACAATAAAGAAATAAATTTTTATAGAGTAATGTTTCATGATCTTTAGACTTATTGATTGATATTTAAGTTTATGTAAAATTATTGTAATTTTGTACCACCATTTACTATTTATTATCAGGCATGTATGTAAAATAATCAAAATCAGCATATGTTTTCGATATTTTACTTTCCGAAGTAGAAAAGAGACCTAAATAAATTCCGGTAAATCCTCCTGCAGTTTCTGAACTTAAAAAGCGAGCATCCATTTTGTCGATATTTTTATAACTATTACCATCCAACGAATAAGCAAATGAATAATAATTATTCTCACCTTTTACCTGAAATGCAACTTTCTCTTTTGGTATTTTGATTTCTTTGGCAATATGGGTCATTTCACCCAATCGATATCGCAGAAGAATTTTGTTTTCACCGTTTGGTTCTTTGTGTAAGACTAAATCGTAATGTGAATTATTATTCATAAAAACAGTGATTCCTGACTCATCGCCATTCTGACTTCGAAACATCTCAAACGATGTGGTAGCTGTAAAATTAATTTGCTCTTGACGACGTCCAACAAAAGTTGGAGAGTCAATATCATCTAGCTTCACTGTAGTTGCTTTCAAGCGTAAAAAACCGGGTCTTTCTGTCAAAGTATAATTCTGCTCTTGTGGGTTTCGAAGATAATTCCATTCAAACCCTAATTTATTTTCATTAAAATCAGAACTTAAAGCTGGTGGTATTATTGACTGGCACGGTAATGTTTCAACATTCATATTAACATCAATAGTTCCATTTCCATTGACAACCGGCCATGCATTTGTATCCCATTTAACAGGAGCTAGAAATGTTTCCCTGCCCAATAAATGATGTTGGCCTGCTTGAGGACGAAAGCCCAAACATACCATCCACCATGAGCTATCATCAGCCTGAATTAAATCAGCGTGTCCGGTACCCTGAATGGGATTCCATTGAGCATTAACGTTAGAGTGAGTTAAAATCGGATTCGCTGGATTTGAATCATAAGGTCCATCTAAGTTTTTACTTCTTGCAATAGTCACTTTGTGACCGTATTCAGTACCTCCTTCTGAAATCATCAAGTAGTACCATCCATCCTTTTTATAAATATGTGGGGCTTCAGGATAACGGCCTCCTGTTCCGGTCCAAATTGCTTTGTTTGTTGTTAGCTGTTGCCCTGTCAATGGATTTATCTCTGACACATAAATTGTGTTATTGGGATTAACAGTCAAATAACATTTGTCATCTTCAAAGAAAAGTGATGGATCAATTCCGGATTGTTGAAGCCATACAGGGTCCGACCATTCTCCAGCAGGATCTTTCGTGTGTACAATAAAATTTCCTTTGGAAATATTTGTTGTTATCATATAAAAAATCCCCTTGTAATAGCGAATTGTAGGAGCATAGATTCCTCCGGAAACGCCACATTTATCAAGTGACAACTGAGAGGTCCGGGTCAAGCAGTGACCAATTTGTTCCCAATGTATCAAATCTTTACTATGAAACAGAGGAACACCGGGAAAGTATTCAAAGCTACTGGTTACCAAATAATAATCTTCCCCTGCTTTGCAAATACTGGGATCTGGATGACAACCTGAAATAATGGGATTCTTATATCCGGCGGGATTACTCGCAAAACAAGTTGTTGCTATAATTAGCAAAACAAGAAATAATTTTCTAATTGACACTTGCAAATGGTATTTGTGATTTATTTCATCTATTAAAATAAATGCAATACGAACATGCTAAATGTACTGAATTTATTTTACAACCTCATTTATGGAGTAAATTGTTCTGAAAATCATACTTTTCAAAAAGCTGATTAGTCCAGTCATAAATGATGCCGTAAAAGTACTGCATCCCTAAATACAACAGGAGACATTATGTATTATAATAGGGGCACTTATGTATTATTCGTCATTTTGTTGTTGTTTATGATTACGCAGATACTCTGATGGTGATATTCCAAATTCTTCACGGAAATTAATAGTAAACCGTTTAGGAGAATTATAACCTACCTCATAGGCAATCTCAGCAATTTGCAATTGGCTTTTTTCAAGAAGCTGACGTCCACGTTTCAATCGGATTGTTCGAATGAAATCAGCAGGTCCTTTACCAGTAATAACCATTAGTTTCTTGTAAAGGTGACTCCGGCTAAGGCCCAAAAACTCTCCAAGTATTTCAACTGAAAAATCAGTATCATTCATATGCTCTTCTACTACCTTGATAGCCTTTTCAATAAGTTTTTCATCTAATGATGTTATCGTAATTTCAGAAGGGGAAATATCCATTTTTTGACTAAATGCAATATGACATTTCTCAGTCCATTCTAAGAATTTGCGAATACGCAGTTTTAATAAATTAAAATTAAATGGTTTGGATATATAATCATCTGCTCCTACCTCCAATCCTTCAATTACGTATTCTTCTGCTGTACGTGCTGTCAATAGAATAACAGGTATATGAGACCAATAAATGTTTGTTTTTATCTGTTTACAAAGTTCAGTTCCACTCATTACTGGCATCATAACATCGCTTACCACAATAGTTACATCGAACTTATCTAGTTGTTCCATTGCCTCTTGACCATTGTTGGCAGTTATGACGAAATATTCATCACTTAGATTATCTGTCATGAACTCACAAAAGTCATTGTTATCATCTACGAACAGCAAAATCGGTTTAGTAGTAAGAAAATTGGAGTTTACCATATCTTCATCTTCGTCAAAAACCTTTTCTAAAACCTTTTCTGTCGTTATTCCTGCTTCAATTTCTCTGATTGGAATGCGAATGGTGAATATGCTGCCTTGTGGCACATTATCTGTTAGGGTAATAGTTCCTTCGTGAAGTTTGACATATCCATTTGCAATATGCAAACCGATTCCGCTACCGGTCTTTTCTTGTTTTTGGGGAGCTTGATAAAATCTTTCAAAAACAAGTTCTTTTTCCTCACCCCTAATACCTGGTCCTGAATCAGATACACTAACACAAACATTATCATCCTCCTTACTTATATGGATTTCTATAGTTCCTTTATCCGGAGTATATTTGAATGCATTTGAAATTAGGTTGGTAAGTGCCTTTTGTATTTTATCTTGATCAAACTGCATTGATAAAGTTTCCATTTCATTAAACAAGGAAAATTTCATATTCCGCTCGTTAGCATAATCGCAAAAAGAAGAGTAAATATCTTTGACCACACTAACGAAATCACCATGCTTCAAATTCAATATTTCTGCACCAACATCTAACTTCCGAAAGTCAAGCAACGAATTTATCAATGAGAGCAGTTGTTGTGCATTTTTATACATAGTACTCAATTTTTTTCTCAGACTTTCATTCGCAGCATCATTCAACATAATTTGTAATGGTGTAATAATGAGTGTTAGTGGGGTACGTAAGTCGTGGCTAATATTGGTAAAAAACCGTAACTTCATATCATTAACATGCATTTCTTTCTCATGATCCATTTGAACCCGATGTTGCTCTAATTTTATTCTGTGCCGTTCCTCTTTTTTACGTAAATAGTACATTAATAAACCTACAATTAAAATTGCATATAAAATATATGCCCAAATGGAAGCATAGAATGGAGGAGTTACATTAATAAATAAACTGGTAGGGTCATTATTCCAAACACCGTCACTATTGCAAGCTTTTATTAAAAGTCGGTAACTTCCCGGAGGTAGTGTGGATAGCACTATTTTGTTTTCCTGAGTTGGTATCCACTGGGTATTAAATCCTTCAATTTGATAGGAATATTTTACCTTATCTGCATTCAGCAAATCTCCGGTTGTAAACTGTAACGAAATGAGCTTATCATTATATTTAAAGGTCAAACTGGAGGTTAGTTCCATCGGTTGCTCGAGTAGCTTATGACCATTATAAAAGGAATCTACCTGAATACTCTGATTACCTACAGTCAATCCGGTAAATACAACTTTCGCTAATGGCTTATCCTTTTCTGCCATTTTATTCGGATTGAGTATAGTATATCCATCTACATTCCCAAGTAAAATATCACCATTCCGTAGTTTGCAAATAGAATGGTTGTTGAAATAATTATCTTTAAGCCCATCTTTAACTGAATAATTTTTACTTGAGACAGTCAGTTTGTCATTCAATTCCCGCTTAACTGTTAATATAGAGAGTCCATTACTTGTTGTCACCCAAATATTATTGAGATTATCTTCTGTTATACCCCTTATTGAATTATCGCATAATCCGTTAGTTTTGTTAAAATAGAAAATAGTATCCTTTTTTTGATCCCATATAGTTAACCCATCATTATGTCCAAGCCATAGAATGCCACGTGTATCTTTATATACATTTGAAATTTGATTTTGTTTGAAACGCTGATTCCCTTTTTTATTTCCGTAATATGTAACCCTTTTGTTGCTAGTAATGTCAATAATCAAGAGCCCATAGGCAGTACCAAAATACATTTTATCACCTCCATCGTAAAACATATCTAATGTGTAAACAATATCATCAAAAGGTGATATCAAAGATGAAAAATTATCTGAACCAGATTCTAATATTTGAATTTTCCCACCCAAAGTTCCTATCCATATATTTCCATATCTGTCTTCTTTTAATCCCCAAATGTTGTTACTGGATAATTTGCTGTTTGTAGTTGTATATTGGGATATTTTGCCATTTTCAGAACAAAAAAGACCTTTCAAATATGTTCCAATCCAAACTCGTCCCTTTCTATCTTCTAACATAGAAATTATAGCTGTATTTGGTATTGGAAGTTTTTTTACAAGACTTTCAGAGTTGCTTCCCTTTACATATAATCCGTTCCCATCCGTTCCCATCCAAATATTTCTAAGATGATCCTCCATTATTGTACTTATATCGGAACATTTCGGATGTTGGAAATTCATAAAATTGCGAAAACTTTCGTGATAAAACGAGAGACCTTTTTTATTATGTCCAATCCAAATAGTTCCGTTATTATCTTGATATAAACACTGCACACTATTTGATGATATGCTGGTATATATCCATGGATTATGCACAATATTAGTTATTGCATTTTTAGCTTTATCATAAACAAACAATCCTTTGTGGTCAGTTCCTATCCATATTTGCCCTGTTTGATTTTCAACAATACTTGTTATTATGTTACTTTCAGCCTTAATTTCCGAGGTTAATTCTAATATTTGCCATTCTTGATTTGGTTTTATTTTGTAAAAAATCTGATCTGTTTTACTCGAATAAAGCCATAACCAATTATTGTTGTCAATATAGATTTTATTACTGTTATTGACTCTGTTTTGTCTAATAAAATCAGGTAGTTCTATCAAAGTTTGAGCACCTGATCTTTTATTCAATTGCCAACATACCCCGGAATTTTGAATAGTGTACAGGTATTCATTATTATCGGTTATATAAGTTCCTATAGCGTCGGAAAGAGGTATTTTAAAATTGAATTTAGTTGTAGCATTCTTATGAACATTGTAAAAAAACACATTTTTATTATTAAACACCCATATATTCTGTTTGTTATCAATATAAACTTTGCAGTTTTGATCAGATTGTATTCCCAGACTAAGTAATAACTGTTTTGTGTCAGAAAGAAAGCAATCTTTATCTCTTTTGTACACCATATAAGTATACCCGAAGCTTACCCAGATATTGCCTAAGCCATCTTCTTGCAATCCTAATATATCATTTGAAACTATTTCATTTGGAAATCCTGAACGAGTTGCATAAACTTTGAATCCATATCCATCGTATCTGTTTAATCCAAACTCAGTGCCTATCCAAAGAAATCCATAACTATCTCTTAGAATAGTTTTTACTGAGTTATTTGAAAGTCCTGAACTGGTTTCTAAATGATGAAAAATATAAGATGACTGACCAACAATACTTTGGAAAGAGACTATCCAAAATATTACAAGCATGTAAAGTTGTTTTTTATATTTTTTCATATAATATTATATTTGATTTTGTCAACAAACAAAACAAAGTAATTTCCTTAACTCCAATGATAATTATAGAATCCTGTTTGAAATGATGATTATTTTAAAACTGTCCAGTTACAATAACCTTACGATTTCCTACAATATATACTCCGTTGCGAAGACCAATTACCGCATCTTTTCTTTTTATATGAGATTTTATTTTGACTCCCATAGCAGTATATATTTCAACTGGTTCATTTTCATCAATATCCTTGGCTGAGAATTCTTCTACAGCCATTGGCATGTAATTGTCATTATTAGTAAGATAAACATCTTCAACGATGATCGATTTGCCACCCGATGACCAAAAACCGGCAATGTAAATATGATTGGGATTTAGTTTAGTCGTAGTGCTGCCTTTATACATATTTGCAAGAGTTACAACAACCCTACGGGTGGTTCCAAAGTCATATTGAGCAGGAGTTGTCCAGTAACTATTTTCATCGAAAAGCCTGAACGACACGCTACTGGCATTATCATTACCCAGTTTAGCCACCAAATACTTATAAGCCGACAGATTTACGCCGTTGCTATAACTCCACCCGCCAAAACCCCATTGACCGGTAACAAGCGTATGGGTTGCCTCGTCAAATGTACCCGTTGTCCAAATAGATGGATTGAAAATACCACTCACCAATGGGAAAGTTGACGATGTAATATGTAAATCAACTGATTTACGGTCACCCAATGCACCTTTATAACTAACAGTTACCGTGGCTGTTCCATCTGCCTTGGCAATAATTTGTCCATTGATTATCTGAACAATATCCGGATTCGGATTGGTATAGGTGGCTCCAATACTTACATCTTCGGTATGACCATCGGCATATAAAGCCTTTACGGACAAACTGGCCGTACCGCCAGTCAGTAATGTAATGTCAGTTTTATCAACTACGAGGTCTGTCAGTGTCAACGCGTCGGCACTGTATCCCACAAACGAATTGTCAAAATACTTATCCTGCGTAAAATCACTTTCGGTTGAAAACCAGTCAATATCTACATATCCTCCAGTTTGTACGGTGGCAAAATTGAAAAGGCAGAACTTATTTCCGGTAAATACAGACAGATCGAATTTCATATTCAGATCAGTCCCCAGTTTAGTATAAGTCACATTGTCAGCACTAAAATAAAAACCGGCTGTACTGGTATTGTAATTAGCAATGGCTCTCAGGTATATAATCGAATCGGTAACTGCCAATCCAATTACTTGCACTTTATTATTCTCCATTATGAGCTTTTTCTGACCGTCTACCACCTTAACGCCAATATAAGCATACGGATGCTGGAAAACAGCCAAACCTGCCACATCTCCTTCCAGCATATTCTTGATACTCATTTTTACAGTCCCATACGAATGAGCTAAATCCTGTGGATAAGCAAATATCCGCTGTGTGAGTGTGTTTTTTGCATTATGAAGGCTATCAACAACACTTACCGTTTTTAACCTCAGGTAATCGGGACGTTCGGTCAATGACCATTTTGAATTATCGGGATTATGATTCCAACTCCATTGCATGCCTAATTTGTAGTTTCTGAAGTTATCGTTAGTCGGCAATACAGTTACCGGATAATCTTTCCCTACATTTGGTTTTTTATTGGTAGTAACAGCTCCAATTACCGGCCAATTGTCAACCCAGGTTACAGGCAGTAAATTTGGGAAACGACCCAAAGCTCCTTTATCAGCAAACAATATAGTCCACCATTCGCCTGTCTGCGTTTGTACCAAAGCCCCCTGATGAATGCGATTGCTATTAAAGACTTCTTTTTCGTCATAAGGGCCAAAAATTGATGTTGAACGATAGGCCACCTGACTCGCATAATAACCTCCGGTTGTTGAATAAATATAGTAATAACCGTTGATTTTATACAAATGACTTCCTTCTGTTGCCGAATTATCTAGACCCGGTTGGATGGTTCCAAATGTTATTGCCTGATCTTTGATTACATTAAAATTGGTATCGAGTTGGGCTATATGCAAGTTATTGATACCATAAACGATATAGACTTTGCTATCATCGTCGAAAAAGAGACCTGCATCGTAGAAAGAGGAAGCTAACTTAGTCTTAGTCCACGTACCTTCAGGATCAGTGGCTGTCAATAGATAACTTCCCTCATTTAAGGTGTTGAAATGAAGGTAGAATTTGCCGTTATTGTATTTCAGGCTGCTTGCCCACTGGCCGCGACCGTAACGGTTGCAACCATCCAAATTGTAACAGGCAGATGTTTCTATTTTTTCCAGTGGATTGCTGCAATATTTCCAATTGACCAAATCATACGATTTCAGGATTGTAGCTCCAGGAAAAGTAAACATGGTTGTAGTAACCATATAATATGTGTCGCCTACACGGATCACATCCGGATCGGGAAAATCGGCCGATATCACCGGATTGGTATAAGTACCATTGCCATTATCGCTGTGCGACTGGTACACAAAATCCGGTCTTGAAAAATTCAGGGTTGAATATTCCTTAAACCATTGATGACACGGTGCAGCACAAGCATCCCACGTCCCGTCAAAAGCAACGGCACCATCAGGATCGCCATTGTGTATCAGCCCTTCGGGTGCGAGTAAATTCCAACTCACATTCCCCGACTCATCCATTATCCGTTTAAAATTGTAACCAAAACCGGGGTTTTCAGCGGTACCGGTTGTGCCTGTACCCCAGGTTCCCATGTTATAGGATTTTCCGTTCGCATCTACTCCCACCTGAGGTGACCAGTCAATCTCGGTGATGGCAATCGGAGCAAAATCGGCAACGGGTTTCACATTCTCGTTCCAGCCATTCTTGAAGGCAGTATAATCAGGACCACCGTTCAAAAACCCGGGATAAATGTGTACCGCATAACCAATATTTTCCCCTTCAATCGGATTTATTGCATAGCCTTTATATTGAGATTGCCACCCTGTGCCAGGTATCCATAAAATATTTTGAGCTCCGTTTAACCTGATAGTATCCGTAATTGCCTGAAAAAACAATTTCATTTGATCAAAATGCGCCTGAGAGTTATTTCCATAGGTTCCATCTTTGAGTCTGATGGAAATGGGTTCATTTGCCAATTCAAACATTACATTGTCAGCATTTTTCAGATCAGGGCAAGTCGACAAATATCCCCAAACTTTTAAAAGATAGTTGTAATATGGACCTCCTACGCTGATTGTGTCGGGACATACTCCCGGTGGGCGAAGAACAACATACATTCCACGTGACTTGGCATGTTTAATCATTGGAACGATAACATTAGTGATTGCAGTTTGCAGCCTCGAAAAGTTAAATTGCGAAATGTCATTTTCGCCCGTCACCGGCTGCCCCGGATTATTCGTCCAATAAGGATCTATATGTAAACGGATATAACTAAGATACCATCCTTTAGTGGTATCTGACAATGCATCCATTACAGAATTGTTGTATGAAAGGCATCCCGCTACATTATAATTAGTCCATCTGCTTCCTTGACCGTTAAACCAAGGGCTTGGGGTAATAGCAACGCCATGTAAGTTCACAACATTGTCATGACCATCTTTCAAATAGCGTCCATCTACATGCAGTTTGGGCGTTGGCATTCCAATCCATGCGCTAGAAATTAAAGCATTGGAAAGAAGAAAAACTAAAATTAACACTTTTAAAGCATACTTTTTCATATTAAATAAATAAGGTTTTTATCCCATTAAAGTACTTGTCTTTTAAAGTTTAAATGACATTTATCGTCTCATTTTAAAAGTATCAATTTAGTCAATTTAATTAAAGTGAAGTGAGAAATTTATGCACTCATTATATAGTTCATTTCAATCAAATATAGTCTTAATTCATTTAGATAAATGGTGGTATATGTAAACTTTCTACTGCAAACTTACATAAAAAAGATTTGTTTCATTGTTCAAATTTCAATTTTTTTAAACAGAAATACCCATGATAACTATTTTATCTCTTTATTACGGTTGTCATGGGTGCTTAATATGTTACTTTACTTCAATAAATTCCGGTTCGAACGGTGCAATAGTAAAATTACCATCATAGTTATTATCCAGAAGGATACTTCTTGATTTTCCCTTCATTTGAATTTCTTTTGGTTCGCCACTTATATTCAGGTAAAGATAGTGATTTTTATCAATCTGCCGAGCCATTACACCCGATGGTACTTCCGGACCTTTTTTAATACCCAATTCGCTAATCAGCTCATCAACCAAAGGATTAAGTACAGCTCCATCAGCCGGTAAGCCAACATATATAGCGCGACCTTTGCCAAATTTATTTGAGGTCATAATCGGATAATCCTTATCCAAACTGGTGATACTTCCAATAACTTCAGCTCCCTTCGGTTCAATAACATCAAATCTTGTCGATTCTGTATCAATGGCTTTTCCTTTATAAGTAAACTCAAGTTTTTTTCCTCTATACGATTTTCTGGAGATTTCATTTAACGATTCCGTTTCTTCAAAACCGGCAACCCGTATTCCAAAAATATCGCTTAAACGACCTGGATGTGTAGATGCAAATACTTGCCCTGTTTCATCAACAAGAGCAGAGTTACTTGTCATGATAACCGTTCCACCATTTTTCACAAAGTCACGAATTTTTGTAGCTGTCTTTTCATCCATTACTGTCACACCGGGAACAAAAAGTAATTTATAGTTTAGTGGACTTTTACTGATTTCCACAACATTGGCATCCATATTTCTATAATAAAATAGTCCCCAACAGGCTTGAAGTTGGTTATCTTGCTGCTCAGGGAAAGAACTGCTTGCTATCTGGCTTGGGAAAGAAAAAGCCAGACCAACCTCCGGATGAGGCTTGTATGGAAAATACTTCCCGATTTTTTTAAATTCGGTTGCTATTTTTTTATATTCATCATATTTACGGTTTGGAATACCGTCCCAATCAAGCATTCCTTCCAAATACTGTTCTTCACCAGCCCACATGCTTTGCCATGTCCATCCGCAAACCATTTGGTTGCCATACATCAACGTAGCATAAGCTGATTTACGGATAGAGTTCGGCACAGCTGTCATGGTTGTAAATTCGCTGCACCAGAAAGGGTTTGTGCTTTCAAACTGGATTCGGGAAATGCCAAACGCAGAGTTCATAACCCCCCAATTGGTTGTTAATGAGTTACCGGGATAGAAACCACAACCCTCGCGGGTCATTTTACCTGAATAAGCAATTTCCGAATAGTCGAAATACCTTAATGGGCTGTAATACCAGGCATTGGTATTAGTCAACACGCCTGGAGCATTTGCATTAACCTTATCAAGTACTTTAAATAAAAACTGATTGATTTCATCAGACTCAAAACGACGAAAATCGAGGACTCTTTCAGGAGCTCCAACAACCGAACCGGACACAGGTAGGCCAACTTCATCAAAGTCATTAATTCTCCGCGACCAACGTTGGCCTGCCCACGCTATATTTAAGTTCTCTGCCGTATTGTACTTATTCTTCAACCAAAGTATAAACCTTTCCCTTGCAGTTTCGGAATATGAAATCGGACCATCACCCGATTCATTGTCTACACCAAAAGCCAATAATGCAGGATGTTTTGCATACCGCTTTGTAATGGCATCGGTGTAACGTAGCGCATATTTTTGATAGTTTGGATCTCCAATATCATCCATATAACGGTGGTTTGCGTAAAGCTGATGTCCATTAGGATCAACAATATCAATCGTTGGAAATTTCTTATGCAACCAAATTGGGGCTGGTCGTATAGCAATATCCAGAATCACTTTAATACCGGCCTCGTTCATCATATCCATCACCTTGTCGAACCACTCAAAGTCAAACTGACCTTCCGAAGGTTCATAGCTGTCCCAGGCCAAATGCCCCATACGGACAGAGGTAAATCCGGCAGCTTTCATCAGCTGAATGTCACTTTTTATTTTTTCAATATTCTTATCATCATGGGGATGATAATTGGTTCCAACATACAACCCTTGAGCGTTCAATCCAAAACCTAAAAAGAAAGGAATTGCAATTAGAAGCAAAATTTTTATCTTACTCGTTTTCATTTAAAATTGATTTTTTTAGTATTAGACAAGGTTCAAAACGCGATATAATCAATAAATTCCCGATAATTGCAAAATTAATGAAGCAACATCGGCAAATTTATAAATATTCTTCTATATACATTAGCGTTTTACTAAATTTAGCAAGAATACATCATTTTCACGAAGATCAAGTTCCTTTGAGAATGCCGTATTTTCCTTAACCTCAATTGTTTCAGTGATAACAGGAGAACCATTATTATGACTTTTCAATTCTTCTACCTGCTGTTTATTAAGCTGTTTTGGTTTACCCATATCTACATATTCAGTGTAAGCGTCATTAACACGATAACCCACTTTATAAATCTCCAGCGTATACGTTCCTGCAGGTACATTAGATATACTGACTTTCACTTTACCTTTGGATTTAGAGGGCAGATCTTTCACATAATATGTCTGATTATTCACAGAGTCCGGAAGTGTGTTTGTAAAGTTCCAAAGAAGCAATTGAACGCCATTATCAGTTTTAGTTGCCCACGAACGTGTATCTGTATTTTTTAGCTCAGTTTTTCCAAGTTTATTCATAAATTGGTAAGCATAAAAAGCCGATTTTGGAATCCCCTGAATGGTAAGCAATCCAAATCCTCCGTGAAAAGGCGTAAAGCGAGGGCCTGGTTCCTCAAAAATATCGGTGAATACCCAATACGACATTGAATTGGCTGCACTTCCAACCTGTTTGATTTTTTCCAGAATGTATGCCGCTTCATGATAACTGTCGTGAATAGGATCTGCAGGAGTATAAGATGAACTCCATTCGGTATAATGCAACTCCAGATTGGGTTTCGCGGAAGCAGCAATCTCTTTACGGGATTGAAGCACATCGCCACTTACAGCCATCGAATCTTTGCTCAATACTGTGCCACTGTTGCCATACTCATCAAGAAATCCCTGTTTAACACCGTACGAATGAGTACTGATAAAATCAATTGGTACATTATTTTTAACGCAGAAATCAATCATCTCACTTTCCCACGCAGCCCCAGCCGTTCCCGGTCCACCAACCTTGTAATCGGTATTTACGCTTTTAATAGCTTTTGCAGTGTACAGGTACAGTTTGAAATAATCAGCTTGTGTACCAGTCCAGAATCCCGGCGAAAGATTTGGTTCGTTCCATACTTCAAAATACCATGTTTTCACTTCATCTACTCCGTAACGTTCAGTAAAATGTTGAGTAAGATTCCGGATAAATTCTTCCCATTTATTATAGTCTTTAGGTGGAGTAACATTTCCTTTCCACCAAAAAATTGTTTGATGACCGCTTGCCAGTGCGTTGGGCATGAATCCCAATTCTACAAAGGGTTTAACCCCGATGCTTAACAGATAATCGTACAAAGCATCAATGTACATATAATTATATTGCGGATTACCTTTTCCATCTTCGGAGTACACAGCCATATCGTCTGTCAAAAGACCGTGCATGCGGATGTATTTAAAATCGCACTCCTTCTTTACAAACGCCAATTGTTGTTGCCAATCGGCGCGAAGTCCTTCGTTGGCCCTACCGGCTCCGACACATTGCTTGAACATGGTATTCATAGCGCCTTTTTCTGCACTATAATCAACATTGATTACCCTTTGAGGAATCTCTGTTTTTTTACTTTTTTTGCTTAGCGCAAAAGCAGATGTCATTATCAACATTGCAGTTGCAACTAAAAGAAAACGATTTAATTTCATTTCTAATTTTATTTTACAAGATTATATAATTGTATTTTGTGAGTATGTGTTATTTTATCGGTTTATAACTAAAGTTCTTAAGAAAACCTCTCCATCTCCCTCAGAGCAAAGACCAATTTTAAAACTAAAAAAAAACAAACAATACGTTATGATTCAGCTAACAAACTAGAAAGTAATTAACAAAGAAGACAGGACAAATGCTCCACAATAAATTGATATTCCATAACCACTTTTTCCATATGTACTCTTATAGCTTGTATTTCCAAAATAAGTATATCGAAATTTAGCTATGTAAGTTCGGTTCAAAATTCCACAAACATTTTAGTTGAGTTAGAAAAACAAACCTGTGATTCTTAATTCTTATTGATTTCAGTGTACTAAAAAACTAAATTTATTATGAAATGAATGTGCCTGACTGTGCTGACTTGGCAGAATAATCGGCCTCAAATACAATTGTCAACTAATGCACTTTATTTAATGCATTGATTAAATGTTGGTTGAATGTTGGTTGAATGAAGAAATTAATTCAAATCAAAAAACAAAAACAGAGTGCATCTTAATTTGAACTACTTATAAATTAATGGTTATGCAAAATTCTGCATTTGAAATTTATTTTCTATCCCATACCATATACTTGAGAACAAAGTTATCCTAATTGTCATCTGGTAATAGTACCATTTCGTATCAGATAACGGTCATATTTGTTGCAAATGCTACTGTTATCACAAATGGGCATCTAATATTCTATCTCATCTAATAGAATCTCTTATATAATTCAATAATAAGATCAGTGTCTGATGGTGAGTTTTCCAATAATACGGATTGTAAATAGACTTAAGATTAATTGTATTATTAGAATATAATGAGTATATTTGAAACTGAAATAATTGCAGGACAAAGCGAAGTCAAAGGCAGTCAAATTGAAGTCCGAAAATTTGGGACTAAATCGTAACAAATAATTTTATAAGAAATATAACGTATTGACAAGTAGGGATACAAGAGAAAAGGTTCACATCCCTTCCTGCTCCGCAAAAAGGATAAACCAAAAAGCGAAGTCCAAAAGCCAAACCCTACAAAACATCAATTTTGTAGGGTTTTTTCATATCCCCAAACTGCTCACATTTCCATCTTCCTAATTGACTTTAATTTAATTCATAGTTTTATATTATATAGACACGCTTTACTTACAAATCCTGACTTCTACATTTATCCAAATCTTTTATTGGTACACTTTTTATTGTTTGTCTAAGAAAATAATAATATTATTTAACCTAATATAATCGAAATTTTCAGTGTTTAAAAGGTTTTTTTACAATCTGTTTTTTGTGAGCTCAAAATTAATCTTCTAATATTTGGTAAAGTCAAAAATATAGCATAATTTTGACAACGAAACAATTGACGTTTCAGACAGAACTAAATAACAGCAAAAAGAATGAAAATAAATTTTTACCTAAATTATGAATATAATCTAAAATTATGCATATTATACTGATAAACAAACACTAATAACAACAAAATTTACAATTTAGTTTCTTATCAAAAAAATTAAATCTAAAAATAAATAAACGTAAAAAGTAATTTAAAAAAAGAAGAAACATGAAAAAGGTATTTGCATTCTTATCAATCGTAGCGATTTTCAATTTTGGAATTCCTGTGACTGTTGTAGCGCAAGATGCTGCAGCTAAAACCGAACAAGTTGCGGCAAAAAGTTCAACGCCTGCAGTCACTACTGACTCCACTCAGAAAACTGAAGAAACCCAAGCAACTGCACCCGCTGAAGAAGGTGGAATGCACAAAGGTTTGAAACAAAAATTTATTGAAGGTGGTCCAGGTTGGATGGCTCCTATAGCACTTTGTTTAATTGTTGGATTAGCTTTATGTATTGAACGTATTATCTTCTTAAGCCTCTCTGCAACAAACACCAAAAAATTGTTGACAAACATTGACGATGCCTGGAACAAAGGAGGAGTTAATGCAGCTATGGAAGTTTGTCGTGACACTCGAGGACCAGTAGCTTCAATTTTTTATCAGGGTCTTTCGCGCTATGATGAAGGTGTAGATGTTGTTGAAAAAACAGTTTCATCGTATGGTGGAGTTCAGTTAGGTTTACTTGAAAAGAATTTAAGCTGGATCACTTTATTTATTGCTTTGTCTCCAAGTTTAGGTTTCCTGGGAACTGTAGTAGGAATGATCCAGGCCTTCGACAAAATCCAACAAGTAGGTGATATTTCTGCTACAATTGTAGCGAGTGGTATTAAAGTTGCCTTGTTAACAACCGTTTTCGGTTTGATCGTTGCCATGATACTTCAGGTATTTTTCAATTACATTCTTTCAATGGTGGAAAGCATGACTAACGATATGGAAGATGCTTCCATTTCACTGCTAGACATCATTGTAAAACATTCAAAATAATAATTCGATTACAAATCATTATTAGTTATGTCAAAATTAATAGATAAAATTCCCGGCATTTCAGCACTAGTTCTTGTAGCCGTTTCTGTAGTATTAGTAGTATTAATTTATATAGGTGGAACTGGTAGTCCGATTAATTTTGCCGGAGAATCATTAACCGTACCAAGATTTACAGACGCACTACTTTATTGGACTTACGGGCTTATGATATTGGCTGTATGTATTACTATTTTAGGTGGTGTTTACAGTTACGTGAAAGATTTTATCAGCAACCCAAAATCAGCATTGAAATCGTTAATCCCACTTGCTTTATTCGCTTTAATTTTTATTATTGGTTGGAACTTAGGTACGAGTGATAAAATGCAAATCATTGGCTATGAAGGTACTCAAAATCAAGGATTCTGGGCTCAATTTACAGATATGGTAATTTATTCAACTTATGCCTTATTTATTGCAATTGGTTTGACAATAATAGGCTCAAGGATTTATATAAGTTTAAAATAAGCTGATATAATGTTTGCAAATATTTAAACCTTATTCAATAAGTAATTAAGATAAAAAAATATGGGAAAATCAAAAAGAAAAATAAAAGAGATAAATTCGAGTTCGATGGCCGACATCTCGTTTTTACTCTTGATTTTCTTCCTTGTAACTACTTCGATGAATGTTAGCACCGGATTGTCGAGACGGCTACCGCCACCTCTGCCACCCAATGTGAAGCCTCAGGACCAGGATATAAAGAAGCGCAATATCTTCGTTGTTAAGGTTAATATGATGAATCAATTAATGGTACAAGGTCAAGAAATGAGTGTACGACAACTGAAGGATAAAGCAAAAGAATTTATCCAAAATGAAGCAAATGACCCAAATCTCCCCGAAAAAACAACGGTGAATATTGATTTGTTAGGTAATGTTGAGATTACAAAAGATCATGTAATCTCGCTTCAGAATGACGTAGACACACAATATCAAGCTTATATCGAAGTACAAAACGAATTGATATCAGCCTATAATGAACTTAGAAACGAATTTGCTATGCAGAAATTCGGGAAGAAGTACGATGAATTACCTGAAAGAGAACAAATGGCGATACAACAGGTATATCCTCAAAAAATTTCGGAAGCTGAACCTAAAAACTATGGAGGGATAAAGAATGGCAAAAATTAGAAAAGACGAAAAAAGAGAAATGCCGGCATTGAGCACTTCTTCATTACCGGACATTATCTTCATGTTGTTGTTCTTCTTTATGGCCGTTACAACTTTAAAAGAGGTTACATTCAAAGTTAAAATATCACCTCCACAGGCTACTGAACTTCAAAAGATAGAAAATAAATCATTGGTTCGTTATGTATATATAGGAAAACCCACAAAAGAATTCGCAAGAGTATATGGTACAGAATCTCGAATTCAATTGAGCGACGCTTTTGCAGATATAAAAGATTTGGAAGAATATGTTGTAGATGAACGAAGTGCAATGAAGGAAGGAGATCAAGGTTTACTTACTATATCCATCAAAGCAGACAAAGACACACATATGGGAATTATTACAGACATTAAACAAGCTTTGCGCAGAGCGTATGCTCTTAAAATTAGTTACGCTGCAGTTAAACGAACATCTTATTAAGTTTTAATAAATGAAAATGAAAAGGCCTCTAACCTAACCGGTTAGTGGCTTTTTCATTTTATAAAGATCAACTACTAAATATCCAAAATGAGATAATTGTGCCGGGAACTAATTAGCCCATCTATCAAGCAAAAGTAACTTTCCCTTTCCATTTATTTTTTGTAATTTTGCACCTCAATAAAAAAACAGGTTCTCAAGTAAGTAAAGATGAAAAAGTTTGCTGAATATTCCAATTTAAATTTATCTGACATCAATAAGAAAATGTTGACCCGTTGGGACGAGAAAGACATTTTCCATAAAAGTATCGAAACCCGTGAGGGCAAACCGTCGTTCGTTTTCTATGAAGGACCGCCTTCGGCCAATGGATTGCCCGGTATTCATCATGTGATGGGCCGAACCATTAAAGATGTATTTTGCCGATATAAAACCATGCAGGGATTTCAGGTGAAACGAAAAGCTGGTTGGGATACCCACGGGCTTCCCGTGGAGCTGGCTGTTGAAAAAGCATTGGGAATAACCAAAGAAGACATTGGCAAAACAATTTCAGTGGATGATTATAACGCCGCCTGTCGCAAAGATGTATTGAAATACACCAAAGAATGGGAAGACCTCACCACCAAAATGGGTTATTGGGTGGATATGAACGATCCGTATATCACCTACGACAATCGTTATATCGAAACACTCTGGTGGCTGCTTAAGCAACTTTACAATAAAAACTTATTATACAAAGGATATACGATCCAACCGTTTTCACCTGCCGCCGGAACGGGACTCTCAACACATGAGCTCAATCAACCCGGTTGTTATCGCGATGTGAAAGACACAACCTGTGTAGCGCAGTTTAAAGTAAAAAGTAAACCTGCAAGTTTTCCTTTAGATGATAGCTGGGGTAGTGTTTACTTTCTTGCCTGGACGACTACCCCCTGGACTCTTCCTTCAAATACAGCTTTATGTGTTGGACCAAACATAAAATATGTACTTGTACAGACTTATAATCCATATACAGGTGAGCCTATTTCATTAATTCTTGCAAAAGAATTATTAAGCTCTCATTTTAATCCAAAGGCATCCGAAATTTCTTTGGAAGACTACAAACATGGAGATAAAATTATTCCTTACAAATGGGTTGCTGAATATGATGGCAATGCATTAGTTGGAATGGAATACGAACAACTTATTCCCTGGGTGAATCCCGGCGAAGGTGCTTTCCGGGTGATTTCGGGTGATTTTGTAACCACTGAAGATGGTACGGGAATCGTACATATTGCGCCAACTTTTGGAGCGGATGATGACCGTGTGGCGAAACAAAACAATGTTCCACCACTGCTTCTAATTGACAAAGATGGAAACCGTCAACCGATGGTGGATCGTACCGGAAAATTCTTCAAAATTGAAGATTTAGACCCTCAATATGTTGCTGGCAATGTCGATCTGACTTTGTACAGCGAATATGCGGGACGCTTTGTGAAAAATGCTTATGATCCTAAGTTGACAGAAGAAGATACAACTTTGGACGTTGATTTATGCGTTATGCTGAAACAACAAGGTTTGGCTTTTAAAATAGAAAAACACGTTCACAGCTACCCTCATTGCTGGCGTACCGACAAACCGGTTTTGTATTATCCACTCGACAGTTGGTTTGTAAAAACCACAGCTTGTCGTGAAGAAATGATGGCTTTGAATGAAACCATCAACTGGAAACCACAATCTACCGGTACTGGTCGTTTTGGCAAATGGTTGGAAAACTTGCAGGACTGGAATCTGAGCCGTAGCCGCTACTGGGGAACACCACTTCCCATCTGGCGAAGTGAAGATAGTTTGGAAGAAATTTGCATAGGTTCTGTTGAAGAATTGATATCGGAAATTGAAAAATCAATTGCAGCCGGATTTATGAAGGAAAATCCCTATAAAAACTATAAAGTAGGAGAATATACAGCGGACAATTATGCGGTGAGAAATATCGATTTGCACCGTCCGTATGTTGACGGTATTATACTTGTTTCATCCAACGGGAAACCGATGAAACGGGAGTTGGATTTAATTGACGTTTGGTTCGATTCGGGTGCTATGCCATTTGCTCAACTTCATTATCCTTTTGAAAACTCTTCAATGGTTGAGTCGGGGACATTCTTTCCTGCCGATTTTATTTCTGAAGGTGTTGATCAAACCCGTGGCTGGTTCTTTACCCTCCATGCCATAAGCACAATGGTTCGTGGTTCGGTTGCGTTTAAAAATGTAGTTTCCAACGGACTTGTTCTCGACAAAAACGGGAATAAAATGTCAAAGCGCCTCAGCAATGGAGTTGATCCTTTTGCAGCCATCGAAAAACATGGATCGGATCCTTTACGCTGGTATTTAATGACCAACTCTTCGCCCTGGGACAACTTAAAATTCGACATCGAAGGTGTTGAAGAAGTTCGCCGTAAATTTTTCGGAACACTTTACAATACCTATTCTTTTTTCTCGCTTTATTCCAATGTCGATAAATTCACATACAGTGAACCCGAAGTTTCGATGGAAAGTCGTCCTGAAATAGACCGTTGGATTATTTCATTATTGAACACACTGGTAAAAGATGTGACCGAGTATTATGAAACATACGAACCAACAAGGGCAGGACGTGCTATTTCGGACTTTGTAGGCGAGAATCTGAGCAATTGGTATGTTCGGTTAAACCGCAAGCGTTATTGGGGTGGTGAGTATGATCAGGATAAAATTTCAGCTTACCAAACACTTTACACCTGTCTGGAAACAATATCACGCCTTATGGCTCCAATTGCTCCATTCTTTGCCGACAGGCTATTCCTTGATTTGAATGCAGTTACCGGAAAAGATACAAGTGAATCGGTTCATTTAGCCGATTTCCCAGGCTATGATGCTGTATTAATTGACAGCAATCTGGAAGTTTGCATGCAACTGGCACAACAAACTTCGTCGATGATACTTGCTTTACGTCGTAAAGCCGAGAAAAAAGTACGCCAACCTTTATCTAAAGCAGTTGTTCCGGCACCGGATGAAATTACCTACAAACAAATGATATATATTGCCGATTTGATTAAAGCCGAAGTAAATGTGAAGGAACTGGAAGTAATTCCACCTGATGCTGATATGGAAAACATGGTCAAGAAAATCAGGCCCAATTTCAAAACCCTTGGTAAGAAATACGGCAAACAAATGAAAGAAATTGCCCAGGTAATGACTGCTTTTGGAAAAAATGAAATTGCAGCAATAGAACGAGACGGATCATATATCTTAAAGTTACCTACCGGTGAAGTTCAGTTGCTGACCGAAGATGTGGAAATTATCACCGAAGATATGCCGGGCTGGTTGGTTGCTAACGAAGGAAAACTTACTGTGGCTCTCGATATAACTGTTACCGATGATTTATTACGCGAAGGTATTGCCCGTGAACTGGTAAACCGGATTCAGAATATCCGCAAATCGAACGGTTTTGAAATCATCGATAAGATATCTGTCGAGATTGAAAGTCGTGATGAAATAAATGCAGCTGTTACCGAATATTCAAATTACATTGCCGTTCAAACATTGGCTAATTCCGTTGTATTGGTTGACAATCTTGTCGATGCAACTGAACTGGAATTCGATGAATATATTGTAAAAATTAAAATCAGTAAATTGTAATCAATTGTCCCAGAATTCAGAATCAGGGCAATTGGTATTTTACTCCTTTATCACTTAAAATTCTGCAATAATGATAGTTATTAACTCCTGACTGAATCTGGAAATCGACTAAAATAATTGTTACAAATAATATGAAATAATCATATTTTGTCACTAGTGTCCGGTTGTTGAAC
>DIZI01000031.1 GCA_002427885.1 Paludibacter sp. UBA6032
GTAATATATTATTATAAATAAGAAATAAAATATTATCTATGATAAACAGAATATTTCTTATATAAAAATGATTATTATCAATGAAAAATATATTAATATCAATGAAAAATAATATATTTGCTGTTAGAAATAATGCGTTTTACATGATAAATATTCAAATACGTATTTGAAAAGCTGTATTATCGGGCTGCAAACAAACATTTCCGATAAATAGATGCGGAATAGTTCTATGTGTTTTGAGTTTAAAATGCAGTAGCAACCAATACTTTCTGACATGTAGTGAATAACTAAAATGCAACTACATAAATATATACCGGATAATTCAACTATAACATAAATAACAACCATATGGATAAAGCTATTGTTTCAAAAACCTTTTCTGCAAAGAAATACAGGGATATAAAACTATTTGGAAAGGCAGATGTGATATTGGCACAAATGACAAATAATGTCTATTTCCCCAATATTCAGGAAAAACTGGATGAATTGCGAGCCAAAATTGCAAGCTATGAGACTTCCATTAATGATTCTAAACAGGGAGGCCGATTGACAACGGTCACTAAAGCTGTATGCCGGCGCGATTTGGAAAACTATTTGCAAGATCTGGCGGTTTTTGTGCAGCAAACAAGTAAGGGCGATGCAACTATTATTATTAGTTCCGGTTTTGATATGCATAAAAAGCCGGTAAGAGTAGGGGAGCTTGACAAACCGCAGAGTGTTATTGTAAAACCCGGATCCTCTAAGGGTGAAGTTTGGTTGAGTTGCGCTGTGGTGGATAAAGCCCTTTTTTATGTGTTTGAATATTGCCCGGCTCCATTGCCCGTTGATACTGTGTGGATACAACTCACCGGTTCCAAACGAAAGATACGTATTGAAGGACTTATCAGCGGACAGGAGTATTGCTTCCGGGTGACTGCTGCACGTACGCATCCATCACGTATATGGAGTGATGTGGTGAAGAGTTATGTGATATGACCGGGTAGTTAATATAAGTTCTCCATCCTATTCGTCCCCATTAATAAAATGGCTTTGCGATAGCTATATTTCATCGTAAATAAAGGTTAAAGAAAACACGGGAAATTTTGTTTAGTTTAAAATATAAGTTGTATTTTTGTTGGGGAAAATTATTAAGCTAATATTTTAAATGAAAATCCAAACTTAAATGATAAAAACCGAATTATATTTTGATTTTAGGGCTATTGGTCTGGAAGACTACACTGAAAAAATTAAATTTTATGAGGAACACACTTCTATATTAGAAAAATATGAAAGTTTTGAAAATCTAAGTTCAAGAGATGAATTTATTCGTCGAATATTTATTATTTTTCAATGTGGAGTTGCATATAATAAAATTGAAAATTACAAAAAAGCAACTTCCCTATTTGAGCAAATCATTGATTTGACAGAAATGAATCATCAAAAATATAATCTGGATTTAAAAAGAGAATTCTATTACATCAATTCATTATTTGAAAATGCACAAGCTTTATACTATCTAAAAAAATATAAGGAAGCTCAGAAAAATTTGAAAATAATACAAGATACAGGATTTGATAATTTTGCACATTCAAATTGGTATATGTATGCTAAATATGCATTTTTGCTAAAAAATATCGATAGTATAGTTTTATCTATAACTATATATCTTACTGTATTTAATCAAGTATTCTTCTCATTATCCCGAAACACAAATTTTATAATTGAATTAATTGGGGTTTTATTTTTCATTTTCTTTTTATTTAGTCCATCAAAAAGATTATCAAGATTATTGAGAAAAATATATATTAATAAATTTAATAAGAATCTCGAAAAAAGAATTGATTCCATTACCTATTATACTCAAAAGATTGAAAGAGATCCAGCTGATTATATTTCGTTGATTGAAAGGGGAATTGAATATAATTTGAATGATGAGTATGAGAAATCATTGGCTGATTTAAACGCTGGACTAAAAATTAATCCCACAAATATAGACGGTTTATATTACCGGGCTATTTGTTATCAAGAATTGAAAATGTATGATAAAACATTTGGAGATTATTCTGCATTAATCGCATTAAAATATTCAGATGTAGCTGAAATTTATCATAATAGAGGATACACTTATGAAATTCTTGAACAATATGAATCTGCGTTAAAGGATTATGATAAAGCTATTGAATTAGAACCATATAAAGCATTTTATCTTTTCAATAGAGCTTTCTTATATCAAAGTCAAGAGAAGAATATTGAAGCAATTAAAGACTACGACTTGGTTATTCTATTTGAACCTGAAAATGCTAAAGCTTTGACAAACCGTGGTGAAGCACATTATGCATTGGGAAACAAAGAAAAGGCTTATGCTGATTTTATAAAAGCACAGGAATTTGGCTACGAAGACGCTATTGAAAATTTAAAGAAGCTTGAATTTTGAGCAACCTTCACTCGAAATTCGTTATACTTGAGAATTACTTACATATATTAAAAGTTATCATATTAATTAATCAATTAAAATCAACATCAAATGGAATCAATTCCTTTCATTATTATTGGAGTATTTGTCCTGGCATTAATTGCCTCCGGTTTTGTTACCGTTAATCAGGGCAATGTAGCTGTTATTACTGTTTTTGGAAAGTACCGGCGTATCATGGCACCGGGTCTTAATTTTAAAATTCCGTTTATTGAAATGGTTTACAAACGTATTTCCATTCAGAACCGTTCAGCCGAGTTGGAATTTCAGGCTGTGTCGCAGGATCAGGCCAATGTGTATTTTAAAGCCATGTTGCTTTACGCGGTATTTAATCAATCGGACGAAACAATTAAAAACGTGGCTTTTAAGTTTGTAGACGAACGTAGCTTTATGCAAGCCTTGATTCGTACTATCGAAGGTACCATCCGTAGTTTTGTGGCTACTAAGAAACAAGCTGAAATTCTTGGACTTCGTACCGAAATTATTTTGGAAGTAAAAAAACATTTGGATGATACCCTCCAGGACTGGGGTTTTCATATGATTGATATTCAGTTGAACGATATTACGTTTGACGAAGAAATTATTAAATCCATGTCAAGAGTAGTGGCTTCAAATAACCTAAAAGCAGCTGCAGAGAATGAAGGTCAGGCCTTGCTGATTACCCGTACCAAAGCTGCCGAAGCCGAAGGAAATGCTATTAAAATTTCCGCGTTGGCCGAAAAAGAAGCTGCTCAACAACGAGGACAAGGTATTGCTTTGTTCCGCGAAGAAGTGGCCAAAGGTATGGCATTGGCTGCTAAGGAAATGACTGATGCCGATTTGGATGCATCGTTCCTGCTATTCAGTATGTGGACGGAAGCTATCAAGCATTTTGGCGAGACAGGAAAAGGAAATGTTATTTTCCTCGACGGTTCCACCGACGGCATGAATAAAACAATAAACCAAATGATGGGCATGATGAAAATGAACGAAAAGCCCGAATAATTTCATTCTGTTATAAAGAAACCGCTCCCGGAAAATTATTCCGGGAGCGGTTTTAGTTTTAATAAGTGCATTATCGTATTTGTATATTATTTCCGCCACCTTTTTGTCAGATCACCAAAAGCATCCACGCGTCTGTCGCGGAAAAATGGCCACATGCGACGAACCGTTTCGGTACGTGATAAATCTATATCAACCACCAGATTTTCATTGTTGTCGTTTGAAGCTTGTGCAAGCATTTCCCCCTGCGGTCCGGCCACAAAACTATTTCCCCAAAACTGAATGCCATTGGTTACGCCCGAAGGATCGGGTTCAAAACCGGTACGATTGCACGAAATAACGTGTAGTCCGTTGGCAATTGCATGCCCACGTTGAACTGTTATCCACGCGTCAACCTGACGTTGTTTTTCTTCTTGAGAATCGGTATTTTCCCAACCTATTGCTGTAGGATAGATTAATATTTCGGCTCCGGCCATTGTCATAAGTCGTGCAGCTTCGGGATACCATTGATCCCAACAAACCAACACACCAAGTTTTCCGATAGATGTTTGAATGGGTTCAAATCCTAAATCGCCGGGCGTGAAATAAAATTTTTCGTAATAAGCCGGATCGTCGGGAATATGCATTTTTCGGTATTTCCCGGCAATGGTTCCGTCTTTTTCAATCACAACAGCCGTATTGTGATACAAACCCGGTGCCCGTTTCTCAAACAAGGATAGAACAAGCACAATTTCCAATTCTTTTGCCAGTTTTCCAAACGATTCTGTTGATGGTCCCGGAATAGTCTCAGCTTGTTCGAAAACGGCCGGATCTTCGGTTTGACAAAAATATAAACCATTATGAAGTTCCTGCAAAACAATCAGTTCTACACCCTGAGTAGCGCATGAACGAATGTTTTGTTCCAGTTTATCCACGTTATCGGCAGGATGGACGGTATTGGATTGTTGGATAAGACCTATTTTCATTTTATGAATTTTTTCTTATTTTTTTAGCTCTTTCTCCTTATTTATGGGATATTGCATTGTTACACAATGCAATGAGCCACGCTGTTTAATCAGTGCGTTACAATTTATACCTACAATTTCCCGGTCGGGAAAAGCTTTTTGCAATTGTATTTTTGCAATTTCGTCTTTAGGAGAATTATAAGTTGGCATTAAAACGGCTCCGTTTATAATTAAAAAGTTGGCATAAGTTACCGGAAGTCGTCCCCCATCTTCATATACTCCCGTTGCCATTGGGAGCGGAATAAGATTATAAAATTTTCCTTTTAGCGTTTTAAACTTTTGAAGTTCTAATTCCATAATTTTCAGGTCCAGGTAATGTTTATCTTTTTCATCATCGCATTTTACATAAGCTATTGTGTCGATACTACAAAAACGAGCCAAGGTATCCACATGGCTGTCTGTATCATCTCCTGCTAAATAACCATGGTTTAACCACAAGACCCGTTTCAATCCGAAAAATTCTTTTAGTTTTTCTTCAATTTCTTCTTTCGTTTTATTGTTACGGTTATCTGACAATAAACATTCGGAAGTTGTAAGCAAAGTTCCTTCACCATCCGATTCAATGCTTCCGCCTTCGAGTACAAAATCCAGACAGTTACGATAAACAGCCTTTTCTCCGAAAATACCTCTTTTAAATAATTGTCTGGTAAGCAGATTATCGTAATTTGCCGGAAACTTCATTCCCCAACCATTGAAAGTGAAATCATAAATAACCGGTTTGCGGTTTTCAAATACGATTATTCCTCCATGATCACGTGCCCAGGTATCGTTTGTTGTCAATTCTACAAAATGGATTTTGGATAAGTCAATGTCTTCTTCAAACAGAGATTTTACGGATACTGCATTCCGGCAAACAATCAGTAGTTTCTCCCGTTTGATTATTTCAAGAGCAATGTTGACAAAGCAAGTATTGACTTCGTCGAGCATTGAAGCCCAATCGGTATTTTCATGTGGCCATGTGAGTTGAACAAATTTTTGCTCAGACCATTCTGCAGGTAGTTGTATATTCATTTATCAGTCTGTTAAATCCTCCGGAGAGGCATTTGAAATAAGAATTTTATTGCTTCCAAAATTAATTTAGATGACAAAAATACAAAAAAATACTTATCCGCTCAATTTTCAAAGCTTTTGTCTAATTTTGTGTACTAAAAAATAAGATAAGATGAAAGATATAATAATACTTTATTCGGGAGGAATGGATAGCTCGGTGGCTTTGTATCAATATACAGATCGTGTAAGACTCGCTGTTTCATTCAATTACGGTTCAAAGCACAATGTTAGGGAAATAGAATATGCCGCTAAAAATTGTAAAGCACTGGATATTGAACATCGTGTTGTTGAACTGGATTTGAATAAAATGGGCTTTGTTTCCGATTTATTGCAATCGGGTGGCGAAATACCTGACGGGCATTACGAAGATGAAAGCATGAAAAAAACAGTCGTACCTTTTCGAAATGGCATCATGTTGAGTATTGCAGCCGGTATTGCCGAAAGTATGGATTGTAACAAATTGTTGATTTCCAATCATGCCGGTGATCATGCCATTTATCCCGATTGTCGTCCTGACTTTATTCAAAGCATGAATGATGCCATTAGGTTTGGAACTTACAACGATGTGGAAATTATGGCACCTTATACAAATCTTTCCAAACGCGAAATTGCGTTGATAGGAAAAGAAATTGGAGTTCCGTTTGAAAAAACATATTCGTGTTATAATGGTCAGAAGGTGCATTGTGGAACTTGCGGTACCTGTACCGAGCGGAAAGAAGCACTGAAAGGATTTGATCCGACGGAATATCAGAGGTAAGAGGCAAGAGGTAAGTAAAGGTAAGAGGAAGATTCCTTTCCTAATTGGTAAAAAACATCTATTTTTGTAGGCTCGAAATTTTAAGAAGAATAAAACTCTCAATAATTTAAAGAAAATGGGAAAAGTATTGATTATCGGCGCCGGAGGCGTGGGAACTGTTGTAGTAAACAAAGTAGCTCAAAATCCGGATGTATTTACTGAAATCATGTTGGCCAGTCGCACCAAATCAAAATGCGATATAATTGCCGCCGATGTAAAAAAACGCTTTGGTGTGGAAGTAAAAACGGCACAGGTGGATGCCGACAATGTTCCTGAATTAGTAACGTTGCTCAATTCATACAAGCCCGAATTGCTTATTAATGTGGCTCTTCCTTACCAGGATTTGACGATTATGGATGCTTGTCTGGAAGCGGGTGTAAATTATTTGGATACTGCCAATTACGAACCGAAAGACGAAGCACATTTTGAATACAGCTGGCAATGGGCATACAAAGAAAAGTTTGAGAAAGCAGGATTGACAGCAATTCTGGGTTGCGGTTTCGATCCGGGCGTAACCAGTATTTATACGGCCTATGCAGCGAAACATCATTTCGACGAAATTCAGTACCTTGATATTGTTGATTGTAATGCAGGCGACCATCACAAAGCATTTGCCACTAATTTTAATCCCGAAATTAATATCCGTGAAGTAACTCAACGGGGTAAATACTGGGATAACGGTGTATGGGTGGAAACCGAACCGCACGAAATTCATAAACCTCTGAATTATCCTGAAATCGGACCAAAAGAATCGTATGTAATTTATCACGAAGAACTGGAATCGTTGGTAAAAAATTATCCAACCATCAAGCGTGCCCGTTTTTGGATGACTTTCGGATTGGAATACCTGACTCATTTACGGGTAATTCAGAATATAGGTATGGCGCGCATAGACGAAGTGGAATACAACGGGCAGAAGATTGTTCCGATTCAGTTTCTGAAGGCCGTTCTTCCGAATCCGGGCGATCTGGGCGAAAATTACACCGGTCAAACTTCGATTGGTTGCCGTATAAAAGGATTGAAAGATGGAAAAGAAACAACATATTATGTCTACAACAATTGTAGTCACGAAGCAGCATACAAAGAAACCGGAGCTCAGGGTGTAAGTTACACAACCGGCGTTCCAGCTATGATTGGTGCTATGATGTTCTTCAAGGGCAAATGGCGCAAAGCGGGTGTTTACAATGTTGAAGAATTTAATCCCGATCCGTTTATGGAACAATTGAATAAACAGGGTTTGCCCTGGCACGAATTGCACGACATTGATCTGGAATTGTAAAATATCCATTCATTTGTTTTTTGTATATATTTGTAGAGACGCATTGCAATGCGTCTCTACATGTTTTAAAATCATTACCTTTGCAAAAATTATGCATTATGAATTGTAAATTATGAATTACCAAAACATACCTTCCCCTTGCTACGTCCTCGATGAAGTCGCATTTCGCAAAAATCTGGCATTAATCAAATCGGTGAAAGAGCGGGCCGGTGTAGAGATTATTCTTGCATTCAAGGCTTTTGCTATGTGGAGTGTTTTCCCTATTGTGCGTGAATATATTTCTTATTCCACCGCCAGTTCATTGGCTGAAGCACGTTTGGCTCTGGAAGAAATGGGAAGTAAAGCACATACTTACGGTCCGGCCTATTCCAACAAAGAATTTCCCGGTATTATGGCTTGCAGCAGTCATATTACATTCAATTCACTCAATCAGTTTCAGCATTTCTACCCCCAAACACAATTCGATAATATATCCTGCGGATTGCGTATAAACCCGGAATTCTCCGATGTCGAAACCGATTTGTACAATCCCTGTGCACCCGGTTCACGTTTGGGTGTCGTGGCCGAATTATTGGGAGATAAATTGCCCGAAGGATTAGAAGGATTGCATTTTCACACGCTTTGCGAATCCAGTTCGTACGATCTGGAAAAAACACTGAACGTTGTGGAAGAAAAATTTGGAAAATATTTTTCTCAGATTAAGTGGTTGAACATGGGCGGCGGACATTTGATGACTCGTGAGGATTATGATGTGGAACATTTAATCTTCCTCTTGAAGACTTTTAAAGCAAAATATCCCCATTTGCAGATCATACTTGAGCCGGGTAGTGCTTTTGCCTGGCGAACCGGAGTTTTGGTTTCGTCAGTAATTGATATTGTTGAAAATAAGAAAATCAAAACCGCCATGCTCGATGTTTCTTTTTCGTGCCACATGCCCGATTGTCTGGAAATGCCCTACAAACCCGAAATAATAGGAGCATCTGAATCTATTGCGGGTAAACCAACCTATCGTATGGGAGGAAGCAGTTGCTTGTCCGGTGACTTTTACGGAGACTGGTCGTTTGATGAGGAATTAAAAATCGGTAACCGGATTGTTTTCAATGATATGATTCATTATACCCTGGTAAAAACCACCATGTTCAACGGTGTTACACATCCAGGTCTAGGGATATGGACGAAAGAGAATGAATTCAAATTAATCCGGGAATTCGGTTACGAGGATTATAAAAACAGAATGTCTTAATAAATTCATAATTCATAATTGATAAATGTGTTTTTAAATTGATTGACTATTCGAATAATTTGTATATTTGCAGCGAGTGAATAGAAACTAAATACTAACATTTAAATTTTATCACAATGGAAACACTAACTAATTATTTTGGTCCGTTAACCTGGTTAATGCCGTTAATAGTCATTTGTGTATTATGGGATTCTGTATGGAAATTAATTGCCATGTGGAAAGCCGGGCGCAACAATGAACCTGTTTGGTTTGTTTGTCTGGCTATTTTTAATACCATGGGTATTTTACCTATAATATATATTCTTTTGAACAAAAGCAAAACTGAGGAAACACAAATCTGATATTCAATATCCAAGATGAAATATAAAAATTTAATATTTACCGCCATTTTGCTTATTATCACGAGTGTTAACTACTTTCAGAATATTGCAAATGGGAGTGTAAGAACTGTTGAGTTTATATCAATATTTGCCATTGGTGGAATATTTGGGCTCTTATTGACTCAAATAATCAATGTAATCAGACTTAAAAAAAATAGTTGAATTAGTACTTTCTATTTTGCCCGGTTTTTTTGAGATATAAATCTTGTTGATAAAAGTCAGATTTCTAATTATAATTTACATTCACCCAAAATCAATTGATCTTACCAAAACTTAATTTGTCAGGTGCATTTATTGTACCTGATTTGATTATATCTATCTTTGCTGGTCAAAAAGTTTCCTCAAAATCATAACTAAAAATATGCCTTTTACTACTTTTGGTTTATCGCCGGCTTTATTGAAAGCTCTTGCTGATCAGAATTATTCCCAACCTTATCCAATTCAGCAGGAAGTTATCCCTGCCATTTTGAAGAAAAGGGACGTACTGGGCATTGCTAAAACGGGTTCTGGAAAAACGGCGGGTTATGTTTTGCCGATATTAATGAATCTGCAGGGAAAGACCATCACCAAAAACCGTCATGTCAATGTGCTCGTATTGGTGCCAACGCGTGAACTGGCGATGCAGGTAAGTGAAGTATTTATTACTTTTGGTTCCTCGTTTCCCGAACGGATTAAGACTTTAGCTGTTTTTGGAGGTGTGTCCATTAACCCGCAAATGATGGCTTTGCAAAACGTCAATATTCTGGTTGCCACCCCGGGAAGATTGTTGGAACTGGTTGAATCGAAGGCGGTACATTTGTCCGGGATAGAAACTTTGGTATTGGACGAAGCTGACAAAATGCTGAATATGGGCTTTAGAGAAGAAATGAGCCTCATATTTAAGTTATTGCCAAAAAAGCGACAGAACCTCTTATTTTCGGCTACTTTGAATGACGATGTGAGCCGGATTAATCAGATTTTACTGGAAAATCCGGTTGTTATAAAAATTGAGGAAGAAGATAATACATTTGATTTAATTTCCCAGGTGGGTTATTTTGTTTCCGAAGAAAATAAAGGTCCGTTATTGCGATACCTGATTAAAAATAGTGATATGAAACAGGTGCTGGTATTCACTTCTTCGGTTTATAAAGCCGATAATGTGGCCGATAAACTCCGGAAGAACGGCATTAAAGCAACAGCCATGCATAGCAAAAAAAGCCAGGGTGCCAGAACTGAAGCCCTGAATAAATTTAAATCGGGTGAACTACGTGTTCTGGTGGCTACGGATTTGATTTCGCGTGGTATTGATATTCAATTCCTGCCTTATGTAATTAATTACGAACTGCCCCGCTCACCCAAAGATTATATTCACCGAATCGGACGAACCGGTCGTGCCGAATCTCCTGGTGAAGCGATTTCATTGATTTCTCCTGAAGATAAACAACATTTCAGGGTGATTCAGAAAAAGATGGGGAAATGGGTAACTATGATTGATAGTGAGAATATTAATTTACAGGGTTTTTAAGCGAAACGCGAAAGTTTCGGTGAAAATATCATATTTTGCAATCTTTCTCACAACATTTTTGTATTATTCTTGTTTTGATTCAAAAGGATATGACGAAATAGATAGCAATAAATTGAATTTATATAAATCAACAGGCTTATGTCACTTCTGGGTAATATTATTTGGATTGTTTTTGGTGGAATTATTATTGCCATTGAATACCTGATTTCCAGTCTGCTTTTGATGCTAACCATTGTTGGTATTCCCTTTGGCATTCAAACCCTAAAACTGGCCATGCTGGCATTATGGCCTTTTGGAAGTGAGATTCGGACAAAAAAGAATGGTTCGGGTTGCTTATCCACACTGATGAATATCATCTGGATTTGCGTTGGTGGTATCTGGATTTCATTGACGCATCTGCTTTTCGGCTTACTCTTTGCAATTACAATCATAGGAATTCCCTTTGCCTTACAACATTTTAAATTAGCAGCTCTGGCTTTAACCCCGTTTGGGAAAACGATTGTAAAAAAATAAAAAACCTCCGCCAGGAGGTTTTTTTATGTCAATATTCTACAAATCAATTCTTTTTTTACCCACACCTTCGTCAATAATCACTTCCTTTGGAGGAAGCAACAGAACAGATGGATCTGATAAGATTTTATTGAGTATCCGCATGGAAGAAGCGTAATAAAATCCGTCGCAAATTCGTTCGTCGAGTACAAATTTAAGCTGAATACTTTTGTACGATTTCAAATCCCCATTTTTGTCTAGCGTATGGCGTCTGGATTTCTTGCCCATAGCCACAAACATGCTGCAGGTTCCAAATTCGTATAAATGATGGTAAATAGATTCTACACCGATTGACCCAATATTGGTAAGAAAGATGCTGGAATGCCACGGACTGGCTTTGTTGATAAACTTGGGCATCATCCCTACTTTGTCGAGATGTAAAAGGGAAAAAACAACAAAACGTAATAAGAATTCAGGGAGTAAGCCAAGAATTTTTGAAATGGTATCTGATGAGTTTTGCTGGCCAACCTTTTGATTTTTTTCCTGTTCTAATCTTGTTTTCTGTACAATATCCTGCAATGTATCAGTAGGCATAAAGTACGGTTTTATAAGTGTTTCCTCACCTTCGTCGGATAGTGAACGTTTTACAGCGATAGAGAAATTCACGTGGTTACGTGCAAAAATTTTATTCCAGATTACAAATCGATTCAGATGGGGACGTGCGGCGATAAGCCTCACCAGTGCAGCCATGACCACGTGCATGATTGATAAATCGGGTATGTCATCTTTGTGCTCTTTTATAAAAGCTTCAATATGATCAATATCAACTTTCTCCTCGAAAAAGTTTTGCGCATCCATGCGTGTGCGCAGAAAATACGGTATTACCGAAAAAACTGCATCTACATTTTTTACCCGCCAGCCATCGTATCGATCGCCAAGTGTCCAACGATAATACTTCAATTTGTTTAATTCATTCATTGTACCGATATTTAAGATTAATGCTGCCAAAGATACAGTTTCTTTTCGGATACAAAATGCAGAATGATAGTTTCGGCTCAATATTTTGATAAGAATATCAATAGTTCCCTTTAAAAGACAAAAGCCTTCTGTTCAGAAGGCTTTTGAAATTAGAGAAAATTATCAGCTTATTAGTCAAGCCGTTTTCTTCCAACTCCGTCATCTACAATAACTTTTTCGGGGGGAAGCAACAAAACAGATGGATTGGAAATTATACTATCAATCATACGAATGGTAGAAGCATAATAAAATCCGTCACAAATCCGCTCATCAAGTACAAATTTCAAAAGTATAGTTTTGGCCTGAGTAGCTGCTCCATCTTTATTAAGTTCGAAAGATCTTGACTTTTTACCCATGGCAGCAAACATGCTGCAGGTGCCAAATTCGTATAGATGGTGATAAATTGATTCAATGCCGATGGAACCGATGTTAGTCAAAAAGATACTGGTGTGAAACGGACTGGCATGGAAAAGCGGTTTGGGCATTATCCCAACTTTGTCCAACTGTTTTATTAATACGACAACCGCTCTTAATAAAAAATCGGGTAAAAATCCCATTACTTTCGAGATGGCATCTGATGAATTCTCTTGACCTACCTGTTGGTTATTTTCCAGTTCTTTGTTGGTTTTTTGGACAATGTCCGACAGCGTATCGGTTGGCAAAAAGTAAGGTTTTATAACTGTTTCTTCGCCTTCATCGGAAAGCGACCGTTTTATAGCTAACGAAAAGCTAACATGATTTCGTGCAAAAACTTTGTTCCAAACCACAAAACGATTCACATACGGGCGTTGGGAAATTAATCGCACAATGGATGCCATTACCACGTGCATGATGGATAAATCGGGAATTTCTTTTTTGTGCTCTTTTATAAATGCTTCGATTTTATCAATCGGTATTTTTATTTCAAAAAAGACTTCGGAATCCACTCGTTTATTCAAAATAAAGGGAACTACGGCAAAAATCGGATCTACTTTCTTTACCCGCCAGCCATCGTACCGGTCACCTAAATGCCAACGGAAATATTTTAATTTGTTATCTTTGAGCATATATTTATATGAATTAAAAGTAAAACGGGCAAAGATACTCTTTTTGCATAAAATACGAGGTTAATTCTACATGATTAATTTATCTTGTTGTTTTTTAATTTCATTGTATCACTCTCGGTTATTTGCCCATTATCGACCATAAACCGTATAACCTTCAATACCTTCGGTTCTTTAAACGAAACTCTTTTGACCAAAGAATTGATTGTCAATTCTTCGGTTTTCAATTGTTGCTGAATGGCTGCGCGGATGTTCTCAAAATCGACTTCGGTTAATTCCGTTTCTTTTCGTTTCAGGCAAATATCGCATTTGCTACAGGGTTTGGTGTTTTTTTCTCCAAAATAACCGAGAAGTAACTGACTACGACAGATATTCTCTTCTTTGGCATAATCCAATATGCTTTTTACACGGCTTATATAGCGATCGCGCCTGTCGTCGTACGCTTCTTTTCCAAGTATCACACGATTTGTTGCTTCACGTTCCAACGTAAAGGTCAGAAAAGGTGTTTTCTTTCGGGGAATATATTGAATGATATGTTCTTTTGATAAAACCACCAATTCTTCATACACTTTTTCACGTGTCCATTCCAGTCGTTGGGCAATCGTTTCTTCATTTATGGCAGCCAAATCGGTAAACAAACCGGTGTAGGAGCGGAGTAAAATATGGATTAACCGGTCTTGTTCGGGTGTTTGTTTTGTTTTATACAGATCGTCTTTTTTCACAGTGAAAAGCACGCGCGAAGAACTGTCTTGTTCATCTGTCAATTCAATATAACCGGCTTGTTGAAGAATTTTCAAACAATTATAGGATATCAGAATGGGTAATTTGAATTTTGTACAAAAATCAGCTATATCGAAAGCATAAACCTTATCCAACCCCGAACCAACGCCCAACTCGAAATAATTTCCCAACGCTTCGTACACTTTAATCACCATTTCCTTACCGGGAAAAGTGTCGGTAACACGTTTACGCATTTTTACAGCATCACCGTTGTTGTAAAGCAAAACAGCGTAGGCTTTTTGCTCATCACGACCGGCACGACCGGCTTCCTGAAAATAAGCTTCAATCGAATCTGGTAAATCCATGTGAACAACTGTTCGTACTTCAGCTTTATCGATGCCCATACCGAAAGCATTAGTGGAAACTATAACGCGTGTTTCACCCGATTTCCAACGACTTTGTTTGGCATCTTTCGTGTCGTTTTTCAATCCGGCATGAAAGTTTTCGGCAGGAATTCCATTTTGATTCAGAAACTCAGCAATTTCTTTGGTTCTTTTCCGGTTGCGGACATACACTACCGAAGTACCCGGAACACTGTTCAGTATCTTTAATAAGTTTTCATCTTTGTTTTCGACCGTTCGAACCACATAAGCCAGATTGGATCGGTGAAAACTTTTTTGAAAAAGATTTCTTTCCCTGAAGTGAAGTTGCTTTTGAATGTCCTCCACAACTTCGGGTGTTGCGGTAGCGGTGAGAGCCAATACAGGAACATTGGGCAATAACTCCCGGATATCGGCAATGCGAAGGTAGGAGGGACGAAAATCATAACCCCATTGCGAAATGCAATGCGATTCATCGACTGCTATCATGCAAACTTTTGTCTGCTTGATTTTTTCCATGAAAATAGCCGTTGCAAGTCGTTCGGGCGAAACGTACAGAAATTTAAAGGCTTCAAATACCGCGTTGTCGAGAGTCAGCATAATATCATTTTGCGACATACCCGAATAAATGGCTGCGGCTGCAATTCCTCGTTTTTTCAGGTTTTCCACCTGATCTTTCATCAAAGCAATAAGCGGCGTAACCACCACACAAAGTCCATCCATGGCCATAGTTGGCACCTGAAAAGTCAATGACTTTCCACCGCCGGTAGGCATTAATCCAAGCGTATCTTTCCCCGAAGCAATACTCTGAATAATATCGCTTTGAAGTGGTCTGAATTGATCGTAACCCCAGTATTGCTTAAGTATGGAAAGGTATTGTTGCATTTGATTTTGTGATTACAGGTTTCTGTAATGAAAGAAAGTTGAACTTTGTTTGAATTTATGCAATGGTCTTACAATTCTGGCAAATAAAAAAATAAATGCAAACAAAATAATTAATATGTAACCAATTATTTTACAAACTTTTTTTGGTTTACTTTTCATTTTGGATTTTAATTCAGAACAAATCAATTTAACAAAAACAAAAATACGAATAAGATTCGAATTAAGGTATTATATCGTTTGTAAATATAGAAATAAAAAAGAGGAAAACTTTCGTTTTCCTCTTTCTTTAATTGTTGATTTCGTTTAAAATATCCTGAATATCGAACTGGCAACCACCGCATCCGGTTCCGGCATCCAGTTCTTTTCCAACTTCGTTAATCGTTTTCAGGTTTTTATCTTTAATTTTATCTACGATATCACTTTTACAAACGTCGTTACAATCGCAAATTACAGGGTTTTCTACCATATAGCAAGTATTTTTAAATCGGAACTCATATTACATTGTCCGGTCGTTTCATAACAACTATAAGATCAAAATGGTTTAAAAAGAACTCAATTTATTTTTCAATCCGGAACCAATCAATATCGGCATATCCCGAATCATTTAATGGTTGAGGACGGGTACAGAAAAGGCCAACTTTTGCACCTATCCATTGTCCCTCACGGGCAATGAATGAATTCCCTACCGATGAAAAAGACTTTCCATCAAGACTGTAACTGAATGTGCAAGTCGCTTTTGGTTCCTTGATACCTTCTTTATTTATAGACTTGCTTTGAGCTACTTCCACACGGAGATAAACCGTATTTTGCCTGAGTGGAATGGAAGTATTAATTTTTTCAGTATTACCTTTATCGGCCTTTAAACAACTAATTTGATTCAGAGTCAAACCGTTTTCGGAGCTTTCGATGGTAAGTGTTGCATAATCCATTCCCATTAGTACCAATCCGACACGTTCTCCTTTTTTGAACGGATTGAATGTCAGTTTCGTGGTGGCATTGAAGTTCGGTGCAGGAAATTTCTGAAGCAACAAATTCGGGGCATCCCACAAGTTTCGGGCTTCTCCGATTAATTGCCATGCAAAAAGACGTAAATAGCCTTTGTTTTCGTTACAATAAGACCAAAGCGGATTGCTGTTTCCCTGCCATTGCCATTGCAAACCAAGGGTAGAACCATGAAACTCATCACTTTCAGCGGGAGTTGTTACGGGATAAGTTTTGCCAACATCCGGTTTTTTAAACGTAGAAACGGGTGTTCCGCAACCATCGCCATCTTTATCCTCACCCATTACCGGCCAGTTATTTACCCATTTCATCGGTTCGAGCAACACGGCGCGACCGTAAGCATACAAATCCTGAAAATGAAGAAACCAGTCTTCTTTTCCGTCGGGTGTATCCACCCATGCACCCTGATGAGGCCCGTTAAAATCTGATTTTCCCTGCGCAAGCACTATTTTTTCTTCGTAAGGTCCATAGACATTGGTCGAACGCAATGCAAGCTGCCAACCGGGTTTCACACCACCTGCCGGACAGAAAATAAAGTAGTATCCGTTGCGTTTATAAAACTTAGGCCCTTCAACAGTTGAATTGTTCGGATGTCCGTCAAAAATCAGGCGGTCATTGCTGATTGCCAATTTCCCATCGGGCGACATTTCGAAAATGGCAAGTACGCTTTTCATTCCGGCACGACTTCCGGCAAATCCGTGAACAACATAAGCACGTCCATCTTCGTCCCAAAGCGGACAGGCATCAATCAGGCCTTTCCCTTCTTTTACCATTTGTAACGGAGTCCACGGACCGGTGATATTTTTAGCCTGCGTCATATAAATGCCTGCATCCGGATCACCGAAATAGATATAAAACTCATTGTTATGGTATCGGATGCTTGGAGCCCAGACACCATTACCATGTTGCATAGTGTTGAAACGATCTTCAGGAGTCATTTTATCTAATGCATAACCAATGATGGTCCAGTTTACCAAATCATTAGAATGCAGGATTGGTAGTCCGGGAATATTTGCAAATGAAGATGCCACCATGTAATAATCGTTTCCAACACGGCAAACATCAGGATCGGAGTAATCGGCGTAAAGCACCGGATTTTTATATTTTCCGTTACCTAAATCCGAAACCCATACGCTGGAAATATTCTGAGCCGATAACATGAGTGTTGATAAAAGAAGAGAGAGTTGGAGTAATCTGATTTTTTTCATTGAAATTTATAATTGTGTTATTTTCGTATGAATTTAAAATTCATTGGATGATTAAATCTGAATAATTATGATTAGCTAATGGTTTATCCTCTTATTTTAAATCGTAAATTTTCATTTCTTTCAACCATGCATCAAATAATGGCATCCAAAACATGGTCGTTCCGGGACTTTTTGTAAGATTAATATTGTGCCCGCCATGAGGGAAAATGTGTAATGAGGCATCCACACCTTTTTCGCGCAAGGCTGTATAAAAGAAAACGCTGTTGAGTGAAGGAACTGCTTTGTCATCGTTGGCATCAAAAATCAGGGTAGGCGGTGTCTGTGCTGTAACTTGTAACTGAGTGGAGTAACGATTAATTAAGTCGGGGGATGCGTTTTTCCCCAGAAGATTTTCCCGGGAACCTTTATGTGCATAAGGATCTGCCAACGTAATTACGGGAGATAGCAAAACCATAAAATCCGGACGGAACGGATATTTCGAAACAGAATCTTTGACTTCGGTATAATCTTCAGAATAAACACCTAACGATGAAGCCAAATGTCCTCCGGAAGAAGTTCCGAATACACCCACTTTGTTTGTTGCAAAACCGTATTGCGCCGAAAGTGACCGGATAATTTTCATAGCCCGTTGAGCATCCTGCAAAGGTCCGATTTCGCGTTGTTTCAAATCAGGACTGTTGGGTAACCTGTATTTCAAGACAAAAGCCGTTCCGCCAATGCTGTTGATATATTTGGCAATTTGAGATCCGCTTACAACATAAGTTATATGTGAATATCCTCCACCCGGAATGACCAGAACTGCAAAGCCAAGGTTTTCTTCTTTAGATGGTGTAAATACTTCAATATCCGGATTGGCTACCCTGAATAGACGATAGTTAGAAATGCTATCGGTCATATGAAGTCCTTTACTGTTAGGTATTTTACCTTGTTCCCACAATGGAATTACCTGTTGTGCATACCCAAATGTTGTTAATAGTAAGGCTGCAAGCATTATCATTTGTTTTTTCATATTTCTTGTTTCAAAATGTATCAATTTAGTTTATTTGTAATTTGTAAATTCATAATTAAATTACGTACAAAAATAAGTCTAATTTTTGATTAACAATTGTTTTTGAGTATGGTAACCGGAAATTATTTTTAGAAGATACATTCCATTGGTGTAACCATTTAAATCTACAGTAGCGTATTCACTATTCAGCTCCGATTTACAGAGTAATATTCCGGTTAAGTCATAAATCTCAACAAAAGATTTACCTTCAAACGGATTACTCAGTTTAAATAATCCATTTGATGGATTAGGATAAATCTGAAGATTCCTTTTATTCTTCACCGTTTCAATTGATGAACTTACTGTACTCACTCTTCCTTTAATTGTAAGATTCGATAAACAAAGATACTTGGTAGATGCCGAACCATTATACCAGGGATAGAAACGCAGATAAAAACCTTCAGAACCGGTAATTTGCACTATTGGTTTGTATGAAAGAACGACCATGGTATTGCTTGTGTTTGTGGTTTTATCTTCTAAAACAACAGCCCCGTTAAAATCGGGATTCTTTGAATACATGACGCGGTATTTTAAACCGCTACCACCTGCTGCACCGGCATAAAAACCAATGGAGTCAACCGAAAAGTCTGTTCCTGTATTCGCTTTAATGGCAAATTGAATGTAACGATCTGTATTTATATCAATCTCTCCTGCCGGCCAAGTGTCAATTAAATTATTTATTGTGGCACTTATGCTGTTACGCTGAGTAGTTGTTCCGGTAATAGCGGCAGGCCAGGTTGTTACTATTGCATAGTTTTTTACATACATACCAGTCCACGTTTCATCAAGCGATATTAGCGGGCCGGTTACATTCGCAGTGGCATCGGCTGACAATGGGAAATTTACGCTTGCTTCAACACCTTCGGTCATGGACAAAGCATTTCCCTGTACAGGTATTTTTTTTGTTACCCCGGAACCGTATAATATTGAAAGTGAGTCATTATAATTTTTGACTTCAGTCGGTTGAAAATGAATATAAACATCAGTAGCTTTCAGATTGCCACCGGAATAAGGTATTTCAATACTATTCGAAAAAATACCATTCGAACTGAGGCCGACCCAAAAACCATCAGGTGAATTTACAGTTACATTTCCGGTTACAGGACTCAGGCTTAATCCGGAAATAGTCAATTTGCTACTTGAATAAGAAGAAATATAGCTATTTCCAAAATCAACAGACGAAGGAGTAATGATCAGATTCGGAGATGCATTCAGATAATTTGTCAGTATATTCAGTTTAATCATTTCCTGAACAGCCAGTTGAGCATACAATGTTGCTCCAACCGGATTGAGGTGTGTTTGGTCGGTAGTTACATAAATTGTTGAATATGCATTTGTCGCTCCAAGACTTTCAGCGTATGCACGTGTTAACGCAGTATGATCTACTACCGGAACAGCCAATTCTCTGCCGACAGCTTTCATTGCCCGTACATAATTCAGTGTTGAGTCATCTGTTCCTAGATTATGTCTTCCTTTCAATGTAATTGTATCGCCCGAGAAATAACAACGAATTATTGGTGTAACCAGAATCGGAGTTGCACCTGATTTTCGTGATTCGTTTACATAATGACGTAAATAATCCTGAAAATCGGACCATGGTGCTGTGGCAATTCCTCCTGTGGTTGCAGGATCGGAAAGACCGTTTAATTTTTCGTCATTATGAGCAAACTGAATAAGCACATAGTCACCTGCTTTCAGTTTTGTTCTTACTCCGGCCCACAAACTGTCGCTTCCGGTATAAAAGCTCCGTGAACTTCTTCCGTTTCGGGCTGCATTCACAAAGCTGATATCACCAGTCAGAAAATTTCGGAACATCTGTCCCCAACCACGCTGATTCGGATAAATAGCCGGATCATAATCGGCCATAGTTGAATCCCCAATAAAATAGACGGTTGGGATTGAACTTGTTGCACCTAACCAGAGTATACTGATTAAAAGTAGTGAAATGATTTTAGTAAGATTTCTTTTCATTTTAATGTAAATATTCTTTGAAAAAGTATAGAATAATCAGCCCGGAAATAACTTCCGGGCTGATCAGCAAGCACCATAATCTAAACAGCTAATTTTATTTTAAAATTAAATTTAATTGTAGGATTATCAAAAGTCTGTTTTTAACAATTTACTGGTTATCACTCTTCCGTCGGCATAAATTGAACGAACAATTACAACACCTGTGAAGCCTTCCAGTGTATGGACTTTTTTACCATCAATTGTGAAGTAAGTTTGGTCAATTAATTTTGAATTACTGACAGGATTATAAAGACCTGTGTTACTAAACAAAATTGCATTTGAACCGGCGCTTAGTCCACCCATTTCATTTGCCGCCCGAACTGTATATGAACCGCTGGTTACAGTTGAAGGGATTGTATAACTATTTGTAGTAACAAATTTTACAAACACACCATCTTTAAATACAGCCCAGCAAAGTACATAATTGTTGTCGCTCCAGTTTAAAATATTTCCACTTTCGCTAATTGTAGGAATACCAGCCTGATCGGTATAGAGTTTGGGCTGCCATGCATCCGTTCCACTTAGTACATTTTCGAGGGTATAAGTTGCAGCTTGTTCTGCAGTAAGATAAGGATTTACCGGAGTAGTAACCCCACTGTATGTAAAGCTTTTTTTCCGCATACTTACATCGACTGCTGTTCCGGAAGCTGTCATACTGTTGTATTCGGCAAATAAACCCGGAACAACTCCCATTTCGGTCCAACCGGCTGCTGAAGGCAACACTTTCATGGTTGTATTGATATAAATTGATTTTGGAGAATTTTGCCAGGGTCGTCCGAGATTAAAGTTCCCATTGGTTGAAGGGAAACCATCAATAGTACAACCTGAGAATACATAGCCCCAGCTTGACGAAGTAGCGGGTGCAGTAATACAGTTTCCTGAACGGTCTTCGAGATATAACAGACATTCGTTAAAGAAGACGTCACCACCTCCGCACAGGAAGTCAACAGTTCCATGTAAACTGCCACCTTCGAAATACAAACGTCCCGATCCTGAATAGTATGTATCCTGATTACTTAGTACGTTAACGTTTTTGTAAATGTTTTTTGTACCCTGATCCTGCAATGCCACGCAACGACCCAACGAACTTGTTCCGCTTCTGTAATCTTTGTTTTTCAACGTAAGATCTTGTAAATAAAGATTATTTGCCGTATTGCTAAAATAAATAGTTGCTGTAACGCCAATTCCTTCAACAGTATTTTGATTGTAAAGAATTACACTGTCGGCACTTTGTCCTATAAACGAAATGTTTGGTAAAGTGATAGCAGTCTTCTGATTAGTATCTCCCGTTACAGCACCTATATTGTATGCTCCGTTAGGGAAGAAAATACGAAAACGATCGCCTGAAGAAGATGCTGCAGTTGCAGCATCAAGAGCAGCCTTAAAATCACCATCTACACCAACAACAAAATCAAATGCTTTTTTTGTAACTACCGGGCGGTTCATGGTTGTGAAACTGAATGTAACCGGACTGGTAAGCGTATTACCGCCAAGATCGGAAACAGTATTTGTCGCCAGGGTAAAAGTATATTGCGTATTGTAATCCAAACCTGTATAGGCAAATGTTATCGTTTTTCCTGAAACGGTAGCTGTTAAGTTTTTTGACCCTAAAGTAGCAGTTGTTCCGCTTGTAATTTGAACTTTTTCGTCGAAATTAAGAACCACTTTACCTGTAGTTGACGCACCGGTAGAACTTGCAGCCGGTACTGAACTGCTCAAAACAGGTGCAACTCCATCATTATAAGTCGAGGCATTTGCTGTTACAAAAATATTCGATATGGAAGTTCCATCATTTGCCGTTGCAGTAGTTCCTACCAATGAAGAATTATAATCCGGAATCCAGCGGACATTTACCATAGCAGTATGATTAGCATCAGTTGGTAGAGTGAATGTTTTATCGTACCAGGTTTGACCTGCTGCCAGTGTGTCTGTTCCCAACAGCGTAAAATTTGTTCCATCAATAGAATACTCACATTTTTGAATAGAATAGGCATTATAATTATAAAGCAATCCAGCCGAGACTTTAATTCCGGTAAAATCTGTGGCAATAAAACCAATCTGATAATAATACTGATCTGCCAACGGTTTCCAGTTTACTGCCGCTCCACGTCCATAATATCCACTTGCTGCCATCATTGATTTATCCAACCATGAATTAACCGTTCCATCAGTTTTACGAAGCACTAAAGTTGAACTTTCATTATCAGTTGTCGATGAAAAATCAGCTGGGCGACTACTCCCTCCGGCTCTGTATAAATCCCAACCAACAATATAATCTACCGCACTATAAACTGCTGTGATATTTTGGTTTTGAGTCATGGGGATATTTAATGTAGGATTTGTTTCACCGCTTAACCAGTTGGTGAAAGTCATTACCTGATTATTGCCGGCTGTGAGTGTAACGTTTGTTCCTTCTTCAAACATTTTCTTAGCATTCACAATGGTTGGGGCAGGAGTTACAGAAATCATATAATCTTTTGCACCTCCCTGAATATTGAGTTGTAATTCATAGGTATTCATAGCTGTAAAAACGGCTTTTACAATTGTATTTGCAGTCATTTTTAATGTAAATGGATTCTGTGTTGAAAGAACCACATCAGCATCGTTTGCCCAATGTAAAAAAACATAGCCAAAATTACGGGTTGCTGTTAAAGTTACATCAGTACCTTCGTCGAACTGATTTCCACCGGGAACATTAGCAATAGTACCTGCTCCTGCAGGAGATGCAGATGTGGTTAGAGAATATGTCGACACATTAGCCAGAGTTCCTTCAATTTTACCTGTAACCTTCACATCGGCCAGGCCGGCTTGTTTTGTATTTCCCAAGGTATAAATATAAATTTGCAAAGAACAATCACCGTTTGATGCAGGTATGTTTAGTGTACTTAAATCGATGGTCACAATGCTGCCACCGGCTACATTATTATCACGATTAGGACTAATACCGGTCTGTAATGCCGTAATAGTTCCATCAGATGATTTCCAAGAAGCATCAATTTTACCACCATCGGTACCATATCGCATACATGAAAATGAAACAGCCGTCGGAGTGAAATTTAAACCGGATTTTGGTTTAATGTTGAAACTGATTAAATCAATACCGGTAGGAGAAGTTGATTGAACCAACGGTTGGAAACGCGTGTATGTATTTCCATCAATAGTACTTGCCCTGAAATCCTTAAAAAGCAAATTGCTTCCGTTAGAAACATAATCCTGACTGAAATATCCTTCTGTTCCGGCAGTATAAGTCGCTACCTGACCGGCTGTTCCCAAATCGAACGGCCACAAAATATCGGTTGTGGTATTCACTGTTTGTGCACTGATTGTGAACGGTAACAGGAACAAAATAATTGTCTTAAAGACAAATGAAATTGATTTTTTCATAAATATTATATTTATAGATAAATACTATGTGCAAATTGATTAAGCATAGTAGGTACAAAACTAAAAATGTGTTTTTTTTATGATTGAGAATTTTAGTATAAAATTTTCTTTCAAAAATGAAAATAAATCTAGTTTATTTGCAGGATTTCAGAAATTTAAGTTTATTCCTGACTTTTTGATTTTGAGTACAACATCCACTGTTGCAAAATATTTTGTAACAGCGGATGTGTAAAACCAGTTTTTTGTTTATTTTTTTGTTACTTTCTCTATTGAAGTCAGTCCGTTCGAATCGGTCAGGCGAATTATATAAACTCCGCTTGAAAGTTGGTTAAGTGAAAGAGTAGACTTTTGATTTGCATTAATAATTTCTTTTCCTAAAATGCTGAATATTTTAACATTGTGATACGTTTTATCAAAATAAATCATATCAATCGTTGGGTTAGGATAAATGTTTACGGTATTTGCAAAAGTGTTTTTTACGCCTGTAGCAATACCGAACCATCTTGGGTCACCTATCTTTGCAGTAATCAGAGCTGAACCGGTTGGTAATGTAAAGTCATAATTGGCAACATTGAGGAATCCGGGATCAACTTCCTGGTTTCCTGAATTTAGCGACCATCCTGTAGAATTAAATAATGCTCCAGCGTCATAATCATATACTACATTATTTGTAAATTCGGCAGTAGTTACTGCTGCATTGATAGTCACATCCAATGTACGTGTACCTGTAGTTGATTTTACAAAGATATTATTTTGAACATATACTTTTCCGGAAACAAAAGAAAATGGTTTTCTAGCAGCTACCGTAACTGTATTATAGAAAGTATTATTCTTGAATAAGTAGGTTGCATTATTATCTGCACCAGCTGTTGTACTGTAATTTTGAATATACTCATTAGAAAAATCAGCAATTGTCGAGTTAGTCAGTTCCAGGCTACCTGTTCCAAATTTTGTTTTGGTCACTTGGAAAAATGGATAAGCTGCAACTGAACCATTTCCTTTAATTATACAGTTATTAACTTTAAAGCTTTCGCAGGTATCCTCAACACGATTAGCCCGGAGAAAACAGTTGCCATAGTTTATAACAGAGCAATTCTCTAATAAAATATTATTTACGATAAGTCCGGCAGATCCATTAAAATCAACCACATAAGATGCATAGGTTCCAGCAGCTGCTTTTGCACCATCTAAAACAACGTCTTGAACGGTGAGATTACCTGTTGAACTGGTACTAAATAAAAATCCTGCTCCACTGATAATCGCCATTTTGGGATGTTGAGCTTTAATGGTTATTGCTTTTGTCATCGTGATGTTTGCATCGATAACATAAGTTCCATCCATAAGAATGAGTACATCACCACTAGCTGCACTTGCATAAGCTGTGGTTAGAGTGGTTGAAGCTGGGTCAACTGTAATGTCTGCTGCCATTACGTTTAAGGATAATGCAAGGAATAGTCCTGCTAAAAAAGTAAATTTTTTTTTCATGATTTTTTGTTTTTAAAGTTAATAAAAATTTGTTTTTAGATTGTTTTAGAGATTTTCAGGATGTTTGATATGTCATGTTAATTTCAATATACCTGTATGTTCACTCCAGATGATAATTTGTCCGAACCCGTCATTGTTATATCTATGAAATGCCGTAATCTGAACAAGTAAGTTAAATATCGAGCTTGAAATTAAAGAAAGAGCTCATGAACTGTATTATGACTGCAATATTACTGTTTCTATTTCTAATAATGGGTGGTTGAATTGATATATGATAGTAGACAATTTGCTTTATTTGATCCAGAATGGGAATATTCTCGTTTTATAAGTTATTTTTGTATTGTTATTATTACAGCTTAAATATATGAAACCAAAATTTGTAAAAATCATCACGCTTCTGGTTCTAATAATTTCAAATTGTTTTTTAAACGATTTGAAGTCTCAACCTGAATGTCATTTTGAACACTATTCAACTGATGATGGACTTCCACAATATACGATTATGGATTTGTTGCAGGACAAAAAAGGTTTTATGTGGTTTGCAACCTGGAACGGTTTGAGTAAATTTAATGGTTATAAGTTTGTGAATTATAAAGTTCGACCTGGCGATTCGTACGTCATGAAAAGCAACAGGATTGAGCAAATTAACGAGGATAAATATGGGCGGATCTGGTTAAGGACATATGTTGGCGAAGCACATTGTTTTAATCCGTATAGTGAAAAGTTTTGGGGAATGCAATTGGTCAAAGGATATGAAAATTATCCATTTCAATTATCTCAGATACAAATTAAACCTTCAGGAATAGTTTGGCTTTTGTCCGAGAAAAAAGGATGTATTGCAGTAACAGATTCTTTATTTAATATACAGATTTACAATCAGGAAAACGGAAGATTAAAAGGGAAAGCAGTTTACTCCGTTTTAGAGGAAACCAATGGGAATACATGGCTTTTAACAGACAATGGATTATGCCAAATCCAAAAAGGAAAAGCACAGACTATGCCATTCTTTTTTGAGAATAATCATATAAATAAAAATAATAATCAGACTTTTTACTCTGCTCTGGAGCTCCGGAAGGAAATTTGGTTCGGCTCAAATAAAGGACGTATATGGAAATTTTCTAAACAAAGCGGAAAATTTACCCTCCTTAATTTACAGCTTGCATCAGATATTATCAACTTAAAAAGGATTAATCAAAACGAAGTGCTTATAATAACTTCAAACGATGGTTTTTTGATTATGAATTTGCAAACCAACCATTTTCTATCATTCAACTCATCCAGTTTAAAAGGTCTGAAAACAAATATAATCGAAAATTCAATTTTAGATAAATCAAATCATTTATGGCTTGAAACTCCTAATGTCGGGATATACAAGTTTGATATTAAAACCCATTTATTAAAGTATTATAATATTAAAACAGACGATATTAGTACTAATGTGTTCCCTCCAAGATTATATGTTCTGGAAGATATTTATCATAGAATCTGGGTTCAACCAAAGGGAGGAGGTTTTTCTTTGTACAACCCTGTCACGGATAATCTGGAACCTTTTTTTAATACACAATCATCACTTAACTGGAGATTTTCCAATATTGTCCATTCTGCGTTTTCAGACAGGCAGGGAAATTTATGGTTATCGACACGATCGCATGGACTTGAAAAGATTGTTTTCGATAAAAATTATTTTAAAGCAACGATTCTAAATCCGAATGAACAACGGAGTGTCTCTAATGATGTACGAACCGTATTTGAGGATAATGAACTGAATTTATGGATAGCCACTAAGGATAGTAAATTGAGAATCTATGATAAAAATAAAAATTTGTTGGGATTTTTCTCCGTTCAGGGAAATATAGGCAAACAAGCGGAACTCCCCGGGGCTGTTTACAGCATGATGCAGGATAAAGATGGTTATATCTGGATTGGAACCAAAGGGGAGGGAATTTATAAGATAAAGAAGAATCTTCATTCATTTTCATATCAGGTTCAACATTATAAAAACAATCCTTCTGATGTTTACAGCTTGAGTGATAACAATATTTACAGCATTATTCAGGATAAAAATAATCATATCTGGATTGGAACCTATGGCGGTGGATTGAATCTTGTTCAAACAAATACCACGGGTAAAACATACTTTATTAATCATCGGAACAATTTGAAAAATTATCCGATTGATACGGCAAACAGATTACGTTATATCACTGAGGACAAAAAAGGTCATATTTGTGTCGGTTCAACAAGTGGAATGATTATGTTTTCAAGTTCATTTTCATCTCCAGAGAATATTCAATATCATTTTTTTAGTAGTAAAGCTGGTGAGAGTGCGAGTTTGAGTAATAATGATGTTCATGGAATTTGTTGTACAAAGAGGGGTGAAATGTTTTTGGTCACTTTTGGTGGTGGTATAAACAAAGTAATTGCCTACGATAAAAACGGATATCCTTCTAAATTCAAATCCTATACTACCAAAAACGGTTTACCTTCTGATGTTACGCTGGCGGCAGTAGAAGATGAACAAGGTATGTTATGGATAAGTACTGAAAATAACCTGACGAAGTTTGATCCGGAAAAGGATTTTTTCGAGACCTATACGGATATCAAGCGTTTAATGTCCAGAAATGTTTTCTCAGAGGCATCTACTTGTCGGTTACGATCAAATGAAATAATCTTTGGTTTTTCCGGAGGTATCCTCAGTTTTTCACCGGGAGTAATAAAAAACAATACCTTCGTTCCTTATATATCCTTCTCGAAATTTCAACTTTTCAACAAAGATGTTTCAATTGGAGGTAAATCACCGCTGAATGAGGATATAGATGATGTTAAAGGACTGGTTTTGAAACATGATCAGAACTTTTTTAGTATCGAATTTGCTGCATTAGATTATATAGAACCTAATAACATTTCGTATGCCTATAAGCTGGAAGGATTTGATAAAGACTGGAACTATGTTCAAAAACAGCGTATTGCAAATTACACGAATCTTCCAAAGGGTGATTACATATTTAAAGTGAAATCAACAAGTAGTGAGGGTTTGTGGATGAATAACGAAAGGAAATTACCGATTAAAATTTTACCTTCATTCTGGGAAACTCCGGTTGCCTATTTTTTATATTTTATACTCTTTGTGGGGCTGGTTTTGCTTTGCGTTTACATTTTGATTACAATTTATCATTTGAAAGCCAATGTTCAGCTTGAAAAGAAGATGTCGGAAATGAAACTTCGTTTTTTTACAGATATATCCCACGAAATTCGAACTCCACTTACCATGATTACTGCTCCGGTGGAATATCTGCTAAATGACAAAAATACTCCGGAACCGATAAAAAAACAGTTGAAAATGGTTTCGCAAAATACCAATCGGATGTTACGATTGGTAAATCAGATTCTGGATTTTCGTAAAATACAGTTTTTACATTTAAAAGTTTCAGAAATTGAGATTGCATCTTTTGTTGAAGATATTTTTGATAATTTCAGAGAAATAGCAGACAATCAACATATCAAATTTAAATTTATAAATACAGCCGGGAATACAAAAATTTGGGTTGATCCTGATTGTCTTGAAAAAATTGTTATGAATTTGTTGTCCAATGCATTTAAATTTACGCCGAACGGAAAATCAATTCAGGTCGCAATTAAAAAAGAGGATAAATATTTGTCCATTGAAGTACGCGATCAGGGTTCCGGGGTTCCACACGATAAACAAAAAAGACTTTTTACCCGCTTTGCTTCATTCAACGAAGATAAAAGTAAGCCAAGCACCGGCATTGGATTATCATTGGTTAAAGATCTGGCAGAGAAACATTCAGCTAAAGTAACCGTAGAAAGTGAAGAAGGGAAAGGGAGCTGTTTTACGGTCAGCTTTCTTTTTGGAATAGAGCATTTTGATAAAAATGTTGAAATTATTGCAGCTTCAACAAATGATCAACTGCCCGAAGTTGCTCAATCAATCAGCAGTCGGGTTGACTATATTGAACCGATAGAAGATAACATTAAAAACAATTCAAAATCTTCCGTTTTAGTTGTTGAAGACGATGCTGAATTGCGATCATTTATGAAATCAATACTTGAATCGGAGTATATCATTTATGAATCTGAAGATGGAGCTGATGGGTTAGAGAAAGCGATTCAGTTTTGTCCGGATTTTGTGGTAAGTGATATCATGATGCCTCGTATGGATGGAATTGAATTGCTCCAGAATCTCAAAAAGAACAGGAATACAAGTCATATACCTGTTATCTTACTGACATCTAAAACAACTATTGAAAGTAAACTTGAAGGTCTGGCTTATGGTGCAGATGATTACATAACAAAACCATTTAGTGTTCCCTATTTTCAGGCGCGAATTGCCAATTTATTACAACAACGGAAACAATTGCAGGATATTTTCAGGGGAAATTTGACTTCATATTCAATGGACGAGTATAATCCACTTCCATATAGTATTAATACGCAGGATGAAGAAATGGTCAAAAAAATAATGGAATTGATTGAAGAAAATATGGAAAGTAGTGATTTTACGGTTGAAGATCTCTGTCAATCTGTTAATATGAGCCGTTCGGTCTTTTTTAAAAAACTAAAAAGTCTTACCGGACTTGCACCGGTAGAATTTATACGTGATGTCAAAATGAGGCGTGCTGCACAAATTCTTGCTACCACTAAGTACATGATAAAGGAAGTTGCCTATTTGGTAGGAATTTCCGATAGTAAGTATTTTACGAAATGTTTTAAAGCCAAATATGGAATGACACCGCTTGAATTCAAAAATCAGGATCATAAAACACCGTAGAAAAAATTACGGTGTTTCAGATTATTTTTTACTTTCAATTAAAATCACACCGTTTACGGCATCTTTACCATACTCTTTTACTAAATTCTTTGAAACTTCTTTCGTTGTTGGTTGAAGCACTTTGTATGATGATAAGTTGGCATAATTAAGCCATGATAAATCAAATGAAGCAGGTAATCTTTCCCCATCAAGGAGAACGATTGTTTTGTCATTCCGTTCCCATTCTTTTTGATCAGCTGGGAGGTCTAATTTAAAAGTTACCGGCATGGTAACAAAAATGCTTATGTTTTGACCACATTTTGTACCCGGTTTCCATTCGGGTAAAGTATTGATAACCCTCAGGGCTTCCTTATCTAAAAAATAATCAACTGGTTTCATAACTTGTGCATCATTTACTTTTCCGGTTTTATCTACCTTGAAACGCACAATTACTTTTCCCTCTGTTTTTAATTGTTTGGCAACGAAAGGGTATTGGATGCTGTCGGTTATATAGCGAATGAGTTCAGTTTTTCCACCGGGGAACTCAGGAATTTTTGTTTTCTCCTTACAGGTATCATTTTTGGCAGTATCAATTGTATCAGCCAATGAATAATAAATTTCTTCTTTGTTTGTACTTATCAAAACTACTCCATTGGCTGCATCCCTTCCGTACTGAGCAATCAATTTCGATTTTTCTTCTTTCGGGAAGGGTTTAAGGATCATGACTGAAGATAATTTGCTGTTATTTAGTATATTCGTGTTAAACTTTGAAGGCATTTTCACTCCATCAATCATTATGATTGTTTTTTCATTTACCTCCCATAAACTTTCTTCGCTGGGTATTTGAAAGACAACCGGTAGTATTTGATATACCGCAACCTTTTCACCATTTTGTTCTCCCGGTGTCCAGTCGGGTAATAACCCGATGACGCGTAAGGCTTCATTATCAAGACTCGGAGAAACGCTCCTCAGCACCTTTGCATTTTCAATTTTCCCGTTTTTGGCGATGACAAATTGAACGATTACTTTTCCTTGTTCCTTCTTTTTCAGTGCTTCTGCCGGATAACTTATTGTTTGGTTTAAAAACGCAACCAACGCTTTTTCACCACCCTGAAATTCGGGCATTTTATCAACTATTGCATAAACCGAATCTGTTGTTTCCTGTTGGATTTGATTCATTCTTAATTGTGTTGCTGACAAACTCCCTGTAAAAGTAATAAACAAGACTAATACGAGCGTTATAAAAGGGGTTGTGTTTGTTTTAGAGAGATTCATTGTGAAAAAAATTATGTGTTTCGAACTAAATAAATGAAATGGAAAAGCGTTTTCCAAACCGGAAGCAAATGTACAATTATTTTTCGTGTTTAACTGAAACAAAAACAGAAATGAATGCTGTTTCATTTCTGTTTTTGTTTTAGTAATTTATTTGAAAAGTATTTTATTTCTTCTTAGTAATCATAATTACTCCATTCTTACCTTTTTCTCCATAAAGTGCGATTGCAGATTTATTTTTTAGTACTGTAATTTCCTGAATATCTTTCTTATTTAAGTTGGAAGTTTCTTTTTGGGTTGAAACTTTCCCATCAATCACAAATAATGGAATTTCTCCATTTTTAAAGTTGTCAAAATTGATATCTTTATCTTCTATTACTTTTGGTTTATCATCAGCCGATTGAACTTTTTCTGAAGCTTTTTGGCGGGCATATTGTTTCGTAACAATAATTATAACCCCATTGGACGTATTAGCTCCATATTTTAATGCAAGGTCATCCAGTTTTTCCTTTTTATCGGGCGTAATAACATCAACAATCTGGAAACTATCTTTTTTCAAAGTTGAAAAATTGTAGTCAGTTGGTGCAACTTTGTCATCCATAATTACCAAGGGCTTTTTTGTCGGATCCAGTGATTTGGATTTGGTACCACCTACCAATTTAAATGTAATGGGCAACGTATAATAAACAGAAACTTTTTCCCCTTTTTGCTCTCCGGGAATCCAGTCGGGTAAAGAACTAACTACTCTGGCACCTTCTTTATCCATACTTGGATATAATCCGCGTATTGTTTCTACATTATCAACTTTTCCAAACTTGGTTACAACAAAACGAACGACAATCCGTCCCTGAATTCCTTTTTCCTGAGCGTCTATCGGATATTTCAGATTACGGCTGATATAATCCAATAAGCCCTTTTCGCCACCCGGAAACTGAGGCATTTTTTCGATTACCTGATAAATTCCATTCTTGTCGGGTTTATCCAGATCAGGTTTCGTTTTTCGAAGCGAGTCTGTAGAAATCGGAACAGGGACATTTGCTTGGGTTTGCGCATTTGTACTAAAAAGAAATACAAATAGAGCCGGAACAATTAGCAAGAGTTTAAAAAACCATTGAATCATTTTTTTTTGAAGATGCATAAGTATAGAATTTAAGTAGGCAATTAACTTAACCTAAAGCAAAAGTACAATTATTTTTTGTATATCAAAAAAAACAGGATTGAAAAAATCAAACCTGCTTCTGTACTTTGAACAACAAAACATATTTACTTCTTATCGAAGAAGAGATTATTCTTCAATTCCTCAATTCTGTTTTTTACGGCTGAATAATATGTTCCGCTAAGTTCATTCTCTACTACTTCTTTTGGCTTTTCAGGTTCTATAGGGAAAGTGGCTATAAACAAATTATAATATTTCAACGCTTGCTTTGGAGAATTCAGATGATTATCATAAATACCGGCAATTGTGTATAGAGTAATTTTATTATCGGGTTTTAATTTATTGCATATCTCGTAATATTTTAAGGACTCGCTATACTTGAATAATCTGCTGTATCCTAAAGCAATATTATTATAAAAATTAAAAAGAACCGAATCCTTTGGGATCGCAAGGTCTAATCCTCTATTCAATAATTCAATTCCATCGGCATGATGTCCTATTAATATTGAGGTACGACCTAAATAATAAATCAGGTTAAGATTGGTTGAATCTTTTTGATAAGATTGTGATAAATGATCGAAAGCAGGAATATAATCGGTTAATGCCAAATAGCTTGCTCCCAGATAATAATTTGTAAGAAAAGAACTGTCGCCTTGCAGGAAAAGCTTGTTTAACCGATATATGGCCTTATCGTAATCTTTATTCATACAATACGCTATGCCGTTATATTGATTGATTTGTTGATTGGATGAATCGGATTGTATATATCGTTCTGTGCAATTAATCAGTTCGTTATAATTATTGTCTTGGAGGTAAATTCTGGAAAGTTTATTGAGTGTGTTATAATCTTCTGGAATGTGTTTAAGTTCTTTCTGATAATAAAAAATAGCAGAATCTTTTTTTGAGATTTGAAAATAGCAATCACCCAAAATAGGATAAAGAATTGGAAGTGAGTCTTTCTTTAGAATGGAGTCTGCCAGACTAATTGTGGAATTCCAGTCTCTGAGCTTGTAAACAATATTCATATAATTCAACTGCATATACCGGTTATTGGGTTCCGTTTGCAGTGCCATAAAATAGTAAAACTTCGATTTGCTTAAGTCTCCTGTCAACTGGTAACAATCGGCCAATTCGTTAATTGCAGATAAATTGGAATTGTCTTGCTTTACTATTTCTTCAAAAATTCCAATAGCAGGTTTTAATTGTCCTATATTCTTGTAGCATTTAGCTTTTAGGAAATCCATTTCGGCAGATTTCTTTTCTTTTGTTATCAGTTGAATGGCCAGTTCGTAATTGTAGCTTTTTAAAGCACGCTGAATGGCATTACTTTGTGCTTCAATAGATAGAGAAAGAAAAATTAAAAATCCAATAAGAATGCTTTTCATAGCATTGTGATTTAAGTTTTGAAGAAAATGTGTCGGTCAGAAAGTTGATCGACACATTCCTAATATTTTTCTCAGTATTACTATTCTTTTAATCTATAACTTATTGGCAACGTATAATATACTGACACTTTTTCCCCTTTTTGCTCACCGGGGATCCATTCGGACATTGAATTAACTACTCTTAATGATTCTTGATCAGTTTCAGGGCTCAGGCTGCGGAGTACTTCTGCTTTTTCAATTTTCCCTGATTTGTTTACAATAAATCGAATAACAACCATACCTTGTATACCATTTTTCTGAGCAGTTACAGGATATTTCAAATTGTCACCGATATACTTCAGCAATTCATTCTCTCCGCCCGGGAACTGTGGCATTTTTTCAACAACAGTAAATGCTTCCGTTGCATTAGTTGTCTTTTTATCATCGACATCTTTTCCTTGTAACTTAAAATTTATAGGCAATGTATATTGTACATTTACATTTTTACCTTTTTGTTGACCGGGTGTCCAAAGTGGCATTGCCTCAACAACCCGAATAGCTTCCTTGTCTAAACTTGGATCGATACTACGTATTACTTTTACATTGCCTATTTTACCTTCACTTGTTACTACAAATTGACAAATTACACGTCCCTGAATCCCATTTTCTTGAGCAATGACAGGATATCTTATATTCATCGCCAGATATTTAAATAATGCATCGGTTCCACCCGGATAATCCGGCATTTTTTCAACAACCGTAAAAACTACTTTGTCATCTCCGGGAACAGTAGCTGTTGTATTGTCATATTGTTTGTCTTGAACCCCATAACCAGTTACTGTAATTTCATCTAAGTTCGACTTGGGTTTGTCGTCAGAAATTTTCGTATCCGTGGAAGTTGAAGGTTTTGGAGCTGTATTATATTGTTTCTCTTGTGTTTGTCCATAGCCTGTAACTGCCAATTCATCTAAATTAGATGTGGATTTGTCATTTGTAGTTTCCTGTTTTTGACTGTAATTACTTTGGTTGGATTTCATATCTTGCAAAGTTTCTTTTGCCGAACTTATAATATTCTCGGCATTACTCGAAATGACTAAAGCTGCAGCTAATGGGACAATTAATAAATACTTCAAAATGCCCGCTTTCGAAGTTTTTTGTTGATTCATCATGGTAATACGTTTTTTTAAGGGTGAAATATTAAATTTATTGGCAAGTTTAATTTCGGGAGTCTGATAGGCTAATTGAAGCAAATGATACTGATAACTTTTTGTGTCGAAACCTGATTCGAGGACTTTGTTGTCTGCAAGGAATTCTAGGTTTTGCCTGATTTCGCGCTTTAGCAACCAACTTGAAGGATTGATCCAGAAAGCAATTGTCAAGAGCTCACTTAATATTACATCGTAACTATGCCCCTGACGAACATGTGTCAACTCATGAGCCAGAATTTGCCTTGTTTCTTCTTCGTTATGCAAGGCCGGATTGAGGTAAATAGAACTAAAAAACGAAAACGGTGTCAGTTCTTTTTGTACGGCAATAATCCTGGTATTTTGAATCATCTTTACTTTTCCCTGAATTCTGATTCTGAGGATGGAGGTCAATTGTACAATCATTCTTAACAATAAAACTACCGATACAAGTCCATAGATAAAGTACAAGATCGATTCTAAACTGAAACCCTGTTCCTGATTTGGAGTAACTGTAAATTCTTGGAGCATGGCATAGTTTGCAACAAAGACCTGAACCGGTTCCTGACTTTGTAACCAATTTTCTATAGAGAGAAACGGATAGGTAAATGAAACAAACAGGCTCAATAGTAAATAATACCGGCGTGTTTTCCAGAAGGTATCTCCGGCAAAAAACAAGCGGTAAAACAAGTAAAACAAAGCTATCGCGATGTTCACTTTCAAAAAATAAATCAATAGTTCGTTCATTTCTTTTCGATGAGTTGAATGATTTCCTGCAATTCTTCGGCTGATATTTTTTGTTTTTCTACAAAAAAACTCACCATTTCTTTGTACGAATTTTCGAAATAATTTTGTACTACGCCCGACATATATTTCGACTTGTATTCGCTTTCTTCCATTACCGGACAATACTCTACAGTATTTCCGTATCGTGTTCCTTTCAAATATTTTTTACGCTCAAGATTCTTTACAATGGATGCCACTGTGGTATAGGGCGGGCGTGGTTCCTCCATGTGTTGAATAAAGTCTTTAATAAAACCCTTCCCCTGCTGAAAAATAATCAGCATCAATTCTTCTTCCTGATTGGTTAGTTTTTCCATCTTCTTTTTCTTCTATAAACGGTTGATTATACGTTTTATTACGAATACTTCGCAAAACTACGAAACTTTCGTAATAAATATTCTCTAAGACTCATCTTTTAATTATTTTTAAATATTTGGATAATAATCAACCTATCGTAAAAAACCGTATTTTTGTAGCAACAAAACATTTACATTATGAAAATATCAACTACTCCTAAATACAGTGTTCTCTTAGCCATTATATTTCTGTTGTCTCTGTCGGTTTCAGTCCGGGCTGTTGATACCAGTTACTATTTTTATGTACAATTTACCGATAAAAATAATACGCCCTATTCGTTGGCAAATCCGTCGGAATTTCTTTCGGCTAGAGCCATTGCGCGTCGCGCAACATTTGGTTTAACCTGCGATTCAACCGATTTGCCGGTTAATCCGTCTTATGTGCAACAGATTGGCAGTTTGGGGATTTCCGTTCATAACCGTAGTAAATGGATGAACGGAGTAACCGTTTTGCTAACCGACTCAGGTAAAATGAGTCAGGTTCGTGCTTTGCCTTTTGTGAAATTTGTTGAATACACCGGTCTTTTAGTTGGACCAGCAATGGCACCACCCGCTAAAGTCAGGGTTCAAACGAATCTTGATTACGGAATTGCCGCAACTCAAATCAACCAGTTAAATGGAACATCGTTGCATAACGAAGGATTTCTCGGAGAAGGAATGCAGATAGGAGTCATTGATGCCGGATTTTCCAACGTTGATATTAATCATGCATTTGACAGTTTGCGTTTACAGGGAAGATTATTGGGAACGAAAGATGTGATCAATCCAAACTCTAATATTTACTCAGAAGATACTCATGGTGCGATGGTTTTGGCAACTATGACTGGAAATATTCCGGGACAATTTTTGGGAACGGCTCCGAAAGCTTCGTATTGGCTAATACGAACGGAATATGCACCAACCGAATATAAAGTTGAAACAGATTTTTGGTGTTCGGGGATTGAATATGCCGATAGTGTGGGAGTAGATTTGGTGAATTCGTCGCTGGGATACTATACTTTCGATGATCCCGGTATGGGTTTCACATACGCAGATATGAACGGAAAAGTTTCTCGGGCAAGCAGGGCAGCCAATCTGGCAAGTAAGAAAGGGATTGTTGTGGTGGTTGCAGCCGGAAACGAAGGAAATAAAGCCTGGCATTATATAGGCTCTCCGGCTGATGCCGATGGGATTATTGCTGTAGGTGCAGTCACCTCTACCGGTACTCCAAGTTCATTTACTTCATTCGGACCAAGTTCCGATGGGCGGGTAAAACCGGAGATCTGCGCCATGGGAACTTCGTCTGCAGTTGTCAGTACGGGTGGAATTCCAACTTATGGTAACGGGACATCCTTTGCTTCACCAATTATGTGCGGGATGATGGCTTGTCTATTGCAACGCTATAAATTGCAAAATTCAAATCCTGCTATCGAGGTTCTGCTTCATTCTGTTTTCAGAAGTGGAAATTTATTTAATAACCCGACAGAACAACTGGGTTATGGTATTCCTGATTTTGTAAAGGCTGAACAGAGCTTGTTTGTTTTCGATTCTTTATTTCAGATTGAAAAAAATGATTTTACACTTACCTATAATTCAACCTTTAATACATTGATTATAAAGCTTCCGACAGGTGATGTCCCTTCAAACACAGCAATTAATATCTATTCAATTACTGGTAAATTAATTCAGAAACTTCCTGTAACGGAGTCTTCAACCGTTTTACGTACGACTAATTTTGCACCGGGAATTTATGCAGTTTGTTTAATCGAAAATGGAAAAACGAGTACAAGAAAACTTTTGATTCGATAATTCGCTATCATGCCTCTATTTCAATAAATTGAAAGGACTTTAAATCTCTTAAACATCAATTGTAACAAACAATGACATCCATTTCCCTTTCCGAATTAACCGATCAGATACAGCAAACTATTCGTTTGACTTATAACTCGCCCGTGTGGATTCGTGCCGAGATAAGCGAACTGCGTGAAAATCCCGGAGGTCATTGTTATTTGGAATTAATTGAAAAAGACAGTAATTCGGATGTGATTTTAGCAAAGACAAAAGCAACTGTCTGGGCAAATACCTATCGAATGCTGAAACCGTATTTCGAAAGCAGTACCGGACAATCACTCCGGTCGGGATTGAATGTGTTGGTTTCGGTAAATGTAGAATTTCATGGAGTGTATGGTTTCAGTCTGAATATCCGCGATATTGATCCGACATTTACCATTGGTGAAATGGCCGCCCGACGGTTAAAGATAATTCGGCAACTGGAGGCAGATGGCATTATGGAAATGAACAGGCAATTAACCCTTCCGGAACTTCCTCAACGAATAGCCATAATTTCATCTCCCACGGCTGCCGGCTATGGAGATTTCTTCGATCAACTGAAAAACGATCCATCTCATTTTGCCTTTTATATTAAACTATTTCCGGCGATTATGCAGGGCGAGCAAGCTGAAAGTTCAATTATAACAGCACTGGAGAAAATTTATGAAAATATCGATTTGTTTGATGTAGTGGTGGTTATTCGTGGTGGAGGTGCAACAACCGATTTGGCATGCTTCGATTCGTACGACCTTGCTTTAAATTGCGCCCAGTTTCCGTTACCCATCATCGCTGGGATTGGTCATCAACGAGATATCTCTATTTTGGATATGGTGGCACACACCAGTTTAAAAACCCCTACTGCCGTGGCAGAATTTTTGATTTCCAGTTTGCAGGAAACGGAAAATAATCTATTGGAAATTGTTTCTAATATTCAATATCTGATTCAAAACAGTATTGAAGCTCAAACCCGGTTTCTAATTCAAACTCAAATGCGAATAAAACAAACCTTGCGGAGTTGGGTTGTTCAAAAAACACATTTATTGAATAATCAGAAAAACCGTTTGCATACCAGCATTCGAATGCAGCTTTTAAAACAAAATAATAAACTACTTTTGTTGGAAAAAAATATTGAAACACATTCCCCCTCTTTTTTATTGAAACACGGATACACCATCACAACACGAAATGGGATACGTATTACTTCAGTTAAACAAGTTAAATCAGGAGATAAAATCAGGACTTTTGCTGTTGATGGTGATTTTGAGAGTGAAGTGATGACCCCAAACCCTTAAAGGGGAATACAGGTCCTTTATTCTCAGGTATTTTAATTTTTTATGTTATTGAAATAGAAGTTTGTAGTTTAATTCAACAAAAAGGGTTCTTAAAAATAGAATTTACAATGAGCAGAATAATTCTCGAAAATATGGAGTTCCACGCCTTTCATGGGGTAATGGAGCACGAAAATCAACTTGGTAATACATTTCTGGTTTCTATCGGTATGGATGTAAATACCGAAATTGCAGGAAAAACAGATAATCTTCATGACACGTTGAATTATCAATCGGTGTATAATGTGGTTAAAAGCGAAATGATAATTTCATCAAAATTGATTGAACACATTGGTCAACGTATTTTAAACTCGGTTTTCAATAAATTTCCCGAAATAGAAACGCTGGAAGTAACACTTTCAAAACTGAATCCACCGCTGGGAGGAAAAGTTGAAAAAGTAACAATTGAACTTTACAAATCCAGATAAAGCCAACCATCTTTAATTGGAAACAAACTGTATTTGTTTGATTCTTTTTTGCAGGAAATTTGTTTAATAATGTAGTTTTGCTTTTTAATTAAGCCGATTTTCCAAACAAAAAGCTTACATTTGCAAGCTTTTTTTTTAATAATATAAAACTCCTTCCTTGTCTCAATTCAGATACGCGGATCATTAAATCTATTTTTATGTCAGAAAACGAAATCAAACAAAGTCATCCGAAAGGACTTTACTTTGTTTTTGCCACAGCTATGTCAGAGCGGTTCAGCTATTATGGCATGCGCGCTATTTTTATACTTTATCTTGTCAAGGCTTTGTTGATGGACAAAGAATTAGCTTCTACCATTTATGGAAACTACACAGGGTTGGTTTACCTGACGCCATTGATAGGTGGTTATGTTGCCGATCGTTACTTGGGGGTGAGAAAGTCAATTCTATGGGGTGCTATTCTGATGATCTTCGGACAATTATTCATGTTTAGCAGTGCGTTATATTACCAAAGTGGTGATATTTCTCGTTGGCTTATGTATAGTGGATTAGCAGCACTCATTTTTGGAAATGGATTTTTTAAACCGAATATTACAACCATAGTCGGTAGTTTATATGTTCCTGGTGATAAAAGACTCGATTCAGCCTATACAATTTTTTATATGGGAGTCAATGTAGGTGCATTTATTGCTCCGTTACTTTGCGGATTTTTTGGTGATACCGGTAATCCTGCTGATTTTAAGTATGGTTTTTTAGTTGCTGCTATCGGCATGTTCCTTAGTTTGATTTTATTTGTTGGTTGGAAAAGCAAATTCCTGATCGGACCTAATGGCGAACAATTGGGTATTGAAGCCGCCGGAAAAATGGAGATTCACAAATCGGAAAAGGAAGCTGCTCCTGAAAAAAGTTCGAAACAAAATCTGGTTGAATTCTTGGCCTGGGCATTGGGTGGTGTGGCTTTATTTTGTGTCTTCCGTTTTGCATTTGATTTTGATATTATCGGAGCACTCATTTTCTCCATCTGTATCATTATTCCGGCATATGTTATTTCAGATCGATCACTTACCAAAATTGAGCGTGAACGAATCTGGGTAATTTATATCATTGCTTTTTTCGTAATTTTCTTTTGGTCGGCTTTCGAACAGGCAGGTGCGTCGCTCACATATTTTGCAGATGAACAAACTAATCGCGAGATTTTCGGTTGGACCATGCCTGCCAGTTTCTTTCAGTCTTTCAATCCTGTTTTTATTGTATTACTGGGTTTGTTATTCTCAAATTTATGGATATGGCTGGGAAAGAAAAATATGGATCCTTCGTCACCGGTGAAACAAGCAATGGGATTGCTATTCCTGGCTTTGGGTTATTTAGTTATTGCATTTGGTGTAAAAGATGTAGCGCCTGGCGTGAGAGTGAGTATTCTTTGGCTAACCGGTTTGTATTTTATTCATACCATGGGAGAGTTAATGTTGTCACCTATCGGTTTATCAATGGTAAATAAGTTGGCACCGCTTCGCTTTGCCTCTTTGTTGATGGGTGTTTGGTATATGTCAATGGCCACAGCCAATAAATTTGCAGGGATGTTAAGTGGTTTGTATCCGGAGGCAGGAAAACCAAAATTCATTTTCGGATTTCAAATTGCCACATTGTACGATTTCTTTATGCTCTTTGTAGTTATTGCCGGTGTAGCAGCTGTAATTCTGTTTGCATTATCTAAAAGGTTACAAATACTTATGAATGGTGTGAAATAATTGTGACGCTATAAAATAAGAAGTCCCTTACTGAATTGATCGGTAAGGGACTTTTTGTTATGAACCTAATACTGGAAACTGTTTTAAATTTCGTTTAGAATACGTTGTTTTTGTTTCTCATAATCATCCTTATTGATCAAATTATCATCCAACATCTGTTTCAATTCTTTCAATCTTTCAGCTTTAGTGGAAACAGTCTGCGTTTGAGGTATTGCTTTTGGTATAGTCTGAGATTGAATCACTTTAGGCGATGACACTTCTGCCGGAATTTGTTCTTGTTCCGTGTTGAGTGGAACCAATTCGTAATTGTGTGTTGGATTATACTCCATGGTCCATAAAAAAACGGGCCAACAGAAAAAACCACCTATTATGGCACCAACATTAACCTGTTCGGTTCGTGAAATGGAAGCATATAAAGTCTCGTAGCCTTCTTTAACTAAATCTATATTTGTAATACTTCCGGTAATTTTTGAATCGGAATGCCAGTAGGGTGTGACACCCACAGGTTCACCATCAATATAAACTTTGGCTCCGGGGGGATAGGATTGAATCAGGGTTGAACTGGCACAACTGTTGAATAAAACAATACTGACTAAAATTGCAGCAAATATCTTCCAGGTAAAAAACTTTTTCATTGTGATTAATTTGAGGGTGAATATAATTATTACTATTTACATATATGGATGTTCAAAATTATATTATTGTGTTAAACATATCAAAAACAATGCCAATATTTTGTATTTAAATAGCTCTGTTTTCATAGATTTAAATTCATTTTTTATTTTCACCCTGAGCTTTCAAATGCTTCTTTCCACTTCTTTTGGTTTCAATTCTATCACTTCCAGATTTTGAATTTGACCTCCATCAATTTCGAAACGAACAAGGGTCTGTATTTTGTGAAAACCGTATTTCCCGGCAGCACCTGGATTTATATGTAGCAAATCCAGTGTTTTGTCGAACTGAACTTTCAAAATATGAGAATGACCACAAACGAACAATTTTGGCGGTTGCTGAAAAATGGCCGGTCTGACTAACGGATCGTATTTTCCCGGATAACCTCCGATATGTGTCAACCACACTTTCACATCTTCGCACATAAAACGGTTGTGTTGTGGAAAAAGAGAACGGATTTCATATCCATCAATATTTCCCCAAACTCCACGTAAGGGCTTAAAAGCCTGAAGTCGGTTTACAACATCCAACGAACCCCAATCGCCAGCGTGCCAAATCTCATCACAACTGGCAAAATGTTCAAAGACGCGTTCATCCAACAGACCGTGAGTATCTGAAAGTATTCCGATATGTTTCATGTTTAAATATGATTAAAAACAATAAGAATTCAATCTGCAAAAGTAAAGAAAATACGACTAATAAAACGGATATTGGATTAAATCATGAAAATTCAATGCGAAATAAATTCCCAATTTATATTGGTTTGCTCTCTGTTTAGTTAAGGAAAGGTAAGCCCATCCGTTTTTTGTAAATAAACATAAATTGACCTGAAGGATCATTTCTGGTACATTTTGTTTATATCTCTAATTTCGTTACTTTTGTGCGCAATTCGACTTGTTTGAAAGAGCTAAAATGAAAAAGAAAACGAAAAAGAAAACATATAAGATTACTCCGTTTATTCAAAAAATGCGATTCAAATATCGTGTTTCCATACTCAATGAAAATACGCTTGAAGAATCCTGGTATGTCAGGTTGTCTCGTTTTAGTGTTTTTATGTTAGGTTCAACTTTTGTAATTATTACTTTTATTGTTCTTACAATTCTTATTTTCACAACGCCCATAAGTCGTTATTTACCGGGATACGGAGATTCGGGGAATCGTACTGAAATTATACAGGAATCCATGCGGGCTGACTCTTTAGTTCAACAGGTTAATTTACAGGCCGGCTATTTAGGAGTTGTAAAAGAAATTATCAATGGTAAAATAAAACCGGACTCGGTTGCGTCATTGGATTCATCTGAAATAAAAGAGAAAGCGCGTGTTTTTATTGAAAAGTCAAAAGCCGAAAATAATTTTGTTGCTAAGTTCGAAAATGACGAGAAATTTAATCTGGGAAGTTTGAATGAAAAACCAAACGAAAACATCTATGTTTTCTTTCGACCAGTACGGGGTGTAATTTCGTCTTCTTTTAATTTATCGGAACAACAATATGGTACTTATTTCATTACTTCACCCAATGAGAGTGTACTGAGTGTTTTGGCAGGAACAGTGGTTTATGCAGCTTTTACTTTTGACTTTGGTTGGGTCATACAGGTACAACACGAGAATAATTATCTTTCAATTTACAAAAATAATACCCGATTGTTGAAGAAAGTGGGTGATGTCGTTAAAGCGGGTGAAAGCATTGCTATCACAGGGGATGCGACTGGTAAAAAAACGGGTGATCAATTTTATTTTGAATTATGGAAACAAGGAAAAGCTCTTAACCCGGAAGATGTGATAATATTTTAAGAGTAGAGGAAATTAAACAAGAGCAAGAAAAGAAGTAAGATTAAACATGGAAAATACTCCAAAAAAACAAATAGCAATTTTAGGTTCTACCGGTTCCATTGGAACTCAGGCTTTAGAAGTGATAGCTGCGAACGGTTCATTATTCGATGTTTATGCACTTACAGCAAACAATAATGTGGATTTACTCATTGATCAGGCCAGAAAATATAACCCGGAAATGGTAGCAATCGGAAACGAAAACTACTATAACCAACTTAAAGAAGCCCTGTCCGATTTGCCAATAAAGGTTTTTGCCGGAAATGATTCCATTGCTCAGGTTGCCGAAATGCATCCGATTGATATTGTCTTAACTGCCATGGTTGGTTATTCGGGACTCAAACCAACGATGAATGCCATTAAAGCAGGCAAAAAAATTGCTTTAGCGAATAAAGAAACATTGGTGGTTGCAGGTGAATTAATTTGTGATTTGGCCGCTCAGTTTAATTCAGCAATTATACCAGTCGATTCGGAGCATTCAGCTATATTTCAATGTTTGGCAGGTGAAGGAAACAACCCAGTTGAAAAGTTAATACTGACGGCTTCAGGTGGACCTTTCCGTACCAAATCTTTACACGAACTGGAACTTGTAACCAGTGCCCAGGCATTGAAACATCCGAACTGGGAAATGGGCGCCAAAATAACAGTTGATTCGGCCAGTTTGATAAATAAAGGATTTGAAATTATTGAGGCAAAATGGCTTTTTGGCGTTTCACCGGATCAGATTCAGGTGGTGATTCATCCGCAATCTATTATCCATTCGATGGTTCAGTTTGATGATGGCTCCATAAAAGCACAATTGGGAATGCCCGATATGAAATTGCCAATTCAATATGCATTTACTTATCCCGACCGAATAAAATCAAATTTTCCACGTTTTGATTTTGATCTTTGTTCGCAATTCACTTTCGAAAAACCCGATTTGGAACGATTTCGGAATCTGGGACTTGCCTATTATGCCATGGAACAAGGCGGGAATATGCCTTGTATACTAAATGCAGCCAACGAAGTGTTGGTGGCCGAATTTCTGAAAGACAAAATTGGATTTTTACAAATGAGTGATATTATTGAAGATGTTTTTGCCAAAGCTATATTTGTGGCAAAACCTAGTTATGAAGATTATGTGATTACGGATTCGTTGGTGCGGATACTTACAAAAGAGTTGATTAAGTAAATGGAAATCCCGAAAACTGAAGGTATAAAATATGCCGGTTCAAAACTCAAGATTTTGCCTTACATTTTCGAAATGCTAAGTCAATTGAATGAAATAGAAACGGTTCTCGACGGTTTTAGCGGATCAACAAGGGTCTCGCAGGCTTTTGCCAGTTTAGGCTATTCCACTACTTCCAATGATATTGCGGTCTGGTCTGAGGTGTTTGCCACTTGTTATTTAATTGCAAATAAACCAAACAAGTATTATCTGGAATTAATAGAATATTTAAATAATTTGCAAGGTGTTGACGGTTGGTTTTCAGAAAATTATGGAGGTGTTGAAACCGATTTAAAGAAAGCATTTCAAATAAAGAATACACGGAAGTTAGATGCCATACGGAATGAGATTGATAATTTGAATCTGACCTGGGAAGACAAATCAGTGTTGCTTACAAGTTTAATTTATGCGTTGGATAAGGTGGATAATACCCTTGGACACTATGCTGCCTACTTGTCGGGTTGGTCACAACGTTCGTTCAACGAATTGAATTTAAAATTACCGATGCGGCTTACACTGACTGGAGAAAATAAAGTCGTTCGTGACGACATTTTTAAGACAGTAGCCAATCGCTACGATTTAGTCTATTTCGATCCACCCTATGGATCTAATAATGAAAAAATGCCTCCAAGCAGGGTGAGGTATAACGCTTATTATCATTTGTGGACAACAATTATTCAGAATGATAAACCACTGCTTTTCGGAAAAGCAAACCGGAGAGAAGATAGCAGGGATAATGTGTCAGCTTCAGTATTCGAAGAATTCAGGAAGAGTGATAACGGTAGTTTTATGGCAATGGAAGCCCTGAAAAGGTTAATTCAAGAAACAAATACAAGGTATTTGTTGTTATCTTACAGTTCCGGTGGAAGAGCCACAAAAGAACAATTGTTGGATATTATTTCCGAATCAGGGAAGCTGTTGGAAATAAAATTGATCGATTATAAAAAAAATGTAATGAGTAATATGCGCTCATCAAACGAATGGATAAATTCCGATGGTAAGCACGAGGAATTTCTTTTTTTAATGGAAAAAGCCCACTGAGTTTTCAGAAGCTGAATTTTAAAATGATTTATATATTTTTACAACTTAAACTTAAACTTTTCTTTAAACCTTTTCTTTGAGGTTTTTGGGCCAAATTTTTAAATATGGAAACATTTCTTGTCAGAGCTGTACAGCTCATTTTAAGCCTTTCGATTCTGGTAGTTTTACATGAATTTGGCCACTTTGCGTTTGCACGTTTATTCAAAGTACGTGTTGATAAATTCTACATGTTTTTTAACCCAAACTTTTCATTAATCAGGGCAAAAAAAATAAACGGGAAATGGGTTGTGAAGTTTTTTGCAGCAAATGTTCCTGCCAACGAACGACCGAAATTGGATTCAGATGGTGATGTGATGGTAGATGCAAAGAAAAAAACGGTTATGGAGCAAATCCCCTTGTCGGAACTACCCGAAGGGGATTGGCGTAAGTATCCTGACAATACTGAATGGGGAATTGGTTGGCTTCCTTTGGGTGGTTATTGCAAAATTTCAGGCATGGTGGATGAGTCGATGGATCTGACACAAATGGCTGAAGAACCAAAACCGTGGGAATATCGTTCCCGTTCGGTGTGGCAACGTTTACCCATTATTATTGGTGGTGTGCTTGTCAATTTTATTTTAGCCATGGTGATTTATTCAGCTGTTTTATTTACATGGGGCCAGGATTATTTACCATTGGAAAATGCAAAATACGGACTGCAATTCTCAAAAACAATGCAGGAATACGGTTTTAAAAACGGTGATAACATTGTGAAGATTGATGGTCAGGTTGCTGAAGATCGTTCAGATGTTATTGAGAAAATTCTTATCGATGGAAAACAGCATATTTCTGTTAAAAGGGATAATCGGTTACTTAATATTACTTTACCCGAAGATTTCGCTCAAAAGATATTGGCAGCAGGTGAAACTGATTTAATTTCCATACGTCAACCATTCGTATTGGCGGAAATTACTTCAGGAATGGGAGCCGATGTCGCAAAACTACAACCGGGAGACAGCATTATTGGTGTCAACGGGAAAAATATCTCTATCTTTCAGGATATTGCTGCTGAATTACGTGCCTTAAGCGAAAAACAAATTGACATTCGTTTTGTAAGAAATGGAATCGTTATGCAGTCGAAAGTACTGGTTGATGAAAATGGAAAAATTGGAGTGTTACCGCATCCTTTTTATGAATATATGACAACGCGTCATACCGATTATGGTTTTTTTGAATCAATTCCTGCTGGTATTAAACTTGGTTGGGGAACCTTGACAAGTTATGTGAAACAGCTGAAATTAGTCTTTACAAAAGAAGGCTCTAAGCAATTGGGTGGATTCGGTTCCATCGGAAAAATGTTTCCGAAAGTTTGGGACTGGCAGATTTTCTGGTCAATGACAGCTTTGCTTTCGGTTATTTTGGCCTTTATGAATTTTTTGCCCATTCCGGCTTTGGATGGTGGTTATGTATTATATTTGATATATGAAATGATTACCGGCAGAAAACCAAATGATAAGTTTTTGGAATACGCTCAGACAACAGGTTTCTTTTTGCTTATGGGATTACTGCTTTTTGCCAATGGGAATGATATTTTTAAAGCAATTTTTAAGTAATTGTGAATATAATCAATCAATTTTTTTTTGGAAAAGATTTGAAAACATTGAATTAAATAATTTTGTGTAAACTGAATTAAATTTATAATTAATCACCAAATCATCAAATCATGAAACCTATTATTCTCTGTTACCCAAAATGTGGAACTTGTCAGAAAGCCGAAAAATGGTTAAAGGCAAACAGTATTGAACATGGTTTTCGTCCGATTAAAGAAGAAAATCCAACAAAAGAAGAACTGAAAAGCTGGTTGAAGAAAAGCAAATTACCTGTATCAAGATTTTTCAATACGAGTGGATTACCTTACAGGGAGCTCAACATGAAAGATAAAGTGAAAACTTTACCTGAAGAAGAATTGATTGAAATCCTTTCAACCAATGGATTAATGGTAAAACGCCCGATTTTATTAACGGGTGATACCATTCTGGTCGGTTTCAAGGAAGAAGAATGGAAACAGGCTTTCAAGAAATAATTGACTTATTTCATTCTTTTCTAAAATCAGAATAAGGTTTTGAAAATATATTTTCAAAACCTTATTCTGATTTATTATATAGAATTACAATACTTTTTTATTTGCTGGTACAATTCCTGCACATCTCATGTTGTTTCCGGTTTAGAAGAATACCGCTTCTGAAATCGGAAGCTTTTTTTGAATGCCAGTTCGTTGAAAAAGAACTGTCTCCCATATTTCCAAACGAGAATTCGGAGTTCTTATCGAAGCAACAGGGTAAAACAGCTCCATTGGTATCTATCACCGAGCCGCTCCATAAACGCCAGCAATGATTTGGTAATGTGCTTTTGATGTGATATTTTCCGGTTTTGTCCTGACGGTAGCGGGAGTATCTTTTATTTGCAGGCATTAAAACGTTTCCATTTTCAAAATTATAAATCTGAGCTGTTTTAAATGTCATCCTGTCAACTTTCAATGATTTTGCCAGCTGTTTCATTTCGTTGATTTGGTGCTCATTGGTTTTAAATACGATGAATTGCATTTCAACGAGAGGAGTTATTGACTTCAGTTCTTTTTTCCATTCGAGGACTCTTTTTATTCCTTCAATTGCTCTATCCAGATTTCCGCCAACACGGTAAGTTTCATAAACTTCCTGTGTAGTTCCATCGACCGATACAATCAGTTTATTCAGTCCGGAAAGTACAATTTCTTTGGCATTATTATTGTTCAAAAACTGACCGTTCGTTGACGTAGATGTATAGATTCTGGCATTATTTGCATATTTAATCATTGCATATAATTGTTTATTCAGAAACGGTTCACCCTGAAAATACAATATAACATGAATAAGTGTCAGTTTTAATTCATCAATTGTTTTTTTATACAGTTGAAAATCAAAAGTAGCCCGACCGGATTTTGGGGTTTCCCTAATACCAACGGGACATTCCGGGCAGTGCAAATTGCAAAAGTTAGCTGTCTCAATTGAAATATAATAGGGAGAACAATTTCCCAGTTTATGGAGTCCGGTATGGGAGCGTATGTATGACAAAGCCAATAATAGCAAATTCGCTATTCGACGAAGGGTCAAATAGCGGAATAAGGAGAAAAAAAACTGTATTTTATGTAGAAAAGTATGCATTTTGATTTGAATTGATTTTAGAATATTAAATATTGGGTTTATCCATGCGATAAATTAACCTATTTGTCTTGGCAATCACAAAAAAATGTCAAAAACAAATACAAAGTAAGTCAAAATTCGCTGAAAGTTAGTATATTTGTAGCCAAAACGGGTAAAAAACGAACAAAATAAAATATAAATAATTTATAACAAAAACACAATTTTATGAGAAAGCAATTATTTTTCGCGGTTTCGATGGTGCTAGCGTTAGTTTTCAGCTCATGTAGCAAGGACTTGACCGCTTTGGATCCTAGCTTGTTTAAATGTAATCCTAATCCACTGGAAGTTAAAGGTGGAAAAGTGGACGCAACTGTAACGGGTACTTTCCCTGTTAAGTATTTTGATAAAAAATCCACTCTGACTGTAACTCCCGTGTTAAGATTTAATGGTCAGGAAGTAAAAGGTACTGCCGTCAATTTTCAAGGTGAAAAAGTTGTTGGAAATAACAAAACTATTTCTTACAAAACAGGAGGTACATATACTGTGAAGGCTTCTTTTGACTATGTCCCTGAAATGGCTACTTCAGAATTGTTTTTAGAATTTAATGTCGTTACCAAAAAGAAAACCTACCAAATACCGGCTGTAAAAGTTGCTGATGGTGTGATTGCTACATCACAATTGGTATCAACAAAAGCATCTGAACTTGCTCCTGTAATCATAGCCGACAAATTTCAACGTGTAATTCAGGAGAAACAAGAAGCTGATATCATGTTTTTGATTCAACAGTCAAACTTACGTAAATCAGAAACAAAATCTGCTGAAATGGTTTCTTTGACTCAAAAAATTAAAGATGCTCAGGATGATCAAAGTAAACAAGTTGCTGGTTTCGAAATTGCAGGTTATGCATCACCTGATGGAGGAATGAAACTGAATACGAATTTAGCTGAAAAACGTGAAAAAGTAACAGTTGATTTTTTGAACAAAGAATTGAAGAAACTTAAAGCAACAGTGACAATTGATTCAAAATTTACTCCTGAAGATTGGGCAGGTTTCCAGACTTTAATGGAAAATTCAAATATCCAGGATAAACAAGTTATCTTACGGGTTTTGACAATGTATCAGGATCCAGAACAACGCGAACGTGAAATTAAAAACCTTTCGGTAGCTTTTAAATCTATTGCCGAAGAAATCTTACCGAAATTACGTCGTTCACGTCTTAACCTGACTATTGATGTAACCGGTAAATCTGATTCATTATTAACTCAATTAGCTAATAATGATCCTTCTAAACTATCTGTTGAAGAATTGCTATATGCCGCAACATTAACGAATAATCTGGATGAAAAGGCAGCGATCTACCAAAAAGTAACTGAACTTTATCCAAATGATGCCCGTGGATTCAATAATTTAGGTGATGTGAAACTCCAACAAGGCAACGTGGCTGATGCTTCTCGCTATTTTGCCAAAGGTTTGGAAATCGATCCTAAATCAGCGGACCTTAATTATAATGCCGGTTTAGCTTCTTTGGCCAGCGGAGATATTTCTAAAGCTGAAGTTTCGTTTGGTAAAGCTGCCGGAACATCAGGTAACTTAGGACAAGCTTTAGGGACTGTGAATATTATTAAAGGTGATTATCCTAAAGCTAAAACATTCTTTGGTTCGGCTTCTACAAATAACGCTGCCTTGCTTCAAATTTTGGATGCCGATTACAGTGGTGCACGCAAAACATTGGCAGCAGTTGCCCAACCTGATGGAATGACTTCTTATTTAGGTGCTATCATTGGAGCCCGTACCAACGACAGAGATGCCGTATACAGCAACTTAAGAGATGCAGTGAAGAAAGACAAAACCTTAGCCCCAAAAGCTTTGAAAGATATTGAATTTTCAAAATTTGCAACTGATGAAACATTCCTTTCTATTGTCAAATAATATTTGAACAACTGATATAAAAATCCGATGCAATACTTGCATCGGATTTTTTGTGTAAAATCAGGGATTGGTTTGGAAGTGTAAATTTGAAAGATAATAGTTTGTTTAATAAAATTCTTCTTAGTAAAGTTTTTATGAGTTTTAATGAACATTATACCATTTTGAGTTCAACAACATTTTCATTTTCCGGCATTTAACCGTATCTTTGCAGGAATTTCAAAAATTAAAATAATTAGAACCTAAGCATGAAGGAAAACGAACAAATAGTTGCTAAAATTGTTGAAGGAATACAAGAACGAAAAGGTAAAAATATTGTGGTTGTAAATTTAAATAAATTGCATGAAGCTCCTTGTAGTTATTTTGTAATTTGTGAAGGAGACTCAAATATTCATGTAAATGCTATTGCACTTTCTGTTAAAGATTGGGTTCGTGAACAAATAAAAGTGAAACCATATGCAATAGATGGATTTGAAAACAAGGAATGGATAGCCATGGATTATGGACAAATCATTGTTCATGTATTTCAACGCCCAGCACGTGCTTTCTACGATATTGAGCATTTATGGGCAGATGCCGGTATTAAAAAGATAATCGATGTCCTCTAAATTCTTTATAGAAGATTATTTATTTGTTCTATATCAAATAACGAAATAATAACTGAAATAAAATAATGGAAAATAAAACGCCAAATCAAAATCCAATAAAGCCATCTGGCAAATTTCCTAAATTCAATATCTCCTGGATTTATGGTATCATCATTCTCGTGTTACTTGGTTCCTATTTTCTTAGTGATAATGTACCTGCCAAAGAGGTAAATTACTCTACTTTCAAAGAATATGTGAAAAAGGGAATGATTGAAAAAGTATACGTTTACTCCTCTAAAAACACTGTAGAAGCTCAGGTGATAAAAGATTCATTAAGAAATGTTTTTGGAGACAAATATGAGATGTATGCAAAAGAGCGTATGATTACGGTCAGTGTCCCATCCGATGAAGTATCTAAATTCATACAAACTGCAGAGGATAAAGAAGGCTTTAAAGGAAGTGTTGAATATAAAGAAGGTCGGAATTATGTCGATGTTTTTCTGTTTAGCATTTTACCGTTTCTTTTACTTATTCTTTTTTTCGTATATATGAACCGAAGAATGTCAGGTATGGGAGGTGGAGCCGGAGGCGGTGGAATTTTCAATGTAGGTAAATCGAAAGCACAACTTTTTGACAAAGGCGATACAACGAATAGAATTACCTTTAAAGATGTAGCAGGATTAGCCGAAGCGAAACAGGAAATAGAAGAAATCGTATCTTTTCTTAAAAACCCGTCAAAATACACTGAATTGGGAGGTAAAATACCTAAGGGTGCTTTATTGGTAGGCCCTCCTGGAACTGGTAAAACATTGTTAGCAAAAGCAGTTGCCGGTGAGGCTGATGTGCCGTTTTTCTCTATGTCCGGTTCCGACTTTGTAGAAATGTTTGTTGGTGTTGGAGCATCACGTGTTCGCGATTTATTCCGTCAAGCCAAAGAAAAAGCTCCATGTATCATATTTATTGACGAAATTGATGCCGTAGGACGTGCCCGTGGTAAAAATCCAAATATGGGAAGTAACGATGAAAGGGAAAATACATTGAATCAATTATTGACAGAAATGGATGGTTTTGGGTCAAATAGCGGTGTTATTATTTTGGCTGCTACCAACCGTGCTGATATTCTGGATAAAGCGTTAATGCGGGCAGGTCGTTTTGACCGACAGATTCATGTTGATTTGCCGGATGTAAACGAACGGAAGGAAATTTTTAATGTTCACCTTCGTCCTATCAAAATTAACGAAACAGTGGATGTTAAATTCTTGTCAAGACAAACACCCGGATTTTCAGGTGCTGATATTGCCAATGTTTGTAATGAAGCAGCATTGATTGCTGCACGAAAGAACAAATCTTTTGTTGAAAAACAAGACTTTCTGGATGCTGTAGATCGTATAGTAGGTGGTTTGGAAAAGAAATCGAAAATCACAACTATTGCTGAAAAGAAATCCATTGCTTACCATGAGGCTGGCCATGCGACTATCAGCTGGATGTTGGAACATGCCAACCCATTGGTTAAGGTGACCATCGTTCCACGGGGAGAAGCTTTAGGCGCTGCCTGGTATTTACCGGAAGAACGTCAACTAACGAATCGTGATCATATGCTTGACGAAATGTGCTCTACTTTAGGTGGGCGTGCTGCAGAAGAAGTATTCTTAAAACAAATGTCGACAGGTGCCATAAATGATTTGGAACGTGTTACCAAACGCGCTTATGCGATGGTGGCTTATTTTGGAATGAGTGAAAAACTAGCGAATATGAGTTATTTTGATTCATCAGGAAATTCCGATTATGGGTTCACAAAGCCATATAGTGAGAAAACTGCTGAATTAATTGACTCGGAAGCAAAGGAAATAGTTGCTGTAGAATATGTACGTGCTAAAAAAATTCTGAGTGATAATGCTAATGGTCACAATAAATTAGCTGAACTTTTAATTGAAAGGGAAGTTATTTTTGCTGAAGATCTGGAGAAAATATTTGGAAAAAGGCCATGGACTTCAAGAAGTGATGAGTTATTAGCTCAAAACCCTGAAATTGAAGAAGTTCCTGAATTAGTACCTGAAACTCCTCAAATTGCTGAAAAAGCAACTGATGAAAAAGATGAAAATACAATCTGATTTATCTCGTCTGGAAATTTTACAACGAATAGGGGCTGCTGGTAAAAAGCGGCCCGCTATCGTTAATATACAATCATTGAGCTCCGATGAAATATATAAGACCATTCAGCCTGATAGTGTAATTTGTTTTAAAAATGAACTCGAAGCTGTGAATGGACGATGTATATTGTGTGATAATGAATCAGACGTATATGAGAAAATTAAGATTTTCCTGCAACAAAGCAATTTCCAAGAGCTTTTTTGTCGGGATACCTTTTTTTATTCTGAATTGAAAAACCATGGAATTCCTGTTACGAATTTAGAAACACATTTTGAAACTATGCAAGCCGGGGTGACTGGCTGTGAGTCTCTTGTTGCTCGAACCGGTAGTGTACTGGTCTCGTCAAATACCCCGATTCAAAAACAAATGAATGTTTTTCCTCCTGTCCATATTGTTATAGCGCATGCATCTCAACTCGTGGATTATCTGGAGGAAGCACTTGTTGCCATACAAAAAAAATATGCTGATTCATTGCCAGCTGTGATATCTACCATAACGGGACCGAGCCGGACAGCCGACATTGAAAAAACATTGGTTCTTGGTGCTCACGGACCTAAAGAATTTATTGTTTTTCTTTCCAAAGTATAAAGTTTTGCTATCTTTGTACTTGATTTATTTCCTTCAATAATTATTAATTGTTCAAAATAAATAATTATTGATTTCTTAAAACTTTATCCAGATAACTTATGACTAACTTTGTAAAGAGAACCCTGAGCGGAGCATTATTTATTACTCTGATCATCGGTTCAATTTTGCTCAGTCACTATACTTTTGCAGCAGTTTTTGTTGTGATTTGTGCCATGTCGGTTCAGGAATTTCATAAGTTGACGAATAACAAAGAAGATATAGATGTGAATAACTGGTTGGCGATGGCTGGGAGCATATTTCTTTTTTTGAGTTCATTTTTGTATGCTTCAGGTATTTTATCTTATCTGGTTTTTGCTGTTTATGGATTATATATTGTACTGGTTTTCGTATTTGAATTGTATCGGCAAAAATCGAATCCACTTCACAATCTGGCTTATTTTATATTGGGACAGATTTTTATTGCTTTGCCCTTTTCATTATTAAATTTTATACTTTATATAGACACTTATCAACCGTTGATTCTTTTATCGGTTTTTATAACAATTTGGGTGAACGATACCGGAGCTTATCTTGTAGGTGTAACATTTGGGAAACATCGATTATTTGAGCGTATTTCGCCTAAAAAATCATGGGAAGGATTCGTGGGAGGTGCTTTGGCTGTTTTATTTTCCGGCTACCTTTTTTCCTTATTTATTCCTGAAATTGGCTTGCTAAACTGGTTGATTTTTTCCGAAATTATTCTTGTCTTTGGAACTTTTGGCGATCTGATAGAATCTTTAATGAAAAGGACGATTCAGGTGAAAGATTCAGGGAATATTATTCCCGGTCATGGCGGCTTATTAGATCGCTTTGATAGTATGTTGTTGGCCACTCCTGTCGTATTTATTTATTTGAGTTTTTTGTTCCATACCTTATGAGATATGCAGGCAATAAATTTTATATATTTAAATTCAAATCTGCTGTATTAATAAAACAAACAAGGTTTTTATGTTAGACAAATCACTAATGATAAAATCAGAAGAAAGCAATTAAATAATTTGTGTAAATAAAATAATTATGGAAAATAATTTTGATGAAATCCGTTGTTTTAATAATGAAGAAGTCCATGGAGTTCTTGAGCGGCTAAGCAACGAGAAACAGTTTATGAAGGTGCTGAGTACTATTTATCCTCTTTTGCCAAAAGAAATAATTAAACAAAGATTGATGAGCTTTCATTCAAATTACGAATTTCAAAAAGAATTGGTATATCCTTTTTTGCAATACCTTGAAGCTAATATGACAACAGGAATTAAGCTAAATGGTTTGGCTAAAATTGATAAGTCTGCAGCCTATCTCTATATTTCCAATCATCGTGACATTATCCTCGATTCAGCATTACTTTGTAAGAAATTAATTGAAAATGAAATGGATACGGTTGAAATTGCAATCGGGGACAATCTGCTGATATTCCCCTGGATTGAAGATTTGGTACGTGTTAATAAGAGTTTTATTGTAAAACGTGGTTTAAGTGCACGACATATATTGGAAAGTTCTCAACGCTTATCAGCCTATATCGCTTATACAATTGCGGATAAAAATCAATCCATTTGGATTGCTCAACGTGAAGGACGTGCCAAGGATTCCAATGATCGGACTCAGGAAAGTTTGTTGAAGATGTTTAATATGGCGGGTCGGGAAAGTTTTACTGAAAATCTTATGAAATTGAATATTTGCCCGCTTTGCATTTCGTACGAATACGATCCCTGTGATTTTTTAAAAGCGAAGGAATTTCAACAAAAACGAGATAACCCTGATTTCCAAAAAACGCCTCAGGATGATTTACTTAATATGGAAACCGGTGTGATGGGTTATAAAGGTGCAGTTGTGTATGAGTTGTCTGGAGTTATTAATGAAGAATTGAAAACGATATCAACTCAAACAAGTCATAGAAGTGAACAAATAACACTTGTTGCAGAACTGATTGATCACAGAATACATGAAAGTTATACAATTTTTCCAATTAATAAAATTGCATACGATTTATTGAATGAAGGTGATCGTTTTGCTCTCGAATACTCTAGAATTGAAAAACAAGAAGTAGAACGATATTTTTCCAGACAGATAGCAAAAATTGAAATTGAAAATAAAGATGTTGAATACTTACGGCTTAAGATGCTGGAAATGTATGCCAATCCATTAATAAATAAGTTAAACGCCAACATAAGTCACTAAACTTTAAAGTAGAAATACACGAAATGGGAATTTATTACGCTAATATGTTTTCTGGATTTCTCGAATTTGAATAATAAAAAATGCGCACTATTACAGTGGGCATTTTTTATATCTTAATTTATAAACAATGCTATTTGGTTGCTAATTAGTATCCAAGTATCTTTAACATTGATTTATAACTTTGTTCTTTAGCAAATAATTTTGTAAAGTACTCACCATCTTCATCTTTGTCAATAATAACCAGTTTTGGTGCAGGGATAAGGCAATGCTGAATACCTCCAAAACCACTCAGAGACTCCTGATAGGCACCTGTATGAAAAAAGCCTATATATTGCTCCCTGTCTTCATGCATTTTGGGTAAAAAAACAGCATTTGAATGCACTTCTGCATTGTAAAAGTCTTCGCTGTCACAGGTTAAACCGCCTAAATTTACCCGCTCATATTCGGAGTCCCAATTATTTATGGCTAAAAATACATAGCGTTGGTTGATAGCCCATGTGTCTGGTAAAGTTGTCATAAACGAACTGTCAATCATATTCCAAAGTTCACGGTCATTTTGTTTTTTTTGGTTTACGATGGAATAGAGCATTGCACCACTTTCACCTACTGTATAGGATCCAAATTCTGTAAAAATATGAGGTTCAGGTACTCCGTTTTGTGTACAGATTGTTTTTATCTGAGCTACAATTTCTTCGGCCATATATTCGTAGTCATACACCATATCCAGATGAGTTCGAATAGGAAAACCGCCTCCTATATTAAGACTATCTAATTCAGGGCATTTCTTTTTTAACTCGCAATACAAGTTAACTGCTTTGTTTAATTCATTCCAATAGTAAGCTGTATCCTTTACTCCCGTATTGATAAAGAAATGTAACATCTTAAGCTCAACTTGCGGGTTGTTTGCAATATGTTTCATATAATAAGGGATGATGTCATTGTATCTGACACCAAGACGTGAAGTATAGAAATCAAACTTTGGTTCTTCTTCTGCTGCAATCCGAATTCCGACTTTGAAAGGAACATCAAAGTTTTTGAGTAGTAAATCTAATTCAAATTTATTGTCCAGAATAGGGATCACATTCGTAAATCCCAATTTGATAAGTCCGTGTATATTCTCAACATACTGAGGTCGTTTAAAACCGTTACACACAACAAATGTATCCGGTTTAAGTAAACCTTGTTCGAAAAGCGACTCCATAATGTTTATGTCAAAAGCCGAAGATGTTTCCAGGTTTACACCATTTTTGAGCACTTCTTCCATTACAAAAGAAAAATGAGAACTTTTAGTGCAATAACAATAATTATAATCACCATCGTAATCAACCTTGGCCATCGCTACATTGAACATACGTCTGGCCCTCTGTATATTTTGAGTAATTTTTGGAAGATATGCTATTCGTAAAGGTGTTCCATATTGTTTTATAATATCCATTAGTGGAACGCCACACCATTCTAATTCATTTTCAATAATATTAAAATCTTCATCAGGAAATTCAAAACTTTGCTCAATAAGATCTTTATACTTGTTTTTCATATGTTTACGATATTTGAAAGTTTTATTGTAAAACTAAGTAAGATGGATTTGATTTTTATAATTCATCTAAGTGAGTTAGATTTGATTTATTATATCGAAAAAGTTTGCAAAAGTAATAATTATTTGCGGAAAATAGCTAAGATGAACTGAGTATTAATGAAAATGTGGGTTTAATAGCTTGATTTCACATTCAAATTCTTTTTCGAATATGGATGTTCATATTTTTTGCTAAAACGATGAGATAAGTAATTCAAACAAAAGCGATGATTTAACTTCGTCTGTTCAGTCAAGAAATAAATGTAATCTTTTTGAAAATCGATGTAAACAACCAAGATGGAAATTTTAAAGTTTAATTCAAATCCATTTGATTGAGAGTGCATAATGTGTAAAAGTAGAAGTTTATACTTTATTGTTTATTACAACATTAATATTTTGCTTTAATTTTCCAAAACCAGCTCTTTTAATCGCAGATTTTTTAAAGATAACATTGAAATTTTCATTTGAAAGCAGATGCCATGAGTTGGTATCCCAATTTAGTATTTCTTTTACCGGACTTAGTTCTGGATGTGTGTGAGGAATAGCCCATTTTTTATTCCATGGACAGACATCTGCACATATATCACATCCCAATGCATTACCGGATAATTTAGTTTTAAATTCGGAAGGGATTTCATTTTTGTTTTCGATGGTTAAATATGAAATGCATCGACGGGCATCTAAAGTCCCGTTTGATAATGCTTTCGTAGGACAAGCATCGATACATCGGGTACAATTTCCACAATGAGGAAGAATGGACTTATCGTAATCTGTTTCAATTCTCAGCATAAGAATTCCTATAAATGTATAAGAACCTAAACCCGGATGGATTAATTGGGTATGTTTGCCAATCCAACCTAATCCGGCTCGCTCTGCCCAGCGACGTTCGAGTACAGGTGCTGAATCCACAAATAAATGTTGGTAGCCCTGAGTGACTGAATCTGAACCGTATTTTGAACAGATCTGCTCTTCCAGGGATTTTAGTTTTTCTTTCAGTACTGTATGATAATCCACTTCGGAGTAAGCGTATTTTGCAATTTGAGGTGAAGATGAAATCTGCTTGTTTTCAGGGAAGTAGTTTAGCAAAACTACAACTATAGATTTACATCCCGGTACTAGTATACGTGGGTCTACCCTTTTTTCAAAATTGCGTGCCAAATAGCTCATTTCGCCATTTTGACCACTATCTATCCACAATTTCATAAACCTGGCATCTTCGGTTAGCTCTTCAGCCTTAGCTATGCCACAGGCATCGAATCCAAGAGATAAAGCCATGTTTTTAATGAAGTTGTGCATTATTGAATTACATTATTGACCAACTGAACACTAATCCTTCAAAAATGAAATCCATTTACAGGTTTTTTTCAATTTCAGTATTCAATGTCTCAAAATCAAGGTTTCGTGCGACAATAGATCCTTTATTATTAATTAAAAAAGTGGTTGGAGTGGATGAAATATTGTAAGTAGCCACATAGGTGGTATTAGGCCCATTTTCGTCACGTACACAAATCCATGGGATATTCTGAACCGATTGTTCCCAAATTAATTTATTTTGATCCAGTGAAACCTGATAAATCTCGAAACCACGCTTGTGGTATTTATTATACAATTCCCGTAAGGAAAAAGTGTAATTCACACTTTGTTCGCTATCATAAGTTGAAAAGTCAATTAAAATGACTTTATCTTTCAATTCGGAAATTTTCCTTACGACATTGTTTTTATCCTTTAATGCAATATCGATATAACCGACTCCATCGTTTTCCAAAACCTTATTCCACTCTTCTTTTTGTTTTTCATTTCGTTCGGTTTTAATGGCATCCATAACCAAACTGTACAAATTTTTAGTGCGTACGTATTCAGGCATATAAGCATTGAATGATGTAGCAACTGCTGCACAATAAGGTTTATCAGTTTTTACATATGGCGAGAACAAATAGGTATTATTTACTTGTTGGTAGATGGCAAAATAAGCTGCTAAAGAACGTGGATCTTGAAGGATTAATTTACGTGCCATTTCCTTATGAGATTGAATGTCATTCTCAATTTCAGCAATCATTGCTTTTCGTTCATCTAAGCTAATATTAGCTCTTAAAGCATTTGCTTTTTGTTGAATGCTCATAACTGATTTACGCAATTTTTGAATAAGCAATGACGTTTCAGAACCTGTTACTTCATAATCAGTAGAAAAACCAGTTTCCTTTGCTTTGAAATTTATATCTTCACATGAATCAACAGCAAAAGTTATAATTTTATTATTCAACCTTAAGTCATAAAAATCAGGATATTTGGGGCGATCCGACTTAAAGCTGAATTCTCCATTTTTTCCTAACTTAACAGAATCAAGGAGTATCGTTTTCATTAAACTATTATGTTCAAAATACAACATTTCTCCATCAGCATCTTTCACAACCCCATTTACGTGAAACCGGTTATTCTGTTTGCAGGAAATAAAAACGACAAAAATAAAAATAAATATAAGTGGTTTTTTCATGGAGCAAAATGTTAATGTGATTCTAAAATAGTGAAAGCGATTTATTTCAAAACAATAACCTGAAATTTTGTAAAATTTCTAATTTGTTTTGAATGCGTATTTTACTTTTGAGAGTTGTTCATTTGCTTCTACTATTTTTGTCTTCAAATCTTCTTTGTATTGTGACAATTTAGTTTGTAATTTTTCATCACTATTAGCCATTATTTGAATCGCTAAAATTGCTGCATTAAGAGAAGCATTGATTCCAACTGTAGCAACCGGTATACCCGGAGGCATTTGGACAATGGCCAATAAAGCATCCATTCCATCGAGAGAGGCATTAATGGGGACTCCAATAACTGGAATCGTAGTCATAGAAGCAATAACGCCCGGTAAATGAGCTGCCATACCTGCAGCTGCAATAATTACTTCAATACCGTTTTTGCGTGCATTAGTTGCGAAAATTTCAACTTCACGTGGTGTTCTGTGTGCTGAAAGCGCATTTATCTCAAAAGGAATTTCAAATTCATTTAATAAAATTGCAGCCTTCTCCATTACAGTCAAATCGGAAGTACTGCCCATAATTATACTTACTTTTGGTTTCATTTTTTATGAGTTTTAATTTCAACTGAGTCAAATATATTTTGACTTTAAAATTTAAAGTGAAATTTATGTCAAGGGTTAAGCGCCAATTAATGTCTTATATTCTGTATCCGATAGTAAAGCATTGAATTGTGTGGGGTCTGATATTTTTATTTTTACTAACCACCCTTCACCAAAAGGATCATCGTTCACTAATTCAGGTGCGTCTTCCAGTTTTGGGTTATTTTCAAGGATTTCACCATCTACAGGTAAATACAAATCCGATACTGTTTTGACTGCTTCAACTGTTCCAAAGACCTCTTCGGCAGCAAGTTTTTCACCGATAGTCTCAATCTCGATAAAAATTATTTCGCCCAATTCACTTTGTGCATAATCGGTAATTCCAACATATGCTATATCGCCTTCCTGGCGAATCCATTCATGTTCTTTTGTGTACTTTAAATTTGATGGTACGTTCATAATAGTTGTGTTTATTAATTTGAGTAATTTGATTAGTTAAATATATTGTATAATTTAATTCATGATTTTATTAATTGATTTTCTGTTCACTATTTATATTTAGTTCGCAAAATACAGGATAGTGATCGGAATAATTTACTTTATCCATTTTGTATTCAACAGGCGAAAATTCGGTTGAATCATACAGGACATAATCAATTCTAAAATGATAAAATTTTTCATTAAATGACCATCCGAACCCATTGCCTATCTCTGAAAAAGCATCTTTAAGTTTTCCTTTTATTTTAGTATAAGCATACGATGATGGGACATCATTAAAATCTCCACAAACGATTACCTTGTAAGGAGAAGAAGCAATTATTTTGGCTACTTCATCGGCCTGATGTGCTCTGAGTTTATAGGCTGAACCCAGTTTTCGTGAGAATTTGAGTGTAACTCCCGAAAGGTTTGTCGTATTGAAATCGTTTTTCAATTGTATTGGCATCTCTTTGTCATTTTCAGTAATTTTGTTGGACTCCAAATGATTGTTGACAAACCGAACAATTTTGCCACTGATATTAATATCCGAATAAATAGAACCGTTGAATCCCGATTGATAATTTATTTTTTGTTTGTTGATTATCGGATATTTTGAGAAAGTTGCAACACCGGACTGCCTCTTATTCTGATTGTAATTAAATTGAATGTGTTTGTAAGGATATTTTGTGAAAATTCTCATAATATCCTCATAAGTCAGGTATTCTTTGTTACTGCTTACGGTAAACTCTTGTAAACAAACAATGTCTGCATTAGAGTCCAGAATATATTGAATAACCTTGTTTGGTTTATGTTTTTTGTGTTTTTTTTGCTCTCCACTACCCATTGTGTTATAGGTGAGGATGTGAATAGGATGATTCGCCTGAATAATTTCGGTTGTTCCTAAGTGTATGGGGAAGGTATCGCCAATTTCAGAAGCTGAAAAAATCAACAGGCTTAATGAAACAAGGAAAAACCAGTTTCGGGACAATATCCAAAAAAGAACAAAGGAAATGTTTATTGCAATTATAAATGGGAAAGCAAGCGTTAAATAGGCAACGTAGACAAATTTTTCCGGACTAAGAACCGTACCAATCATAGCCATAATCATAATAAAAACAGCCAGAATATTGGCAGTCTTCATTCCCCAAATCAATAACGATTTACCAAGCATAAATTTAGTTAATACTGAATTTATAATCAAGCCGATAGCAATCGGGATGAATTAATTCTTGTTTCCTTGTTCAAATAATCGTTTCTTTTCTTCAGCAGATAAACTTTCGTATCCGGACGTCTTGATTCTATCGAGGATTTGGTCAATTTGTGCCATTTTACGTGCTTTATTCTCATTGTATTCGGCATCAGACATGCGATTCTTCTGACTGTTTTTGTTCGGCTTTACTTTCATCTTTCGAACACGAAACAAATTAAATCCGGCATCAAGTATCCAGTTTATTCCTTTGGTAATATCTGCCCCTTTGCGCAAAGATACGACAAATAAATAACCTGCCAAAGCACCACCCAGATGTGCTAACTGACCACCACCATTGTCGGATGTTATTCCGAAAAAGCTCATTAAAACAACTGCCAGAGCTATGTATTTTAATTTAATACGACCTAAAAACATAAGTTGCATTTCCATATTGGGTGATTGAACGGCTGTAGCAACAATGATGGCCATAATAGAACCTGAAGCTCCTAATAATATACTATTGTGTAAAATGTCTGCATAAAATGGAAAAGTATTAAATGCTGTAACATAAAAAAATACACCCAGAAGACCACCCAAAAAGTAAAGCCCTACTAATTTTTTTTCGGAGAAAAATATTAAAAATATTTTCCCGAACCAAAATAGATTCAACATATTAAAAAGTATATGCAAGAATCCTTCGTGCAAAAACATGTATGTGATTGGAGTCCAAAAATGATGTGACAATTGAATTAAGTCGGCTGGCGCTGCCAGATAAGGTAATATGAAATCACCGGGAAAGTTGAATAATTTCATTAACCCCAGTGCAAGATTAAGCAAAACAAACACAATTGAATTAATAAAAATCAAATGTGTAACTGAATTTCCTTGCCTAAAAGCCTGTTTTATATTGTCAATAATACTCATATCGATAAATCTCAAAAATTAATAATTTTTCTTTTTCCACCAAAGAATTAGTATAGCACCAAATAACATACCTCCCAAATGGGCAAAATGAGCAATGCTATCACCTGAAAATTGAGCAACACCCATAAATAATTCTACTACACCATATAAGGCAACAAAAATACGGGCCTTAATCGGAATAGGCAATGGGAAAATCATCAGTTTAGCCTCGGGGAAAAGCCAACCAAAAGCCAAAAGTAAACCAAAAACCGAACCAGATGCACCGATAGTAATGAGCATGTTTTGGAATGCTTGTTTTTGTAGAATTAATTCAGGAGCATTTATTGCATTCGATGCTATTGCATTGCTAATTGCCGTTAGAGCCGAGTGATATTCTATTGTCCAAAAAACTTGTTGTACTAATCCTGCACCAACACCGGTAACTAAATAATAGAAGAGGAACCGCTTTGGACCCCATAAATTTTCGAGAACGCCACCAAACATGTACAACGCAAACATGTTGAACAATATATGGGTGAATCCACCGTGCATAAACATGTAAGTTATTAACTGGGCGGGATTGAATTTAGTGGAGGCCCAGTAATGCATGCCTAGAATGTCGGTTAAATCGATGTTTATACCCAGTCGATTCAAAAAACCGGGAAGAACAAGTGTTGCCAGCCACAAAATTACATTAATGGCAATTATATTTTTAACAACAGGTGGAATGCTATTTAAGAAAGATGATCTATAATTATTCATTTTGAAACATTGAAAGTGTAGAAATTATATAAAATACAGGTTCACAATTTATTTTTTTTAGTGGAATCAGCTAAATACGGCTTCAAAAGTGATTTTGGACAATAATTAGAAAAAATAGAAACACCATTAAAGCTAGATTTCATGACAAAAGTAGTGAAAATAGCCCCGAAAATATGTTTTCTAACATATTTTTTGAAAAGATGCTAAATAAACAGTTTTTTTTTTATTTAAACGCTTGTTTATTATTTACAAACCATTACATTTGCAATGTCAAAATCTAGTTTTATTGTTTCTAATAAAAAAAATCAAAATCTTATGAACAAAGCAGAATTAATCAATGCCATCGCTGCAGAAGCTGGTCTTACTAAAGTAGATGCCAAAAAAGCTCTCGAAGCAGTTGTTAAAAGTGTATCAGACGCCCTAGTTGCTGGCGACAAAGTTAGTTTAGTTGGTTTCGGAACATTCTCTGTTGCCCAACGTGCCTCTCGTCCAGGTATCAATCCTGCCACAAAAAAAGCAATCACTATTGCAGCTAAAAAAGTTGCTAAATTCAAAGCCGGAGCTGAATTGTCAGCCGCAGTAAACTAAGGTTTAACGCATTAAACAAAACAAAAAGGAATATGGGGACATATTCCTTTTTCTATGAAGAGCAATATGTTGAAAAATCAAAAGCAGATCGAATCTGAGACTCTGTTTGCTACCCCTTTACCTTTAAGTTCTTCTACCAGTTTAAATGCAAATTCCAGTGCTACTCCGGCTCCTTTAGCTGTAATAATTTCCCCGGATTTTACTACCTTTTTATCAGAAAGAGTTGCTCCCAGCAGTTGATTCTCAAATCCGGGATAACAAATTGCTTCTTTTCCCTCTAACAACCCAATTTTACCCAGAATAGAGGGTGCAGCGCAAATAGCTCCTGTTTTTTTATTCTGCTCTAAATGTTTCCGTATTAAATTTTTCAACCCGGAATGAGCATCCAAATTTGCAGTACCCGGCATGCCACCAGGTAAAATTAATAAATCCATAATACTAAAATCAGCTTCCGAAAATAATTGATCGGCTATAACTGAAATGCCGTGAGCCCCACGAACTGTTTTATCAGTGGAAACAGACACGGTCATGACTTCTATATCGGCACGCCTGAGGATGTCGATTGGTGCAATGGCTTCAATTTCTTCAAAACCATCTGCCAGAAATACAAATGCTTTCATACTTTTGAAATTTATATTTACAAATAATATTTAATTTTATCGTCTTTCAAAAATCAGATTATAAATTAATTCACAATCTGGAGAAAATTGTTAGTCGACCCTGTGTAATGAAGATTATTTTAAATTAAAGTTATAAGTAATTGTTCCTGATGAGATATTTTTACCTGAAGAAAAATGTGTGTGATTGGCAGCCGTAATAGCAGCATTCCTGGTCTCTAAATCTGCAATAGTTGTAGGTGACCCAATAGCTGAACTGGTTACATTACCGTTCACATCCACAATAATATTGACCGTTATTTTTCCTTCTACATCTCTATTGTAGCTTGGTGAAACAAGATTACCCGTCAATAAACGTCCGTTAAGCGACCATGAATTACCGCCAGATGACCCTTTTCCTACAGGATTACCCTGTTGACTTTCACCCGAGCTGGTTCCTTTTCCTCGGGAATTATTGTTGCCAAACATTCCATTCATCACATTGGCTTTATCAATAGCATCCTGTTCGTTTCGTTTTTCTTCAGCCAGTTTTTTCTCATTTTCTTGTCGTTGGCGTTCAATTTGTTCCTGCTGTTTCTTTTTTTGTTTTTGTTCAGCAATCACTAACGAATTATCTTTTTGAGTCATAAGATCCGATTTGCCCGAAGTAATATTGGGCTTCACAGAGTTTTCCGTTTTAGCAGATTTAGTTACTGACATTTCTTGCATTCCACTACCATCGTTATTGTCTCCAAAGCTAACAATAAGTCCTTCGTCTTCAGTTGGTTTGTTTACGGTTAATGGCATTACTACAAACCATAGAATTAGGAATAGTAGTATACAAGATAATACAGATCCAGTTAAACCATATAGATTAGATTTCTTCACGGCTCTATTTTTCAACTGATTTTGTTGCTATGACCAATTTTATTTTATGTTGATTGGCAATATCCAATACTCTCACTACTTCTTTGTATGCGATTTCCTGATCTGCATACAGAGCAATATAGGTGGTCGAGTCCTTGGCCACAAGATTCATAATGAATGATTCAAGCTTATCGGGTGTTATTTCGTGAGATTTACCTTTCCCTTCGGCCACAAAGTACTGACCTTGTCCATTGATTGAAACCTTTGCAATAACAGATTTTGTTGATGTGGATGCTTTACTTTGGGGTAAGTTTATTTTTATATCGTTTGGCGATGACATAGTAGAAGAAATGACAAAAAATAAAAGTAACAGAAAAATTATGTCTGTCATTGATGCCATGGAAAATGCTGCTTCTATTTTATTTCTTTTTTTTAATCCCATAATATGTAATTAAGAAAATTTGAAAATTACGAATCACAATTATATAACTTTTATTTATTCCGAGACTACTCGAATTTTTACAATTAGAAATTCTATAAGAAGATAATGAACAAAATACATTAAATATTTCATGTCGTTTTATGCAGGTTCGTTGAGCATGTCTAAAAACTCCATTGTTTTTGATTCCAAAATTCGAACTACCGAGTCAATACGCGAAACCAGATAATTATAAGCAAAATAAGCCAAAATTCCAACAATCAGCCCTCCCACGGTTGTAACCATAGCTTGATACATTCCTACTGATAAATCACTTAATTGAACAGTGCCAGTTGAATTTTGCGTCATGTTATAGAAAGTAAGAACCATGCCTGTTACAGTACCTAAAAAACCAAGCATTGGAGCACCACCGGACACTGAAGCCATAATAACCAATCCTTTCTCGAGGTTAGCAATTTCAATATTACCAACATTTTCGATGGCAACCAACACATCATTCATTGGACGTCCCAGTCGGCTAATTCCTTTTTCAACCATCCGTGAGGTTGGAGAATTGGTATCACGACACAGCTTTTTTGCAGCATCAATTTTGCCATCATAGATATAATCTTTTATTCTGTTCATAAAAGTTTTATCTTCTTTTGATGCTTCCTTCAGAGTTGTTAATCGTTCAATAAATATGTAAATTGCAATAGCAAACATTATGATCAATATATACATTATAGGACCACCATATTTAAACATTTCCCATAAATTCATTTGAACCGGCGTTGAAGGTGCTGCCGGAGTAAGTGCTGCTGTAACTTGTAAGATAAGCATTGTGTTCATATTTTTATGTTTTGAAGGTAATTTATAATATTTTGATCGGTTGATTTGAAAATGTGACTGACGGATAAACAAATTTCATACCGTTTTTTTGATCGATATTTAAAACTCTGTGAAATACCTGGAAGGAATTTTTCAGACATTTTTCAGAATTATCTAAAACTCTATTAGCTTAACTGCTTTTTATACTGTTTTATTGTGTCTTCGAGCCCAAAATACAAAGCATCGGATATAAGGGCGTGACCAATTGAAACTTCATCGAGCCATGGAATCAGGGTATGCATATAGTTCAGATTTTCAAGACTCAAATCGTGTCCGGCATTTATGCCCAATCCTAACTTTTTTGCCAGTTTGGCTGCCTCAAAAAAAGGTTCAATTGCTTTTTCTCTGTTTTTAGAATAATTTGCAGCATACGGTTCCGTGTACAATTCAACCCTATCTGTTCCTGTTTTCGCAGCAAATTCAATGTTTTTTAAATTTGTATCTACAAAAATGGAAACCCGGATACCTGAACTTTGAAAATCGGCAACGACTTCTCGCAGAAACTCCAGATTTTTGACCGTGTCCCAACCGGCATTTGAGGTAATTGCTTCGGGTGGATCCGGAACTAAGGTAACTTGATGCGGCTTCACCGATTTGACTAATTGAATAAAACTCGCTGAAGGATAACCCTCAATATTAAATTCTGTTTTTAAAATTGCACTTAAATCCCACACATCTTTAAAGCGAATATGCCGTTCGTCAGGACGGGGGTGAACAGTTATTCCTTCGGCTCCAAATCGTTCGCAATCCAATGCCACCTGACAGATATTGGGAATATCGCCTCCACGAGCGTTGCGTAAGGTGGCTATTTTGTTGATATTAACGCTTAGTTTGGTCATTTTTTTTTTTGTAATTATTTGAAATTGACTTTTTGGACGATTCATCCGAAATACCCTGAGACTATTTGAATTTACGAACTCTTTCCTTCAACAAATATTTGCAGGTTTCGTTTTCATTTAGTTCCTTTGCATAGCTTTTGGAAGAAAAGTCCCAATATTTTTTTACAAAAATAGCTAAAAATAAACAGAAGGTTATTAGTACGTATTTATCTTTTATTATTTTTATCATTTATATGACTGTCTATTGCATATAATCAGAGACAGCTGAATAGTATTTAAGGTTTTATTTAAACGTTTTCATTATGAGGATAGCCGTTTTTGGAAATATTTATCGAACAGTCATTCTTTCGCATATTCAGGTTTTGTTTGAATATTTCAAAGATAAAGGAGTTACGCTTTTGCTCGACAATGAGCTTTACGAATTTGTACGAAATTTTGGCGATTGTTGTATGGAACATGCTGAAATAATTCAAAACGATAATTTTGAAGCCGATTTGGCTCTGAGTATTGGTGGTGATGGAACTTTTCTAAATTCAGCCGCACGTATTGGTCGCAAAGGAATTCCTATTTTGGGTATTAATACGGGTCGTCTTGGATTTTTGGCCGATATACCGAGTGAAGATATATTGCCAGCCCTGGATGCCGTTTTATCTTCACAATTCCGTATTGAAGACAGAACTTTGTTATTTGTTGAAACTTCAGATGGAGAGGAATTTGAATATCCTTATGCTTTAAATGAAATTTCAGTACTAAAGCAAGACAGTTCGTCTATGATAAGTATAAATACAACCGTAAATGGTGAAGTTGTACATACTTATCAGGCCGACGGTCTGGTAGTGTCAACACCAACCGGTTCAACGGCTTATTCGATGAGCGTTGGCGGTCCATTGCTTGTTCCACAGGCCCAGAATATCATACTCTCTCCGGTTGCTTCTCATAGTCTGAATGTTCGTCCTCTGATTGTTCCGGATACATGGACAATCGAGTTGGAAGTCCATAGCCGGAGTAGTTGTTATCTGGTTGCTATGGATGGACGTTCGAAAGTTCTGGAACAATCAACAAAATTACGAATAACAAAAGCTGATTATACTGTTAAGGTAATCAAACAATTAAATCATACCTTTTTCGATACATTGAAGGAAAAATTGATGTGGGGAGTGGATAAGAGGAATTTAAAATGATATTTGCCTTCGGCGATATTAATAGATATTTATTCCCGTTGTTCATGACTGTTGGTTGTCCTTCGGACGTTAATAATTGTCATTGAAATATAGCAAAGCAAATAACGCATAAGGCAAATAACAAAAAGTAAATAACTTTTTTAGAATGAGAATTGTTTTTATGGGCACACCCGATTTTGCGGTGGAAAGTCTGAAAATATTGGTTGAAAATAAGTATAATGTTGTCGGCGTAATTACAATGCCCGATAAACCTTCCGGGCGCGGACATAAAGTTCAGTTTTCTCCGGTCAAACAGTATGCACTGGAACAAAATTTACCGTTCCTTCAACCTGAAAAACTCAAAGATGAAGATTTTCTGGACGAACTTCGTGCATTAAAAGCCGATTTGCAAATTGTGGTTGCTTTCCGCATGCTTCCTGAAGTAGTTTGGGATATGCCAAAATTCGGAACATTTAATCTTCATGCATCTTTATTACCTCAATATCGAGGTGCGGCGCCTATCAATTGGGCCATCATTAACGGTGAAAAAGAAACCGGTGCCACTACTTTTTTCCTGACTCACGAAATTGATACAGGCAAAATTATTCAGCAAGAGAAAATTTTAATTTCTGATACAGATAATGCAGGAACAGTTCACGACAGATTAATGCTAATGGGAGCGAAGCTCGTAAAAAAAACGATCGATCTACTTCTTGAAGGTAAAATAGATGCAGTTGATCAGGCTCAATTTTTACATTCTGATTTTGAACTGAAAGCAGCTCCGAAAATTTTCAAGGAAACCTGCCAAATAAATTTGGAGTGGAATGTAGAAAAAATTTATAATTTTATTCGTGGTATGTCGCCTTATCCCACTGCATGGATAGAACTACAGTTTCCAAATCAATCCGAAAAAATGATATTGAAAGTTTTTGAAACTGAGAAGGAATTCTGTAATCCCGAAATACCTGTTGGTACAGTTGTAACGGATGGAAAGAAATTTGCAAAAATTGCCTTGAAAGATGGATTTATCCATCTGAAATCAGTTCAGGTAGCAGGCAAAAAACGGATGGAAATCGGTGAATTATTGCGTGGAATGCGGTTTTAATTTGAAAATGAATTAATATGCTAATTTGAAAATGTGCTAATATGTTAACAAAAGGCTGAGTCTCTTTATTCTCAATTTGTCATATTTTCAAATTAGCACATTTTTATTTTACCGCTATCGTTTCAATTTCCACTAAAGCTCCCATTGGCAATGCTTTCACTGCAAAAGCTGAGCGAGCCGGACATTCGGTCTGGTAGTATTTTTTGTATACGTCGTTCATTTCTGCAAAATTGGCAATATCCGATAAAAATACAGTCGATTTTACCACATCTGCAAATGTATATCCAGCCTCTGCTAAAATTGCATTAATATTGGCAAAAACCTGTTCGGTTTGAGTTGTAATTTCAGTTGTTTCAATTTTACCAACCTTCGGGTTAATTGGAATCTGACCTGAAATGTATAAAGTTCCATTGGCTTCAATAGCCTGACTATATGGTCCAATAGCAGCCGGTGCATTGGGTGTGTTGATAATTCGTTTCATAATTTCATCTGCTTTATATTTTGACCACAAAGATAAATATTTTTATTTTCTAATGCCCTCATTTTTATTTATCTTTGCAATCTTGAAATTTTTCAACGGATAATAATTATTGCATTGAAAAATAATTGATTACATTTCTTCCAATGCAATTAAAAATCGAAAATATTAAAATTATAAATAAATAATGGAACTCGCAAGTAAGTACAATCCCAACGACATCGAATCGAAATGGTACCAATATTGGCTGGATAATGGATTTTTTAGTTCAAAACCTGATGGTCGTGAACCTTACACCATCGTCATTCCTCCGCCAAATGTTACCGGTGTGTTGCACATGGGACACATGCTTAACAATACCATTCAGGATGTGTTGGTTCGCCGGGCACGTATGCAAGGCAAAAATGCTTGTTGGGTTCCCGGAACTGACCATGCTTCTATTGCTACTGAAGCCAAAGTGGTTGGAAAACTTGCTGCCGAAGGAATCAAAAAGACTGATCTGACACGTGAGGTATTTCTCGATCATGCCTGGGAATGGACACACAAGCACGGTGGCATTATTTTAGAACAATTGAAAAAGCTGGGTGCTTCATGCGATTGGGACCGAACGGCTTTTACCATGGATGAAGCACGTTCTGAAAGTGTATTGAAAGTATTTGCCGATTTGTACGAAAAAGGCCTTATTTACCGCGGTGTACGCATGGTAAACTGGGATCCGAAAGCGTTCACTGCTTTGTCGGACGAAGAAGTAATTTTCAAAGAACAACAAGGGAAATTATACTATTTAAAATATAAGATTGAGGGAGAAGATGGTTTTGCGGTTGTTGCGACTACCCGTCCGGAAACCATTATGGGCGATACTGCCATGTGTATTAATCCAAATGATCCGAAGAATGCTCATTTGAAAGGCAAAAAAGTTATTGTTCCCCTGATAAATCGTTCTATTCCCGTTATTGAAGATGATTATGTGGATATTGAATTCGGAACCGGATGTTTAAAAGTAACTCCGGCACACGATGTGAATGACTATATGTTGGGCGAGAAATACAATTTGCCTTCCATTGATATTTTCAACGATAACGGAACGTTGAACGAAAACGGAGCGCAATATGCCGGAATGGATCGTTTTGACGTTCGTGAACAAATTGTGAAAGATATGGAAGCAGTCGGCTTGCTTGAAAAAACGGAACCTTATACCAATAAAGTCGGATTCTCGGAACGTACCGATGCAGTCATTGAACCAAAGCTTTCGATGCAGTGGTTTATGAAAATGGAAGAGTTGGCAAAACCGGCTCTTAATGCTGTGATGAGTGATGAAATTCAGCTTTATCCTGCAAAATTCAAAAATACCTACCGTCACTGGATGGAAAATGTGAAAGATTGGTGCGTTTCCCGTCAACTTTGGTGGGGACATCGTATTCCTGCGTATTTCTTACCACAGGGTGGTTTTGTTGTTGCTTTATCAAAAGAAGAAGCTTACGAGAAAGCGTTGAAAATGGTAGACTATCCACTAACCATTGACGAACTTCGTCAGGATGAAGATGTGCTTGATACATGGTTCTCATCGTGGTTGTGGCCTATCTCAGTTTTCGACGGAATTAATCATCCTGAAAACGAAGATATTCAATATTATTATCCAACCAATGATTTGGTGACTGCTCCTGAAATTCTGTTTTTCTGGGTGGCTCGTATGATTATTGCCGGATATGAATACAGAGGCGAAATGCCTTTCAAAAATGTTTATCTGACCGGAATTGTCCGGGATAAGTTGGGACGCAAAATGTCCAAATCGTTGGGTAATTCTCCCGATCCGTTGGATTTGATTGCACTTTATGGTGCCGATGCAGTGCGTTTGGGAATGTTGCTTACATCGCCTGCCGGGAACGATTTACCTTACGATGACAGCCTTTGTGAACAGGGTCGAAACTTCAACAATAAAATTTGGAATGCTTTCCGTCTCGTAAAAGGCTGGGAAGTAACCGATATCGAACAACCTGAATCGGCTCGTATGGCTGTAAAATGGTTTGAAGCACAATTGGGCAAAACCCTGCTCGAAATTGATGATTTGTTCTCAAAATACCGTTTGTCTGAAGCCTTGATGGCGGTTTATAAACTGTTCTGGGATGAATTTTCTGCCTGGTATCTCGAAATGGCAAAACCGGCTTACCAGCAACCCATTGACCGCATTACTTATGATGCTACACTTGGTTTCTTTGATTCGTTATTGAAAGTATTGCATCCGTTTATGCCATTTATAACCGAAGAACTTTGGCAAGCAATGGAAGAGCGCAAAGACGGTGAAAGTATCATGGTGGCATTGCAACCAAAAGCTACGGAAGTTGACGAAAAGTTGATTTCTGAATTTGAATATGCAAAAGAAATTATTGCAGGTGTACGGACCATTCGTTTGCAAAAAAATATTCCAAACAAAGAAAGTTTAAGTTTACAGGTAATTGGTGCACACAAAACTGATTTCGATGCTGTGATTACTAAACTTGGGAATTTGGATGCTATCGAAAATGTTACTGATAAAGCAAGCGGTTCAATTTCTTTTTTGGTTGGTACAACTGAATTTTCCATTCCCATGGGAAGTTTGATTAATGCAGAAGAAGAAATTACCAAAATGGAAACTGAAATCAACTACTTCCAGGGCTTTATCGAATCGGTTATGAAGAAACTAGGTAATGAACGCTTTGTGGCTAATGCCAAACCGGAAGTGGTAGAAGCCGAACGCAAGAAAAAAGCGGATGCAGAGAGTAAAATTGCTTCGTTGAAAGAAGGAATTGAAGCGTTGAAGAAATAGTTTGTTGGAAAGTAAATCAAGCAAATAAACGCAAATTTCAAGAGAGCCAATTTAGATGAAAATTTCTATATTGGCTCTCCCTTTTTTTACCCTCTTTTAGGCTTCCAGAAAAAACTTCCTACAGCAATAATCGTAATAATTCCAGTCAAGATAAACGCCCAACTATTGGCTTTCCGCGATTGGGCCTGAATCACATAATTTTCCGGAACCATGCGGTAAGCAGTTAGTTTCCAGTTCAACGTATCGCCCTGAATTATCGTGTTATTAGGTTGAATTATTTTTCCGGGCATAATTAGCTTATAATTAAATGCATCACCAAAGTACTGAACAAAGCTCTGTTTGTCCCAATCATCTTCAAATTTTTTCATTGGCCCTGATTTATCTTTCCATAGTATCGAAAAAGTAGTTGTTTTAAAATATTTATTCAGCACTTCTTCCATACTAAAATCAGGTAAATCTTTATCAATTCTATTAAATATGGTATCGCTCATTAACTTTAATCGTTCTTTCGAAACCGGTTTGTCTTTAATTTGATCAAAGTTTTCAATCAGAATTTTGAATTCATTATTCCAGTTGTTATTGGCAAACCATTTATTGTATTTGTCTTCCAAATTACCGACATATTCACGCATTTCTACTCCATTCATTCCTTGTACTAAATTTGGTTGACCTGTAAACCAAAACAAAGCTTCGTCTTTGGACATATACTTTTCAATGGGGATTTCAAAATTTGTTTTGATTTTCAGATAAGTTTCTTTATAAGTATAATAGGTATAAAACCATCGAAAGTTCGTTTCCAATGAATAGTTCACCTTCAGGTTACTCCAGTCGTGTGATCGTTTTAGTCTGAATTTATCGCCCATTTCCTGAACCGTAGCATAGTTCCGTCGAGCCAGAACAAAAAAATCATCCGATTTTTCTATACCACTGTTTATTTTATCTCTCAATTTAATAATCTTTTCAATTGAGTCGACCATCGAACTTTTAGCGGGATATCCTTTAAACCATTCTGAATCTCTGAATTTCCAGCTAATATTCCATGTAGAATCAATTTCAACGGGAAGCGGATTGAACTTAGACGCTGTATCGCCAACTATAAAAGAATAATCAGCTTTTCCTGTAAACTCCCGGTAACAAGATCCATCCGAATTTATAACCGTAAGCATATCATGTGGTTCTATGCATGAAACTATAAATAAAACAGAAAAATAAGTCAAAAATTTTACAATTGATTTCATAATATTAATTTGTTAGTTGTTGACGTAATTCATTAAGTTGTTCGTTTTTTATTGAGTTTTGTTTCATATAGCAGTAGTAAGTTTTCAACAAATTTATCTGATTATTATCTTTAAAATGAATACATTCCGGATCAATAACCAGTTTGTTTTCAAACAAACGTTTGGGTTTTGTTGTCGAAGCAATCGGATCGGAACCGGTTTGTTGAAACAGGAATAAACCCAATAAAAATATTGCCGCCGAGCTTGAAATTACGCGAACCCAGATCAGCAGTTTTGATTTTTTATCCTGCGAATTGATGCTGATATGTTGCATTATGCTGTTTGTGAGCAATTCTGCATCCTGCAAATCCGGTTTTTGCCGGCTAAGTTTCTCAATGAGACTATCAAATTTATCGTTCCTGGTTTTCATGGCGTGTATCTTAATATTTTTCTAACTTCTTGCGAATTGTTTGTCGGGCTAAAAACAGATTGCTTTTAATTTTATCTGCCGACATACCACTTATTTCAACTATTTCATCCACTTCCAACTCTTCCAAATGTCGTAAAGTAAACACGATTTTTTGTTTCGGCGTCAGTTCGTTCGTAAGATTATGAATGATAGTTGCAAGTTCCGAATTGATAATTGTTTGCTCAATATCCTCTGAATTTATGAAGTTAGTTAACGTATCGTCCATTGAAGTATTCTGAAAATTCCGATTTGACGATTTAAGTTTATCCAGACATAGATTTGTGGCAATTTTATAAAGCCATGTACTGAACTTTCTATTCCTATCAAAACTTGAAAGATGTTGCCAGACCCGAATGAAAGTTTCCTGCACCAGATCTTTCGCATCCTCTTCATTGCATAAAATCCGAAAGGCTAATGAATAAACCATTGACTGATAGTATTCAACAATTTTCCGAAATGCTTTTTCATCATTCCGCTTACTCAAAGCTATTAAACCGGTAATTGTTGATTGATCCATTAGTTGAAATGTTGTATAATTATAATACGACAAAAGAATCGATAAGTCGAAAATAAAGATACAAATTTATATAAATAAATTAGTTTTGAGAGAATTAGAGAATTATCTTTTTATTCACTTGCTAATTAAACTATAAAACTCTAACTTTGTAATCCTTTTTTGAAATATGAGAAATATCGTTTTTCTCAAAATGCTATGAAAAGTTTGAATTCAATGGTCAGAAATTATGAAAACAATATACCAACAACTTACACTTGCTACTTGTGAAATAGCGCGTTTGGCAGGGAAATTTATGGCTGACGAACGTAGGAGTTTTGACAGTTCAAAAATTGAAACGAAAGGCTTGCACGATTTGGTAAGTTATGTGGATAAAGAATCTGAAAAGCAAATTATCGAACAATTGCAAAATTTATTGCCGGAATCGGGTTTTATTGCTGAAGAAGGAACGAATTCGAAGCAGGGTGAACGTTATAATTGGGTGATCGATCCACTGGATGGTACCACGAATTACATTCAGGGTGTTCCGGTTTATGCGGTCAGTATTGGCTTGTTGGAAGATGAAGAACTGGTTCTGGGTGTTGTTTATGAAGTTGGTCGTGATGAATGTTTCTATGCATGGAAAAATGGTGGAGCTTACTTAAATGGACAATCTATTCACGTTTCCGATCGGGGTGATATTCATGATGCTTTATTGGCAACGGGTTTTCCATATAATGATTTTAGTAAGTTAGAAGTTTATATGGAAATTTTGAAATGGACTATGACTCATGCCCGTGGAGTTCGACGGTTGGGTTCAGCTGCCACCGATTTAGCTTATGTGGCTTGCGGGCGATTCGATGCATTTTGGGAATACGATCTTAAACCGTGGGATGTTGCTGCCGGAGCAGTAATTGTAAAAGAAGCCGGTGGAACGGTTACAGATTATAAAGGAGAATCTGATTTCCTTTTTGGAAGAGAAATTGTGGCATCGAACGGGTTAATTGAAAAATTGATATTGAGTAAGATAAAAGAATATAACACCTAACCCTTAAAGGGGAATTAGTTTAGTTTCTTATCCTGTATTTTTATTTAAAATTTCAACTATAAAGTCTTAAGCCCCTTTAGGGGTTTGGGGTAATATTTTTCATATTATGATTACTAACGAAAGAGATACACGTAGAGAACGTTTGTTGTTGGTGGCAAACGAGATGATGACAGCTGCACGAACGGCTCCGAAGGGCAAAGGAATTGATATTATAGAAGTGACAATGCTTACGGGAAAAGATATCATTGAATTATCCAAAGCCATGTTGGAGTATTCTTCCAAAAGCGGATTGAAATTTGTGATGCGCGATGCAGCGAATATCCTGCACGCAGAAGCTATTGTTCTGATTGGGACGAAACAACAGATTCATAATCTGAATTGCGGTTATTGTGGTTTTCAGACTTGTGTTGAGAAACAACAATTTCCAACCATCCCTTGTTCTCTCAACTCAGTTGATGTTGGAATTGCCATTGGTTCTGCCTGTTCTGTTGCTACCGATCATCGGGTGGATAGCCGGGTTATGTTTTCTGTGGGACGTGTTGCCCAGGAACTGGATTTAATGCCAGGTTGCAGTAATATTTACGGAATTCCGATCAGCGCTTCATCGAAAAATCCGTTTTTTGATCGAATTTCGACAAGCCCTGCAAAATAAATAATCTTATAAAATTATTTTTTACTATATCCCGTTTAGTATTATGCAAAAAGTTGAAAAACTCTGGACCCGAAGCTTTATAAGCGCTTGTATAGGGAACTTTTTGCTTTTTTTCTCTTTTTATTTACTGGTCCCGATTTTCCCCATTTATCTTATTCAGGAATTCCATACAACAAACACACTGGTTGGTGTCATTTTGTCCAGTTACACATTGGCGGCCTTACTCATTCGTCCATTGGCGGGTTTTGTACTTGATATGTTTAACCGGAAACCGATTTATGTGGTTGCTTATTTGTTGTTTGTACTTACTTTTGTGGGGTATCCGCTTGCCAATCTGATCGGAATCTTTTTGTTTTTCAGAATTTTGCACGGATTTACATTTGGCTTTGTAACCACGGCGGGTAATAGTCTGATTGTGGATATAATGCCTTCTTCGCGACGAGGTGAAGGCTTGGGATACTTTGGCGTGGCCAATAATCTGGCTATGGCAATTGGTCCTATGACAAGCTTATTTATGCTTGATCATTTTAGTTTCGATGCCATTTTTTATACCGCTATCTTTAGTGGTTTGATCGGTTTTTTGTTTACATCGACCATTAAATCGAAAGATATGTCGGACAGGAGTATCAAACAACCTGTGGCTTTTGACCGGTTTTTCCTGTTCAAAGGATTTTTGGCGGGATTGAGTCTTTTGCTTATGGGAATTCCTTATGGGATGGTGGTAACTTATGTCGCATTATATGGTGAAAATTTAGGTATCCGAAGTGGGATAGGGATTTTCTTTACACTCATGGCTTTTGGTCTGATTTGGTCAAGAATTCTTGCCGGTAAAAAAGTGGATAAGGGTAGCCTTGTAAGTGTAATTAGTATTGGAACTTTTCTTTGTCTGATTGCCGTTTTTGCCCTTTCGGGATTAAAACGTTTTGAGATTATTCATCAATCATTTCTCATTATTCCCGTTTTTTATGCTGTTGCTTTGCTTTTGGGCATTGGATACGGCATGATGTTTCCTGCTTACAATACGCTTTTCGTGAATCTTGCACCTCATAACCGACGGGCCACAGCCAGCTCGACTTATATGACCAGTTGGGATATCGGTGTCGGTTTAGGATTAATAATCGGAGGACGGATAGCCGATACAAAAGGCGGATTTCCACTGGCTTTTCTGGTAAGTGCCTTTGCCGTTGTGTTTTCGTTAATATTTTTTACTCGTATTGTCGGTCCTCATTTTGAGAAGAACAAATTACGTTGAACAAAAACAAAAATTGAAAAATCATTATTCTTCAATTTTATACGAGCGGGTACAAGCTAAAAATTCCGAAATTTTTTCCGGATTAGTTTCAAAGATATTTCCAACCACCACCATATCTGCACCGGCATCGAATGCCTCTTTCAGTTGTGTCGTGTTTTTTATACCTCCACCCACGATAAGCGGAATAGATAATCCGGCACTAACACATTCAATCATTTCAGTAGGCACGGGGAAATTTGCTCCGCTTCCTGCTTCCAGATAAACCATTTTCATTCCGAGCAATTCTGCTGCAACGGCTGATGACAGTGCAATTTCTTTTTTGTCACGCGGAATGGATCTTGTATTGCTGATATATTCTACTGAACTTGGTTTACCTCCATCAATCAAGATATAGCCGGTTGGAATAACTTCAATATTCGATTTTTTTATGGCAACAGATGATGTAATATGTTGACCAATAAGGAACTCTGCATTTCGTCCCGAAATTAATGAAAGATACAGCAAAGCATCTGCCCTGGTACTGAACTGGGCTGCATTGCCCGGAAACAATACAACTTTGCCTCTGGTTTCTTCTTTTAGTAAATCAATAAATGTGTCTGTTGAAGCCAATGTATGACTGCCACCAACAAATATAAAATCAGGTAAATCGGTTTTTAATGCAGAAATTGTTGCTGATAAAATCCTTCCACAACATTTATCAGGATCCAGTAAAACTGCCAACATTTTTCGGTTGGCTTCGCGATTGAATAGAATATTTCTAAATGTCGTTCTCATAATTAAGATTTTTAAACAAGGCAATACACTAAAGTGTATGCGTCAGTTTGAAAATATGATAGTTTGTAATGCTTTTCAGTAAGCACGTGTTTTGCATTAATTTCACCTTCCGTTTTCACTTCGAACGGGAAGATGTGTAATTGTTTGGCAAAATCAACAGCTTCTTTTCCAATGATTTTATATAATGCCTCTTTTACCGACCAGGCTAATTGTAACTGCTTCAGGTCTTTTCCCTGCGAAAGTTCTTCTTGTTCTGTTTTACTTAAGAAACGGGTGTACAGTTTTTGAATTTTATCGCTTGGACATTCAATATCTATCCCTACAACCCGGGTCGGATGTGCCATTACGGCTATCCATTTCCCACTATGTGAGATGCTTATATGAAAGCTGTTATCTGTGAGACAGGGTTTTCCATTGCTGTCGTAAGAAACCATTACATTCGTCCCTAACAATTCTTTCAAAGCCAGTCTAAGACCCAAAAATTCCCGTTTTCGTTTTTCCGAAATGATTTTAGTGTATTCATCCGAATAGTAATCAATTTGCTCAAACTTTTTCAACAATTCATCAGCGCTTTCGTCTATTTCCCAAACTAACAAGTTAGCTCCATTGATTGAAATTTGCTTATTGAAATTTGTCGTCGGCATATTCTTTTGTTATAAAACAATACCTGTTATTTAGGTAATTGTTTAATTTTTATTTTTTCCATTCAAAACTTTCCATCAACCTGATCACGTCATTGCGTATATAATCAGACATGGGAGCAATAGAATCTTTGTTTGGAACATTATCGAAATACAGAGCACCCCTGAAAAAATTGTGTAAACTGTCTGTGAGAACGAATTGTACCGATGAAGCAGTGTTGCCTTTCAAATCATAAAGAATACCATGTACATTATTTTTAGGATTGTCAAATGCTTTTTCTCCGATACCATCGGCACGTATGCTGTGTTTGTATACTATTTTTCTTGAATCTTCCAATAAATCAATCAGATTGCCATTAACCGGTTTATAACTGCAATATATGGTGGCATTCAGTTTTGGGTAATATAAATCAATCCAGTTATCTTTTTTGATCGCTTTGCAGCTTATAATTTTTACATTCTCAGGCAGATCGAACCGGTAAGGGAGATTCAACGTGTCAATTTTACGGTAGACAGGATTGGGTAAATCTACCCTGAAATATCCATATGGACGGGGAATCGGAACTTCCGAACAAGACCCAAAAAGACCTGAAATGGACAAAAAAATCAGTAAGTTGGATAATCTATGTAGCATTTTAATATTTTATTTCTAATAGTTGTGTATCGTAAAATTATTCAGGTAGTTTACCCACAAGCATAAAGTACAAACTTTATTCGCTTTCTTTGCTGAAATCATTTTTAATATACAATTTTACTTTTTTTATACGACGACTATCAGCCGCCACAATCTCAAAAACATAACGTCCGTAGTCTATACGTTCATTTTTGACAGGGAAATCGCCTTTCAGCTCCAGAATCAATCCCGCTAATGTTTCAACTTCTTCGGTTACTTTTACAAAATCTTCTTCTTCTATTTCAGCAATTTTGAAAAAATCATTTAGTTGTATTTTTGCTTCGAAAACAAATGTATGGTTATCGATCTTTGTAAACAATTCTTCATCAATATCGTATTCGTCGCTAATATCGCCTACAATTTCTTCCAAAATATCCTCCAGTGTAATTATTCCCGAAGTCCCTCCGTATTCGTCAACCACCACCGCCAAATGCACTTTATTTTCCTGAAATTCATTCAGTAAATCATCAATTTTCTTAGTTTCCGGAACGTAATAAGCAGGACGTACCAGACTTTGCCAGCGGAATGTAGCAGGTTTATCTAAATGCGGGAGCAGATCTTTGCTGTAAAGTAATCCCTTAATATTATCGCGTGTGCCGGCATAGACCGGAATACGTGAATAACCCGATTTGATAATAAGATCCAATAATTGTTTGTAATTTGTTTTTATATCTACATCCACCATATCAACCCTCGAGGTCATTATTTCGTCAACTTGTATATTCCCGAAATTAATGATTCCTTCCAGTATGTCTGTATCCTCGTCTTTACTGTTCGACGTTAGTTCCAGCGCGTGTGACAATTCATCCATCGAAATGTTTGACCGGCTGTGTTTGGCCAGACGTGTATTAACGATCGAAGTTGAATTAACTAATAACGAAACAAAAGGACCAAATGGTTTCTCCAGTTTTGTCAATAAAGACACAGTGAAATTTGCTGTACTTTTTGCGAATTGGGTTGCGTACACTTTGGGTGTTATTTCACCAAAAAGTAACAATAAAAATGTAATGATGACGGCTTGAAAAATAAATCCAAGGACTGGTGCACTTTCAAAATTTAAAATGGTATTTGTAAAATGGGTCAGCAAAAGAATTACGGCAACGTTGACCAGATTATTCGCGATAAGTATCGTAGCCAATAAACGTTGAGGGCTTTCTAAGAGATGCAGAATATTTTTTTCCGATTTTTTCTCACTTTCTTCTAATTCATTCAGGGTTTGCGGGTCGAGTGAAAAAAAAGCAACTTCCGAAGCGGAAATTAACGCTGAACAACCCAGGAGGAAGATGCTCAATACCAGCGATACAATTGCTGCAAAAGTAATAGGAAGAACTGTAATTCCTCCAAAAATTACAAATAATAAGTGCGTTTCCAATGAAATGCGATTTAGTGAATACTAAGTTTGACAGAATTTTATTTCCGTCTGTGCAAAAGTAGTGTTTTTTTTTGAAACGACACATTCTCTGTTGTTTAAACAACTACGTCAAAAAGTATTCGTTTACAGGTAAGTATTTAGAATACAGGAAAGAAAACAACAACAAAAATTAACATTGAGTTTTCTTTTTACAAATTGAAGCTAAGCAATCAGTCACAAAAATTTCGATTATTTTCCAAAATTATCTTTATTCTTAACCGAAACAATGCTGTCCACCACAAATTTATTTACGCCACGCCAGGGTACAGCTCCTAAATACTCCTTGTAGTGTAGTTCTAGCATTTTACCACTGCAACGCATTAAAGAATCGGCTACAGCTTTATTCTCCACTGAAAACTCAAACTCATAAGACTGAATAGTACCTGTAGTTTGTGACCGAAATCCGGGTTGAATCATTTTTCCTTCGAAAGTTTTAAACATATAACCTTTGTGCACAAAATAATTCAGTTCGCCTGCTTTCACACCTTCGCCAAAAACAAAATAAAATTTGAAAAAGAACCAACCGGTGAACACAATCAAGACGATAAGTGTTCCAATACCAAGGGATTTTTTGAGTTTTGGATTCATGGTTATTATAGTATTTAATATATTTTACAAATATAGGGCATTTTTCTGTTTTTTGGAAAATATTGCCGAAAAAGATTCTACTAAATCATTAAAATCATTACCTTTACTCCGTGATTGAGCTGTTTTATTTTTACAATCAATAATCTGATAATGATCTGTAAACTAATCAAATATACTATATATAATGGAAGATAAATTAGTTACACTCGCCATCCGCACTTACCAACGGGCTAATATGATCAAAGCTGTTCTCGAAGAAAACGGAATTGAAACAGCCATTCATAATTTAAATCTTGAACATCCCGAAATGGCAGTTGGTGTGCGTGTTCGTATTAAAGAGAGCGATTTGCCCCGTGCGTTGAAAATTGTAGAAGAAATGGAAAGTGCCTGGGAGCAAGAACAGCCAAAAAGTGCTAACCAACAAGTGCTTATTCCTATCGATCTTTCGGATCAAATTGAAAAAATTACTGATTTCGGATTTCATTTTGCTGATATTTTAGCTGCTGAAGTGGTATTCATGTACGTTTATTTTAGCCCCGCTTTTACTATTTCATCGAACAATGAAGTGAGTACTTACAGTATCAGCGACGGTGAATTACTTCGCAGAATAATAAGTTCAGCCAATGCGGATGTAGATAATTTATCTAATTTGATTCATGCCCGCATTGACAGAGGAGAACTCCCGAATATCCCTTTCACTTTTGAATTGAAAGAAGGAGTTCCAGAAGATCAGATTTTGGATTATTGCAAAAAACATAATCCGGCATTGGTAGTGATGGGGACTCAGGGGAAGAAGCTCACGAATGAATTAATCGGCAGCGTTTGTGCTGAAGTCATGGACTCCTGTGCCTCCCCAATTTTTGCTGTACCTGCTCAAATGACCATACAATCACCGGACGATATCCATCGGGTGGCTTTTCTAACAAATTTTGATCAAAAAGATTTGATTGCGATTGATAGGGTCATTTCACTTCTTACTTCCGATAAATTAGAAATGTTCTTTATTCATGCTTCCAACAAAAATGAAGCATGGAATGAAGTGATGCTGGAAGGAATTAAAGCCTATTTTGCAAGCCATTATCCGAATTTAATATCTAATTATGCTTTGTTGGGTTCGTCAGACACATTGAAACTTCTTGATAAATACTTACTCAATCAGAAAATTGATGTTTTGGCTTTCAACTCACGTCGGCGAAATTTCTTTATGCGGCTTTTCAATCCAAGTTTAGCTTATAAAATGGTTTTACACTCGGACACACCTATGCTGGTTACTCATGTGTAAGTGAAATCAGTTTAATGGTTAATTGGTTGATTAGTTAATTGGTTGATTAGTTGGTTTGTACTCTAAGAATTAACCAATTAACTGCTAAACTAATATCAGCCAGCTAATCAATAACCTGCGGAAAGAATATCTGCCAGATGCACCCCTTTAACGGGCAGTTTATGTTTGGCAATATAGCCATTGATATTCATTAGACAGGATGCTTCGGTACTGATAATGTATTCGGCTCCCGTTTTCAATGCATTTCTGACTTTGTTTTCGGCCATGGCAACTGAGATCGATTTGTTCTTTACAGCAAATGTACCACCAAATCCACAACAGGTATCGCATTCTTCCATTTCGATAAGTTCTAAACCAGCAACCTGAGCCAGCAATTTACGAGGCTCGTCTTTAATTCCATATTCACGTAAAGCGGAGCAGGAATCATGAAAAGTAACTTTGTGTGGAAAACTTGCCCCAAGGTTTTCAATTTTCAATTTGTTAACCAGAAAATCAGAAAGTTCGTAAATACCATTTTTCATTTTTTCGTGCTGTAGCAACAAATCAGGTTTTTCTGCTAATAATTTGTGATAATGATGAATCACAAAACTCGAGCAGGAACCTGATGGGGAAACAATGGGCATATCAGGTTGAAAATCGGAGAGAAATTTCTCTGCCAGACTTGAAGCTTCTTTCCAGTAACCGCTGTTAAATGCCGGTTGCCCGCAACAAGTTTGTTGGGGATTATAATGTACATGACAACCTGCTTTTTCGAGAACCTTGATCGTATTAAATCCGGTTTCAGGATACAATTGGTCGATATAACAAGGTATAAATAGTTGAATATCCATAAGTTTTAAGCCTGTTGCATCTCCGTAGAGATATCTAAAAGGCAGTATTTGTGCGTTAATATTTTAAAGTCAAATTTATAACTATAATTTTCAGTTCCGTTTTATAGTTTAATACCAGAAATCTGCATAAACGGGCAAATGGTCGGAAAAACCATCCTGATATTTCATGCCGACATAGGTTCTGAACGGTTGTTCCCCTAAAAAAGTTTTATCATCTTCGAGCAGGAAAGGAGCATCGAAAAAATGAACATCACTTTGTATCGTAAAAATCGTATTGCCCTGATTTAAAAGATTCCCTGATACAATTATCTGATCTAAAGCACCCCATTCACCATTATGTTTATTCGATCCTTTGCCATCCACATGCAGTTTGTACATGAGATTGTATAAATTTTTTGAGGCGATTGAATCGGTCAGCGGTTTTGCACCCAGCACTTCCGAAATACTTTTATTGATTGGAAAATCGTTGAAATCACCCATTATGACGATATTTGCATTTGCATTTATATTCAATAGACTATCCACTTTCGATCGTAAAACCGATGCTACAAAAGTGCGTTTATCTTCTGATTCCAGTTCTCCATCCAGCCTTGAAGGGAAGTGACATACAAAAACATGCAAGGTGTCACCTGTAGGTATAATTCCTGAAACGAAAAGCAAATCCCGGGTTTTTGTCTCGGGTGAATGAGAAAAACGGATACGGATTGCCTCATCGTGAACAGGTTTAAACCGTTTCGGTTGGAATAACAATGCAACATCAACTCCCCGGACATCCGGTGATTCGTGATGGATATACTTATACCTTAAATTTTTCAACCCGGAGAAGTGAGTTAAATCGAATAAGCATTTATCACTTTCAATCTCGCATAAACCAACCAAATCCGGAGCATCCCAACCTCCAATGGCTGTAATTACTTTGGCTATATTCGCTTGTTTTTTTAGGTATTTAGTGTTATTCCAACCACGCATTCCCGTTGGCAAATACTCACTATCATCGGTTAATGAATCATCTACACAGTCAAAATAGTTTTCGACATTGTAGCACATAATTTTGAAGTTCTGCTTCTCGCGGCTTTGAGCCCCGGTCTGTAAAACTAAGCAAAGCATTAAAACAGATAACAGTGATTTATTCATTCAAAATTTCAGGTGAAGGTTACTGAAAAACAAATCAATTTAACCGCACAAAGTTATGAAAAAATAAGGAAGATGAAAATTTGTAGGTTTTAGAAAGTGTTGAGTTGGAAAATCAGGTGTTGGATGATCGCAAAAAATAATTAATAGCCAATGTTATTATAATATTATGAAGTTATCATTATTTTTAAGTTATCTTTGAAATCCGAAAAGTAAAGTTGAATAGAGGTCTTGAATTAATACATTTAATTATGAAACATTTTTTTGTTTTTTTATTTCTAACGTTTTCAATTGCTGCGACTGCCCAGTTGAAAATCAATGAAATAATGTCCGATAATGTTTCTGCCGTATTAGATGATTCGTATAATTATAGCATGTGGGTCGAACTCTATAATCCCAGTTCAACAACGTCTATAAACCAATCAGCCTACTTTTTTACCGATAATTTATCTCAACCCAGAAAATGGCACCCAGCTTCAAAATTGATTATTCCGGGCGGTTTTAGTTTGTTATGGTTTGAAAGAGATGATAGAGCTGGACATGCTAATTTTAAATTAGAACCAAACGGAGGAAAATTATATTTACTGAATTTCTTCTCTCAAGTTGTTGATAGTGTTGTATATGCTGAGCAGTATAGAAACATCTCTTACGGACGAAAAATCGATGGTTCTGATGAATGGGTTTTCTTTGAACAATACAGTGCAGGTAGTTCCAATAATAATAAAACCTATGCAAGCCTGCGATGTTCAAAGCCTGTTTTTAAATTAGCCGGAGGGATTTACTCAACCGGACAGGATTTAAGTTTTGAGACTCCCAACCCGGGCGAGAAAATTTATTTTAGCATAAACGGATCAGAACCTACAACAAATAATACCTATTATATTCCGGGATCAATTCTGACTTTGAGAAACACGGCTTTCATAAGGGCAAAATCTTTCTGTGCCGGCAAGCTATCCAGCGATATTGCTACTGCGACCTATTTTATAGGTGAACGCAGAATTAATTTACCGATTGTTTCTATTGTCACAGATAATGCAAATTTGAATGACAATAAGATTGGATTGTATGTAGCAGGAACAAATGGAATCAGTGGGAATGGTTCTAATGTTGCCGTTAACTGGAATCAGGACTGGGACAGACCGGTTAATTTTGAATTGTTTGATACAACCAAAGTTTCAAGAATAAATCAGGAATTAGATATTTCCATTTCCGGGGGTTGGTCGCGATTAAATCCTCAAAAGTCTTTAAAAATTTCTCCCCGTAAAAAGTTTGGTGACAGTAAATTACAATATGATTTTTTTAAGACCACTAAGCCGGGTTTGAAATACAGGGATATTCAAATGCGAAATTCGGGGAATGATTTTTATTATTCAATGATGCGGGATGCTTTTATGGTTTCGCTAGCCGGAAAACGTATGGATGTAGATTATCTGGCATATGAACCTGCCGTGATGTACATGAATGGTGTATATTTCGGAATTCAGAACTTGCGTGAAACCAGTGGTAAAGATTTTATCTATTCAAATTATGGATTGGATGATGATGAAATCAATTTATTAGAATCCTGGGCAATTCCAAATGATACAAGTTATTTGCCGCTTAGCAATTACATTTCTCAAAACGATATTTCCCAGGCTAACGTTTACAATAAGGTTTGCGAAATGATGGACATGGATAATTTTATGGACTATATGATTTCGGAGATTTACTACGGGAACACGGATTGGCCGAATAATAATGTAAAAATATGGAAGAAAAAAGCCGGTGGCAAATGGCGCTGGATATTATACGATACTGATTTTGGATTTAATTTATTTGATACAAGCTTATTTAATCATAACTCTTTGTTATACGCTTTAGGAGAAAAAACCGATAAGATACCTGATGCCTGGTCAACATTACTGCTGCGTCGTTTGATATTAAATGCAACTTTTCGTAATAAGTTTGTCGATAAATTTTGCATCAACCTTTCTACTACATTTGAAACAACCAGAGTCAATGCAATAATGGATAGTATTGCGGCTAAAATAGCCACAGAAATTGTTTATCATAAAGCAAAATGGACTTCATACCGTAATTTTAATGAAGACATTATCAATATGAAAACTTTTTCAGCAAACCGTCCGGGTAATATGTTGAATTTTATCAACAATCGTTTTGTAAACGCTGCAGCTATTCAGTCAGTACATTTGTTTTCCGATGTTCCCAGGGCTTCCTATAATTTCAACAATGAAACAGTACACGGTTCAGATGTGGTATTGAAGTATTTTAAAAACAGTTCAATATCCATTGCTGCAAAACCACTACAGGGTTATCTTTTTAAGCAATGGGAATCATCTGTTCCTTCGACAATCGATGAGATAACAATGGGTAGTGATTGGAAGTATTTTGATGGAAATGCTGTTCCGGCTGTGAATTGGGCTTCAGTCGCCTATAACGATGCAAACTGGAAAGGTGGAAAAGCGCAATTAGGATATGGCGGAAAAGGAGAAGTGACGACTATCGGTTATGGAGGTGTTTCTACTAACAAATACATCACTGCCTATTTTCGCAAAACGATTTCAATAAGTAATTTGAATTCTAAAAGTAATTTTATACTAACTGCTTTAGTAGATGATGGTGCGGCTATTTATGTTAATGGAACAGAAGTAGGACGATACTTACTCCCGACAGGAACACTTACATTTAATACCTTATCCACTAATTACAATAACGGTGACCTTATAACATATTCCGTCCCGCAAAGTTTGTTGAAAGAAGGAGGTAATTTAATAGCTGTGGAGGTTCATCAGACTTCTGCAACAAGTTCCGATCTGATTTTTGATTTAAAACTGACTTGTCATACAAATGTAGTATCACAGGTTTATACAAGCTCAATTTATTCAGCTTTGCTGGAAGCTGACGTTAACCTGAAGGCAGTTTATGAAAAATCGAATATAGTAAATCCGGATGATTCGACTACGATTGTTTTCAATGAGTTGGTTGCAAGCAATAATCTGATTTCCGATGAATTTGGAGAAAAAGATGATTATATAGAATTATATAATAGAGGAAGTAAGGATGTAAATATTGCAGGTTGGTATTTAACGGATTCTCCAATAAATAGAATCTTAACGAGAATTCCAACAACAGATTCAATCAAAACAAATATTCCGGCAAAAGGACGAATTATTTTGTGGGCTGACGATGAAAGATCACAAGGTGTATTACATTTGGGATTTAAATTAGGAAAAGAGGGAGAATCCATTTTGCTTTCAAGATTAAATTTATATGGATTTGTTGCAGTGGTCGATTCGGTTTGTTTCCCTGCGATGGATCAGAATTTGAGTTACTCCCGCGTACCGGATGGTAGTACTAATTGGATAATACAAGCTACAACATTTGATTTAACGAATGATTGGTTATCTGCAGTTGAAACGGCTCAGGATAAGATTACTAGAATCTATCCGACCCTGGTGACAAATGAATTTACCATACAAAATGCTTTGGGACGCCAGGTGACTGTTAATGATTTAACAGGGAAAATATTATACAGGGCTGAATGTCACTCTGAAAGTGAAATTGTGCAGGTTGGGTTTTTACAACAGGGGTTGTATGTCGTGAAAATTGGAAACAATACTTACAAAATAGTGAAACTGTAAAACAGTAACAAAAAATTATTTAGCAGGCACCCATTGATAAGCACCCAAATCCGGTTTGTTGCCAATCATCCGGTTATTTCCGTTTAAATCCAATGGGAATTGGCTCGCAACCGACGGGTCTGCAATTCCACGAACAGGAGAAATAGAATCAGGTGTAAAATCGAAATAAGTATTTTTTTCGTAGTCGTAGTTGGTACTTTTGAAAACGGTGTCATTTTTCTCAAACCAACGAATATTGCTGAACTGAGCGATATCCAATGAATCGGTTTTTCTGATATAACAATGATCGAAAATGCCCTTGTATTGATCTATAAACTGTGTTGCCAGACTGAATTCATTTTCGGAACTACCGGTAATAATACAATTTCTGAAAACAGTTTCCATGGGTGCAATGCGGTTTAAATCCATTATCATCACAGCCGGTTTTTTATCGCGCGAAACAGGTTGGACATTGCTGCCATTATTGAAGTAATTGGCAATGGTACTTTGGATGAATGTATGTTTTCCTCCGTTCAGATAAACATTGTAACTGCTGCTATTGGAGATCTCGGTATTACTGACTGTAACATTCCCGTTTTGAACAACCAACCCGTAAAGCAGGAAGTTGTGGATCCGGCAATTTGAGATTTCCAGATTTGGCAGTTTAGCTCTGTCACTGTTAGAGAAATAAATCCCTACGTAACCACTGTTCATATTTACATGTTGAAACTCGTGATTTCCACCGTTCCAAAGTAAGAATACGCCACCCCATTGACCGGCAACATTATTGTATGGAAAAGGAGTTGAAAATTTGATTTTATCCAACCGGTCACCACGCATGGTGATGGGTTTCTCAGCAGTCCCCTCAGCTTTTAGATTGCCATATACTATGAGATTGGCATTGTTATGGAAATAAAACCTGGAGCCGGCTTCCAATGTCAGCGTTTTAGCCGTATCGATGGCTAAATAACCATATACCAGATAGGGTTTTGTATTTGTTAAAGTTGTGTCATTGAGGATATATTTGTCCCTGAGTATTTCCATGTCCTGTCCAAAAGCCTGTAGTTTGATATTTTGATTTACACCGTTTGTCACAAAAACAATGGAGTCTTCAATAAAAACCGGCGAATTGGAATTGGTGGGATCGACAGTCAGTTCAACAAAAATATACATACTGTCGTTGGCACGGATTTCAATATTTTCAAATTGATTGTCTTCGTTTAAACTACCATCCACATTCATCCGGAAAGCAGAAGCCTTTCCACCTACTATTCCAATATGACTAATATTGAGTGCAACATTATTCCGGTTGTAGACAAGTATTTTCAACGTGGTACTTCCCAGTGTAGTAAATACGGTATCAAAGGCCAGCGTATCCGTTGAGAATTGTAGTGAGTATTTTGGATTGGTTGAGATGTTCTCGTCATTACAGGACGAAAACCCAAAGATACAACTTACAGATGAAGACAGTAAAAGTATGAAAAAGAGAATCTTATTTATTGGAGCCATATTTTGAGTGAGGCATTATTCATGACCTGCCTGTTTTGAGCATTTGACAAGAAAATAACATGCAAGAATATCAGGAAATACTTGTTTTGTTTGATTATTTTGAATAACGTGAAATTATATGAATTATTTTCTGCAAATTTACTATAAATTCTTGAGATTTTTAGATGATTAATTGTTTGGTTTGTAAAGTTTTAATTGTCAGAGGAATATTAATATACAGTTTGTATAGTGAATTCTGCATTGTTTTTATGGCTTCGTCGTTTTATTGACTTATATTTGTATTAGTAAAACAAATAAAAATAAAATATGGCAAGTCGTAGAAAATTAAAAAAAACGATTCAGTTTGTATCTTCCGAATTAATTACCGATATTTATTTTCGTTGTTTGATGTCGAAAGATGCTGATACTGAAAAAGCTGGTAAAATTACGGTAGACATTATGGCACTAAACCGTGAATTCATCTTGCGTGTCAATTGTCCCGATGGGAAAGACAATTCTAAATTAGTAAAAGCTTATTTTCGTAAATTGTTTACTGACTGGCAAATTGCCATGGAAAAAACGATTAAAGAAATTGAAAGCCTCTGATTTATTTACAATTTATTTATTTACGATTTACAATTTAAAGAACAGCTTGACTTTCAAACTTATGAAGGTCATGTTTCCATATTCTCAAACTGGCTTACTCAAAGTTAAAAGTAAGTGTAAACATACGTGAAGTCAGCTTTGATAACGCCAGTGAGAAAGTTTTATCCTGATCGCTAAGGAATCCGGCATCACGTTGATCAAGCGGGGTGAAAATATCATTAAATCCGAGAGCAAATTTTAATTCGGGTGACAGTTTGAAAAAAGAGAAATACAAATCGCATCCTACTCCAAATTCGGTATAGAAATCGAAGGGTTTCAATAAAAGAGTTTTTCCGGTATCCCTTCCTAAATCATAATAAATACCGCCTCCCCAAAGTAAATAAGGCCTGTAATTTCCTTTTCGTTCAGCACTATATTTTAAATAAAGCGGTAAACAAACAGGTATGGAAGTAATATTAATTGTATCCCGTTGAGTAACTCCCTGAGTCATGTAAATAAGTTCCCTTTCTCCGAAGTGCAGAGTCGGAGTGAAGCGTAAATTCAAATACCTGTTTAACCGCAGATCGCTGATTATTCCCACGGAAAACCCCGGTTTTAAGGTGGATACATCCATTTGGTATACTTTCCCATCTATACTCTGGAGACTGGGAGTAATTCCAAAATCAAGAGCATTAAGCCCTAATGAAAATCCAAAATGTAATAATTTATCGTCCACATAGGGCAAATTGCCGCCCTGAGCCAATAAAGACGAACTCAATTTAAAAATAAAAAATGAAAGGAGTAAGTGTTTTTTTAAATTTGCTTTCAACATGACGTGTCTGTTCAGAAATATTGCATGTGTTGTTTAAACTTCGAATTTCAGTCTTCCTACATTCAAACGTTCAAAAATTTGTATTATTGCACTATAATCCTTGAAGTTGATTTGATAAAATAAATTCTTCAAACTTCATTCAAGGTTATTCGCGTTGCAAAGTTAATGACATAAGTCCAATAATTACGTCATTTGCCACAGTTTGTAATTGAATATTTTTTAATGTTTTTGTTTTGTTCAACGGCATATCCAGTAATACTCCCGCACCACCTTCAATTTTCCGGCCATAAACGCCCTCGATATTTAACTCTTTCCCCAAATTATTGCTAACAAGACCCGATTTAAAATGTATACGATAGGGTCGTGGAGCATTTAATTTAAATGCAACATTATCTACATAATAATCTTGTTCAATCGGGCACCAATTTTCAGGATTGATTAATTCCAGCGTGTCAGAAGTCCCATCGGTATATTCAACATTTATAATACCATTTACAAAATGTGTTTGCATGTGGTTGGTTGTTCCCGCCATTAGTAAATAAGCATGCGAGGCCGACCCATATAGAGGAATATTTATCTTTTTCGGGAAGTTATCCCAATTTGAGGTGAAAGCAATATTTTTTCCGATAGCAGGAGTACGAAACGGTACCCCAAGGTTGGTTAGTAATATATCGTTTTTCACTAACCTTCTCATTCCATTATCATCAATTTCAGCAGTTTCCAGGGGATGACACCATTCACCAATACCTTGTGTTGGAATCTCAAGTGTAGTGTAAGGAGATCGTGGCGAAAGATATTTGTTTCTAAATATCTTAGTCACCGAATCGTTAAGAAACATGTCCATATTTACCGGTTCGCAGGTTGCAGTATTTACATTTGAAAATTCTGCCGTTTTCTTTATTTTCTTTTGTTCTATTTCAATATTGACCGGTTGCCACCATGTCATTTGACCCTGGGACAATTCGACAAAATAAGTTCTGTGTCCTGTTTCTCCGACAATAATTCCACTAATGTCATTTGATTTTTGAACTACCTGCTCCAATACTTTTTGAGGATCTAAAAATTTGATGATTTTTGCACCTGAATGAAATTCAAGCTGCATACCTTTATGGGATATTAATTCCGGATATTCATTCGATAATTTTTTCCCACTCCAGTTTATTTCAATTTTCCCTGAATCGGGAACTGAAATTTCCAGAACAGGATAACCGTTAGCTGCTTCAATCAATATCCATTTAGCCGATTTTTCATTCACTAAAAGTGTGGCAATACTGTCGGAACATGCTCTGATTTGAAGTTTAACGAGCAGGTTCTTTTGAAAGTGTTGATTAATAATATAAGTATCCTTATTTCCTGAACGCTTGAAACTGAAATCAATATCCGGCGTACTAATGGAAGCGTGATTCCACGATTGCGGGAAGCCCGGACGAAGCATTACTTGTCCGTTCATGGCATCGGGTGTGATGCCGAAAAGTCCCTGTACCAATGCCCTTGAAATAACTCCTATCGGATCTCCAAAGTCGCGGTAACATTCTCCACGAGCTGCATCATAGAAGCTGATTTGCCCAATGTTTCCGGGACTTGCTCCAAGATACATGCCATCGAGTATGGAACTTTTCAATAATTTGAAACCTTCTTCATTTCTGCCAACTTCCCAGTAAGCTAGTGCAGTGTTCATCACTTCTGCAAATGCAACATTGTTAATAGACCATGAATAGGGTAACCAGTTGCTGGTGGAAATTGTTGCATAACCTTCATCTTTTAAACCCTTTGCTACAACGGGAATATGAGGAATTTCCGTGTCAACATAGCGGGTAGCCTGATATCCCTGAAAAGCATCCTGCACTTCAGAATCGATTGAATGATAAATGGTCCATACAGCAGCACTTTCATGTACTTTTTTTTCACCCATTAAATCCTGATATTCTGCCCAATGACCTTTAGCGGGTAACCACAAACGAGCATTAATCGCTTTCAGAATTTTATTCGCTTCATTGAAATAAAGTGTTGGATCTTCTCCAATTTTTTGTGCAATTTCAGCCGCCATTTTATTTGCCCTGTAATTGTAAGCTGAAGAATGTGTTACTGCACCACTGCTGTAATATAAGGCATCACTGGCCCAAATGCAGCAGTAGGCATCATAAAGTCCTTCGTCATCAGGATCAAAATTTCTTTTTTCCCAGGCTAAACTACTTTTAATGACCGGCCATATTTTTTTTGCATAATCTAAATCACCGGTCCAGTTAAAATGCCATAATAATTCATCAATATAACACAGATTCATATCATAATGGTGCATTTGGTCGCTTCGGTGTGGGTTTCGACAAATGTAACCATTGCTATACATTTGTGTGCCCCAGCTTTTTTCGGCACGTGCCAAATTTAAAGCAGTATCCTGAGTTGGGTGAGGTCTTACAGGTTCTACATTTTTAACTTGTGAATCGGCATAAGCATCAAAATGTTTTTGTGCACGATCGTGCCAACCCAAAAAATCTCCCGTATAGGCTGCCCGCCAGCCGCTCAATGGCATTCTCCATCCAACCGCCCCGTGTAACCATGTTTCACCACTCCAAATACCATCGGCAGCTACTGCCAGTGTTCCTCCCAGTGTATTGAAATACGGGTCGGGTGTATCTATTTTAATGCGGGAAGCCAGTGCTGCCCGGTCATTTTCTGATTTTTCGAAGATTGATTGAAGCGAATCGTATTCCAGATTTATTGCCTGATCAGGAACTTTTATAGCCAAATAAAAGGTTTGGTTTTCCATTAAATTTAAATTTCCCAGTAACACTGGTAAATCAGGCTCAATGGTAAGTAGTGATTTTAAAGGAAATGTCCCGATAAGTTTTCTGTCCTGTTTAGCTCCGAAAATAAGACTAAAACTATTTTTATTTAATGTATAACTATTCCCTTTACAATATTCAGGTTTCAGGTAGAAACAATCTACCGGATCTGCACCCAGATCGCCCTCTCGACTGAACCGTTTATCGGCTGCACCCCCAAATTTCCAGGAAAAAGTTGTATTTCGCGGGATATTGAATGTTTCAATTTTCAATATAATTCCTTCTGCTTCACTCATGGCCAATGCAGTTATACGGATTTTGCCTTTTTGGAGTAACGAATCGGTGATGGAATAAATTCTCGAACCAGGTCGGTACCTGCTTTCGATGTATGAAGCATTATTTAAAGCTATGGTTTTCTTCTGATTTCCGATATAAAAACTTAGATTTCCACCCATACGGGGTAAATACAGTGCAAATTCAGGGACATCACTTGTTTCAACCCGAAAACCTGTATGTGTTCCATACAATGCACGGTTGAATTTCTTATCCCCGTTAACAATGACAAAATCCTGTCCATCTGGCCTGTAGCGAAGTTCACGTTGCTTGATATCGGATTTTTTTTCAACAAAAAGATTCAGTTCAGGATCCCATACCTTCGATTTTGACTCTTGATTTTGAGCTGTTGTGAAGGTTGATCCTGTTATCAGAATTAATAAGTAGAGTATGAATGAATGAATGCGCATAAGATCTTTGTTTAATAATAAAAACTAAAGGTTCAGGGAATCACCAAAGTTAGTGAAAATCCTGAACCTTTTTATTTATGAGAGTTACTTATTCGCTCAGTTTGTATTTTATGAACCAGTTATCCAAATTTGATTCCAAAGAAGATGTAACAGTAGCACCAGTTCCATTGGTATATTTCGCACCAACTTTAGTCGCCCAGGTATCCTGAACGTCAGTGCCCCAAAGGTTATTTGGATTTGCGTTGCCCAGAGCATCTGTCCAGTGCGAAGCCCAGCTGCGATCAGCATTTATGCTCCAACGACGTGCCATACGGTTCATGGCATAATAAGCCTTGCCTTCACCGGCAAGTTCAAGACTTGCTTCTTCCACAATTAGTGAATCAAGACGACGCATATTTACCAAAGTATCCAATGCTGAAGCTGAGCTCAATGCAAATGTGCCAACAGCATCGAGGTTAACTCGTCCACGAATACCACTGTTTGATTTATCACCGCTTGGTAGATAAAGTGTCGTTGGATATTCCTGAAATGGTGCCTGTAACTGGTTGTTGACTATTTTTACTCCAGCTCCAGATATTCCCTTATTTAAGAATGTTAAAGCCTGTTGGAATTGCCCTAAACCAACCAAAGCTTCCACCAGAAACATATGAATTTCTGCTGCACGGTAAAGAACAATACTGGCATCGTTGGTATAAATTTTATCAGATGTAAGATTGCCTTGCAAAAATTTATATACTACCCACTCACCGTTTACCAGTCGGTAAGTTACTCCAACTCCTCTGTATGTATCATTCGGAATCCCGGCTACAGTTTGAGACGCAAATCGATTCATACAAACTTGAGTTGGTCGAAGGTAATAACTGTTAGGATAAGTGTTTGAATAAAAATTCACAATACGATTCGTTTGGTGAAGTGAATAATCATAGAAAAGAAGTGTAACATTTTCTTTACGCATTGAAGTTCTTGTGTAAAACATTTTTTGCCATTCACCATTGTATTCACTCAAATTTATTTGATAGGAATAATTTTCCTGTTCACCACCACGCTTAATCATCGCAATACAGTTTTCCTTCGTTTTTTGAAAATTGTTTTGATACAGATAAAGTTCAGCGAGTAAGCATTCGGGTCTTGGGCAAATTTTATTCCAATGCCAGTTGCTGTCACCTAAACTTTGACCCGGGAAAAGGACAGAAATCCAGTCTATATCTCCTTTACCATTTATTCCATTCATACCGGTTTCTATCAATTCAATGCATTTGGCAATTAAGTCGTCGAATTTCAGCACCGGATATTTACTTATTTCACCATAGGCAGTCACAGGTTCATCGACGTAAGCAGCTTCGCCATAAATTTTAGCTAATTGTAAATATGCCCATACTTTGTAACGTAATGCTCCGCCAACCATTCCTTCAAAGTTTGTTTGTGAAATGGAAGTAGAGTCTTTTTTACGGTAAGCAAAGATGTGTGCCAAATAGTCGTTGGCATTCATAATCACATTGTAATAACCTTTTGGGCTTGCAAATGAGTTTCCATCGAGAGACTGGTGATTATAAACATCCCATATTTCGCGGGGTGCATTGGGAGTTGGTTCCAAAAAATCACCTCGAAGTCCTTCAAGAAATGAAGCCTGATCAGCCACATCTTTTACAGTAGCAGCAATGCCCATATAACCCGAATAGAGTTCGGTATAATCGCCAACATAGTTTTTTTCCAATAAAATTTCGGATGTATCCGGGTTGAAAAAATCCGAACAACTGCTGAATGAAACTGCAACGACAATTGCAAAAAATGAATATATTAACTTTTTCATATATAGTCTGTTATAATTTTACATTAAATCCTACTTTAATCGAACGTGCTTGCGAAACTTTCCCATAATCAAAGCCACGTAATGATGAGTCGTAAGAGTACATCGTTTCCGGATCAAGACCCAGATAGTTGGTAATTGTAAACAGATTCTCACCCGAGATGTAAACCATGGTGCCGTTCATAAACTTGAAGTTATAGCTTAAAGTTAGTTCTTTCAGTTTCAAATACGATGCATCTTCAATCCAACGATCGGAGAACTGACTGTTGCCAAGAGGGTCACCGTATGAAGCACGTGGCATTTCGGTCACCTGACCTTCGCTCATCCAGCGCCTGTTTGCCGAAACAAGTTGGTTGCTGAAATCGCTCATAGACTCCATGCTACGGCGAACTGCATTATACATTTTATTACCAATACTGTAACCGAAGTTTGCTGAAAGTTCAAACTTTTTGTATTGAATACTTGTATTAAATGTTCCAAAAAATGCAGGATCGGCATTTCCCAGATTTACATGGTCCCGATCGTCGATAATTCCATCATTATTTTGGTCAACGAAGTGAATGTCACCTGCTTCATAAGTCAATCCTGCCGGAGTTTTCAAATTAGCTGTTGTGGCCTGCTCTGCTGTAGCGAAAACAGGATTTGTTTTATCTACATTTAATCCATAGAAGCTGTATAGCGGACTGCCAATCTCTGATACTACTGCAGAGCCATCGGACATAGACATAATCATGTTTTTCTGTCCGGCCAGAGATAAAACACTACTTTTATTTGAAGAAATGGTTGCTCCCAAATACCATTTTAAATTTTTAGTTTGGATCGCGGTGAACTGAATACCAAGTTCCACACCTTTGTTTTCAGCACTTGCAGCATTAGCATAAACATAATCCGTTCCATAAGATGCCAGTGCAGATACCGGCATAATCAAATTGCTGTTTTTTGTAGAATAAACATCGGCAGTCAAATCCAACCGGTTGTTGAACATTGAAATATCTGTACCGAGGTTAAATGTCTGACTTAACTCAGGAACAATTTTTGTATTAGGAATTCCCGAGCGTGTAAGACCTGAAAGTTCGTAGAAAACTTTGTTTGTATAATAATATTTACTTAAAGAGGATGAGAAACGACTGTTACCGGTTGTAAAATATTCAGCGCGGATATTCAGTTTATTGATTGAATTAAAATTTTTCAGTATTGAGTTCTTAGTCATCCATGTGGCATTTACCGAAGGATAAACCTGAAAAAGTTGGGCATCAGTTCCTGTTGATGAAGAAGCATCAACAGACATATTTGCTCCCAGGGCCAACTGATGATTGTAAATGTACTGTGCATTTGCGTTGTAACTCATCCAATTCCAGGTATTTACATAGCCATAATACTTTCGGCTGCTTGAAGATACATACCCCAAAGTCTTATAAAAATCGTTAGTTGTGTTAAAACCACTTCCTGCATCATATTCATTTTTATTCATAGCAATCTGAGCTCCGATGGATGCTTTTACTAAATGCAAATCATTGAACGTTTTTTTGTAATTTGCAATCAGATTGAAGTATGAATTGTAAGTAATTCCCTGAGCAGATCGAACAGTATTATTTGCCAACTGATTGTTGAGGGGCATGATGCTTGTTTCGGTTACCCCCGGTACAAACATATTTTGACGGGTGAAAAAGTAGTACAGGCCCATAATACCGTTTATACTTATGTTATCGTTCATTTTATAGTTTAGTCCGGTATTAATTTGGACATCGTAGTCCTGATCGCTGGCGTTTACTTTGTTTACAAGTGCCAACGGGTTGCTTACCATGTTGTTTACAATTAAATTGCCGGCATCGTCCCTAATACTGGCATAATCGGGCAATAGATTATTGTCAGCATCCTTTTTGTAAGGCGAAAATAGCGGACCTTTTTTCATCGCAGCGAGAATAGGATTGGTTGCCTCCAGCATTCCCTGCTCTTCCAGCGAATAATCCATATACGACATCATGATTGATGAATTGAAACTAATTTTACGACTCAGATTTACGTCAGCATTTGCGCGGACATAATATTTTGAATAATTTGTTCCTGTCATTTGGCCACCTTTGTTTTTGTAACCGATCGAAATATCGTATTTAGCAATTTCATCGCCACCTTTTATTTTCAAAACATCATCAGTCGTAAAACCTGGTGAATAAATCAGGTTTTGCCAGTTAGTATTGTTGTTATACAGGTATTTATTATAGTAATTCTGATCATCCACCAAATAAGGAAAGGCATTTAATGCTTCGGCCATGTCGCTGTATTTTGTAAGTGCCACGCTTCCGATGTAGTTTTTATAATCACTAACTCCTAAAACAGGTAGTTTGGATTGATTCATATCCACTCCAAACTGAGAACTGAATTCTACTTTAGTGTCCAAATCCACAGCTTTGTCAGTTTCAATCATAATTACCCCGTTTGAACCTAATGATCCGTAGAGTGTAGCATCGGCACCTTTCAGCACAGTGATGTTTTGAATATCGCGTGGATTAAGTGAATTCAGAATACTTTTGGAAAATCCTCCGATAACTCCGGATTCGTTCATATCCGGCATGTAAGGAATACCATTTACCACAATCAAAGGAGACGAATTAGCAGTAAATGTGTTTGCTCCACGAATATTAAAATAGCTTCCTTCACCGGGCATTCCACTTTTCCCGATAACTTGTAAACCCGGTATTTTTGCCAAAACCTGTTCTATATCACTTTTATTAAGGCTTATATCTTTTTTCTGAACAGAAAACAGATTTGTTTGTTTCTCGCGAATATTAGTTGAACCTTTGAAAGGCAACAACATATTATCAGAATATCCCGATTTTTCTTCCGGAATTAACAGGATAGTGACACTTTTACGACCGGCTATTGGTTGAACATTTGTATAATATCCCGGAAACCAGACAGTCAATTCCCCTTTTGAAGTGGGTAGTTGGGCACTGAATTTCCCATCTTTATCGGTCTTAACTGATTCTTTAAGACCGGTAATACTTACTACAGCTCCTTCCACAGGTTTGTTATAATATGGTTCCAGTACGGTACCTTCCAGATTCCAGGTTGTTTTTTGAGCATAACCTGCTACAATGCCAAGAACCAATGCAATACAGAGTGCTGATATTTTGATTTTATTCATTTTGTATTGTTTTTATGGATTAATAATTGTTAGCTGTAGGTTTCAGTGACCAGTGGTAAATCCTCATCCTTTTTGTGCCTGCAGGGTCATTTCTGGACCATTTTACTTTGATTTTAAACGAAGCCATACCACTTGTGCCATCATCTTTAGTTACATTCACCACTCCTACAAGACCTCCAAGTCCATCCCATTTTGCCTTTAAAGGATCAGTTTCAGTAACACGGTCGTAGTTCCAGGGAGTTGATAAACTTGCCTGAATTTCTGTTCCTATCTGATTTCCGTTAAAATAGACAAATACATAAGGGTGCCCTGAACTTTGGAATCCCATGTATAAGTTGTATTCACCGGTTGGAACCTGCATTACCCGTACATGGAATTTTCCATCAACTGGATTAACGTATCTTTCTAAAGGAGGAAACTCCACAGAAAATTCATCGCTTGAATTTTCATCTCCTGTTACCTGCAATACTACATAGTTTGGAAGAATCGTTGGCATGGGAGTAGCATCAGCTGTAAAAACAGAAGGATTGGCGGATACGCCTGTAAATGTGTATAAGTCATCGGTACTTGGATACATTTTATCAACATCCTGATATTCCCAGTATTCCACCAATGATTTAATACGTGTAATAATCACATTATTCGGTATTTTTAATTTTGTAATATTGTAAACAACTCCGTTACTCATTGCTAATGGATTGGCAAGGTCCAGTTGTTGTACTGATGTTCGCCATTTTCGATTATAGGCAGAACTAATATCTGTTACAGTAAAGTCATTAATTTGTCCATTGTAGAACATTGCCTGTTTTATCCATGTCCAAGCCAGTGTAGAGTCACTTAAAGCTACCGTCTTCCCCATACTTGTATAAGTGCTTTGCAGAGTCTGAAAACAGTCGTTTATAACGTTATTACTAGGTAAAAATATAGTGAATTGACTAAATTCAGAGTTGAATTTAACTGTTTCAAATATGGGATTGTAGACGTAAAAAACTGAGTCGTAAACTGTATTCCCGGTTTTGTCAACACTTACTGGGATTGAGTTTGCTTTATCAAATCTTTCAACACTGTATTTGAAAATAGTATCACGAATCATTGAATAATCATCTCCCAGACTTTTAAGATAATCATAGATGTTGACTCTGGATTTCATTAACGAGGAAATTTGATGGATAACTCCATCTTTCAGACGTATTGATTTTATAACCTGCGATGAATTTGCAAAAACAGAATCACCTTTCACCGTAATTTGGAAATAAATACCGTTTAACGACAGAATACGGAGTCCGTCCTTCAGATCTGTACGCAGGAATGGCAAATAGTTCATGTGATACTTCATACGCAGCGTATCCGTGTCAATAATACCTGAAGCATCCATAGCGGCGTTGTCGGCAACCCACACAGTTATTTGTTGGTCTTTTGAAAGCTCGCTGTAAAGTCCTGTTTTTGTGAGCATTTCGGTAAATTTCGAATATTCTGGATGTGCACTCAGATATTCTACAATAGTCATATTCATATTCTCTTCTGTATTGGAAGAGCTTGAATAATATTCTGCCCATTTTTCGTTACACGAACTTAACAAAATGATCGTACTGACTAATAAATAATATATTTTTTTCATTTTCATTAAATTTTCATTTTAAATTTTATCCGATAAAAATCTGATTTTTCTGCTATAAAATTAATCAAGGTGTAAAGGTTAAACAATCAAGATAAGACGTATAAGTGTCTAATGCCAGAATTTTCACGGTGTGTTTAGTAGATGTACTAAATGTAATAGAACCAACTGCAGTCTTCAGGAATTGACTTGTTGTCGTTGAAGCTCCCTGAGTAGCAATCGTATTTCCAAAATAGTTTCCATCGATAATAAACATTATTTTACCCACTTTACCTATTGCTGTAGCCTGAAGGGGATTGTAATGTTCAATGGTTACATTATAAGTTCCGGCAATAATGGTAGGGGTCGTCATTTCGACCGAACCGTAAATGCCAAGATTTAACTCTAAATAGTCGTAGTTTAGGGCTTTGTACTTAACAGCATCGTTTTTGCTGGAAATTACATAATACAATCCGGGTTTTGTGTCAGGAACCGATATCCAGTTGTAACAAGTGAAATTATCTTGTGTTAATAGATAAGTATATTCAGATGATAATCCGGAAACTCTGTATTTTGGGAGCAATGAAGACATAATTGAATAGTCGGTAAGTTCCCATTGAAGCGTGGTTGCTTTAGGTACATGTACCGGCATGACAGCATTTACTACATGCATGACGCCATTTTTACAGTTTTGGTTTACAGCAAGAAATTGAACACCACTTTTAGTGGTTGAATTATAATCAACATACAGTACTTTGTTAACTTCCGATATATTTAGTAGTTGGTCGGTAGCCATTGTACTGTAATTTTTGGAACGCTTCGTATCAGTCTGAGAAAAGCTTGCCAGTGAAGAATATGAAATTTGCTGTTTTAAAAGATGATACCCGACGTACAGGTTTAGCTTGTTTGTAGATGCAGTATAATCGCTTCCTGCTTTCAATGAATCAACCAATGTGGCAAAATCATTAATGTTATTGGCTTTGTACACACTATCCGGTACCGCAAATAAAGTATAATGATATTTATAAACCACGTTGTTTATTATGTCTGATATCGTATTTAGTTGGTTATTATATCCGGTAGCTTCAACTACCTGTTTAAAAATACTAAAATTACCTGATTGCAATTTCCCCCAAATAGTTTCTGTAACCGGAGTTAGAGTTGCATTCAAAATGTGAACATATGCATTGTTAGTTAGTATCGTTTTTGTAATGGTTGCTGCCTGATTTATAACCACAGCCCCACCATTTTCGGCAAACGAGGAAGACAGGTAGTCACCAGTTGCGGTGGTATCGGAAATTACACCTTCTTCAAAGCCAACTGCGCTGTAGGCAGCTCCTTTTATTGTATGATATTTTACTAAGATTTTGGCATCTTCCAAATTTAGATCAGTAACTTTTGTAACACCTTTTGAACTCAGATAAGCCTGCATGGCGTTGTTGTTTGGAACAAAAAGAGTATAATTGGCAGCCAGATTCATAGTATTGTACAAATCGGTGTATTTAAGCAGATCCATCCATATTGATACATTTAATGAATCAGTACGCTCCATGTAAGAGGCAGCCGGCAATGCGCTTATATCTTTGATATAACTTGAGTCGTTAGCATAAGGATCAACACAAGAATACAAAGTAGCGATTGCAATGATTAGATATATTAGTTTTTTCATATTTGTATCTCCTTTCAATTAATTTCCTAAATTAGCGTAATATGGGTTCTGAATGAGTAATTCGTTTGCTTTCAATTCGTCGGAATTAATTGGTAAATACCATGAATTGTTATCTTGCAATATAGCACGAACCATAGCACTATTACTGGCAGATGCACTCTGCAAAACCTCTTCAATAAAGAGATCTTTAAAACCAGCATCGGGGCGGTTTCCAATTCTCAACAAATCGAACCAGTTTTTACCTTCACTGAAGAATTCACGTTGACGTTCCTGAAGAATGATTTTCATCATATCCAATTTTTCCGAAGCACTTGGAGCGGCTGTAAGTCCGGCACGGGCCCTGATAGTATTTACAAGTGCCTGACTTTTACTCATGCTGCTTGAATCACCCTTCATTGCATATGCTTCGGCTTCCATTAAATTTATATCGGCTAAGCGGTAAATAATCCAATTTTGGTCGTTTTGATTACTGGTTGCTCTTGCAGGAACAGAAGTCGTCCAATAAGAAGTACCAATAAATTTCCAGATTAAGCCTGTACTTGTATAAGATCCGTTCAAACCTCTGATATCAAGTGGTTCTGCTTCATACAGAGCCTGTTGGTAGGGAGAAATGAAATAATACTTATTAGTCGAAAACCATGATATAAAAGAGTTGGTCTGATTTAATGTATAACTGTATTCTAATTCAAAAATACTTTCGTTACTATTACCAGGGTAAAAGTTTGTAAACCAGTTTGCACCACTGATTAATCCTACCTGACCTGAGTTAATCACAGCATCGCAGGCAGGTATACAAGCATCATAGTTGCCCAGCCAAAGGTTTATATCTGCAATAAGTGAATATATAGCCCATTTTGTGGCGCGGCCCTTTGTGTTCATAGGATTATATATATCACTTTCAGGGAATCTTACTTTTGCAGATTCCAGAGAATTATTCAAATCAACCAGACATTTTGTCAAAATTTCATCACCCGATGTTTTAGCAATTGAATAAGGTGCTGAATCGTCAACGTAGGGTTGAGTAACATATGGTACATCTCTCCAAATACGAACCAGATAAAAATAGGCTAAAGAACGCTGGAAATAGGCTTCCGATAAATAAGAGTGCATGACATTCACATTAAAAGAAGCATCTTCAACATTGGGCGCATAAGCTATTACCGAATTGGCCATATTTATCACAGCATAAAGTTTATCCCATTTAGTCAGACTGTTGGTTGCCAAAATATCAAATTGACGAAGCTTTTGTGCATCTGTAGATGGCTTGTAAGTCGTACTGGAGAAGTAAATCCCGTTTCCACGGGCTTCACCCCATAGCATCAGATATTCCTGAGCGTCGCGTAATTTTACATAACCGGCTCCAAGCACAGCTTCTACATCTTCTTTCGTTTTCCAGTATTGTGTAGTACTCTGGTTATTCTCGGGTTGAATCGTTAAGTAATCCTGACAAGAAGTGACTGTGAAGGCCAGTATAATTAATGATATAATATATTGATTTAGTTTCATATCTGTTAGTTATTAAAGATTTACATTCACACCCATTGCAAATCGCATTGGTTTTGGTGTTGCTGCATTGTCAATGTACATGGGATACAGACCGTCAACGAATTTCAAACTGATTTCGGGATCCTGCCCCTGATAATTTGTAAATGTCAACAAATCATAGCCGGTTGCATATACCTGCAGGCGTCTGATATGCAATTTATCCGAAATTTTCTTCGGAAGGTCGTATTTCAAAGTCAGCGTTTTCAATCGTAAGAATGATGCGTCTTCCAGAAAACGGTCCGAACCAAGATCGTTGTAACCTCGTCCATATAATGCACGGGGTATTTCGGTATCATCACCTTCGTGTCTCCAACGACGGAGCACAGCTGTACTTTGGTTATCACTTCCATACATATATTCATTGTTCATGCGTACTGCATTGATTACCTTTTGTCCGGCGCGACCGTGGAATGTTGCTACCAATCCAATATTTTTATAGGTTAAATTGAATCCGAAGCCACCCGTAAATAATGGGTTTGAGTTTCCAATATAAACGATATCATATTGATTTATAACCCCATCGTGATTTATATCGGCATACTTAGCATCACCTGCATAAGTTTTTACTGAACCATTTTTCGTAACAACAGGACTACCGTTGATATCATAAATAGTATTACCAGCGGCATCTTTTGCGTAGGTTTCAGCAGTATTCTGATAGACACCCAGGTATTTATATCCGTAGAACGAACCGAGTGGATCTCCAGCGGTAAGTTTGTACGCATAATTTTTGTTGCCGAAAGTATAATTCAAATCTTGTTTATTTGCAGGTAATTCAACAATTTCATTTTTATTCTGAGAAATGTTGAAATTTACATTCATTTTCCAGTCTTTGGTTTTTATCAACTGAAGATCTGTGCTGAATTCCCAACCCTTATTATCCATTTTTCCCGAGTTATAGTACTTCACAGAAGTATAACCTGTGGTAGATGGAACTGTAACATCTTTTTGTAACATGTTGGATGTCAGTTTATCATACAGGTCAAGTGACAAATTTATGCTATTGTTAAACAATCCAACATCTATACCGATATTAGTTTGTGTTACTGTTTCGTAGGTAATGTTATCCAATTGAATTTTTACCGGTTGAATGGCAGCCATGTCAATATATCCATTCGTTATAGCACTTAACGATCCAATATATGGGGCTGAACCTGAAGGAGAATTACCACTTTGTCCCCAGTTAACACGGAATTTCCCAAGTGACAGGAACTTATAATTTTCTAAAAATTTTTCATCACCAAACAACCAGGCAGCTCCAATATTTGGAAAGATACCCCAACGGTTTTTTACGGGTAAACTGGCACTTGCTTCAGCACCAACACCACCACTCACAATGTACTTTTCCGAAAAAGAGTATTGAGCATTTAATAATCCTCCCATGCTTCTATCGATAACATGACCGGAACCAGGGCCTAAATTTTTTGTGTTGCTTCCTGAAATCAAATCGGTAATACCGGAACTGGCTGCACCCGTAGTACTTCCTGAAAAACTTGATGAGCTCTGATTTTCTGTGTTAAATTTAGCACTTAACAATACTTTGTGTTTTTCTGCAAATGTTTTGTTGAAAAGCAGTCTGTTTTCAGTTGTCAGATACATAACATCGGATCCTCCTTCGGAACTAATACCGGCATACTGGCTAATAAATGATTGACCCGTAACGGATTGTGGTAAGTACTTTTCGGTTTTGTTCATATTGGTCTGGAAACCCAAAATTCCGTAATAATCCAATCCATCCAGTAATTTGTAGTGCAGGTTAAAAATCATCAAACTCGATACGGCTGTCGTTTGATTTTTTCCTTCGTATGCCAGTGCAACATTATTTAGTGTAGCATTGGTTGAATAGGAACCTTGCAGATAACTATAAGGTGTGAAATATTCAGAAGTTGGATTGCCGTCACTACCAATAATATATGGGCTCATATTTGGCATTTTTGTTAATGCATCTCCACGTATTGAATTGTCCAGATAACTATCTGTGTATGTAGCATCTCTGACACCACGTGTAAAACTGTAATTTAAACCAATATCCAATTTATCGGAGAACTTATATTGCGTGTTGAAGTTTCCGCTAAAACGTTGGTATTTTGTTCCGATTGTTGTTCCTTCATCACTTAAATGTCCGAGTGATAAGCGGTAATTGGCTTTTTCACCTCCACCAGAAAGTGAAAGGTTATTGTCGAACGACATTCCGTTTTGTGTAATTAAATCCAACCAATTCACATCCTGATTGTATTCTTCAAAATATGTCCAGGCAGGATCGTAACCAATCTCTTTCGTATTATAAAGCAAGTTCATATAGGTAGTGGCTTCACTTGTACCTTGTCCAACATCGTTAATCGAATTCCAAAGCGCATCCTGGATCATTGATACATACTGCTTGGCATTAAGCATTGGAATCGAATTCCGTTCTTTGCTGGTTTCATATTTGGTTGAATACGATAATGACATTCTACCTTTACTTCCTTTTTTTGTTGTAATCAACAGTGCTCCGTTGGCTGCTTTTGAACCATAAATGGCTGTGGCGGCAGCATCTTTCAACACTTCGATACTGGCGATGTCACTTGGCGCAATGTTGAGTAACTGACTATAATCTTCAGAGTTTGCAGTTGCAAAGCTAAAGTCGGGAGAAATATCAACCGGCATTGGAACACCATCCAAAACAAATAATGGTTCTGATGACGCGCTTAATGAAGATGTCCCACGAATACGGATTGAACTTCCGGAACCGGGATCGGCACCAGTCAGAATGTCAACATTGGCTAAAGCTCCCTGCAATGCTTCCGTTATATTTGTAACATTAGCAGTTTCCAGACCTTCCATGGTAACCTTTGAAATGGCTGAAACACGTTCTCGGGTAGTTTGTCCTAAAGAATTCTTCTCTATTCGTTTACCTTCTACTTCAACTCCTTCAAATGTGGTTGCATCAACCAATTTGATATCTATCGTTGCCTGATCGGTATATTTAACTGACTTTGATTTATAGCCTACGTATGAGAAAACAATGGTTAAATTTGTTTTGTCCGGAATTCTCAGATGGTATTCTCCATTTAAATCAACTATCGAGCCGCTTAATGACCGATGCTCTGAATTCATAACATATACATTTGCACCGGTTAGTGCTTCGTTATTTTCAGAATCGCGAACTGTACCAGTAAGCACTTTTTGTGCAGCTATCGATTGCACTACCAAAAGAGCAACCAACGATATGATTATTTTGCGAAATATCTTCATATTATAATTTATTTTATTCTACACTCAATGATTTGTCAATAAGATAAACAGCACCATCTGCATAAATATATGGAAAATAGTTTGTTACTTTTGCTTCATTTCCTTTTGCATCAATAATAACGAGCTCCGTCCCACGATCCACTAAAGTATAAGTTACTGCAGTGCCATCTGATTTTTTTCCAAACGATACTAATGTGCCTTGTACCTTTGCATTGGGGAATGGATAATCAAGTAAATTGCTGGAATTCACATTTATAAAATAGGGTTTCAGAAACGCGGCAATGTTATCTGCCGTTTTACTGGGCAAAGCTGCATAAAGAGCTGCAAGACTGGTTGCAGGTGGAATTAACAAAATAAACCTCTCACCCTGCAAAAAACTATAAGGAGGAGTTGAAGTGGTAAAAGTTGCAACACCCGCATAGGATATAAAGGTTTTTAAGTCTGCAGGGCAAGAAGTCGTTTTCAGGTTTTTAAACTGACTAAACTCAGGAGTCAGTCCCGAAGCTGATTCTCCGCTCAATGCATAGGCATCGCCATTGCTGTAACTGTTGATCTTTGTGAATGTAGGTACTTTATCATCTACTCCAAGATTATAAAGATATGAAGAATATACTTTATTATCCTTAGTATATAAATAGTTAAATGAATTCAATGTACGATAAACAAATTCATTTCCATTTCTGCTTGAAATTACTTCGGTTGCAATATGCGCACCGGCAAATGTTTTCTTTTGAGTTGTATTCATCGCGGTAGGACCATTGTCACCTTCAATATTAACTACCTGATATCCATATTTGAATGTATTAGTGATATCATATGTAATGGCTTTACCATCCAGATTGGTAAAGTCCAGAATCATTTTATTAGACGGATAAAAAACGCTGAATTTAGTTGCATCCGATATTAATGTAGGAACATAACCGCCATTTTTCATTATATCTAAAATCAGATTATAGGCAGTGTCGCAATACATAGGAGCTGTAACTTTCTCAAACATAGGTGGAACTATAATTTGATTTAGTCCATATATTGCACCGTTCACACAAATATTTTTCTTTTGAACATTTGACCGGTCGAACTGAATCGTATTACCATATGTTGACTTAATTAATCCGGATTCAATCTGTCCGGGAAAAAGTATCGTGCCACTATAAACGTGATTTTGCAATAACGCCAACATGGGTTCGAAATTTACTTTTGAAATGTCGCTATAGTATGGTGCCCAGTATTTATTAAAAAATGCTTGCATTGCATTGTTATCGGGAGCAAATACATTGTTTGCACCATAAGACAAAATAGATAATGCCTGGTAAGTAGAAACCGGCCATTCTGATGATATAGCAGGAAGTACAAAACTATAATTTTTTATATATAGTGAATCGCCATTACCATAGTCAGTCGTTGAGACTGCATCATACTGATAGGCAGCAAATCTTTCGAAGGCATTGTAAAAATCCGAATAATTTGCATCCGTTTTTAAATTGGTATAAATGGTTTCAAGTGGTTCCAATACCTTATCAATAGTGTATACATATCCATTGTCCGAGACGATAGCATATTCTTTAACCGATGCATCAGAAATATTGAACCCATTTGCACCTGTCCAGGTGGAGCCGGGATAAAAGAACTCGTAATTTGATTTTGCATCGATATTATTACTCGTGAAAAAATTATTCGAGAATACAGGGATGAAGCGATCGAAGTGAACAACTTTGTAAAATTTGCCGGAAGTTGCATCCATCTCTGTTGAGATTGAATCCCGGCTTTTGGTCCGGAACTTATAATACATTCCTGCCATAGGGTTAACTGACTCGATTCCATTTGGTTTATAGTCTTCAAACGCTTCTTTGTTGAAAGAGTAAAATAATAAATGAAATCCGATTAATTTATCCAGTTGTGTTTTGGAAATAGCATCAACTGAGGTATAATTATGTTTAGTCAGGTAAACCTGAAACGCCGAATCATTTGGTGCCATTACAGTTACCAACCCCTTACCCTGTACCAGATCTTTAAATGAAGATCTTTCAACAGCAGATAAAAAGAGCTTATAGTTTCCTTTCTTTTCAAGAACTTCCCAAGCGTTGCCCTTTAACCAACCGGGAGTTGCATAGTACTTATCCAATTCACTTACACACGAGGTGAAAGCAAGAAGAAAAAATACTAAAATCGGAGTCCATTTTTTCATGATTTTTCCCATTTTCTATTGTTTTGTGCTAAATTTCTATATAATAATTTGTGAGATTCTTAAATTTAATATTAATAATTGTTGATTAAGGCATTGGTTTTAAATCTTCCCATTTTACATCCCAATTCCCATCCTTTGGAAAACCAGGATTTTTAATTTTATTGCCATCCCAGCCGGCACACATCATGGCTACAGCTGTAAGTAAACCACCATTACCCGGTAAATATATTCGTAATCGGTTGTCCTGATAATTGTGTCCGTTAACTAAATAGGTATTCGTTCGTTTATCCATAAGAAGTGCTCCGACAGCTTTCTCAGTATCACCAAGTCTGGCAGCATTCATGGCTGTCATTGGATAATCCCAGCCCCAGGTCTGATTCCAGTTCCAGTTTGTCCAAATCCAGTTCAATGTGTTTTGCATGATACCTTTACGAAATAAAGGACAGTTTGGGAGTATCCCAAATGCTCCTAAAACAGCCATATGGTCTGAAGTAAAACGAATGTCCCTGTAAGTTTCGGGAGCGGTTTCAGCGGCCAAATACAAACTGTCTTTAGAGGCAAGCGGTGAAAGTTTTTTAATCATATTATCCCATTGTGGATTTCGTTTTAATCCCATTCGTTCACGCCATTCTTGAGCAATATTCAACGCAAAATGCCAATAAGATAATTCAAAAGGTGGATTAACTGTTTCTGAAGCACGTAAAGTTTCCTGAGCAGGAATAATTCCTTTTAAAATATATCGATTGTTGGCAGAATCGTAATCTGCAAACGAATACATAAATTTAGCAGTTTCGTCAATAAGTTTACTGTATTTTAAAAGCAGTTCTTTGGTTGGATGATCTCTGTAAACTAATTCAGCTAAATAAATAATATGAGGTTGTTGCCAGATGAGGAATGATCCAACTTTTGAAGGCGCTTCAGTACCTGAAGGATCGGTCATTTTCATCCAACGAACACCATCAAAACCTTGTCTTTTTGCAATTTCTTTTGCAACAGGTAATGCGTTATTATACCATCCCAACGTTCTTTCAAGTAAACCGGAACGGCCCCACAAGGCAAATTGAGCTTCGTGCCACCAAATCATTTCAAGATGAAATTTCCCGTACCAGGAGTTGTATGTCAATCCGGTTTCTTGCGGTGGAGTGGAACCTGCACATTGTATAGCTAATAAATACTGCGACAACACAACACGTCTTTCCAGTTCAGGAGCTCTTTTGTCTTTACAGTTCGAAAAGTCGACTGCACCACCGTTCATCCAAAAAGATTTCCAATAATTTTCAGCAGCCAGTTTTGTTTCTGCAAATGTCGGTTGTATGTTTTTTGTTGGTTTGTTTTCAGTGAAAGCAGCTGTAAAAGCAAATTCATCTGATGAGGGTTGTAAAATAAAATAGTTCTTTTCCTTTTCCACTAATTTAGCCCGACCTTCCCACTGAATATTGACGTAATAAATTGTTGCATCAATTTTTCTTTCGAGTAGTGCCGAGTTTTCAGTCTGGTGAATGAGAGTCGTGCTGTGTTTTTCGTTACTGTTCCAGTCACAGGCATCATCGGTGTGTCCCCCGGTAGGGTAGGGAAAATGAAATTTAATGGCTGGATGTGCGGTGGAAATAATTCTGGCTCCAATCATATCATTTTGAGGATGACATGTAGTTTCAACGGTTATAGTTTTACCATTTAGGTTAAATTGACTCCGTATAAAGCCATTCCACAAATCAAGTTTTTGATTTATAAGAGTAATATTATTAAAATCTGATTCAGAAAAATCGAACCCGATTATTCCCAAATGAAGTCTGTGTGGATTAGCTCTTAACCAATCAGCAGCTGCTTTTGATCGCCCCGGCTCATTGAATTGAACCGAATAAGGTTCTTCTTTGCCTCTGAAATTATAATTTTTAAGAGCATCTTCGGGAATGTAATTGTTGGGGTTCGCAAAACTGTGCCATCCCCATTGGCTTTGTGTACCAAGCGGAACACCTTGTTTGTATTTTTGTGGAAATGTTTGTAAGCCGGTAGCATCAACTGTATAAGCAAATTCACCGTTGCCAACAGATAATGATGATAAAGAATCAAAAGCGTTGACCTGTGGATTATTTCTGCTAATTAGTGCTTTACGATCAATTTTTGTTTGCATTTGAGCATTACAAGCAAACAATATAAAGAGGGAACAAGCAAAGAGAATTTTTCGCATGATTTGATTTCAAGTACTAAATTAAAGGTTTACAAATATAATTAGTAGATTTTGTTTTAGGTGTATTACGAATGACGTTTTTCATACGTTTTTTGATTGGGATATTAAATTTTCTATATGAAAAACGGAAATTATTAAATAAACTTATCTTTTTAGAATGATTTTCAGAGATTGATTTAGGTTCGCGTTTTGTAAATTGATAATGTATAATCCATTAGGTAAATTTCTACCCGCTGAATTTGTCCCCTTCCAAATTAGATTAACTGGATTTGAACTTTCTGCACTAAAATCGAAAACCTGTTGTCCAATTGAATTGAGAATAGAAATTCTTGAGTCTTTACTTGTTGGGATATAATTAATACTTACATATTCCGAGAATGGATTTGGAAAGGCAGAAAAGGTTTGTCTTTCTGATAGCATTTTATATGTACCTGTTAAATCATTTGAAACTTTGGCTAATTTATATACTTCACTTCCCGCCAATAAAAATCCACCTAGTCCAAAGTCTTCAAAATTTGGCATTTTAGTGTAAGAAAGTGGTTGCCCATCGGCAGGTTTACTACCTGATGATTGCATATAGCCGATACTTCCATCCGGATGAAGAGCATCATTAATCAATCCGTTCCAGGCTTTAGTTACAGATGGATAATAGGTTATAGAATCAAGAATCCCATTATTTATACCCCATGCCAAACCATAAGTAAAAAATACAGTTCCGGAACTTTCTTTGCCACCATAATCGTTTGCATCTCCTAAATTACAATTCCAAAAACCATCTCCACGTTGAATTCTGATTAGTTTGGCTGCCATCTTTTTAAATGTAGATATATATTCATCACGATGCGAAGCAGTAACAGGTATCACATCGAGTGTACGGGTTAGGGCTGCAAATACCCAACCATTACCACGTGACCAGTAAACCGGTAATCCGTTCGGGCTGGTTTTGGGAGGTAAATATACGCTGTCGCGATACCAGAGAGAATCGGCAGGATTATATAATCCAACTCCTTTTGCCTGACTTTTTGTGTAGTTATATAAATCATACATTTTTTCATAATACCTTGAATCATTTTTAATGACTCCGAATTTAGCAAAGACAGGCATTGCCATATGTAGGGCATCGATCCACCACCAATCGTTACTTTTTGAAGAATTCAACATAGCATCAATACTATTTTGCATGGTTGCAATTCGTTCGGCTTTTGTTGGATCGAGCTGAAATAATTCAAGGTAGGTTTGTCCGCAACATTGATTATCGGCAATTCGTGTAACTGTTGTTCCGGTATAAGTTGGTTGCCAATGATGATAAGTTCCCCAATCGACTGCATATTTGAGTAATTGAGCATCAGTTTTAATATAATATAATTGCATCAAACCTTCGTAATAAGTACCTCTGGTCCAAAGATTACTCGGACGTGATTTGTCTGTCACAATATTTGCTGAGGGATCAGGCCATTTATTCGTGAAATAATTATTGGCAAGTACCATTTTCTCCAAAACCTGTTGTTTTGTGGGTAATTGCTGGGCGTTTGCAATACTTAAAAGACTACAACAAATGCAGATAAGCATCATGTGTTTTTTCATACACTTAAGGATGGACGTATTTATATTACTTTTAATAGAAATTACGCGTTACAAAGTGACTTATAACGCGTAATTTTAAATGAATGCTATTATTAATTCTATTTTATGAATTTAAACATCTTCGCATTGTCGGTTTGAACCAAATACACTCCTTTTGGTAAGTTTTGAGTATTTATTGATTTATCATTAGAGATTTTTAGTTTAATACCAGAAGCATCGAAAATAACAAGTGATTTCTGTTCCGGATTGTTGATTAAACCATTGCTATAGAAGATAGTTTTTTTCTCATTAATATCTTTTAGACCGGTTACAGTATAATTATATTTTGCAGTTGTATTCAATAAATAAGCAGCAGAGTTTTTAAGTATATTGATAGCATTGCTATTGAAATATGTAAAATTATTGCCTTCCATACTTAATCCTACCATTAGAAATTTTGCAGCAAGATTATCCTGAATTTCATGTATTTGAATGCCGTTAGTTCCATCAAAAGTGGCAATAGTATGTGAATTAAAACCAGTCATAGTTGCTAAATCGGTAGCATATTGTACACCATTGACATTAGCAGCAGGCAAATTGTCATAGTAAGATAAAGTTGTACCGGAAAAGGTAACATTGCTAAAAATTGGGTGCGATTGCATTCCAATTGCCACATCTGCACTTCCTATCCCGGCAGCTGAACTTAACGGAGCAGCTGTAGACCAACCCCATCTGCCTGAATTATAGAAAAATGCTTTTAAATTCAAGATTGGTTTAACACCAACCATAGCCTTTGTTGCTACTCCTGTTGCATTTGTACCAGAAACATTGGCATGCAATACAATTAAATCGAAGTTGGCATAAAAAGCATTGATGTCGGTCGGTGCTGTTGAACCCGCAGTTAAGTATGTGATATAATAATCACTAAATGCAGATACTAACAAATTATCGTAAGTTTCGGCTTTACCATTCAATGTAAGCATACCGATATTTTTCTTTGTTGAAATAGTTGGAGTTACAGTATACACTTTAGTTGAGTTGTCTTGTGCTGTAACTGTAATGCTTAGCGAACTATTTGTAACGAAATCGTAACTTGTTCCGGAAACTAAATTAACAGAGCCTGTAGTTGAATTCAACGAAAATACAACCGGCCAGTTTCCTAAAGTTCCTGTGTAGCTCGGAAATTCACAACTAATTGCCCCGGTGGCTTCATTGATTGTTGCTACTTTTCCATTAATTGTCATTGAAGTGATGGATTTATCTGTGTCAGGAGTTGACTTAACAGTAATATTGGCTGTATAATTTACAGGTGTTGTTCCGTCGGTTATAGTGTAAACAATAGGTCCGGAAGTAAAATTCTGAACGCCCGTTGGACTATAACTAGTTGCTGTACCTCCTAAAGTAACTTCAGGTGTTACCGCTGAAATATCAGTCCCATAGGGCATTTGCAGGGTAATGGTTTTTGCGGCATCGTCAATTGTTGCACTTGTACCGTTAATTTTGAAAGCAGAAATTGTTGGTACCTTTGCAGCATAAGAAAAGGTGAAAAATGAAGTCCAGGCACTACTACTTGTTAATGCAACAACTTTTATGACACAAGGAACTTCCTTATTTACAGGAACAACAAAATCTTTGCAGGCACCAGTTCCATCAAGCTGTATATTTGCACCTCCATCAATGGTTACTATTAAACCACGTCCGGTTGCAATATTAGCAGTAATTGTCAAATTATCGCATTTCGCAAGGTAAAACATAATTGAACGGCTCGATCCGGTCTTAATATCAAATGTTTTTGTTGCCGTACCGCATTTTCCTGATGTTCCACTGGCTATAGTGGTAAGTGTAAGCCAGCGGTCAGTTTGTGCTTTTGCATTCTCAGCGCTCACCGCATCCCAATCCATAACTAAGACACCCCCAGAAACAGTAGTTAAATCGAAGTTAATCTCAGCTTTTACAGAAAAACTAAAGAGTGATAAAAGCAAAATAATCCCAAGAGAAGTAATTTTTTTCATGTGATTTAATATTAGTATTTGATTAATAGAAAGATATTGAAAATAATGGTTTATTTTCGTAGTCAAAGATAGTTACTATCAGGGATTGAGTCCATGATGATTTTGACAGAATTTATCTTCTTTTTGATATATTGAACTAAAATTAGGCTGAACTAAGGCAGGACTTTCTATTATTGTTGGAAATTAAATAAGCAATTTAATTCTGTGACAATTGTTTATGGCTATTAAGGCGATAAATGGCTGGGAAATAAGAACTTTATGAAATACGAATAAATCCTGATATGAAATTTTGTTTTTTATTTTCTGAAAATGATAATCAGATTTATAATAATGGGTGAGTGGGTTTCAAACAATTAGCTTCGGCACTAAGATTTAACTGAGCATTCAAATTATATATCTGCTTCAGGTTCTTCAATTTCAGCTTGAGAACCTCTTCCGTAAGAACGGTATTCAAGAGGAGTGAAGCCGGTAATTTTTTTGAATAAAGAAAAGAAATGTTCAGTTGAATTGTAATCAAGCATATAAGAAATGACTTTGACCGAATGAGATGTGCTGACTAAGAGGTGTTTGGCTTTGCGCAGTTTCAGTTCCTGAAAATATTTGGCAGGAGCATAGCCGGTGTAATCTTTAAATACCTTTCTGAACCAGGAATAGCTAATGCTAAGTTTGTTCGCGAGTTCTTCAGGATCAATATTTTTATAAACATTTTCATTCATTATAATTTTGGCCTGTTCAATCTTTTGTACCACATCGCCCACTTCAAAAATCTTATTCTGTGAAACAGATAATGCCAAACCAAGTATATGAAGAACAATTCCCGATAAATATTGCTGTGAACAAATTTTATCACTTTCTGCCACCTCGATGGCACACGTAAAAAGATTAACCAATTCTTCATTTATACCAACCTCCAGAATTTGATTTTCTCTTGATATAAATGATTTCTCAACTATACTATCAAATACAGAGCCTTCGAATCCGATATAATATTCATTCCATCCCGATTCCGTTAAGGGTTGATAGGTGTGCCATTGACCTGGGAAAATAACAAAAAGTATTCCTTTAGAAATTGGTATCTCTTCGCCAGAATCAAAACGGAGAGTGCCTTTACCCTTTGTTATATAGACAAATTGATATTCGTGCAGTATGCGTCCTTTTTGAGTGTTGAAAAAATATCCCGACGGGTGATCGGTTATTGGATAGGGTGAGTTAGGTTGTATTGATTGAAATCCAACTGTGTTTACCGAAAGACCAAATTTTTTATCTTTCTCACTTACAATCAGATATTTGAATTCAACTCCTAAGTCATTGTAATTCATAGTAATATTTATTTTTTGTATTCCGGGAAAAATATTTGTGCATTAAATCAATCCGGCAGATCTAACCAATCACCAATTTTACTCACACATTTTCTAAATATATTTTTTAATGGTCGAAATCAGTTGCGTAAATTCATTTAAAGCTAATCGCATACAACAAATATCTGAGGCAAAAATACAATAAATTTTGTATATATGATTCTTTTTTCAAAATATTGTGTGCGAACACGGAATTAGATTTCTGTTGTTTGTATTCCGTCATACTACACATTATCAAAGCATTTCATCTAAAATTATATTTTCTCACTGTAGGTATATATTGAATAATATATTATATAACATGTATTTCGAAGCGTTTATTTGTAATCTTTTAAGACTTTTTGAATCCCGGATGACATAAATACTTGTATTACTTGATTAAAATTGTAAAGATGACAGAACCGTTTTGTAAATGATAGCCTGGGTCGTCACCAATGGAAAAAAAAGATACGCTATACTTTTTTTTAGTATAGCGTATCTTTTTTGTTGTTGTATTTTTATCTTACTTTTTTAATCCGATTTTATCGTATTGCGATTCTGCTTTTATTTCAGTATACTTCGGTGCATCAATCATCTCTACCAAAGCACGTAAAACCGGTCCTTCTCCCATGGGATCATTTTCCTGAGTCGGACGTGTGTAATAATATTGTAACGATGGCATAATACCTGTTCCAACACAAATAGCAGTTACATCACCATTAGGGGTAATTTTAGTCATCATTCCCTTTAACCCCTGTTCTGCGACATAAATGAAATCGGGGTGCAGCCAGCCTTCCTTTACTCCACGAGCCAGTCCAAACACGAACATAGCAGTTCCGGTAATTTCTTCATAGGAGTCTTCTTTGTCTAATATTTGATGCCAAAGACCGTTTTTCCCCTGATAACGTGCCACACCACTGGCTTGTTGTTGAAAATTCTTTAAAACCGCATCGCGCAGGGGATGATTTTTAGGCATATACTTTAATAAATCGGCCTGTGCCATAAATACCCAACCATTTGCACGACTCCAATGAGCTACACCGTGTTCGTTATCATCCGTATGGTAACAATGATAATAAAGTTGTTTTTCCGGGTCCCATAAATATTTTGTATAATTTAATACCTGATTGGCTGCATCGGTAAAATACTTATCGTCACCGGTGAGCTGTCCCATACGACTTAAAAATGAGATTGCCATAAATGCATCATCCGCCCAAATGGTGTTTTCATGTGGCCAGATACGTGCTATAGTTCCATCAGATAAACGGGGTTCCGAAGTATTAATATGATTAGCAGTTTCGTTGATATAGTCTAAAAAGGCCTTATTCGGAAAACGTTTTTGAAGTTCTATCAAACTGGCTCCCATGGGACCATTGTCATCGAGTCGTTTTCCGCGGAAGAGCATATGCCAGCTAACATTCCGTACTCCATACCATCCATCTTTTTGTAAAGCCTGATCATAAAGTTTTTTAAAATAACTCAGATTGCCATCGTTAAATACAAAATTCATGTTTTTAAGAACATAATTTTCGTATTTTTTATCCTTCAACTTATCACCAAGTTCCATAAGTGCTATGTTCGTGACTCCGTTGGTGTAATGCCATTGATTGTATTTGGATTGAACCACAACATTGGGTGAAAGAGCCAGATCTTTTACAGTAGTATAAGTTTCACCTGTTTTATTATTCTCAAATAAATAACTTGTAGAGGTTACAATACGATTGGCAATTTTTTTTGCTGTTTCTTCTGCAGACATTTTGTTCTGAGAATATACTGTCTGTATTCCCAAAAATAAAACAACGAATGGGATCAATTTTCTTAATTTCATGAAACTTATTACTTTATATAATTTTTACTAATACTGCTAAATTGATAAAAAAGAGATGCCTGAAGTTTGCAATTATCATATCAGATAGTGTGAATCATTTTTGTGACTTAACAAATTAATTATTTTTCAGATGAATCATTTTGAGCAGAATAATGCAATGATTAAATTGAAATTGAAATTGAATTTATGTCCAAAAAATAGATATTGCAAATTAACAACAAATAGCACGTACTTAAAATGGAGTTATGTACAATAATATAGAATTAAGTACAGCCATCATGAAAAGGATGGCTGTAAAATTATAATATCAGTATTATTTCTTGTAAATTAAACTTTGAAAATCAATTTTTAATGATTTCTCCGGGAACATTTTGTATGTCTATATCTTTGCAATTGAGTATTTTTAATGCTGGTCCTTCCGATTGTTTTATGACAATATTTTTCAGAACAATATTTTTACTTTCCTTTATTTCACCGCCAAGTCTGGAACTGATAAAAGCATTTTCCACATAAATACCTTCAATGGGATTTTCAGGCAATCCGTTAAAATACATGGCACGATTAGCATTTGTGCACGAGATATTTTTAATATGGATATTACGGAAAGTGGGGGTTGTTTCATCCACTTTTTGTAAAATCCGCTGGCCGGTTATAGAATCGAACTGAGCTTCAACAGCTGATTTACCCATATAAAACAAATCGAAAAGCAATGGTTCGGTTACTATATCCATCATGGCGATATTTTCGGCAAAGATATTTTCAACAACACCACCACGACCGCGTTTGCTCTTGAATCGCAAACCAACATCGGTGCCGATAAATTTGCAGTTGGCTACTTTCATGTTTCTGGCTCCGCCAGACATTTCGCTGCCCACAACAAAACCTCCATGACCTCTGAAAACGGTGCAATTATCAACTATCAGGTTTTCGCAGGGACGTGCCCGTTGTCTGCCTTCTTCATCTTTCCCGCTTTTTATGCAAATTCCATCGTCGCCCACATCAAAAGAAGAATTAACTATCAACGTATTTTTACATGATTCCAGGTCGATGCCATCTCCGTTTTCTGCATAACTCGGATTACGAACAGCAACACCATCCAGGATCACATTTTCGCACATCAGTGGATGAAGATTCCATGCGGGTGAATTTTGAAACAAAACTCCCTGCAGATAAAGATTTTTACATTCGATAAAACTGACCATCACCGGGCGGAGAAAATCACGGATGGAATTCCATTCTTCATCGGTTTTAAGATTTCGCGGTACGTTCATATCGGCCATTTGCTGGCCTTTCAGATATTGTTCGGAAGGATACCAGTAATCGGCACGTTTAAAAACACCGCCTTTCGATGTAAATTTCTTCCAGTAGCTTTCGGTCACACTTTGCTTTTTTAATCCCCGCCAATATTGGCCGTTTCCATCAATTGCTCCATCCCCGGTAATGGCTACATTGGTTAGGTTTCTGCCAGAAATTGGTGACTGGCAACGTTTGGTTGCCAAACCTTCGAAGATAGTTTCGACTAACGGATACAAGTCTTTATCATGGGAAAAGAGTATAATGGCTCCTTTTTCGAGATGCAGATTAATATTACTTTTGAAAACAATGGGACCGGTAAACCAGACACCAACCGGTACATTGACTGTTCCACCGCCTTTGCCGGATAAAGTGTTGATTGCTTTTGTAAAAGCATCGGTACATAAATCGGTTCCGTTTCCCACAGCACCAAAATCGGTAATGGAAACACTTCTGTCGGGAAAAACAGGAATATCAATTTGTGGCATCTCAAAAGGAAGATCTTTGTACAAATAGGCATATTTGTATGCATCTCTCGCCTGAGTGATCGTCGAGAGTGTAAAAATAGATACTAGAATTGCAACTCTTAATGTTGTCTTTTTCATTATTCGTACTTTTTGTATTTAATATTAAAACTTTGGTTGAATTTTAATTTCTACGGGTCCTAGCAAGCCGCTTGGAACCGTTTTCCAACCACCGTATTTTGAATTTTTGTAATTTACATCTACAAAATTTATTTCTTTGAAAATACGCCAGTTCACATTTTGTCGATCTAATTCCGCGATGGCATTAGCGGGTAAATTCGTCACTTCAATTTGCAGGGTATTTTCTCCTTTCTTCAGGAATCTTCCTATTTTACAGTCAAAGGGTACCGACCAAAGTGTCGTTACTGGTTGTCCGTTTACAATTACCCGGGCACTTTCGCGTACGTCGCCCAGGTCAAGAACATATTCGTCGGAACTTAAGTCGTCGAGTGTAAATGCAGTCGTGTAAATTCCGGTTCCGCGATTAATCCTGGCTTGAGGAATGTTTAATTCGGTCCAGGAACCAAGTGATTTCAATATAAAGCTACTATCAATCTTTGGTTCACTTTGCTTGAAATGCAGTTTCCAGTTGTTTTTTAAATCGATGATTTGCTTTGGTGCCTGAAGATATTCCCAGGCAGGAACATTAATGTCGGCAATTGTAAATGTTTTTAAAATCAATGAAGCTCCGGATTTCACTTGCAAATATACCTGAGCGCGACCATCTTTTTGCCGCAATTTTGCTTTGCCGCTTTCGCCGGTTAATGGGTTGAAAATCATAGCTGATTTTGCAGGAACGGTAAGAGTCATCCAATCATCTACATCGTTATTTTGTAACCCACTGATGAAATAATGGAATCCATCCGGATTGGAACGACGTATGGCATGTAGCCCGAATTTTGTTTTCATTTCTTCTGGTTCTGTTCCAACAGCCTGAAGGGTTTTGCTGAAATCATTTCCGGTAATAATTTTACCTAACTTCAAAGTCTGAACTGTCGTTTTATTAAAATCAATTTTTTCATCCAACTTTTTCAAAAGTTTTTTCAAATCAGCCCTGCGACTTTTTAATCCGGCAAATCCGGGAACATCATTTGGAAAATTATCCATAAAAACAACATTTGCACCTTGTTCCACCAACGATATCAAATGTCTGAGAACGTTTACCGGCATTTTTTGAAAGGCTGGAAGAATCAGGGCCTGGTAGCTACTTCCTCCGGTGGTCATCAATTTGCCATTTACACATTTTGTAGAAAGAATAAATTGATCGGAGATATAATCCACATCATATCCGCTTTGGTAAATTGTTTGAACAGTATGAATAAATTTCGGCATGCGTTTGTCCATTTTGTGAATGTCAAATTGCAACAAAAGTCCATCCTGATCGTTCCATACATCATAAACCGGTATATAAATCAGAAAATCGTTGTCAGGTTTTCCCATTTGCAGAAAAGATTGACAACGGGTTATATACGAAAACATAGCCGGTGCATCGTGCCAAATGGTATTAGTAGGTGACATATTGATGGAAGCATAAAATTGCCATCCCGGCCAGGCAGCTTCTTTGGGCGAATAAGGCGTTCCCTGAAAATAACAGTGGTTTACTCCCGAAACGAATAACAGGTCTAAATCAGGTTTGCATTGCGACAAGGAAGCACGGAAATGCTCAGTCAGCCAAGTGAAAGTTTCGGATGAAGTATAAGGCTTGCCGGAAATATGAGCCGCCGATGAGGCATATTTGAGCATGGAAATATCAGAATAGTTTTTTATGGTAAGCGAATCTTTGCGCAAACCTTTTATGCCAAAATCGGAAATTCCAAAACTTTCGCATTCGGGAACGTCAACTGTGGCATACAAATCGATCAGATTTCCGGGAGACCCATGTGCCTGGTTGCGGGTTTTACTGCCGTGTGAATGTGCCCAATCAGTCCATTGCTGTGTGAAATTTTCGAGTAACAAATCCGACATGGTTTGACGATAATCAGAGACCAGACGGGCTGTTTCGTCTGTACGTTCTTTGGCAAGAAATGCCGGCAAATGTTCTTCAAGTTTGTATCCCCGACGGGTATAAAATTGTTCAAAAAAATCCTCCGTCCAGTCGGCACCATACACCTCGTACGAATCGTTGAAAAAATTATGAGGATAAGGTGTGTTTGTTGAAGTAAATGCTTTATCGAAACGATTTAGGTAATTCTTTACAGCACGTTTGGAAAAATGATCCATCACGTAACCTTCACCACCGGGTGCGGCACGTTTCACTTTTTGCAACGTCTTTCCATTGAATGCGGCAATAATTTTCCAGTCACCTTTGGGCGCTTTCCATGTCAGTTTTCCGGTAGTATCCACTTTTGATGTCAAATCCAGACATTGGTTTTTGATACCAAAAGCCATTACCCGGCTGAGTTTAGCTTTGCCTAGTTGATTTTTTTCATCGGGAATGATGATGTTGGAAAAATCGTCGCCTCCTTTAACCAGATATTCTTTGGTCAAAAGCTTCGATGCAGCATCTTCAATGGTTACTTCGGGACCGCCAAAAGGCCAGCCGGTACCGGTATTCATGTCGGTTTGCATACCCAGGCGTTTGGTTTCCGAAGTGGTATATTTCAACATTTCCATCCATTTGTCGGATAGAAATGGAATATCATTGGCTTCATTTTTCTGAACGCCGTATATGGGTGTAATTTCCACCGTTCCAATGCCTGCACGACCGTATTCTTCCAAATTGTAAGTCAGATTGGTTTTATCCACAGCACTTCCCAACCACCACCAACGGGTTCCGGGAAGCATTTCGGTATTTACAGCAGGCCAGGATGTTGTTTGAGCAAAACCGGTTACGGTACAAAAAAGTAAGAGAACCATCCCCAACCTCCTATTGATAAATAGGGATAAATTGTGGAAATTTTTAGAGAAATGTTTAGTTGAATTTTGTGTTTTCATTTTATATCTTATTAGAAATAATAGTTCAGTTTTTATGTAGAAGATTTAAATAATACTCCTTTAAATCTCGCTTTAGGGGTTAGGGATTGTTATTTGTTACCTGAAATCAAACCACAATTTCATGCTGATTCCATCATCGCCTTTTTTGATACGAATCATCCCGGGTTGGCTTTGCGGACCTAACTGCGGAATGGGTTTGAAATCGCGAATGGCTGGAATTTCATACAGGAACGAAAGATCGCCTGCCGGAAAATCGGGCATGGTATTCATCCCATCCTGTCTGCCTTTGGGTTCTTCGGGCGTGAAAACCCGGAAGAAAACGCCATCGCTTTCACTGTAAATGCTGAATGTCGATTCTTTGGTGCGCAAACTTGCCCAGTACAAATTGGCATGATAGCCTTTGAATTCGGGGTAAATCAATTTTTCAAAGCTTTCACCCGTAATGGTGTTGTTGTAGGCTTTATCCCAAAGTCCGTAATTTGTACCGGGAATTCTGTTTTTCCAAACACGGTAAGGTCCGCGTCCGAACCATTTCATGCCTTCCACTTTTGCTTCGGGATACGAAAATGTGAGTCCAAAATTTGTGATATTTTCTTCCATAAACGAATCATCAAAACCAGTTCCTCCCGAAGCACGGTCCAACATCAGGGCTTTCATGTGCAGCAAACCACTTGGTGTCATTTCCCAACGGATGGAATCCACGCCACCCAAATAATAGAAAGTGAGCACTGCCTTGTCACCTTCCATGCGTTTCTTCCAATCTTTCAGTTTTATTTTCATGCCGACTGCAATTGGTCCGTTGTCAAATGAAATGTTTCCCTGATTGTTTTTGACTTCGGTAATTAAACCCGTTTTAATATTGAATTTTACCGAAACGTTTTTGGCAGAAAGCGTTAGCAAACTATCTTGTTCGATGAATCCTGCTTTTCCGTTTTGATCCACGGCTTTCAATTCCTTTTGTGTGTATTTTTCGGCTAATTCAATCGGCCAGGTCCAGTTGCAAATAGATTTTCCTTCGACATCGTATGCTTCCAGTTCCAACACATCCGCCTGAAAGAATTTTTCCGAAACCGGCAGCCTGATTTTTCCGGCGTCGCCCGGTTCCAGGTTTGGTAATGTAAGCGTGCCTTCTTCTACCAATTGTTTGTCTGCCTTGTTCATCGGCGAACCGATAGCATACAAGCGGTATTTCATGCTGCATTGGTCGAAATTGGTGTAGAGATAATGATTGGAAACACCAATTTCGCCTTTGAAGGAAGGTGTAATCATCATATTCTTAATCTGAACCGGCGACCATACTTCACGTACCGTGTAAAAACTACCTTCTTTCTCACGATAGGGTCCTACAATACCGTCCGGCGCATTGTAGTTGTCCGAGTCCAGTTTCCCATTTTTATCCGATCTTTTTACAGCTTCATCAACGTATGCCCATAAGAAACCTCCTGCAAACAAAGGACTTTCGGTGTATTTGTTCCAAAAATCGGCCAGTCCGGCACCCTGTCCCTGATCGTAAAGACCATGCATGAATTCAGTCGGCATAAAAACGTTATAACCATTGGTAAATCGGGCAATTCCGGTTTGGTAAGCCGGATAATGATGCGTGTCGATGCCGTCAAAATCGGCCCAGGGATGAATAACATGGCGTTTTTGTGGATCGTATTCTGTAAAAAATTTGTCGACAGTTGTATTCCAACCACCTTCATTTCCATTATCCCAAAGTACGATACAAGGATGATTTACATCCCTTACAATCATTTCTTTTACCAGCTTCTCTCCGGTTGGTGTATCATACGCATTTTGCCATCCGGCCAGTTCGTCCAGATAAAATAACCCCAGTGAGTCGCACATATCCAGAAAATGATCGTCGGGCGGATAATGCGACCGGACTGCATTCATGTTCATTTCCTTGATTAACTGTGCATCCAGCAGACTTATCGCACGATTTGTTGTTCGTCCTCCATCGGGATAAAATGAATGGCGATTGGTACCTTTCATAACAATCTTCACGTTGTTCACATAGATTCCATCGTGTCTGCGAAATTCCACTGTTCTAAATCCAATTCGTTGATTATAAACATGAAAAACTTCATTCTTCTCATTTCTGAGTTCTAATTTCAGATTATAAAGATTTGGTGTTTCAGGAGTCCAATTGGAAATATTTTTCCAGTTAGTTAAAACTTGTTGAGATGAAACAAGGGATTGTAATTTTGAAATTTGTGGTTCAAATTTTTCTAAACCTTTAACGGGAGTAATACTTGTTGAAATGGAATAATTAGCGGGTAGGGGAGTTGTGAAAATATCCGTTGTCAGTTTCCCGTTCATTTCTGCATTGACAGCAATCCGTTCGATATGGATTTGCGGTTTTGCTTCCAGATAAACCGGTCGGTAAATACCCCCGAATAACCACCAGTCGGCACGACGTTCGGCTGCATTAACCGATCTGTTGGCTGAATGTTTCGAAACTTTTACCTCCAGCTTATTTTTTGCAGCGGTTTTGATTTTGTCGGAAATATCATACTTAAACTGATAAAAACCACCCTGATGAATATCACCGGCTAGTAAACCATTAATCTTCACTTCGGTATCGGTCATCACACCTTCAAAAACAATTGAAATCTGCTTGTTTTTCCAACTTGGCGGAACATTAAAGCTGTATTCGTAAAAACCCTGCTCCATGCTTGGATTTTTCAACCCGGCTTTGTACCAGCGACCGTAAGTGTATTCACCAAATCCTTGTAATTCCCATTGCGACGGAACTTTTATTTTGCTCCATTTTTTACTGTTCATTCCGTCCGAACAATAGAAACGCCATTCCTTTTCATTTCCTAATCCTGTACCTGAAAGGTATTGAATTTCCGTTTGTTGTGCAAAGACAGAAAATGTGATGCTTAAAAACAAGATGACTTGAATGAAGGTTTTCATAGTAATTTTTATTTTTCGGATTTTTCTATACAAATCTAAAGAATTCAATTCACATACTAAAATCACAAATTCTATAATTCAACCGAATGAATAATTTCCAATGATTATGTACAATATTCAAGTAAAATCTATAAATTGAATTTTGAAAGAAAATAAAACAACGAAGGCTGTTTTGTTAAAAACAGCCTTCGTTTAAGTGATTATAATACCTATTTAATCATTAGCTTTTCAACTTTTGTGCTATCTATGGTTTTAATTTTAGCATAATAAATCCCTTGTGGCAAATTCTCAAGATTCAATGTTACAAATTTTAAATTTACAAATATACTATTGATTACCTGACCCTGAAGGTTTATAATATCAATTGATTTAATTTCTGATTGTGTGGATTTAAAATTAAACTCACCTACAGAAGGATTTGGATAAACTGAAATTGAATTATCGTTAGTGATTGTTTTTAGGGCTGTTGAACCATGAACAATCAAGGTAATTTTAAATCCTCCACCTGCAATTGTATCATTCGATGCTGTGAATGTTACATTCGCTGGGAAACCTTCTGTTTTAAGAGCAAATGAGTCAACAGCACTTGGTCTTGTTTTAGTAGTAAGAATAGTTATTGAATCACCATCGGTCAATGAATAAGAAGAAGCTGGTTTTATTAATATGGTTCCTCCGTTGAAAATGGCTGTTTTATTTGTAGTCAGCATATCGTGGTTCGTTTTTGAACCGACTTTAAAGACTACTGTTCCATTATGATGTACTGAAAGAGGGCTACCAATTGTACCGCTTAAGGTATCAGCCAATTCTAGTGTTCCAATTCCATCGCAACCAATAACCAAAGTTCCTAAACTATCTACCAATACTGTTCCTGTCAAACGTCCGTTTCCACCACCTATTGCTCCAGCCTTGATGGTCATAACTTTGTTCTTAACACGTCCCAGAGCAGTTGTTGTTGCAGGGGTTGTAATTGGAATATTTACTAAGAAAGTACCTTGTTGAACAGTAACACCTATGGAAGCAGTAGTTATACTTCTTGTACTGGTGAAAGTGTATTTCCCGGTTCCAACTTTCACAAGTCCAACCGCATTGTAACCTTTAGTTCCTGCATCGGTGATAGAGCCCGGATATACTACATCAGTATTTAAACCTCCAAACATGTAGTATACCTGAGGAGTAGTTGAGCTCGCTGCACCATAACCACTAAGAAAGCATGAGTCATTTTCAGCCTGTAATTCTCCAATATTCCAACAATGTGTTCCTGAACAACCTGTAAATCCGGATCCTGATTTTAACGTTACTTTTTTGTTATACATCAAAGAATCCGCAGTTGTGATAGCTGTAGCCAAAGTTGAATTATCGAAAGTTTTTGTACTTCCTAATAAAAGTGCATAGTAAGCAGGATTAACTCCGGTAAAAATATTTTTTTTCAAAGTTACATTTCCGTTATAATTCATCCAGTTAACTGTAGAACCACTTTTAGAGGTAGCAAGCATACATCTTTCGCCACCAACTGCAATTTCCAGATTTCCCGATCCACTTATCGGGCTTGACCAATAGCTGTACCTGTTTAACATAACTTTTGCAGTAACACCTGCTGGTATTTCGACCGGCAATGTAATAGCAGGATAAGTACTGGCTGTACCAGTGGCAAAGTTCGCAGTTCCTCCCTGAAAAACCAATTTACCCCCAAAAATATTGGGTGAGGTTGTTTTCTCCATTGCTAATGTTCCTGCTTTAAGTATGGTTCCTCCGGTAACGAAGTTTTTGCAATCCATTACAAAAGTGCCGGGACCATCTTTTACAAAAACATTTCCCATGATAGAGTCAGATTTATAGGTGCTTACAGTGCTTCTTAAAACGTAGGTACGTGTGTTATTTACCAGAAGGCTGTCAACAGTTACTAAGCCGGAAAGTTTCAGCGTATCGGAGCCTGTTACAGCTTTTTCATCGAATATGGCTGTAGTACCTGAAACAAAGTTATCAGGAACAATAAACGGAATTAATGGATCAACAGTTGTTGGGTCATACCAGTTGGCAGTTGTGCCCATGTCCCAGGTCTGACCTATAGTTAAGTCACCGTACCAAAACCATCTTGTTGTAGTGGCAAAAGAGGCAGTTATTGCAACGAAAATTGCAACGAGTAGTGTAATTTTTTTCATGGTAATTTATAATTTTTAATTAGTAATAAACTCTACTATCTGCAAAATAAGTAAAACTTTGTAGGTTTTTGATTATCATTTTTGACTGTAAGACTCTTTTTTTTGATATTTAATGGTTTGCAACTATGTGATTTTTACTTAATAGCCTTTGGTCTAAGGTGTAAATAATACTGATTCAAAATTTAAATGGATGGGTTTTTTGTTAAAAACAACAAAGGCGAATGAAATTCATCCGCCTTTTTAAACTTACTTAAATAATAAATGAAGATTATATTGTTGCACCAACCAGATAAAATATGAAAGCAGCTAAAGCCGCACTGACTGGAATGGTTAAGAGCCACGCAACGAGTAAACTTCTGGTTACTCCCCAACGAACTGCTGAAAGACGTTTTACCGCACCTACACCTATTATAGAACCGGTTATAGTATGTGTGGTACTTACCGGGATTTTAAGAATTTCTGTCAGATACAAAGTCAAAGCACCTGCAGTTTCGGCAGCCACTCCTTCAAGTGGGGTCACTTTCGTAATCCGTGATCCCATGGTTTTTATAATTCTCCATCCTCCGGACATTGTTCCAACTGAAATAGCTGTAAAACAAGCAAAAGCAACCCAATTTGGTATATCTTTAATGTTGTGAATTCCCATATCAATTTGATTCTTGGTGTAAGCTGCATAAAGTGCGGCAGCAATTATTCCCATCACTTTCTGTGAGTCGTTCAATCCGTGTCCGATACTGAATAAACCGGAGGAGACTAATTGAAGTTTTTTAAACCAACCATTAGCTTTGTGTGGATTTACTTTTTTAAATGAATGTAAAATCAGAATGGTCAGAAGAGACGAAATGATCATACCAATAAGTGGTGCCAATATGATAAATGATGCAATTTTGATAATTACTTCGTACTTGATTGATTCCAACCCACTTGTACTGTATCCACTCATCATGATTGTACTCATAATGGCTGCACCTGCAAATCCACCAATTAAGGTATGAGACGATGATGATGGAATTCCCAGCCACCAGGTTGCCAGATTCCACATGATGGCAGCAACTATTCCTGAAAAAATTACCGGTAATGTTATGAATTGTTCTAAAACGACTTTAGACACAGTATTGGCAATACCAAATCCTGTAAAGTATTTGGCTATAAAAAATGCAACAAAATTGAAAAAAGCTGCCCATAACACAGCTTGAAAGGGCGTAAGTACTTTGGTCGAAACTATTGTTGCGATTGAATTAGCTGCATCATGAAATCCATTGATAAAATCAAAAATCAAAGCCAGTACAATAATAGTAATTAACAGAATATAAGGAGTCATCTTTTTTATTGATGTTAAATGTTTATTTGTGATTAATGTTTAGCTTTTAAGCGTACTTTACGATTATCGTTTTAATAATTTTACCAACATATTCAGCTGCATCAGTCGCTTTTTCAAGTTCATACATAATTTCCTTTAATTTGATGATTTCCACAGCATTTTTTTCTTTTTCAAAAAGATCGATCAGGAAATTTTCGTATACATCGTCCGCCCTGTTCTCAATGGCGTGTAATTCAACACAATATCCTTTTATTTTTTTTGAATTTTTTTTCATTACATCCAATTCGTCAACTGCTTTTCCGATGCAAACAGCTCCTTCTTTAATCAAAAGGGCTAATTCTAACGCTTTTTCGGGCATTTTCTGGGGATTGTAAAGTACAATGCGTTTTGCACAATTATTAATATAATCGGTAACATCATCCAGTCTGTCCGCTAAATGATGAATGTCCTCACGATCGAATGGAGTGATAAAAGTGGAATTCAATTCATCGAAAATCTTTGATGATAAAGCATCTCCTTTTTTCTCCTGTTCTTTTATTTTTTTATAATATTCGATTGCAGACTCGTGATCTGCATTTTGAACGCATCCGATAATTAAATCGGAAGCAACCATGATAACATCCGCCATTTCTTTCAGAATAGGAAAAAATTTTGGCTCTTTTGGTACGAATTTGTCAAAAAGATTGTTCATTTTTATATTATTTATATTTGATTACGCGAATATAATATGCAGCTATATTGTTTATTATGAATAATGTTATCTGTTTTCTTGTTGGAGTATTTCTAAAACATATTTCGAATTATTAACGCTGTACAAATGTACATAAACAGTCTTACTTATACATAATTATTCATGTAAGTTTAACAGAAATGTAACATCCAAGTAACAATTAGTACTTTATATTTCAAGATTGAAATAAATAATATCAAATGTAATTTTGATGTTATACTGCATTAAATTATCTTGAAACAGATTTATTTAGTATTTCATCCAGACAGGCTCCAGTTCTCAAAAATAATGTTAAAAGGAAGTTGGGAAATTGATTTAAAATTCAAAATTTACAATTTATAGAAAAAAAAGAGCGGAAAAATTTTTTTTGAAATGGAAAAAGTTATACTTTTGCAGTAATAATAATTACTAACAAAAAAAATAGAAAAATGGCTTACGTTATTTCAGAAGATTGTATTGCATGCGGCTCTTGTATCAGCGAATGTCCTGTTGACGCTATTGCAGAAGGTGATATCTATGTAATTGATGCTGATGTCTGCACAGATTGTGGCACTTGCGCCGATGTTTGTCCTTCAGAAGCTATCAGTCCGGCATAATTGATTAAAACTAAAAAAAAGACCTGTTCGAATTTCGAACAGGTCTTTTTTTTACTAAAAACCAGGAATCAGGGTCTGTAACCTGAATTTTCAAGTATTTTCTGATAATTGTTTTCGTTCATTAGCTCGGGTAAACTGATATGAGTATTTTTTTTCATATAGCTTTTCACTATTTGCCAACCAATCCAGGTACCCAGTCTGCCCGGCGAATCTTGTGAAATTGGAGCCGTAAATGGTGCATCATTCATATACTTACCAATAAGGGTTAAATCGGTAGAAAACAAATCTTTTTGATCGATGGTGGCGCCCCAGATTTCTTTTTGATAAGTGTTACACCATTTCCATTGTTCGGCGGTATAACCCATCAGATTCTCCGGTTTTTCTTCAGGCATGAAAACCGATAATAAATACATTATTCTGCCACGATAAATCATATTATCTAACAAGCGGTTTTGCTGGCTATTCATTATAAACATCCTGAAAAGGGTCGCAGATATTAAATCTGTTGCAACACATTCACGACGCATATTATACAACATATATTTGTATGTAAGATCTTTGTATACAGGGAAATCACTACCTAAATAAAAATCGGTTCCAATTCCGATAAACTTGTTGTCCATTATTACCTGACGATTAAAACCGGAAACGAAAAAGTAAACATCCGGTAACTTTACTTCAGGGAAATAATGATGAATATAAGTAAAAGCATCTGAAACCGTCTTTTCAATGTCGGACACATCGCCAAATGTTTCCAGGGTTTTTTTATTGACTGAAGAAAATGTAGAGTCGGAGAGAAACTGTACAAAAAGCTTACGAATGGCAACTGTATCCGAAGCTGAAGTATCCAGCACTTCGGAAGTATAAACCGGCAAAAAAGCTGGATAATGAGTATATAAACTATTCACGCCAACTATAATCTTTGTTGTGTCAAGCGTTAACAAATCCTTGTCAAAGCGGTGAATCTTTACTTGTATACGGTTCTGTGTAGTATCAATACCAAACCGGCTGTTTGTGTTACAGGAGTTTAAAAGCAATAAGCCTGTGAAGAGTGAAATAAAAAATAAAGTGGTTCTTTTCATCGCCGTTATTATTATAGTTGTCAGAAAAAAGCACAAATTGCTTAGTGTAAACCAGCTTTTTGTGCTTTCAATAATTTGAAGAATTAAGAAATTAATTATTTACGTCCTTTTACTGCTTTCTGTTGTTCGCGTTGCATTTTTTCCAGTCTGTCCATAAAACCACCTTTTTTAGCAGGTTTTTTACTGTTTGTTACGCGTTTTGCATGTAACTGAGCTAATAATTTTTTCTCATCAACCATCCCGCGAATTGCATAAGTTTGAATAACGGTGATCAGGGTTGAAACGAAATAGTAATAGCTCAATCCTGAAGCATAACTGTTAAACATAAACATAAATGTTACAGGCATCAGATACATCATCCATTTCATCATATTTCCACCCATTTGATCGTTGGTAGGTTGTGTAGCCATAGTTAACTTGGTAGAAAGTATACTGGTTACAGTCATCAACAGACAGAACAAACTAAGGTGATTCCCAAAATAAGGGGTGATGATGGGGATGTAAGTATTCCAGTTTAAAATAGAATCATAAGCTGATAAGTCAGTCGCCCATAAAAAGCTTTGTTGCCTTAATTCTATGGCAGATGGGAAAAAGCTAAACAAAGCAAATAAAATTGGCATTTGCAACATGGATGGAATACATCCGCTCATCGGACTTACGCCGACCTTACCATATAAATCCATGGTTGCCTTTTGTCGTTCGGCAGCTTTTTCTTTAGGGATACGTTCGTTTATTTCGTCAATTTCCGGTTTCAGCACCCGCATTTTGGCACTCGACATGTAGGATTTATAAGTCAGTGGGAACAGTACCAATTTAATAACAACAGTCATCAACAAAATAATCAGACCAAAGTTGCTCATAAACCGGCTGAACAAATTAAACATTGGAATAATGGCAAATTGGTTCACCCAGCCAAAGATACCCCAACCTAACGGTATAAGTTTGTTTAATCGTAATTTCAAATCAGACTTGACTCCTTTGTCATAAGCCGAAAGAATTTTATACTGATTCGGTCCGAAATAGATTTGGAAATTAGTTGGTTGTTTTCCACTGGGGTCAAAAGCCACCGTCATGTCAGCGTTAAAGGATTTTAGATATTTCGAACTGTCATTTTCAAAAACACTTTTCAGCGTTGTAGAAGTAAAAGCATCGTCGGATATTAAAATACTACTGAAGAACTGGTCTTTGAATGCAACCCATTTTACTTTATTGTCCAGTTTTTTCTCATCACTTTTGCTTTCACTAAGCTTTTCAACATCATCAGCCACGTATTTATATTCGAGTGAAGAGTAGCGTTCTTCAAACTTTCTTCCTTTTTCCTGTTGTCTGATTTTTGCTGACCACTGCATTTCCAGCGAATTAATTCCCAAAGGCATAACTGTGTTCATACCGTAGGCTTTAATCCCAAAACCAAGCATGTAATTATCAGCTGGTAAAGTATAGGCAAAATCCATGTAAGCAGTGCCCGACGTTTTCAACCGCATAATTAAGGTTTGATTGCCGACTGAATCTTTTGTGATTGTAGAAACGGGCTCAAAATATAAATCGGTCGTGTTTAATACGCGGTTATTATTGGTAACCAGCGTAAAGCCCATGCTACTTTCTTGCTCGTTGAATAAAATTAATGGCAATGAGTCGTGTGTGCGGTAATTTTTCAATTGAGCATCGCATATCCGTCCTCCTTTACTGCTTATTGTAAGTTTTACAAGTTTATTCTCAAGAATGAAATACTTTTCTTCTCCTTTTGCCGACGCGCTGAAATCACCGTAAGTATTGACCACTGATGCCGTGTCGGTTTTGACGGTTGAATCAGCTAAAACAGCCTCTTTTGCTGTACTTTCGGTTGGAATGCTTTTTACTTTGGCTTGTTCCACCAAAGCTATTGAATCGTTGTATCGTTTTTCGGCAGCTATTTCCTTATCGGATTTTTTTGTCAATTGCGAAAACCCAATAATAATTAGTGCAATCAGCACAAATCCATAAATCGTATTTTTATCCATACTTTTTTAATTTCCAATTTTTAATTTCTAATATGTAACGAAGAAAGTTTCAAGTTAAATATTGGAAATTATTTGTTTTTTCAATTTTTTCAAATAATAAAACGCAAAATTTTGAAACTTCACAATCCTAAGTCCTAAACTTTCAGGCTTTATCGATGGCAGCTTTCATAAAGCTGATAAACAATGGATGTGGTTTAACTACAGTACTACTGTATTCGGGGTGGAATTGCACACCAATATACCATTTATGAGATGTTAATTCAATAATTTCCACTAAATTTGATTCTTCGTTTAATCCGCTACAAATCATACCTGCATTTTCAAAATCCTCTTTGAAAGCATTATTAAACTCATACCGATGGCGGTGACGCTCGCTGATATTTTCCTTTTTGTAAATATCATATACTTTGGTGCCTTTTTTTAATTTGCATTTATAGGCTCCCAAACGCATGCTTCCACCTAAATCAAGAATGTTCTTTTGTTCTTCCATTATATCCACTACATTATGAGTGGTATTTGGATCTATTTCAGTACTGTTTGCATCAGCATAGCCCAACACATTCCGGGCAAATTCAATGGACATGGTTTGCATACCCATACAAATTCCTAAGCAGGGAATGTTGTTTTCACGGGCATATTTCAATGCCACAAATTTTCCATCCATACCTCTTTGACCAAAACCCGGAGCAACGATAATTCCGTTCAGACTTGAAAGTTTCTTTTCAACAGTTTCTGTGGTAAGCTTATCCGAAAGAATCAATTCTAATTTTAGTTTTTTGTTATTGTAGGCACTTGCATGAAGCAAGGATTCTGAAATGGATTTATAAGCATCGGGTAATTGAACATATTTTCCAACAATACCAATACGAACTTCTTCTTTTGCATTTTCCAGTTTTTCAACAAATTCGATCCATTTGTCCATGTCGGCAGCCGGAGTTTTGTCCAAATCGAATCCCATTTTGGTCAGCACAACTTCATCCAACTTTTCTTGTTGCATATTTAATGGCACACGATAAATAGTAGGAACATCAATGGATTGCATAACGGCACTTTGTTCCACGTTGCAAAATAACGCTACTTTTTTCCGTATGTCAAAGGATATATTGTGTTCTGTTCTCAGGACCAGAATGTCAGCCTGTACGCCTTGTTCCTGTAATGCTTTAACTGAGTGTTGGGTTGGTTTTGTTTTTAATTCTTTAGCAGCAGCCAGATAGGGTACGTAAGTTAAGTGAATAATCAGACAGTTTTTCCCCATTTCCCATTTTAACTGACGAACGCTTTCAATATATGGTAATGATTCAATGTCGCCAACTGTTCCACCAATTTCGGTTATAACAAAGTCAAAATCGCCTTTGTTTCCCAACAGTTTTATATTTCGTTTGATTTCATCAGTGATGTGAGGAATAATTTGAACCGTTTTTCCAAGAAAATCACCCCGACGTTCTTTGTTTATTACGTTTTGATAAATTCTACCGGTCGTAATATTATTGGCCCGGTGTGTCTCTACATTTGTAAAACGTTCGTAATGTCCAAGGTCAAGATCGGCTTCATGTCCATCCACTGTGACATAACATTCACCGTGTTCGTAAGGGTTTAGTGTTCCCGGATCTACATTGATATAGGGATCTAATTTCTGGTTGGTCACTCTAAAACCACGTGCTTGTAACAGTTTGCCAAGCGATGCAGCAATAATTCCTTTGCCTAACGATGAAGTCACTCCACCGGTTACGAAAATGTACTTTGTATCTTTCACGTTGCTTATTGTCTTAAAATTACTCAGATTTGTACGTATTTTTAAGTCTGCAAATTTCGGAAAAAAAACTGAATAACGAAAATGAAAATAATAAATTAAGTATTAAGAAGAAAGAATAATTAAAACGCTTACTTTTTATATTCATTCTGACTTTCCATTCTAAATTCAATTTAGAAAAAAGAGCCAGTACAAAAACCATATATACACGTCATTGTAAAAAAGCAAGGTATTAGTTTAAAAGCAATATTTGTGTTTTATAAATCTATATTTTTGAAAATCAATTTCAATCCGGTTATTTGTTATGAAACAATATATACCTTTATATCTGTTCACACTTCTTTTCTTTACAGCTTGTTCTCCCAAACATTTGCAATCTCCTGTCATACTTGAAATTATTGATTCTGACTATCGCTTTTCGACTGATATTTTACTGAACTTTTCAAAAGAAAATAATATTGATAAATCATCATTATATCAATGGCAAAATCATTGGGTAGTTTTTACAGATTCGAAAGCTGCCGAGGCTCTGAAAACCAAACTGGAGAACAAATTTCCCCGTTTGACAATTAAATTTTATGAAAAAGCTTTTTATAACTTCAACCGTCAAAAGCAATGTCATGATAAACCTGCTGATGAGTGGGTGAACATAATTATGACTGCCAATCTGGTGGCTGATACTACGCAGCAAAACGAATACATGGAATATCACCGGACACAATTTGAAAAATGGCCTGAGATTTCGAAAGGCTTTTGTAATGCCGATTTTCAACAATTGTTGGTTTTCAGGAATGGAAGACAATTAATGTTGGTCATCAGCATTCCTAAAGGCGAGAGTCTGGAAAAATTAAATCCCAAAACATCCGAAAACAATCCGCGGGTTGATGAATGGAACAAAATAATGAGTCAATATCAGGAAGGAATTGATGATGCACCTAAAGGAACAGTGTGGGTAATGTTTGAACCGATTAATAACTAACTATTTATTATAGCCCATTTTGGGGCTGGGGTCTATGCAACAAACAAATTATCAGCTTTTTGATTTTTTAGATTTTAGTCCTGAGTTGAATGAAGGAGACATACTTTGGCGGGCTTGTTCGCCAACAGCTATAGAGACGCGCAATGGAGAAATCTTTGTTACCATTCCATTTCAGCAACAGAATAATTCAAACGAAATAATACCGGATTTGATGATTCATCAAAAGAAATACATTTTGAGAATAAAATCTTACGGTGATAAAATATTACGCGTTTCAATGGCTTTTGCAGGGGAAATAATGGAAGATTCCGAAATGCTGACATTGGATTCCCGTTTGCATTTAAATCCGTTGATTTTTGAAAAAACTGAACAGGAATGGATTATAAAAGATGCAAATGGCAATAAAAAATCTGTATTAAGTTTCCAACAACCGGTAATTGACTGGTGGAGCAATTTACTTCCCGCACCAGTCGAAACACTTTTTCTTAGTTTATATCCTGATGGCAAAAAAGAAGTTGCACTTTCGGCTTATGATATGTTTTCGCCTGCCCGCCATGATGCATTTGCTCTGGCTTTTGTGGAGCGAAACGGAAAACCGCATCGCACTACTTTTTCACTTCAAGCCAAAGCAGATGAATGTTTTTATGGCACCGGTGAACGTTTCACTAAAATGGATTTGTCCGGAAAAACCTTTCAACTTCGCAATCAGGACGGACAAGGTGTGAACAATCGTCGAGCGTATAAGAATATTCCATTTTATCTTTCTTCAGAAAATTACGGAATGTTTTTGCATACAACTTCCTTTGGAAAACTATCGTTGGCCGATCATTCAACGCGTTCGGCGCAGGTGTTAGTGGAAGAGCCAATGGTTGATTTTTTCTTAATTAGTGGTGACACACCAGAAGAAATTTTGTTTGGTTATCGGCAGTTGACAGGTTTCCCAACCATGCCTCCACTCTGGAGTTTTGGAACATGGATGAGCCGCATGACTTATTTTTCGGCTGATGAAGTGAATGAAATATGCGATCGGATGCGCACTGAAGATTTTCCATGTGATGTGATTCATTTGGATACCGGTTGGTTTGAAACCGACTGGCTTTGCGAATGGAAATTTAATGACGAACGGTTTCCAAATCCAAATGATTTTATTCGAAAACTGAAAAATAAAGGTTATCGGGTAAGTTTGTGGCAATTGCCCTACATTTCGTACAATGCCATTCAATACAAAGAGGCAGACGAAAACGAATATATCAGTAAAAGCGAACGGAATATCTCCGGTTCATCCAATTTCAGCGTACAGGATTTTGCCGGGACTATTGATTTTACCTACGACAAAGCCACGGAGTGGTATAAAGATTTGCTTCGCAATTTGTTGAATATGGGCGTGGCATGTATCAAAACCGATTTTGGTGAAGACATTCATTTGGATGCTGAATATCGAAATATGTCACCTGAAAAATTGCATAATCTTTATCCGTTGCTTTACCAAAAAGCTGCTTACGAAGTGACAAAAGAGGTCACAGGCGACGGCATTATTTGGGCGCGAGCAGGTTGGGCAGGTTGTCAGCGCTATCCGCTTCATTGGGGCGGCGATTCGGCTTGCTCGTGGGATGGATTGGCAGGTTCGCTTAAAGGTGGCTTGCAACTCGGACTTTCTGGTTTTGGGTTCTGGAGCCATGATGTGCCTGGTTTTCATGGTGTCCCTAACTTTATGAACTCCGTTTTGCCCGATGATATTTATGTTCGTTGGACACAATTTGGTGTTTTTTCATCACACCTTCGATATCACGGTTCACATCAGCGTGAGCCATGGCACTATCCTAATATTGCCCCAATTATTCGTAAATGGTTGAAGTTGCGTTACAAACTGATTCCATATATTCTGCAACAAAGTGAGAAAACAACCAAAACAGGTTTTCCTGTTTTAAGAGCGTTGATCTTACATCATCCTGACGATAAAACTTGTCGTCATATTGATGATCAATATTATTTTGGAGATAATATGCTGGTGGCACCGGTAATGAACAGTGAAAATGTTCGGGATATTTATTTGCCCGAAGGAAAATGGGTGCATTTCTTTACGAAAGAGGTTTTTGAAGGAAATCGATGGTTGAAAAAAGTAAAAGTCCCGTTGGATGAAATGCCTGTTTTTGTGAAACAAGGAGCAGCTATTCCAATGTATCCGGAAGAAGTGAGTTGTACGGACGAAATGGATATGAAAAAGGTAATTGAAGCAATATTCTAAGACCCCCAACCCCCAAATGGGGGCTTTGGTGAGTGTATAAGGAAGTTGAATTGAATAAAATAAATCAGATTATAAGGTCTTAAACCCCCATTTGGGGGTTGGGGGTCATTCAAATAAAAAATACTATATGACCTGGAAATCAAATTTTGAAGAAACGAAAAAGCATTATACCAACTGGTGGAATGGAAACGGAATTGTGCTAACTATGTGGGAACATCTTTTTAAAGACGGAGCTCCTTATGAAAAAATATTGCCACCACCGCCACATAAAGATATGAATCAGTTTTGGTTCGATGCACAATGGCGTGCTGATTACTTGCATTATATCATGTCCAGAAATTCTTATCTGGCAGATATTTTACCGGTTGCCAATACTCAACTTGGTCCTGGTTCACTGGCATCAGTGCTTGGGGCTGAACTGGAAGGAAGGGAGGACACGATTTGGATTCGGGAAAAAGAAGGTTTCGATGGTCAAATTATTTTCGACAAAAGTAACAAATGGTGGCAATTACACAAAGATTTATTGTCCGCTTGTAAAGAAAAATCGCATGGAAATTACATGGTGGGTTGCCCCGATTTGGTTGAAGGATTAGACGTGCTGGCAAGTCTGAAAGGTTCGGACAATGTGCTGATGGACTTGATTATGGATCCTGATAATACTTTACAACAATTGCAGGAAATCAATGATGTATATTTCAACGTGTTCAATGAAATTTACGATATTATTAATGTGAACGGTGAAATGGCATTTTGCTATTTCTCGCTCTGGGCACCCGGAAAGGTTTCTAAATTGCAGGTTGATTTGTCGATTATGATTTCGGAGGAAGATTATCACACGTTTTGTTTACCATTCTTGCGGGAACAAACTGAAAAAATCGATTATACACTTTATCATTTGGATGGCGTGGATGCAATTCGCCACCTTGATGCAGTGTTGGAACTTGAGAACTTAAACGCTATTCAATGGACGCCGGGTTATGGTCAGCCGCAAGGTGGAAGTCCACAGTGGTACGATTTATATAAAAAGATATTGGCAGGAGGAAAATCGGTGATGGCCAACTGGGTAACGTTGGATGAAATTGAACCGCTGATTGACAACGTCGGAAATCAGGGTTTGCATATCAATGTTGATTTTAAATCGGAAAAGGAAATTGAACAAGCATTGAAAATTGTAGACAAATACAGATAATATTTACACCTTATAAATCATCCATGAAAATTGCATTAAATCTAATTGATATTTCCGTCATTATCGGATATATTGTTATCCTTCTTGGAATTGCTTTTTGGGCAAGCAGAAACAAGAAAAAAAATGATAATCTTTTTCTGGCCAATAAAAGTCTTGGATGGTTTGCCATCGGATTGACTATGTGGGGGACTAATGTTGGACCGTCCATGTTGCTTGCTTCGGCCAGTGCGGGTTACAGTTCGGGTATTGTTTCCGGAAATTTTGCCTGGTATGCTTTCCTTTTTATCATGATGTTGGCATTCGTTTTTGCTCCCCGTTACCTGGGAGCCAAAGCGTCTACGTTACCCGAATATATGGGTAAACGTTTTGGTCAATCAACCCGTTATCTTCTTGCCTGGTATACACTTATCACTATTCTGATTTCGTGGCTTTCGCTTGGTTTATTTGCCGGAGGAATTCTGGTGAAGCAAATTTTGGGCATTCCCATGTGGGAATCGGTCATTATCATGGTTGTTTTTGCGTCCATTCTGACCGCTGCCGGCGGACTAAAAGCCATTGCTTACACCAGCGTTTTCCAAATGATTTTACTAATCGTGGTTTCGCTCACCCTGATGTTGATTGGTTTATCGAAGGTGGGCGGTTTGTCGGCACTTTATCATGCAACTCCGGCACATTACTGGCAATTGTTCCAACCCAATACGGATAAAGATTTTCCCTGGTTGCCAATTGTACTGGGATATCCGATTATGGGTGTGTGGTTCTGGTGCACCGAGCAATCAATGGTGCAATCGGTTTTAGGTGCTAAAAGTCTCAAAGAAGGTCAATTAGGTGCCAGTTTTATAGGATGGCTTAAAATCCTCGATGTGCCTTTGTTTATTCTGCCCGGTATCATTTGTTTCGTGCTGTTTCCGCATTTAAAAGATTCCAGCGAAGCATATCTGGTAATGGTTACCAATCTTTTTCCGGTTGGAATGAAAGGGCTGATCATCGTCGTATTGCTGGCTGCGCTGCTGGGAAATATCGGTTCGTCGCTTAATTCTGTGAGTACGGTTTACACCATGGATATTTATCTGAAGAAGAATAAACCCAATGCAACCAATACGGAGATCATAAAAATTGGACGTTGGGTTACGGTGTTTAGTGCCATTATATCTGTGATTGTGGCACTGGCAATTGATAGTATTAAAGGATTAAATCTTTTTAATATCTTCCAGTCGGTACTTGGTTTTCTGGCGCCATCTATGTCGGTAGTTTTTCTTTTTGCGGTATTTTGGAAAAAAACAACACCCAAAGCAGTCAATCTGATTCTGACTGCCGGAACGGCATTTTGTCTTACAGTTGCAGTTTTTTACTGGTGGATTTTCCCCATCGAGAAATATCATTTCTGGCCACACTTTATGATGATTTCGTTCTATCTGTTTGTCATCCTTTCTATAGCAACAATCATAATTTCCAAATTGGACAAAAAGTCCACTGATCAAAATACTCTTGGGTTGGATAAGCTTCCAAAAACGTCTAAAATTGTCTGGATTTCATGGATTGTGCTGATTATTGTTATGGTTGCGTTGTATATGTTTTTCAATTGATATTGTAAAGACGGGGCATGCCCCGTCTCTACTGAAAAAACATAAAATTACTATGACTCACAAAGAACGTTTTTTCGCCACCATTGCCAACCAACCGGTCGATCGTCCGGCTTCGTGGTTGGGATTGCCTGTGCCTGCTGCTGTCCCGGGATTACTGAAGTATTTCAAGGTAAACTCGGTGGATGAACTGAAAATAAAACTCGACGATGATATTTACCCGATAGAAGTTCCCTATAATTTTCCGCCTTCAAACCATATTGCCTGCGCTTTTAAATTTGCTAAAGTTTCTCACGACGACAAACCTGATGAACGAACATTGACAGCACCCGGCTTTTTTGAAGATATTGAAGATCCTGCATTGGTGGATACTTTTCCATGGCCAGATCCTGCATTGTATATCGACATAGAAGAATCACGCAGATTGGCTTTGGCAGTAAATCCTGATTATGTGAGAATGGGTGTGATGTGGAGTGCGCATTTTCAGGATGCCTGTGCGGCCTTCGGAATGGAAAAAGCATTGATGGTCATGCTTATAAATCCTGAAATGTTTCAGGCAGTGATTGATCGTATTACTGATTTCTACCTGAAAGCAAACGAGCTTTTCTACGAAGCAACAAAAGGTTATCTTGATGCCGTTTTAATTGGAAATGACTTTGGGAGCCAGAATGGTTTGATGGTTGATCCGGATTCTTTGCGAGCCTATGTTTTTTCAGGAACAAAGAAACTGATTGATCAGGCTAAAAGTTATGGTCTTAAAGTAATTCATCATTCCTGCGGTTCCATTTATCCGATTATTCAGGATTTAATTGATTTGGGTGTAGATTCCATTCACCCGATTCAGGCGTTGGCTCAGGACATGGATGCTTTGACGCTGAAAGCCGGATTTTATGGAAAAACATCCTTCTGTGGTGGTGTAGATGCACAGCATTTATTGGTCAATGGTAAACCTAATGAAATTACAGCTAAAGTTCATGAATTGAAACAATTATTTCCCACCGGATTAATTATTTCGCCCAGTCACGAAGCTATATTACCGGATATTCCGCCGGCGAACATTGAGGCTACGTTTAATGCAATCAACTCGTAGAGACGCACTGCAGTGCGTCTCTACTCTACAAAACAAAAATATTATGAAACGATTTGGACAAATAATTCATCTAAAACCTGATTGTGCCGACGAATACGTGAAACAGCACGCTGCTGTGTGGCCCGGAGTTTTAAAAATGATAAACGATTGTAATATAAAGAATTATTCCATTTATAAAAAAGACAATGTGCTTTTTTCGTATTTTGAATATGTTGGTGATGATTTTGAAAGCGATATGTCAAAAATGGCGGCAGATGAAGAGACGCAGCGTTGGTGGGCTGTAGTAAAACCATTGATGCAACCGATTGAAAACCGTAATATCGGTGAGTTTTGGGCTGATATGGAAGAAATTTTTCATTTAGATTAAATATAAACGATATGAGTTTTGATATTCAACAATGATAATTAGCTAATTGAGAAAAAATTATAATGCAAGTGATGTTATAAAATTCAAATAAATTTTGTAATTTTGATCAAATTATACCTTGAAAAAAGATATTTTAGCTTTTTAAAAATAATATGTATGACAATTATTAAAAACTATTTTAAAAATGTGAAACTTTTAAAATGGTCGGCACTTGCAATTAGTTTGCTCGCATTATTTGCAATGGATATGGCTTTCACGGGAACTCAAACTGTAATAGAGGGTTCTTTTAGAGCCGATTCACTTTTTACTGCAGTACCGGCATCTGCAACTTCGGTAGCTGTGATTGCTTCAGATAATGTTAGTTTGACTAATCCCGTTTCGATGACATCAACATCCCTGACTTTTATTCAAATAAAAGATATGGTCAAAAAATCCATCAATTTGGTTGGTGGTATTTCCAAATATGTTCACAATGGAGATTCTGTAATTATAAAACCAAATATAGTGGGTGCCAAACTAACAGGAGATGGTGAAAATACAGATATTCGGGTGGTAAAAGCGATTATTAAACTTATTTACGAACAATATGGAAATGGTTGTACTATTTTCATTGGAGAAGGTTCTGCCCGTAGTACAGCTCAAATGGGTGGTGTGCTCTGGAAAGCAGCAGGATACCAGGATTTATCTACAGATGCTGATTTAACAGGAATAAATTTTCAACTGCTTGATTTAAATGATGAAGCTGCAGGAGGAGTTAATCTGATTTATAAAAAGACAACAAATAGTCTTGCCATAGATCAGGGTGGAAGTTACTGGATTCATAAATATTTAGTTTCACCGAATGTAAAATATATTGATGTCCCTGTGTTGAAAATGCATGAACCGGGAATGACAAATTGTTTAAAGAACCAAATCGGAATTGCAGCTGGCTATCGATATGGTTTTAATAAAATGGCCGGTGGTGCCGGTGGTTATAAACTTATTCATCATGGTCATTTTACGGCAGCTTATAACTGGAAATCATGGCAGGATGAGGAATTAACCGATTTATCCAGTTGTATTGATCGTTTTGATTTATGTGTCGTAGATGCATTGTTATGTTTGGAAAGTCAAAAAACGACCATGTCAGGAGGCTCAAATCAGGTAAGACTAAATACCATTATTGCCGGACCAGACCCTGTTGCTGTAGATCATGTTTGTGCCAGAATAATTGGTTCAAATCCGGATGATATAGCTTTTCTAACAATGGGTGCAAAAATAGGTTTAGGAACCAACGACCCGGATAGTATAAGCATTTTTGGGGAAAATATTAAAACAAAATATATGCATCGTTTTGATCGTGGTACTACTGTTCATGCCACTTATGGTCAAGGGAACCGTGTTTGGTTGATATCGCCTGCTTTTAATTATACAACCATGGCTAATCAATATATTGCTAATGAAGCTAAATTGGCACCATCTAAGGGAGATCCGGGATGGTCAGCCCCAATATATTTCTTCGATGATAGGATTGATTTAGCAAGTTTTCTTAAACCTTCAAGTAGTGCTGTAGCTTATTGTTATACAAATGTATACTCGCCTAAAGCTACGACAGGTTCAGAACTATGGCTAAATTCAGAAGAACAGATGATTGTTTATTTAAACGGTGTTCAGGTGTATAATTACAACGGTGTAGCCAGACCAAACGGAAATTTTGTAACAGACAAACCACTTATTAATTTGTTGGCAGGAGAAAATACTTTGCTTGTAAAAGTACTTCAGACAACCGGTTGTTATGATTTTGCTTTAAATATATGCGAACCCGGTACAATGGGTAACAGAGTAGATGGATTAAAATTTTATATTAAGAATTACAATGTTCCCGCTCCTTTGCTTTCTACAACAACTCAATTCAAAAATATTTCTTTTCCTTTTGATAAGCTTCGCATATTGCAAACAACAAATCAATTAACTGTTCAGAATGATGATGTAACTGAAATTGCTTTATATAATATGAATGGCGTGAAACTAGCCGGAACAAATGAAAAAAGTATAATTATCAGCAATTTGAAAGCAGGTATTTATATACTATCGGCTAAGTTAAATAATAGTTCTGTCATAAGTAAGAAAATTGTAAAACAATAAGTTCAGAGTTTTATCCATTTTGAGACCTATCATATAGATTTTATAATTGGATAAATTTAAATGACTGATATATATACAAGATATTATTTTCTTTGAATCTTTAAAAATTCTTTTTACTATTATAAAAATTCATGCTAAGGCTATACTTATCAGACAAAAACCATTCAAATATTTTTAAAAGATTCAATTAGAGGAAATGAATTATTTACAGTTACTTATATCAAGATTCTTTCATACATACACCTATAATATATTAATTGATTCATGGAAACTTTTTACGAGTTTATGGATTTATTTACTCATTGGAATTTTTTTTACCGCTCTTTTTCAGGCTTTTCTGGATAAACAAAAATTAAGCGAATGGGTGAAGCGAAACTCGCATATCTCAATTTTTGGTGCAGCTGCTTTTGGTGTGATTTCTCCTCTGGGAACTTATATTTGCTTGCCAATGGCAGGAAGTTTATTTAGAAAAGGCACTCCACTTGCCCCTTTAATGGCTTTTTTGGTAGCATCGCCTATTTTAAATCCAACTATCTTTATGTTAACAGTTGGAGCGTTTAGTTATGAAATGGCATTTGTTCGGTTATTTACAGGCATTTTTCTTGGAGTTATCGGAGGTTATTTATTTATGTATTTAGATAATCATGTAGGTAAAATATCCATAGAGGAACCACCAATAATGGATAAGAAAATGAATGAAGTTAATAGAACATTGTTCCAGAAATTTTTAAAAGAATTTAAGGGTTCTACCTTATACATGCTAAAGTATTTTTCGATTGCAATTGTAATTGCTGCAGCAATAAAAAATTTAATTACCAGTGATCAGGTTGACTGGATGTTAGGAAATGGTTCGTTTCTATCGGTAGTGTTTGCTGCCGGAGCAGGTATTCCACTTTATTCATGTGGTGGTGCAGCCATTCCAGTACTTTATCAACTCTCTGAATTAGGTATGACCAAAGGCGCTGTACTAGCATTCTTTATTTCAGGCCCCTCAACAAGAATTTCGAATTTAGTAATCTTGAAATCTGTATTTAATTTTCGGATTCTTTCTATATACTTAAGTCTAGTCCTTTTAGGTGCTGTTTTATTCGGTTTTATATACAATTTGGTTCCCTGAGTCTTTTATTGCTAATCTTTTTTATACTGTAATTTATTTTTTTCGTAGTAAATAAAATAATGAAAAAACTATTCCTTTTACTCTTTATATTAGCCATAAGTATCCCATATACGCTTGCCAATGATAATCAGGTTGTTTGGAATATTGACAACCTTAGTTCGATTGGCGGTTATGGGGTACTGATTTTTGGAAATCCTAAAATAATAACAACTGACAATGGCAATGCATTGGAATTTAATGGAAACGCAATAACAGCACCTGGAACAAATGCCGGCGATAGAATACAGATAACAGGGAATCCATTAGGTACAACTATTTCGGAATTTACTATTGAAATGATTTTTAAACCTTATGCGACAACCACTGATTTTGCTCCCCGTGTTTTTCATATTTGTCGTCCGGATAGTATGAGTGGACCCAGAGTTATGACTATGGAGATTCGATCGACGAGTTCGTGGACTACCGATTTTTATATTAAAAGCGTTACCGGTTCCGGGAAGATGGGTACTAAGTCATATCCTACCGACCAATGGATGCATATGGCAATGACTTATAAGAATGGTGTGATGAATGGCTATGTAAACGGGATGTTGGACGCGACTCAAACTGGATCAACATACACCGGTTTACCTGCAACTGCTGAAGTCTCCTTAGGTGGACGTATGAATAATATGAATTATTTTAAGGGTTCAATTCGAAAATTAATTTTTACGCCAATAGCACTTGATCCATCTCAATTTACGATGGATGGAACTACCGGGGTTAATAATATTGCAAATGAAGACTATAAGCTTTTTCAAAATTATCCTAATCCTGTTTGCAATGATACAGAGATTTCTTTTACACTTGCGTGTTCAGAACAAGTCAGTATCAAAGTTTTTAATAATATGGGGCACGAAGTACAAACATTGGTGAACAGTTTTAAAAAAGAAGGAAAACACAAAGTATGCATTGGAAAAGGCAATCTTTCAGCAGGAATGTATTTCTATACTATGTCTACTGCTTCTGGTTATTTTGAATCGAAAAAAATGATCATACTATAATAGACTTATTAAAATTCATAATTATAAATAATGAGTGTAACATCTTTTATAATATATGGTTAGTTCAATCAAATTTATAACATGATAAATTCTAATCCTTTACTTGGGACATTTTTTCACGCGGTTGGCGGTGCTTCGGCTTCAACCTGTTATTTGCCCAGTCAGAAAACCAAACAATGGTCGTGGGGAACATTCTGGTTGGTTCAGTCGGCTTTTGCCTGGCTGATTATGCCATTGGTGGTTGGATATTTCACCGTACCTGATTTTTTCGATATTCTGAAAAATGCTCCTTCCAAAACATTCTGGACTGCCTTTTTACTCGGGGGTGTGTATGGATTTGGTGGAATGTCATTCGGATTTGCCATTCAGAACATAGGCTATTCACTAACGTATTCCATCAGTATCGGACTTTCAGCTATACTTGGAACCATGACGCCTTTGATTCTCCGTGGTCAGGTGATTGAATATTTCAATCGTCCCGGAAGCACGATTGTACTTGTTGGAATGATCGTGGCAGTTGCCGGAATTATATTTATTGGTTTGGCCGGTTTCAAAAAAGAAAAGGATTTGGGCGAATTGAAAAACTCCGTTCATTTCAAAATGAAAATTGGTTTGACATTAGCTATTATTGCCGGATTCCTTTCGGCAGTTTTTAATATTTCACTCGAAGCCGGACAACCGATTTCGGATATTGCAGCACAACATGGAGCCGGTGAATTTGAGGGCAATGCCAAACTAATTGTTTCTACTGCAGGATGTTTTGTGGTGAATCTGATATGGTTTCTGATTGCCGGAATTAAAGATAAAACGCTGAAAGAATTCACAAAAGCAAGCGGTATTCCATTTAGTCAGCGATTTAAAAATACCTTATGGTCAGCTTTGGCCGGAACACTTTGGTGCGGACAGTTCTTCTTTTACGGACTTGGTCATGTTCGCATGGGTAACTTTCAATTCATCAGTTGGGTGTTACATATGACGATGTTAATATTTTTTAGTTACGGAGTCGGGTTATTGATGAAAGAGTGGAAACAGGTTTCGAAAAGAACTTACATCATTTTAATTTTCGCCCTGGTACTTTTATTTGCTTCATCCGTCATTATATCTTACGGCAGTTATTACGGGGAACAAATGTTGAAATAATGTAATTTTGTTCTGCGGGCGTTATTTATAGTTATTTGCTTCGCGTTATTTACCTTCAGCGTTATTATTTGTAATACAAAGCAAATAACATCCAAACGAAAAAATAAGCGAAGTGTTAATAGCACGTAATAAATAACAGCTAATGGCTTAATAACGTGCGAAACACAAATTACACTAAGTAAATAACGCTGAAGGTAAATAACAAACGAAGTTTAAATAACACCCGAAGGGCAAATAACATGAAATAAATAACAAAGTATAATATTATGAATCAGAAATTATTAGAAAAACTATCCGAATGTGTTGAATTCGGAAAAATCAATCTGGCCTCGCCATATCCTCCTCAAATGAAGGGACTTCCGGGTGCAGATGAAATTACAAAGGAGGCTTTGGAAGCCGGAGTTACGCCTACAGAAATTTTGAATGATGCCTTGATTATTGCCATGAACAAAGTGGGTCAGAAATTCAGCGAAAACAAAATATTTGTTCCTCAAATGTTATTGTCGGCCAAAGCTATGAGTGCTTCGATGATGCATTTAAAACCCTTTTTTGCCAATGGTTCGGTGAAACGTAAAGGAACATTTATTCTCGGAACGGTTTACGGCGATTTGCACGATATTGGTAAAAATCTTTTCGGAATGATGGTGGAAGGTGCCGGCTGGGAAGTCATTGATTTGGGTATCGATGTGAAAATTGAAAAATTTGTGGAAGCAGTACAGCAAAATCCGAATGCTGTTGTTGGAATTTCAGCTTTGTTGACAACGACCATGGTTCATATGAAACCGGTAATCGATGCCATTCGGATTGCTGTTCCTGAAACTAAAATCATTGTTGGCGGAGCACCACTTTCAGCTGAATTTGCAACATCAATCGGAGCTGATGGATATGGGAAAAATCCACAGGAAGGCATTATGTGGTTGGATAAAATCTCTGCATAGGGATGAAGGAATTTATCAATCGGATTTTGCAAAGTTCCAAAGTAACTGCTTTACCAGTCATGACACATCCGGGTATCGAAGCGATCGGGAAAACCGTTCGGGAAGCAGTATCCAGCGGAGAGATTCATTATAAGGCAATAAAATATATTTCAGAACATTTTGATACACTTGCCTGTACTTCCATTATGGATTTGACGGTCGAAGCAGAAGCTTTCGGGGCAAAAATTAATTTTCCTGAACATGAAGTTCCTTCTGTATCCGAACGATTAGTTGTTGATTTAGAGTCAGTAGAATTACTTGAAGTTCCTTCATTAGAAAAAGGCCGGATTTCACAATTTCTGTTAGCAAACAAACTTGCTGCAGAAAATATAAAAAACAAACCTGTTTTTTCAGGATGTATAGGTCCATTTTCTTTAGCCGGTCGATTGTACGATATGTCTGAAATAATGGTGGCCATTTACATTGAACCTGATATAGTACTTCAACTTCTATCGAAATGTACAGAATTTTTAGTGAATTATTGCATAGCGTTAAAAGCAACCGGGACGGCTGGAGTAATTATTGCCGAACCGGCTGCAGGTCTTCTATCAGATGATGATTGTAAGGAATATTCTTCAAATTTTGTAAAACAAATAGTTGATTCAGTGCAGGATGAAACATTTACAATAATTCTGCATAATTGTGGAAATACCGGACATTGTACTAATGCTATGATAGCTAGTGGTGCTAAGGCATTACATTTTGGAAATGCCATTAATATGGAAGATGTTTTGAAACAATGTCCAAAGGATATTGTAGTGATGGGAAATCTGAATCCGGTTGGAGTTTTTAAACAGGGAACAAGAGAATCCGTCCGAAAAGCAACCCGCAAATTGTTGGATGAAACAGCCGGTTATCTTAATTTCGTTATTTCCAGTGGTTGTGATTTACCTCCTTTTGTGCCCGAAGAAAATATATATGCATTTTTAGAAACAGTTGAAGAGTTTAATACCAAACAGTACACTTAATGAGCTTTCAATCCTTTCATTTTACTTTTAGCGAAGTTGCTCCGACATTCGACGAAATACTTGATTTTCTCAAATCGTCCGATTTGGAAGAAGAACATCCAGCCATCGTTTTTATTCGGGATATTTTGACTGAACTGAACTTTGATACTGGAATTTCAGGTGGTTACATCCTGAAAAAAATTGAGAGTTTGAATGTAAAGAAAGGAATAATCAAAATTGAGAAACAGGAATTGGATCTTGGCCGTCAAGTGTGTGGTTATATCAGGGAAGCAACTCAGACTGCAATGTTTCTTTGCACAGCCGGTGAAGATTTTACCCGGATGACAAACCAACTCAACGAACAAGGGGATATCATGGAAGCTTATATTCTCGATGCCATTGGTTCGTTGACTGTTGAAAAGGCGATGGATAGAATCCAGGAAAGTCTTAAAAATGAATTTGGCGGAAAAGGATTTAAAATCTCCAACCGTTACAGTCCGGGTTATTGTAACTGGCCGCTTTCCGACCAGAAAACATTGTTTAATTTAATAGGTGGAAATCAAACGGGTATTACTTTAAGCGATTCCTGCCTAATGACTCCCCGGAAATCCGTCAGCGGGATTATTGGCATTGGGGAGCATCTGAAACATCATGAATATGGATGCGTTATTTGCAATAATTCAACTTGTATTTACCGGAAAATATTACATGAATAATTTCTTCATTGTGATGTAATTTTGAAAATTCTTTGTATTTTTATTGCGTTAAAAATGAATTTTTATGGAAATTCAAATTATTCAAAACAAGATTTACGAAATTCGTGGACTTAAAGTCATTCTAGACAAAGATCTGGCAGCACTTTATGAAGTAACAACAGGAAATCTAAATAAAGCAGTTAAACGAAATGTTGACAGATTTCCATCTGATTTTATGTTTCAATTAACCAATGAAGAGTTTGATTTGATATTCCAAAATGGAACATCAAGTTGGGGAGGTACCCGAAAGCTTCCTTATGCATTCTCTGAACATGGTGTGGCAATGTTAGCAGGAATATTAAATAGCACAAAAGCTATTGAAATTAATATCGAAATTGTACGGGCTTTTATCGCCCTTCGTCAGTTTGCACTCGGATATGCTGAGTTAAATAAGAAACTTGAACAATTTATGTTGGATACCAATATGCAGTTTAATGAAATTTATCAGGTACTTACCGAATTGGCCAGCCAAAATGAGCAAAATAAAAAACCGTTGAAACCAATCGGTTATTCAACTTACGAATAATAAAACTGACGTGAAATTATAAAAAATGAAATTTTTCTTGCTCAAATAAAATAAATTTATCATCTTTGCAGTCGAAAATAAAACAAAAAGAAAATGAACTCAATTTTAACGGTAAACAAATTTTGGTGGTGGCACTTACAGATTAGCAAATCGTGAGATGTAACACCTATGTTTATTGTCAAAAATAAATGATAAAACAAAAAAGGCTTGTCGGAACTCACGATAAGCCTTTTTTATTTACAATTTCGATTGTTTTCAAAAAAAATACACTAACTGATTAATTATTCAACTTCATAAAAATGAGCTATCAAGCAGACGAAAACGGTTATTACGGTGAATTTGGCGGAGCCTATATCCCTGAAATCTTGCATGGGACGGTAGAACGCCTCAGGGAAGCGTATTTTGCGATTAAAGAAGATGCTACGTTCAAAACCGAGTATTACGATTTATTGAAAAACTACGTGGGACGTCCTTCTCCACTTTATTTTGCCAAACGCTTATCGGAAAAATACGGAACGAAGATTTATCTGAAACGTGAAGACCTGAATCACACCGGAGCTCATAAAATCAATAATGCGCTTGGTCAAATCCTGTTGGCAAAACGCATGGGTAAAACCCGGATTATTGCCGAAACAGGTGCAGGACAACATGGAGTGGCTACAGCCACAGCTTGTGCTTTAATGGGTTTGGAATGCATTGTTTTTATGGGCAAGACCGATGTTGAACGTCAGTTCCTGAACGTACAGAAAATGCGAATGCTGGGTGCAACCGTTGAACCGGTAACCAGCGGAAACCGGACATTGAAAGATGCTACTAATGAAGCCATTCGTTATTGGTGTTCGAATCCGGATTCATTTTATATAATCGGGTCCACGGTCGGACCTCATCCTTATCCCGATATGGTTGGATTTTTTCAGTCGGTTATCAGCGAGGAAATTAAATGGCAATTACAGGAGCAAACCGGTCGTGATTATCCCGATTATCTGATGGCCTGTGTGGGTGGAGGAAGTAATGCCATGGGAACTTATTATCATTATTTAAATGACGAAAGAGTGAAGATTATTTCCGCAGAAGCCGGCGGACTGGGAATTGATTCCGGAGAATCGGCTGCAACCATTCATTTAGGCACAACGGGTATTATTCACGGTGCAAAAACACTGTTGATGCAAGATGAGGATGGTCAGATTACCGAGCCTTATTCTATTTCAGCCGGTTTGGATTATCCCGGAATTGGGCCTGCTCAGGCATTCTATGCTAAAATAGGTCGCACCAAAGTACATGCGATAAATGATGATGAAGCTTTGGAAGCTGCTTTCGAACTGACAGGTTTGGAAGGAATCATTCCGGCTATTGAATCGGCACACGCGCTGGCACTTTTGAAAAAAGAAAAAGATACTTTCAAGCCTGAAGATATAGTGGTTATTACTGTTTCGGGTAGGGGAGACAAGGATATGGATACTTACGTGAAACATTTTAAATCACCCCTAACCCCTAAAGGGGAATAAGAATTGGCTGATAAAATTTATAGCGTAAAATAAAGAATTTATAAATACAAACTAACTAAAAGTTCCCCTTTAGGGGGATTGAGGGGGTCATATGAAACTATTCGTTCATTCAAAAAAAATGCTGGCCGATTTACAGACGCCGGTTGGAATTTATCTCAAAATAAGAGATTTATATACTAATTCTGTCTTGTTGGAAAGTTCCGATTATCATGGAGTTGAAAACAGCTATTCGTATATCGGGTTTTGTCCGATGGGTGGGATTTCTGTGAATCATTTTATAATTAAGGAAGAATATCCTGATGGAACAAAAATTGAAACACCGGTTACCGGAAAGCTGACAGTTGCCGATCGCTTTGATGCGTTTCTAAAGTTGGTTGATTTGGTGAAGAACGATAATCCGGTAGGTATTAATGGCCTGTTTGGATATTCATCGTACGAGTCGGTGCAGTATTTTGAGGACGTTAAGCTTAAAGCAAGAGAAACCGTTCCAGGAAGTATGCCGGGCTTACATTATGTTTTGTTCAAATATATAATTGCTGTGAATCATTTTAATAATGAGCTGACGATTATTGAAAATTTACTCGAAGGTGAAACTTCTAAAATCAACGATATTGAAGAAATTCTTACAAATAACAATATAGCAACTTACGAATTTTCGGCCGTTGGTGAAGAGAAATCTGACATTTCAAATGAAGATTATAAAAAAATGGTGACTCAAGGCAAGAAAGAATGTTTCATAGGAAATGTATTTCAAATTGTACTCTCACGCCGTTTTTATCAACAATTTAAAGGGGATGATTTTATGCTTTATCGGACCCTGCGTTCAGTAAATCCATCGCCTTATTTGTTTTATTTCAATTTTGGCGATTTCCGTATTTTCGGGTCGTCGCCCGAAGCGCATTTGGTGGTGGACGCAAAGAAACAGAAAGCCTACATCAAACCGATTGCCGGAACTTTCAGACGCACCGGCGACGACGAAAAAGATTTTCATTTAGCTGAAAAATTAAGGACTGACAAAAAAGAAAATGCCGAACATGTAATGCTGGTTGATTTAGCTCGCAACGATTTGAGTCGTAATACCGATCAGGTGAAAGTAGAGGTTTTCCGGGAAGTCCAGTATTACTCGCACGTACTGCATTTGGTTTCAAGCGTTAGTGGTCAATTAAAACCCGATACAAAAGTTATTAAACTTTTTGCCGATACTTTTCCAGCCGGGACTTTGTCGGGTGCGCCAAAAATTAAAGCCATGCAATTAATCGATCAAATAGAACCGCACGATCGCGGACCCTATGGAGGATGTATTGGCTATATCGGTTTCGATGGCAGTTTTAATCAGGCCATAACCATCCGTTCGTTTGTTAGTAAAAATAATACACTTTATTATCAGGCCGGTGCCGGTATCGTGGCCAAGTCGGACGAAGAAAGTGAATTACAGGAAGTGAATAATAAACTGGCCGCTTTAAAACGGGCAGTGGAAGTGGCATCAAAATTTACGATTTAATAATTTACAATTTACGATTGGAATGAATTACTGAAACTAAAAATTTCAAATATCAAACCTTTCAAACTTTTCAAACTGTAAAACATGAAAATACTGGTTTTCGATAATTACGATTCCTTTACATACAATTTGGTACATGCGGTCAAAAAGTTGGGATACACTGACGTGGAAGTGCATCGTAACGATCAGATTGCATTGGAAGATATTGTCCGTTTTGATAAAATAATTCTTTCACCCGGACCGGGTGTGCCTTCCGAATCGGGTATTTTACTTGATCTGATTCGAACTTATGCACCCACCAAAAGTATATTGGGCGTTTGCCTGGGCGAACAGGCCATTGCAGAAGCTTTTGGCGGGACATTGATTAATCTTACCGAAGTACATCATGGCGTAAGCTCCATGGTGGATGTGCTGGAAGAAGATGTTTTGTTCAAAGGTTTATCCAAACAGCTTGAAGTGGGTCGTTATCATTCGTGGGCAGCTGAAAAAACAACATTGCCCGAATGCCTCACGATAACTGCCGTAGATGAAGAAGGAATGATTATGGCTTTGGCACACAAAATCTACGATGTGCGTGGCGTTCAGTTTCATCCGGAATCGGTGTTGACTCCGGATGGCGAGAAAATGTTGAAGAACTGGTTGGAAGATTAGTGCTGAAAAGGTTAATTAGTTAACCGGATTAATACAGATAAAATGGGTTTATTTTAAAGGTAATCAGCAGAGGTACTTGCCTCTTACTTATTATCTCTTACTTCTGAAAATATGAAACAAATACTCAATCAATTATTTAATCATCAGTCGCTAACCAGACAGGAAGCTGCTGAGGTAATGACCAATATTGCTGCCGGCAAATACAACGATTCTCAGATTGCAGCTTTCATTTCCGTGTATTTGATGCGTAGTATCGAGCTTGACGAGGTGATTGGCTTTCGCGATGCACTATTGAATCTGGCTATCCCGATGGATTTGTCGGAGTTCGATGCTCTGGATATTGTTGGTACCGGTGGCGATGGAAAAAACACCTTCAATATCTCTACCTGCAGTTGTTTTGCCGTGGCAGGTGCCGGTTACAAAGTGGCCAAACACGGGAACTACGGTGCCACATCGGTGAGTGGATCGTCCAATGTATTGGAATATTATGGTGCAAAGTTTACTACAGATATAAATATCATTAAACATTCGCTGGACGATTCGGGCTTTGCTTATTTGCATGCACCGATTTGCAATCCTGCTATGAAAAATGTGGCTCCGGTGCGTAAAGGCCTGGGTGTTCGTACATTCTTTAATGTCCTGGGCCCGTTGATTAGTCCTGTTCGTCCGCAATATCAGTGTCTTGGAGTTTATAGTCTGAAAATGATGCGCCTCTATAATTACATTTATCAGAATCTTGGTTGTGAGTATTCCATCGTTCATTCGTTGGATGGTTATGATGAAATTTCGTTGACAGACACCTGCAAAGTGGTAAATAATATTGGCGAATTTGTGTATACACCCGAGCAACTGGGCTTCAAAACATTGAAACAAGAAGAACTTTGGGGTGGAAGCACAATAAACGAAGCGGCACAGATATTTATGAATGTGCTTGACAACAAAGCTACCGATGCGCAGCGCGATGCAGTCATTATCAATTCGGCTTTTGCCATTCAGACCCGAAGTTCCTACAAGCCGCTCGAACAATGCAAAGCCGAAGCTGCTGAATCGCTTGCCGGTGGTTATGCAAAAAAAGCATTTGTGAAGTTTGTGGAGATTTATAAATAGTTAGTTGGCTTCGCCGTTATTAAGTTATTTGCCCTTCGGGCGTTAATAATGGTGTCGTAGATAAATAACGTGCGAAGCACTAAATACACGAAGTAAATAACGGCAAAGCCAAATAACACAAAATTAATGACAATTCTAGATAAAATAATAGAATGTAAAAAGGTTGAAGTTGCTTCCCGGAAACTGCAGCTTCCTGTTTCTGTTTTAGAAAAAGCACTTGCCTTCTCACGCAAATGTTTGTCGTTGAAGGCAAGTCTGCTTCAATCCGAATCGGGAATTATTTCTGAATTTAAGCGTAAATCGCCTTCGTTAGGATGGATTCATGAGGATGCTGATGTGGTGGATGTAACTTCGGGTTACAGTGCAGCAGGAGCTTCCGGTATTTCTATTCTTACCGATTTGGAGTATTTCGGAGGAACACCTATGGATTTAATGGCAGCCCGGCCTCAGATTTCATGTCCGGTTTTGCGTAAGGATTTTGTGATAGACGAATACCAACTTTACGAGGCAAAAGCCATTGGTGCTGATTTGATTTTATTGATAGCTGCAGCATTGACGGTGGAAAAAACATTAGAACTTGCAAAAAAAGCACATGAATTGGGACTGGAAGTATTGCTCGAAGTGCATAACGCCGAAGAAATCGGTCATGCCAATGATTACGTGGATTTGATGGGAGTCAATAACCGTAACCTGAAAACGTTCGAACAAAGCATTCAGACTTCGTTTGATTTGGCAGCATTGATTCCCGATCGGTTTATAAAAGTAAGCGAAAGCGGGATTTCAAAAGTGGAAACAGTAAAAGAATTACGCATGGTGGGTTATAAAGGTTTCTTGATGGGTGAGAATTTTATGAAAGAGGAAAATCCAGCAGAAGCGTTGAGAAGATTTATTGAAGGACTGAAATAGTTATTTGCTACGCGTTATTAATGGTTATTGGTAGTTATTTGCCCTTCGGACGTTATTTGCTACGCGTTATAAATTGTAAATGAATAACATACGAAGTATAAATAACGGCGTAGCCAAATAACACGAAGTAAATAATACGAAGTAAATAGCAAAATATACCAGATGAAAATTAACACTTTACTAAAGATTAAGGTCTGCGGGATGAAATATTCCGAAAATATAAAGGCCGTTTCAGCTTTGAAGCCTGATTTTATGGGTTTTATTTTTTACCCGAAATCGCCCCGCTATGCCGGTACATTAGATATTTCGGTGTTGAATGAATTTCCAAAAACGATAAAAAAAATTGGTGTTTTTGTGAATGAAAATCTGGAGAATATTCTTACAATTGCTTTTAAATACCAGTTGGATGGACTTCAGCTTCACGGAACCGAACTGGTTGAAATGTGTCAAAAACTAAAATCGGCCGGATACACGGTTATCAAAGCTTTTCCTGTTGCAGAGTCTTATAATTTTAAAGTAACCAAAGCTTATGAAGGTTCCTGTGATTATTTTCTGTTCGACACGAAAACGGATGTTTACGGCGGATCGGGAATAAAGTTCAACTGGAAGATATTGAATGAATACACAGGCGAAACTCAATTTTTACTAAGCGGAGGAATATCAGCGGAAGATGCTGTAGATATTCTTAAAATTGATCATCCTAAATTTGCCGGAGTAGATTTGAACAGTAAGTTTGAAGTAAAACCCGGAATTAAAGATGTAGAGTTGTTAAGAAAATTTATAAATGAAATAAAATAATCCCTAACAAATGAAAGGGACTATATTGCTTCTTTAAACTTTAACTTTTCATAAAACAAAGATATATAATAACATGGAAATCAAAACTAATTTCAGCTCCCCTTTAGGGGCTGGTGGTAACAGGATTAATCAATTATTCCAACAAAAGCAGGAAAATATTCTTTCGGTATATTTTACGGCCGGTTTTCCTAAACTTGAAGATACGGTGCCAACACTTAAATGTTTGCAGGCAAATGCTGTGGACTTAGTGGAAATCGGTGTTCCGTTCTCCGATCCGATGGCGGATGGACTTGTGATTCAAAACAGTAGTCATGTAGCCTTGCAAAATGGAATGAGTATTCGAAAATTATTTGAACAATTGAAAGGGGTTCGATTGGACATTCATATTCCACTGGTTATGATGGGATATTTGAATCCTATTATGCAGTTTGGTTTTGAGAATTTTTGTAAGGAATGCAGTCGGGTAGGAGTGGACGGAATGATTATTCCAGATCTCCCCATGGCGGATTTTTTAGTTGAATACAAAGAGATTGCTGAGCGATATAGACTTGAATTTATTTTTCTCATAACTCCAGAAACTTCGGAAGAACGCATTCGCGAAATTGACAGTCATACCAACGGCTTTATTTACATGGTTTCCTCTGCAGCGGTTACAGGTACGCAAAATTCTTTCGACAATAAAGTTGAATACTTCAACCGAATCAACGCCATGAATCTGAAAAATCCAAGACTTATAGGTTTTGGAATTTCAAATAAATCTACTCTCGACATGGTATGTAAATATTCCTCCGGTGCTATTATTGGAAGTGCCTTCATTAAAACCTTGCAGGAAACAAACGACGTGGAAAAAAGTGTGAAATTGTTGTTGGAAAGATTGAAAAAATAAGTTTCATTTTTGAGGCAATTCAATCAATAAATCATCTGCTTCCTTATGATTCCAATCATTCTTTAATGCTTCATTTTCTGCTTGCTTAACCATGCAAATTGCATTCGGGATGTCGTTCAATTTTCGATAAAGTTTGGCGCATATTAGATAAGTTTCATACTCTGGCTGAATAATGAGTGATCGTTTAACCCATTTTATGGCCTTTGTTAAGGCTACTGTATCAGAAATGTTTTTCAAAAATGCATCGCCAATTTCTTTAAGCAAATTATAATCGTTCCAAACGTATTTTTCAGTCGAAAGTAAAGTGATTTTACGATAAGCTTTCCAATTCTCGCTGTATTTATAAAGCGTTATATCATAGGTGAAAATGAGTGAATCAATCTTGAAATTGTGAATTTCAGATAGTTGTTTTCGGTTGATTTGATAATTTGCCGTGTCGTTTATTTCTATAAGGGGTAATAAAATACTTTTAGCGGTATAAGTTAGTTTCTGCTGCACTCTTTCCGGTGAAGCAATAAATTCATATTCTTTTAAATGAGAGAGTACAAATCGGAACACTCTGGTATTTAAATCATCAATACCGTTAGTAAAAATCCGCCAGTTCATTTCTGTGAGCAACTGTTTGTCAGTCTGAGTGTCAAAGTATGATCTAACGACACTGGTATAATCCAATCCTGCTTTTTTGAGGGCTCTCAAATAGGTATAGCAGTTGTTGGAATTCCGAACATCCATTTCAAATTTCTTTTTCAAATAAGGAAGTTGTATTTGCGGCGTAATGGCATTTTTCCCTTCCTGAATAAAGTTCAGAGGTGTGAATTCGCCAGTTGTCCGATAAATTACAGTTTGACTGCTGTCTATGAAAATGAATGTTGGATAAGAAGTAATGACGAATTTCTTGTGCATTTCCGGTCCTATTCCTTTTTCCATATCTTGTTGAATACATATAAAATGCTGGTTATAGAAATTTGCAACTTCAGGTTTGTTGAACACACATACTCTCATGTTAGCGCAATGCGGACACCAAGATGCATAACAAAGCAAACAAACTGGCTTTTGTTCTGTTTTTGAACGTTTAAAAGCTTGATCCAAATTTCCATTGGCAAAATTAATGCTTGTTTGCGCAAATGAAATTTGAATTGAAAACAAAAATAAGACTAATATTATTTGGAAATATCTAATCATGTATAAGAATAAATGTATTGGCTTTTGTAAAATTGTATAACACTAATTTACAAGCTTAGTTGAGTATTTATCAAAAATAAAATGCCGGATTCAATTACGAATCCAGCATTTTTTTATAAGTATTAAATTGTCAATGATTAAATTGTCATTCTTACAAGGTTTTTCTTACTTCGGTTTCTTCGTAGCTTTCTACCATATCACCTACTTGTATATCGTTGTAGTTCTTGATGTTCAAACCACATTCATAGTTTGTTCCAACTTCTTTCACATCGTCTTTGAACCGTTTTAATGAATCCAGTTCACCGGTGTAAACGACAATACCATCGCGAATGATACGAATTTTATTGGTTCGTTTAATTTTACCTTCACGAACTAAGCAACCTGCAATTGTTCCCACTTTGGTGATGTTGAATACTTCACGAATCTCCACTGTAGCAGTAATTTCCTCTTTAATTTCAGGAGAAAGCATACCTTCCATAGCCGATTTGATTTCTTCAATCGCATCATAGATTATCGAGTATAAACGAATATCTATTTCTTCTTTCTCTGCAATTTTGCGAGCAGAAGAAGTCGGACGAACCTGGAATCCGCAAATGATAGCATTGGAAGCGGCAGCCAGCAAAATATCCGATTCGGAAATAGCACCTACAGCTTTATGAATTACATTTACCTGAATGTTCTCAGTCGATAATTTTTGTAACGAATCGGACAATGCTTCAACCGAACCATCCACGTCACCTTTTACAATGATGTTAAGTTCCTTGAAATCGCCAAGGGCAATTCGACGGCCTAATTCGTCCAACGTAAAATGCTTTTTGGTACGTAAACTTTGTTCTCGTTGCAATTGCTCACGTTTAGCGGCGATATTTTTTGCTTCTTGTTCAGATGCCATTACGTTGATAATATCACCTGCCTGCGGAGCACCGTTAAGACCTAAGATCAAAGCTGGTTCTCCTGGCTTTACTTCTTGAATACGTTGGTTACGTTCGTTGAACATGGCTTTAATTTTACCATGATAAGTTCCGCATAATACAGCATCACCGAGATATAGAGTCCCGTTCTGAATCAATATAGTGGAAATAAATCCACGTCCTTTGTCTAATGTCGATTCGATAACCGAACCGATAGCACGTTTATTTGGGTTGGCCTTTAAATCAAGCAGTTCTGCTTCGAGCATTACTTTTTCAAGTAACTCCTCAATGCCTGTTCCCTTTTTTGCTGAAATTTCATGCGATTGATATTTACCACCCCAGTCTTCGACAAGGTAATTCATCTGTGACAGAGCTTCTTTTATCTTTTCAGGATTTGCTCCCGGTTTATCTATTTTGTTTATTGCAAATACTATTGGCACATTCGCAGCGGCAGCATGATTAATAGCTTCAATGGTTTGAGGCATCACGCTGTCATCGGCAGCTACCACGATAATAACTATATCAGCTACTTTTCCACCTCGGGCACGCATAGCTGTAAAAGCTTCATGACCCGGAGTATCGAGGAATGTGATATGTTGGCCATTTTCAAGTTTTACATTGTATGCACCAATATGTTGAGTAATTCCTCCGGCTTCTCCGGCTATAACATTGGCTTTACGAATGTAGTCAAGAAGCGAGGTTTTACCGTGGTCAACGTGTCCCATTACTGTAACAATTGGTGCGCGTGGTACTAAATCAGCTTCGTTATCAATTTCTTCTTCACCGATTGCTTCAATTACGTCGTGACTCACATATTCTGTTGTAAAACCGAATTCTTCAGCCACTATATTAATGGTTTCCGCATCCAACCGTTGATTGATAGAAACCATCAATCCGATGTTCATACAAGTGCCAATAACCTGATTTACTGTTACATCCATCATTACAGCTAACTCACTTGCTGTAACAAACTCGGTGAGTTTCAATACACTTTCGCCTTCACGTTCACGTTGAGCCTGCTCTTGTTGACGGGTGCTAACACTATCGCGTTTGTCACGGCGGTATTTTGAACCTTTTCCTTTTTTATTTGCTCCGGAAAGACGGGCTAATGTCTCTTTAATTTGTTTTTGAACATCAACTTCATTTACGACTGTTTTTAAAACCCGTTTTGGACCATTTTTGTTAACATTACCTCTTGCAGCATTACCTGCTCCACTACCAGTGGTACCAGGAATTACTTTTTTGGGATGTGCAAAACCTTGTGTTGGTAAATTTGCTTGAGGAACTTTATTAATATCTACTTTTTGATTGGAGAAACGTTCACGTTTTTTTCTGGGTTGTCCACCGGTACCTACGGTGCTTGTGTTGAGAACTGGTCGTGCATTCTTTTTGTCTCCGTCAATGACGGGTTTCTTGTAATCGGTGCTTACCTTACTCTTATCTTCTCTTTCTCTGCGTTTTTGTTCCTTGGTTTTAGGTTTTGGACGTGTACTTTGATTCAGGAGATCCAGATTAATTGTTCCGATTACAACAGGCGCTTTATCTAAAGTAGGTCTGGATAAAGAGAAAACTTCATCTTCTTCGTGATCATTGTCTTTCGTTTCAATGTTTCCAGCGGTTATATCTAAATCTTCAATTTTCTCTTGTAATTTGACGATTTTTTTAGGTGTATGTTTAACAATTTCTGTTTTTGATACTACTTTTGATTTTGGCTCTTCCTGAAACACTTTTTCTTTCTTCGGCTCAGCTTCAATCTCATTTGTTGTTACAATAACTTCTGTCTCTTCCGGTTTTTTTTGAGCCGGTGTTGATTGTTTTACCGGAATAATTTCTACTTCCTTTTCCTGTTCAGGCTTTGGAGATTCTACAGGTTTTGGAGATTCTGCAGGTTTTTGTACTAGCTCGGGTTGAATTTTTTTAGGTTCTTCAACCACCTTTTCAACCACTTTATGGTTAATCTCCGGTTCAATAGGTTTCTCTATTACAATAGGTTTTTCAACAACCGGTTCCTTTTGCTTTTCTACCGGTTTAGTTTCTAAATGTTTGTCTTTAGTTTCCAAATCGATATGTCCAACTGATTTGAAGTGTGGCAATTGATCCTCAGAAATCTTAACATGGATAGTTTCCTCTGTTTTCTCAACAGCTTTGGGTTGATTATAACCTTCAAGTGCTACAGTTTCAGCCTTATCTTTAAGATGACGCTCTTGACTTATTCGCTCCGATTCAATTTTTAGAGCCATATCTTTGTTGAATTCTTTTGCCAATAAAAGATGCAGGTCGTCCGACAACTTTAAATTGGGGTCGACAACAATTTTATGACCTTTTTTCGCAAGAAACTCAACAGCGGTGGACATCCCGACATTCAAATCTTTGCAGGCTTTACTTAATCTTATGGACATATTCTATAATTACAGTTTTCTATTTTATATAAGTTTTCGGTCTTTTGTCACAATTCAAATTATTAAACGTAACATGAAATAATAAAGGCCGGACTAAGAAACAGTTTCTTCTCCTTCTTCTTCAGCTTTTTCATCTTCTTCAGCAAATTCGGCATTCAAAATTGCCAGCACTTCGTCAATGGTTTCTTCTTCAAGGTCGGTGCGACGAATTAAATCCGGACGGGCAATTGATAAGACACTTTTTGCCGTATCACAACCAATGGCTTTCAATGCATCGATGACCCATTGATCAATCTCATCACTGAATTCATCCAGGTAAATATCCTCAGTTTCAGTATTTTCATCTAATTCGCGGAATACATCGAGTGTATATCCTGTGAGCATTCCGGCCAGTTTAATATTCATTCCGCCTTTTCCTATGGCTTGAGAAACTTCTTCAGGTTTAAGATAAATTTCTGCTTTTTTCTCTACTTCGTTTAAACGAATTGAAGATATTTTTGCAGGACTTAAAGCCCGCGAAATAAATAAGCTAAGGTTATTGGTGTAATTGATTACATCAATATTTTCATTTCTCAATTCACGTACGATACCGTGAATACGTGAACCTTTTACACCCACACAAGCTCCTACAGGATCAATGCGGTCATCATACGATTCTACAGCAACTTTGGCACGTTCGCCGGGCATACGGGCAATTTTCTTAATTGTAATCAACCCTTCATGAATTTCAGGAACTTCAAGTTCGAATAAACGTTCCAGAAATACAGGTGAAATACGTGAAAGAATAATTTTAGGATTATTGTTTTTATTTTCAACCATGGCTACCACCGCGCGTACAGTATCTCCCTTGCGATAAAAATCGGTTGGTATCTGTTCGGATTTTGGTAAATATAATTCGTTACCTTCTTCGTCAATGAGTAACATTTCTTTTTTCCAAATCTGATATAATTCTGCACTTACAATCTGACCTACTTTTTCGCTATATTTGCTGAAAACGTTATCTTTTTGCAGTTCCAATATTTTGGATGAAAGCGTTTGACGTAAAGTCAAAATGGCGCGACGACCAAAACCAATAAAATCAACCGTATCCGTTACTTCTTCATCAATTTCGTAATCTTCATCAATCTTTTTTGCATCGGAAAGTGATATTTGTAAATTTGGATCTTCTACATCCTCATCAGCTACTACGGTACGATTACGATAAATTTCAAAGTCACCCTTATCCGGATTTATAATCACATCATAATTTTCATCTGTCCCAAACATCTTTGACAGGACATTGCGGAATGACTCTTCCATTACACTAATCAAAGTACTTCTGTCGATGTTTTTTAGCTCTTTGAACTCCGAAAAAGTATCAATTAAGCTAATAGTTTCTTTTTTGCTCATGGCTTATTTGAATCTAATAATATATTTTGTAGTTTTAATATCCTCGTAAGGGAAAGTGAGGTTTTCGGTAATTGTTATTTTTCGTTTGGCTCCTTCAGGTTTTTCAGTTCTTTCTGTTTTCAAAACAAATTCTTTTTCACCGGCTTCGACTAAAATACCGTTCGTTTTGTACCCCTTTTTTGTAAGTACTTCAACTTCATTTCCAATGTTCTTTTCGTATTGTTTCAATACTTTAAAGGGTTCGGTTAAACCTGCCGAACTTACTTCCAACTCGTAATCTTCAATCTCGCGATCGAGTTGAGACTCTATATGACGGTTTACCTCCATGCAAAATCCCAATGTAACGCCATCAAAAGAGTCCAATTCCACTGAAATTTTGTTATCTGGAGTGACTTTTACATCCACCAAATAATAATTAGTGTCAACAATAAATTGTTCAACTATTTGATATACTGAGTCTTTTGAAATCATATTTAAAGTCATTTTAACAAACGAGGGGACTGTTGTCCCCTCCTCCGTATCCTATTTCCGATGCAAAAGTACAAAATAATTCTTTATTATACAAACTATTAAGAAAAAAATCAAATACGAATACTTTCATTTTTATTTTTATTTAAGAATGTTGGTTTTCTTAGTTATGCTTGTTTGTATTTTTATTCAAAAAATCAGCGGAATAATTTTTCTGAAAAAGAAATACTTCTATCTTTGTAAAAAAAAAAATCAATTTTTAAAACACTTCCAATGTTTAAGATATTATCAGTCAATCCGGGTTCAACTTCCACTAAATTTGCTGTTTACGAAGGTGAAAGGCTGATTTGTCTTCATACAAAACGTCATACTTCCGATGAATTAAAACCTTATAATACACTTCCGGAACAATCGGATTTCCGAAAGGATATTATCCTGCAACGGCTGAAAGAAGATGGAATCGACCTGTCTGAACTTTCTGCTGTAGTCGGTCGTGGTGGTTTGGTACGTCCGCTTGAATCGGGAGTTTATGCGGTAAATGATAAGTTGCTTTATGATTTAAAATATGCTACGACCGGTGAACATGCTAGTAATTTGGGAGGAATAATTGCACATGAAATTGCTGTTGAAATTCCAAATTGCCAGGCATTTATTGCCGATCCTGTGGTTGTAGACGAAATGCAGGATGTGGCACGGATAAGCGGATTGCCATTTATACCACGTCGCTCACAGTTTCATGCACTTAATCACAAAGCCGTTGGACGAAAGTATGCCGAAGCACACGATACTTCTTATGAAAAGTTGAATTTAGTCATTGCTCATTTAGGAGGTGGAATATCGGTGGCTGCCCATCGACAGGGTAAAGTGGTGGATGTCAATCAGGGCCTGGATGGTTATGGCCCTTTTTCGCCGGAACGTGCGGGAACTCTGGATGCAGGTCTATTGGTTAAACTTTGTTTTAGTGGAAATTATACCGAGTCTGAAGTAAAAAAAATGATTGTCGGTAATGGTGGTTTAATGGCTCATTTAGGAACAAATGAAGTCCAAACAGCCACACTTATGGCCGAAGAAGGAGATGAGCACGCAAAAATTGTTTTACAGGCGTTGGCTTACCATGTTGCAAAAGAAATTGGTGCTATGTTTACTGTCTTGAAAGGCGACGTGGATGCTGTTATTTTAACCGGTGGAATCGCCCACAGCCAGTTTGTGGTTGATTATATCCTTAAAATGATCTCCTCCTTTGCCAAAGTCGTTATTTATCCCGGAGAAGATGAGATGGAAGCATTGGCAATGAGTGGCTTGAGGGTGTTGAATGGCGAAAAAAGCAAGGTGTATTGAATGGTTTTGATTGCTAAAAAGTTATAAATGAATCAAGATTAAGATAAGTGCTTACCTACTCTTTTTAAGTACAATTGAACTTCCTCCGAAAAATCAGCCAGATCTTCTTCTTGTATTACGTTGTCAAGCATTTGGTCTGTAATAGTAAGTAAATATCTCGAACCCGAAATAGCATCATATCGAAATGCAATATGCCTGTCTAAATTTATAATGTGTTTGTAAAGATGTTGGTATGTTTCACTATTATCTTTTGTTTTGCTTTTCCAACTTTGTAAAATAAAATCTGCCTTTCTTAAACCTTTTTCAAATTCTCGTTGCAACCCTTTTTCTATAACTTCTCGTGCAACCTTTTTGTCTTTTTTTGAAAGTTCCATAACGTTTAAGTTTAAATTGAAAATTACTTCATTTTATTCTCACTAATTTTTACAAAATCAATTCTTCTTTCTGAATAGACTTATACGCCCGGTCAGGGTGAGTTCACTGATGGTAAAATGCTGCATATTAAAAAATTAGACTGTACTTTTATGTTCTAGTTCTTTCCCGACAATTTTTTCTTCCCAAATCACCCACATGCCAAAAATAACTCCATAAAAGAGGTATTTAAAGAAATACAAATGCCAAAACTCGAACCAATCGGGATGTTTGTCAATGCTGGCAACGATAAAGGTAATTCTGAATATATTGAAAAGATAAACCACCAATAACCCCAACGGTATAAACCAAAGTTTCTTCAACCACGGACCACGCGAAAAAGCCAGGATACAAAAGAAGATATAGGCTTGTTTAAGACCCGAGCAAGCCCATATTAATTGTGCTGAATTTCCTGTTTCCTGACGAATGACATTTGAAGCACTCAAACTCACTTTCCAGCCAATAAACTGAAGTATTGAAGCCGTCGTTTCTGCAACGTTTTTTGTCAATAATGTAAAGGGTGCCGAAATATCCAATCCCCAAAAACTTACAGCCGTATCTGTTTCATCACCCAAGACATTGTATTTCCAGAAAATATTTGAAAGAAATAAAATCACTGCAAATCCAATCACTCCCCGGTATGGTTGTAATTTAGCAGGTAACTTTAAAGAGGATAGTTTCATTTTAGGATTTATAAATGATAGAGATGGAATATTTACTATCGTTTTTTTACACAGACAACTTATCAGAATTTATTCGTCACTTTCGAGAATGGAACTTCATCCATGGAACAAAAATCAGAATTTTTATATTTCAAGTAGCCTGTAATTGCAACCATCGCAGCATTGTCAGTTGTGAATGCAAACGGAGGAATAAAAATTTCCCAGCCGTATTTTTCTTTATGATCGTGAAATGCTTGTCGTAGAGCAGAATTGGCCGAAACGCCACCGGCAACAGCTATCTGATTGATTTTAAAATCTGTAGCCGCTTTTCGTAGTTTGTTCATCAAAATGTCAACCACAGTAGCTTGTAAAGAAGCACAAATGTCATTCAGATTCTCAGCAACAAAATCAGGGTTTTCTTTGATTTTGTCTCTTAATAAATACAGGAACGATGTTTTTAATCCACTGAAACTATAGTTATATCCGGGTATTTGGGGTTTATTAAACACGAAAGCTTTTGGATTGCCTTCTTTGGCCAATCGGTCCACATGTGGTCCGCCGGGATAAGGTAGACCCATAACTTTTGCACATTTGTCGAACGCCTCGCCGGCAGCATCATCGATGGTTTGCCCCACCACTTCCATATCGTCATAAGCCCTGACTAATACGATTTGAGAATTTCCTCCGGAAACAAGCAGACATAAAAAAGGAAATTCAGGTTGCCGTTCGTCAGGTTTTCCCTCACTGATAAAATGAGCCAGTACGTGTGCCTGTAAGTGATTTATATTCATTATTGGAAGATTCAGCGCCTGTGAAAATCCTTTGGCAAATGAAGTCCCAACCAAAAGGGAGCCCAATAAGCCAGGTCCACTGGTAAAGGCAATTCCATCCAATTCTGTTTTTGAAATTCCGGCACGTTTAAGTGCTTCGTGTACGACCGGAATAATATTTTGTTGGTGAGCCCGGGCTGCCAATTCCGGAACAACTCCTCCAAAACTTGTGTGAACAGCCTGACTCGCGATGACATTGGAGAGCATTAACCCGTCACGTATAACCGATGCTGAAGTATCATCGCAGGACGATTCAATGCCTAATATTGTTATTGAATTCATTATTTTAGAAGCATTTGCTGTGTTTTTTGTTTACTGTATTTTTAAAACACCTGTTATTAACTGAAAGTTAAGAGATAATCGTTAATTTTAGATTTTAAATTATTTTCTTAGCTTGCTTTGATTGCGAAAATCACAAATTATTATTTACTTTTGTCAAATAAAGCCCAAAGGTATAAAAAAACAGCTTAAAATACTCAGTTTTACTGTTGCAGGAATAATTCTTTTTTTTGCAATCATATTTATCTTACTTAAAATAAGTAAGGTACAGAATTTTATTGCACAATCTGTAGTAAATGAACTTTCCTATAAATTCAAATCAAAAGTCAGTTTAGGTCGTGTAGAATATAAGTTCTTCAATTCAATTACGCTTGATGATTTTTATGTAGAAGATTTACAGGGTGATACCTTGTTATTTTCAAAACACGCGAGTGCACATTTCAATTTCTGGCAAATTTTCAAAGGAAAAGTCTTAATAACTTCTGTTGAACTGGACGAACTGTATGGAAATCTTGTTGTCGACAAAGCGGGTCACAGCAATCTGGATTTCGTCATCAAAGCATTCAATAACCCTCAAACCAATGATTCCACTCATGTTGAGTACCGGATTAAAAAATTCGAATTAAAGAATTCAGCCTTCCGTTACACTAATCATAAAATGTACAGGGAGCTTCGAAAAAACATATTCAATGGAAATAAATTGAATTTTAAGCATATAAATGCAGAAATCTCATTGGATGTGTTGAACAAAGATACCCTGAGTGCAAGGATTCTTGCATTAAATGCCGTCGAACAGTCGGGATTGACATTGACTAATTTAACTACTCAAATTCTGGGCTCGCACAAAGGAGTACAACTTCCGCAGATAAATTTACAACTTCCAAATTCACAGATTCGTTTTGATGACATTCGTCTTAAATATGATAGTCTTGCTGATCTGAATCATATTATCGAAAAAGTGCGTTGGAATATTAATTTGACTCCATCCTCTGTCGCTTTGTCCGATTTAGTTGCATTTGTGCCTGAATTTAAAAATATGCATAATAAGGTGACTGTAAAGGGTCTGATTACAGGAAGAATTTCGAATTTGCACTTTCAAAAGGTTGAAATTAAATATGGTAAGTCGTTTTTGTTTCAGGCAAATCTGGATATAAACGGTCTTCCCCGTTTTGATGAATCATTTATTTATGGACAAATAAACGAATTGCGATTTGAAAAAAATGATTTACAGGATTTTATATCTGAAATTTCAGGAAAACCTTTTTTACTCCCCAACGAAATGACCCAATTGGGAATGATTCGGTATAAGGGAAATATTACTGGATTTTTAAGTAATCTGGTTGCCTATGGCAATTTGAACACCAATATCGGGAGTGTGTCTACCGATATTTTGTTGAAAATAGAAAATGAACTCAGAGACTGGACATATAACGGAACAATAAAGTCCAATAATCTGGCAATAGGGCAATTGTTCAATAATAAGCACTTGGGCAAAGCTTCGTTTAGTTTTAATACCGCAGGTACAAAAAAGGGAAACGCCAGTTTAATGGGAACAATATCCGCTAAAGTATCCGAAATACAAATAAATAAATATTTTTATCGGAACGTTGAACTGAATGGTAAATACGATGGTAAAGGCTTTATCGGAAATGTAAATGTGGTTGATGAAAATATTGAGGCTCATTTTACAGGTCAGATTGATTTAACACAAAAGTTGCCGGTCTTTAATTTTGAATTAAAAGTTCCGAATATCAATTTTTACGCGTTAAATCTTATCGATAAATATCAGGGTGCTACCCTGGCATTCAACGGGAAAACAAATATGGTTGGAAATTCACTTGATAATATTAATGGTTATGTGCGTTTTGACAGTATAATATTTAGGAATAAAGATAAAACCTTAAAAGTAAATGAAATTCAATTTGTATCTCGCATTGAAAAAGACTTGACGCATTTTGCCATCGCATCAGATTATGTAAATGGATCCTTTAATGGAAATTTTAAATACAGTACCATTAGTGGAACTGTCAATCGAATAATACAGAACTACTTGCCTGCATTAGCCGTTGCCAACAAAAATGAAACTGAAAAATATTCCAATCACATCGATGTTGATTTGAAAATTTCCAATACTCAGGAAATATCGAAAATTCTTGAATTGCCTTATATGCTGGATGGTGTTGCAACTATTAAAGGTTATCTTGATGATAATTCAAAACGGATTGATCTTTATGGAAGCGTACCTTCCTTTAGTTTGGGAAAAATTTCTCTGGAAAACATAAATTTGCACTGCGAGAACCCTAATAAACAATTAATTCTTACTACAAGGACGCAATTGAACGGAAAAGATGGTTTATTAAATTTTTATCTGTTAACTACTGCCGCAAAAGATTCAGTACATACCAGAATCGTTTGGCAAAACTCGCAGCAGATTACCAATGCCGGCGAAATACTTGCCGAAACAAAATTCAGGAATGATAGCGGTCAAGTAGCTGCCAGAGTCTCTATATTACCCACTCAGGTAATTATTGACGATTCTATATGGGATATTCACACGTGTAATATTGATCTGAATGCCGATAGTACCATTGGAATACATAATTTTCTCTTCGATAGCCATAAACAATTTGTCCATATTGATGGACTTGCATCAAAAATTCAAAGCGATAGTGTCAACATAGAAATGAACGATTTGAACCTTGATTTTATAATGGGACTCCTCAAGTTGAAAGGAATTAGCCTTGGCGGCAATGTTACAGGGAAAGCAACTTTACTAAGCGTTCTTCAACACCCGATCTTTGAAGCTGATTTATCGGTGAAAGATTTCTCACTTAATCATAAGTGGGTCGGGAATGGAAAAGTAAATTCAAGTTGGGATAAGATAAATAATCAATTATTGGCTCATGGTACTTTTACAGATGCCAATAAAGATACCATCGTTGTTGCGAATGCAACCTATACTCCTAAAGCAGATTCTATCGATGTGATTTATAATGCCCGAAATTTTAGCATTGAGTTTTTGACTCCGTATTTTGAAAGCGTAGTTCAAAATGTAAAGGGTTTTGCAACCGGTAAAATCAGGATGTTCGGACCAATGAAGAATGGTATAAGATTTTCGGGTGATGTCTTAGTTAATAAGGGACAGGGTTCGATCAGGTTGCTCAATACAACCTATTTTCTCAATGATTCCGTACATTTAACACCGGAAACAATCTCATTCAGAAATGTGACAATGTATGATCAGGAGCGTAATCCGGCAGTTGTAAATGCAGTATTAACCCACAACGGGCTTTTCCAGGAGATGACTTATGATGCGACGATCAAAGGAACAAATATTCTGGCAATGGATACTCATGCCGAAAATAATGATTATTTCTTTGGTAAAGCATATGCAAATGGTACAGTTAGAATCTATGGGGATCAGACAGAAGCTAATATTGTTGTAAATGCTGTTTCTCAACCACAGACAAAATGTTATATCCAAATGGGTGGCGCATCCAAAGCTTCCGATAATAGCTTCATCACTTTTGTAAATAAGAAAAATTATACACAGGTTGAAACAATTCCGACGAAAAAGGTCAGAGGTGATTTTAATGTAAAAGTAAATTTGCAGATTGATGTTAACCAAAATGCTGAAATGGAATTAATTGTGGATCCCAAAGGTGGTGATGTAATTACCGGAACCGGAAGTGGTAGTTTGCATGTGGAATTTGATACATTTTCAGATATTAAACTTTACGGAACATATGCTATAGATAACGGATATTATTTATTTACACTTCAAAATGTTATTCGCAAAGAGTTTAAAATTGACAAAGGAAGCACCATTGCCTGGACCGGTGACCCGTTTAATGCGCAGGTTAAAATACGTGCATTGTACCCACTTACTGCTTCTATTTCAGATTTGGATCCAACTCTAAGTCAGGGTACTCAGACTACTCCTGGTGCCCGCTCAGCTGTACCGGTGAACTGTGTGCTTAAATTATCAGATAATTTAATGAAACCTACGGTTAGTTTTGATATTGATTTGCCTCAAAGCGACGAAAGCATAAAACAAAGGGTTCGGAATATCATCAATACGGATGAAATGATGAACCGTCAGATTATTTATTTATTGGTTTTTAATAAATTTTTTACGCCTGATTATCTACGTACCGCTAATTCAACAGTGTTTAACAATGAAGGACTATCCCTTTTGTTTTCAACAGCTAGTGCTCAAATAAACTCTCTGGTATCTCAATTTACAAAAAGTAATAATTTTACAGTTGGATTAGATTATCAACAAAGAGATTTAACAAGTAGTGATATTATGGCTCCGTTTTCCTATCAACCAAGCAATCGTTGGTTGGTGAATGGGAATTTGGGTTACCGGATGGATAATGCCGCTTCCAGCACGAATAGATTTATTGGAGATGTAGATATAGAATATTTACTCTCTAAGATGGGAAAATTCCGATTAAAATTTTACAATCATACTATCGATCGTTATTTATTACAACAAAGTTCCGAAACTGTACAAGGACAGGGAATCGGTATTTTATATAAAGAAGAATTTGCCAGTGTCGACGATTTGTTTAGTTATTACTGGCGATTACTAACAGTTCCTGCAAAAAAGAAATCAAATGAAAAAAATCAAACGAATAACAAATAAGATTGCCTTACTCTTTTTTCTGGTCTTTATTTATCAGAATCTGATGGCTCAAAGTGTTGAAAAATATTACGTCAATATCCCTGATGCATTAAATCCAACTTTAAGTAAGCAGAACAGACTTGAATTGCTGGAATATCATAAAGCAGGGCAAGGTGACAGTATTGCTAATCGCTTGGGAAATAAAGCTTATCTGGAGAAACTGGATAGTGTCCATCATTTGATTGTTGTAAAAAATACGGCTAATTCAACTTTCGAGATGAAACTCCTTGCTTTGGATGATGAAAGTCAGGTTATTGGAATTATCAGAACTGTTTGCGGACCGATTTGCCAGTCCATGGTGGAATTCTACGATACTGCATGGAATCCGGTTAAGCTGCGGTTTGTCATGCCCAAAGCAATAGACTGGATTAATAATGCCGTTCCTTATAACCAAAACGTGGACCGGAAGTGGGTTGATAATGTGTTGGAGAATAGTTTTATTTCCCTGAGTTTTGATCCTGAAGGCGGTCAGCAGATTATTGCCAATAATAACAGTTTGGAATTTGTGACCGAATCGGACAGAAAACTAATTTCTACATTTTTATCAGATAAAAAATTGAAATTTAAGTTGATAGGGCGAAACTGGATACTTCAACCATAAAAAAAGCTTCGGGCAATACCCCGAAGCTTTTTTTATTAGTTTGCTTTACAGCTTATTTCTTGCTTTCTATGCGTTTTGCATAGCGAGTCATAAATTTATCAACACGACCAGCAGTATCAACTAATTTCGATTTACCTGTGTAGAAAGGATGTGAAGAACTGGAAATTTCCATTTTCACTACTGGATAAGTAACACCATCAATATCGATTGTTTCCTTCGTGTTTACGGTTGAACGTGAAATAAAGGTGTCGCCATTCGACATATCTTTAAATGCCACTGGACGATAGTTTTCGGGATGAATTCCGCTTTTCATATCTTTATGTTTTAATTTATATTTCGCTGTTGTTATTTCGGCTTGCAAAAGTAGTAATTTTCATCTAATAATCAAACATTTTCGGTGTTTTTTATTGAAAGTAATATTTATTAGACTATTTGAATAAATTGTATAATTGTAAAAAGAAGAATTACAGGCGGTTGCAATCGTTTGCTCATTTGTTTTTTATTTGGAACCCAGATATAATAAGTACATTCCGATTAAAACACCAATTAAATCATAAATCTTGAGTTTTATGTTTTTATCGTGCATGACTATAGCACCGTAAAAAAACGGAACAATTACACCTGAGCGGCGTATGGTTGATACAATTGAAATCATCGAATCGGGCAAGGTTAATGCATAGAAATAAACAAAATCGGCCGTCACCAGAAAGAGCGAAATAAAGGCAATAGCCCACTTAAATTTAAAAGGTGTCGTCTTTTTACGCGTTGGTGCCCATAGGAAAATGGTAATAATGCCCATGATAATTGCCTGATAAAAAGTGTAATAAACCTGAACGGACATGACTTCGTATCGTTTCATCAGGTATTTGTCGAACAATCCGCTAAGCGCTCCGGTGAGCGTTGCCATTACAATATACCAAAACCATTTATTTGTTTTGAGCGAAATTCCTTCTTTTTTCCCAACCACTGAAAACAGGAAAAAAGAAACCAACGTAATTCCGATACCTGCTACCTGATAACCATTCAGTTTTTCACCGAAAATAAGTAATGCACCTACTACAGTCCACATAGGTTGTGTGGCTTTTATGGGCGATGCCAGTGAAATGGGTAGGTGCTTTAATCCGAAATAAGCAAATAACCAAGAGGTTAAAACAATGAACGCCTTCAAAATAAATAATAAGTGTGCATGAAGATCCACTCGTGGAACGAAATAAATCGAGTTTTTGATTGTGTCCGGGAAAAACTCGGAAAGGAATAAAAAAGGAGTAAGTATCAGGCAGGAAACAAGAATTGAGACTAAAATTACCGGTATAACGGCATTATCTTTCAGAGAAACTTTTTTAAAAACTTCGTACGATCCTAATAAAAGAGCTGAAATAAAAGCGAGGATAATCCACATGAAGGAGAATTTATAATATAATTATTTGCAATTTGAAAATTGAGATTTGTATTTACAGGAATAGATTTTCAGGATATTTGATGTCAACCAGATACAATCCGTGTGCCGGAACTGAAGTTCCGGCTTTGCAGCGGTTTTTGACTTCAATAACCGTCCGGAATTCCTCTTCCGTCATTCTGCCACGTCCGACTTCCAATAAGGTCCCAACTATCGCCCGTACCATATTTCTCAGAAACCGGTCAGCTTCGATAGTGAAAATCCATTCGTCTTCCTTCTGTGTCCATTCGGCAAGGGTAATGTTACAAATATTGGTTTTTGCATCATTGTGGAGTTTGCTGAAACTAGTGAAATCATGATGATCTTTCAGTAATCGGGCTGCTGCATTCATTGCTTCAAAATCGAGTTTTTCACTGAGGCGGGTTGCCAGCTCATTTCTGAATACATCCTTTTTTGTCACAATATGATATTCATATCGACGTGAGATGGCATCAAACCGTGCATGCGCATCAGGCCTGACTTCAACGATCTTGTAAATGGCAATATCTTTAGATAAAAAACTGTTTAATTTGGCAACCAAATCAAATTCAACCGGCATTTCCATTTCTATATCGAAATGTGCCACCATAAGCCGGGCGTGCACACCGGCGTCGGTACGACCGGCACCCACCAATTCAACTTCGCAACGCAAAATTGTGCTCAGGGCTCCTGCCAGCACTTCTTGCACTGAAATACCGTTGGGTTGCACCTGCCAACCGTGGTAAGCTGTGCCGTTATAAGATAAATAGATGAAGTAACGTTTTTTCACGCTGCAAAGGTACGAGTTAATTGATAATTGACAATTGAAAGTTGACAATTCAAGAGTCTTTTAAAGAAAAATGCAGAACAATTTTTTGTTGCTCTGCATTTTCTGTTTAAAATGTTTATTGTTTATGAAAACAATTTTTCAATTCTGTCAGTATAAAATTCTTCTATCACATTTCGTTTTATTTTCAGCGTAGGAGATAGAAAACCAATCTGTTGTGTCCATTCTTCGGGTACCAGTTGATAACGTTTTACCTGCTCGAAATCGCCGAAGAAATGGTTGTAATGTTTAACTTCCTCCTGAATTCGTTTTACAACAAGCGGGTTCTCAATCATCTCAGCATTTGAAGTATATTGTAGTTTGTGTTTTATACACCACGATTTCAGGAAAACAAAATCCGGTGAAAGGAGTGCAGCTGCAAATTTTTTGTTTTCACCCAGTACGATCATATTTTCGATAAAAGGTGATTCGGTAAATTTCGATTCTACTGCCTGTGGATTAACATATTTGCCAAAAGATGTTTTGAAAATACTTTTCAGACGACCGGTAATGATTAATTGACCCTCATCAGTGAATTTTCCGGTATCGCCGGTGTGAAGCCAGCCTTCCGAATCAATTACCTGAGCGGTAAGCTCGGGGTCTTTGTAATAGCCAAGCATTACATTGTGTCCCCGGCAAATGATTTCATCCCGCTCGCCCAGTTTTACTTCAACTCCGGGAAGCGGAGGCCCTACCGTACCAAATTTTCGACCATGTTTTCCCCGCTGGCTTACTGCAATCACGGGAGAAGTCTCGCTTAATCCGTAACCTTCGAAAACCGGCATGCCAATGGCTGAGAAAAATGAAGCAATATGTGATTGAATGGCAGATCCTCCCGAAACAACTATATCGAAATTGCCTCCGATTGCTGCCCGCCACTTGGAATAAATCAGTTTGTCAGCCAATTTGAGTTGAGCTTTCATCAACCCGTTCATTCCCTCCAACTGGTATCTTGTGGCCAGATTAAATGCCCAGTAATAAATCCTGCGCTGTATAAATGGTAATTTTTTCCCCGATAGGAACAGTTTGTCGTAAATTTTTTCGAGTAATCGTGGTACGGCGGACATCATGGTTGGATGTACCTCTTTGATATTTTCGGCAATCGTGCCAAGACTCTCGGCATAGTATACCGACATACCAAGGTATTGATACAAGTAAACCAGCATGCGTTCATAAGCATGACAGAGCGGTAAGAAGCTCAATGCTGTTTTACTCCATTCTGCCGGCGTTGACTCAAGGTTTTTAAGTTGGCTCACAATGTTATTATGTGAGAGCATAACACCTTTTGGATAACCGGTTGTACCCGAAGTATAAATAATGGTAGCTAAATCGGTAGGTTTGATGCTTGCTTTCAGTTCAGCCAGTTTTTCGGGTTGCGGATATTTAATACCATTCCCGATTAATTGATCAAGATATTGATATTCTATATCTTGATCATTAAAAGTAAATACGTGTTTTAATGTTTTTGTTTCAAGAAAAATAGGTTTTAATTTCTTTCCCAATTCTTTTCCTTCGATGAAAATCATTTTCATTTCGGCATGATTCAAGATATGCCGGTAATCGTCCTGGCTGATGGTCGGATAAATCGGAATAGAAATAGCGCCGATCTGCATCGTTGCAAAATCAATCATATTCCATTCCGGACGATTGCTACTTACAATTCCTACTTTATCTCCGGGTTTTATGCCCATTTTCAACATACCGTAGCTTATGTTGTTCGTTAGTTCGACATATTCCTGAATACTGAATTTTCGCCAGGTTCCTTCCCGTTTACAGGCTAATGCAGCATCCTGATTTGGATATTTCTCTAAATAGTTATCCAATAAATCAAATAATCTTGTTACTTCCATAATATTATTTACTCATTTACAATTTACAATTTACAGAATGCCTCTGCCTTCAGAAAATAAGTAAGACTGGCAGGCTTACATTAGAAAAGCTAAGAATAAAAACTGATTATAATGTACTTATATCATACTAAAACTCAAAAACCACAAAATGAAACCTTGAAAGCAAAACATCTATTGAAAAACAACCGTTCTGTTTTTATATGTCAGAATTTTTCGTTCAATATGTTTTTCAACAGCATGTGATAGTACCATTTTTTCCAGATCACGCCCTTTCTTTATTAATTCTTCCACTGTGTTTTTGTGAGATATATGGGTTACATCCTGACCTATAATCGGACCTGCATCTAAATCCTCGGTTACATAATGGCTGGTTGCGCCAATTACTTTTACTCCTCGTTCATGAGCTGCATGATAAGGCTTGGCACCGGCAAATGCAGGTAAAAATGAGTGATGAATATTGATAATCCGGTCGGGGTAATGTCTGATAAAATCTACTGATAGAACTTGCATGTAGCGGGCTAATACACAGAAAGTCACTTGATTTTTTTTGAGTAAATCAAGTTGTAGAGCTTCTTGTTCAGCTTTATTTTCTTTGGTAATCGGGAAAATATAATAGGGTATATCAAACCGTTTTGCTACGCTTTCCATGTCGGGATGATTGCTAATGATAAGAGGAATCTCTACGTGCCATTCGTCGGCTGCATAACGGGCTAATAAATCGTACAAACAATGTGACATTTTAGAAACAAAAATGGCCATTCTGGGTTTAATGTCGGAGAAATAGAGTCTGAAAACAACATTAAACCTTATACCAATAAGCGTTTGAAAATATTCTTCTATTTTTTCTTTCGGGATTTCAAATGCATCTAATTCCCATTTAACGCGCATAAAGAATACTTTTTCTTCGCGATTAACATATTGGTCCAAATACAGGATATTTCCCTTGTGTTGATTTATAAATTCTGTAACTACTGCTAAAATACCCGGTCTGTCGGGGCAGTGCATCAGTAGCACTGCGGTATTATCATTTCCTTTCATTCAATTATATTTACAAAATACTGATTGCAAAGATAACATTTTAATCGGATACCGATATTTTTATTGCCAAGTTTCGGTTAAAATGTTCAGTCGGGATTGATCGGGGAGAGAATAGGAAATTAAAAAAGCAACTCTTTTCTGAATTGCTTTTTTAATTTAATTATATTGCATAATCAACATGATCGGTATCCATCTACATCAACGAAATCCACTTCATATTTTTTACCATTGTTTAGGATGATATTTGCACCTAATGCTGAAAATGCTGGAGTTATATCCATAATTTCAAAGCTTTTTATAGGTGATAATTCTTCTTCGCTCCATGCTGTATCATTCATTTTATGTAGAAGAACGGATATCATTAATTCCATTGGAGGATTTTTTGCTGTTCTTTTTTTATGAGCATATACTACTGTGCTTTCATCAGCTTCAGCATTACGTCCCTCATGTTTTAAACTTTTTAGTTCATCCCAACCGTTATAGCATATCAATGCCACTTGTCTTCCCGGTATAGATGCGGTAATCACCTTTTTATTTCCGTCTTCAAATTGGTTAACAACTGCTTTTTCTCCATTTAAATGGGGTAAACCGTAATTTCCCAGTGTCAGCTCATATTCAAATGCCATTCGTGAGCGGTCAACTCTTATAATACCACCGGGAATGATAATTTCCGCCAGATCAATAATATATCCAACACCATTGTTAGGCGGTTTCCGCATAATAGCCTGTCTGTAAATAACATCTTTCCTTACGCCATTATACAGCATGCTTTCAGAAGTGGTAAATACAGTGTTTTTTTCGGAGCTGTTTTGCATTTTATGACCCGTGAGATAAAAATTCACATCATCCCCACGTACATCTCTTGGATCAAGGCTTCTGAAACTGTATTCCATAGCAGTTCCACCTTGCGGATTATGATCTTCCCAAGGGAAATGCGTGTTGTATGCAAGTTTGGAATAGTTTGGATCCTGATAGTAAACTTTACCGGGAATAATTTCAGAAGTGCCTGTTTTTCCATGATTTGCGAGAACTATTCCGGGGTTATTCAGCACTTCAACTTTTGTTTCATTATCAAGCTTTTCCCAAAATCCCTCATTTTCTTTGGCCGTCCAAAAAGGGGAATCAGCCGGTAATGCCAGCGCAATAAATGGGATAAACATTATAAAAGGGCTACCCGCACAACTATAGTTTTGTAAAATATATTCTGTATGTCGGTAATAACCAAGACTTGGTATATCGTTCTCGAAAAATTCTTCACGGGTTACAAACTGGAGTATTGAACCAGAACAAAGTCTTCGTGCCATTCCCGGATCCAGTGGTGATCCGCCTTTCAACATAAATGAAACCGGAAAACCACCTGATATCCAGGTTCTGTAAGTGATACTTCTGGCCCACATATTTACATAACCATCTCGTCCGAAGAAATTGACATACGTTTTATATAATTCCTGCGCCGATTGTTCAATTGTTTCTGCAATTTCAGGATAAAATTCATCACCAAAGGTCCTGTTCCATATTGTTAAATACACAATGAACAAACTAATTGTATAGTAATTGTACGTTTGTTCCAGATACCAGCCATTTCCCGAATGATAGGACGCAATCCATAAAAGATGGCTTTTTAATAATTCATCATCGATTTCGTATCCGTGTTTTTTAAGGAAAGAAAGGGTTACCACATTAAAAATCCGCCAGTTATTTTGTGTTGTCCTGTGATGTCCCCATTTTGAAATGCATTCAACCATTTCGTTTTTTTGCTCTTCAGTATAAGTTGACCAAATTGTATCCGGCATAAGTAGCATGGTTTTAAATAAACCTCCAAATTCGCAGGTAAACTGGTATGTTGAGTCAAGAAGATCTTCGGGAAGCGGCAATGAGTTGGGATGGCCGGGTGTAAAAGCATTATAAATTTGCAGACTGTAATAATCACGTAATTTTATGCCATTGATTGTAATTTCAGGATCTACATGAATCAGCGGCCCTGCCAGATTGAAAGACCTTTCAAGGGCTTCAAAATCTGCTGAACGATAACGCCATTCAGGAGCATTTGGTTCCGGATATGTTTTTCCGGGAACGATTGGAAAAGATAGAGGGGTTTCCAAAGAATCAACATGTTTAAATGCTCTTTCCAGAATATATTTAGCACATTCGATGTAATGTTCTCTGTTCATTCCGGTAAATGGACTTAATTCAAAGTCCGGATTTTTTACTTCAAAAGCTTTTTGCATTTTTATTTTATTTATTTGTTGGATAATTTTTTTATATGTTTATACTTCAATTGTTATTTCTTGCTATACTTAATGCAGAAATGATTAAAGATTTTTGAAACTTTCAGGAGCTCCTAAATAAGAGGGCTTTAAACCACCCATGTTTAGCATAATTTTTTCAACAACCACTCCCGGATCAATCATCCAAACCTTCAAAGTGTGGTAGCCTGGTTTTGTGATATTGAGTGTGGTTTGGCAATGCCTTGCCTGATTCAATACCACTTGAACCCAATCGGCATTAGAATAATCAATTTTGTATTTATCAGGGACATTGATCATGTACTGAGCTGTTTCATCATCGATAGAAACAGCCAATTTGATATCCCTTCCGGGTATAAAGTTCAGCAATGGTGATGTAATAAGTGTAATCTGAGCCGAATCTGCTGAAAATAAGTATATTGGATATTCCAGACTGGGAGCATCTTTTCCGGGGATTGCAGCCGGCACATTGACCGGAGTTGTAGCCCTCATTCCCGATGAAGTTAATCCATAATCCTCTACTCTAATCCACTTCCTGTCACCTTGTTCAATATTTTTTGAATAGTGTTCAGCCTCAATTGAGATGAAACCGCCACTTTCTACAAAGCACTTCAGGTTTTCTTTATTTAGCTCTGTCGGGTTAAACGCTTTTACCGCTATGGAAACTTCCTTTCCGGCACCTGTAATTTTAATTAAACTGTCTGTATTACCTGTCTGGAGTTGAGACTCATCCAAATTCACTAAAACGTGTTTATCTTTGTTGGTTATGGTTCCTCTACTTTCACTAAAAATAAGCCAGGGAACATTTGCAGATATAGTATATTCAAAAGATACTTTTCCCCGATTGAAAATTTCGATATAATGTTGGTGCCCATTGAAAATGTCAAATGCAGGTAATGATGCTGTTTCGGAAGAACCGGGCCAACTTGATTCGGTTCCTTCTAAACTTACTCCCAATATTGCAGAGTCCGGGACTAGTATTTTTGAAAGTTTAATAGCATCCGAACTGTTAACTTTAGGAGGCATCCAACTTGTGTACCCAATGTGAGTTTCATCCATAAAATGATTCCATTTTCCACTGGCAAACTCATGATTATAATAATTCATTAAAACAGAGTCAGCATGAAATAAGACTCTGGTTTGGTTCTCCATATCGTTGGTGCTGGCACGTTTCTGACTCGCGTATAAGTTATTCTTAGCTGCCGCGAGATACATTTCATTAACAATAGCGCTTGCTTTTGTTGGAAATAATACCATCTCATAAAAAGCATTCCGTTTTTCGAGAGGCAACTTGTCATAAATAGTTTCGGCCTGCGTTGTAATTTTATTAAAATCAGCAACCACATTTTCTGCTTCATTATAATTTATCAAACTATAAGTCTGTGGAGATAATGATTCCGGTTTTCGGCGTCCATTATATTTAGTATATTTTGAAATTATGCCGGCTATTTCGTTGGCGTAAGTTGACCCGAATTCCCGGGTGACCCATAAGCGGGTGTATTCATTAATATTAGAATTGGTCCATTTGTCCGAGTTCCAGGCAAGGCTCATGAAATACTCCATGGGTAATTCATAACCTTTAAAGTGCCCAACATTAACAATCCATATTCTGTCAGCTCCATATTGTTTGGCTAATGACATTTGATCCCATATCTTAGCAATCGGATTGGTATTAATCCATTCGTAACTTCGTGGCCCTCCATGATAATCAAAATGATAATAAACGCCGGATCCTCCGCTTCGCTTGCGTTCATCAGGAGTAGGCAACCTGCGGAGATTTCCCCAGTTATCGTCCGACCATAATAGGGTTATATTATCAGGTACGTTCATCCCTTCGTTGTAATAGTCCATGATCTCTTTGTACAAACACCACATCTGAGGAACCTTAGAAAGATCCGGATTCATTTCTTCGCTTATAATCTTTTGCTGCCGGTTTACAATAATCTCAACCATTGTGATATTTGATTTCAGATTTCCTTTCATCTCTGAATCGTTAGCACCCCGAAGTCCCATGGTGATGATACTCTCGTAATTTTTATTGCGACGAACTCCTTCTCTCCAGAAATTTTCCAGGGTATCGGATTGTTTTGTATAATCCCAATGTCCGAGAGTTTTAAAATAGCGTCTGTCCCATTCTTGTTGTGCGCGTAACATCGGTTCCTGATGCGAAGTTCCCATTACAATTCCGTACTCATCGGCAAGGCGTGGGTTTTCCGGATCATCTTCGTTAAAGGCGTTACTCCACATAGCCGGCCAAAGATAATTTGCTTTTAACCTGAGTAATAATTCAAAAATTTTTGAATAGAACTCATGTCCGTAATTCACCACTTCATTGGCAACAGGTGGGTTCTGACCGGGTTTAACAAATCCGTATTTTTCCTTAACCCAATTAGTTAATGCAGGAGCTTCGTCATTTATAAAAATCCCACGATATTTGACGCTTGGATGTTGTGAGTATATACCCGGCTTCACGTAAAGTGCATCTTTATGATCAATTGAGACGTCTGACCAAAAGTACCAGGGCGAAACACCAATCTGTTCCGATAAATCGTAAATTCCATAAATGGTACCACGCTTATCGCTTCCAACAATAACCAGCGCTTTATCGATACCCGGAAATGGTTTTTCAATTGTCTGAATACTAAATGCTTCCCATTTACCTGTAATATCAGCTATATCAAGCTTCTTCTTTTTTACCAGTTGATCAATAACCGGATTTTTACCTAATGTTCCAACTATTACCACTTCTTTTTGGTGCGGTAACTTGTCAAATGCCAGGACCGGTTCGTAGTTAGTTACTTTGCCAATATCTGATTTTAAATCTTTTAGAGCCCGAATTACACCGGGATAATCTTTAGAGTTGATGTATAAGGTAGTCGATTTTCCGGATGCAGATAATGTAAACATATCTTTAGCACCTGAAGTTGTGATGTAATTTGATTCTCCGATTGCAAACACTGTTGAAGGCAGCAATAAAACCATCCCCAGATATATTAAAAAACTCAACTGTCCTTTCAACAATTTGTTTTTTTTTGATCTTAAAATCATAAGATTATATTTTAAATGTTATTTGTATAGTTTCAGTCAATGTTTGTCATTGATAAAAACTAAAATTTAGAAATGCAAGGTGGCGTCACTGAACACATGATTTTTCAATTTATCATTAAACTGTATGCAAACCAAAGTTCAGCTGCTTGTCCGTGTAAATCGCCGATGACTTTTGGTCTTGTTAAATAAAAATTAACAACAGTGCTTTGATCGGTATCAGCGCATATATCAGAAACCTCTCCATTTGAATTTACATAACCCGAAAGTGTATTCCATGCTTTCTGACTCGCCTTTTCATATGAAATTTTGGGTAATAAGCCTTTCTTTACGCCAATGATAAAAGCGTATTCAAACATAGCCGTTGATGAGGTTTCTTTCCATGCTTCAGAATGGTAAATTAGTTGTCTCCACATTCCATCATCAGCCTGATAGTTGAGTAGAGCCATCATCATTTTCTTATACGCATTTAACAAAGAAATATAGTGGCTATTGTTCTTATCGATTCAAATATTTCTTTAATCATTAACAATAAATTTATCTCCGGCTACTTTTACCTCAAACTGAACTCCATTTTTATCAGCAATTGATTTCGCATCAGGTTGTTTTCCACCTATCGAAATCAGTACTTTCCCAGGCTCAACTACAGCAAGATTATTCTCGTCACGGGCTGCAAACTGCTCCGGTAGCAAAGTAAATTCAACCGTTTGAGTTTCTCCAACTTTTAAATGAATACGTTTAAAACCCTGCAAATCACGAATCGGTTTTTTTAATTTACTGTCGGGTAAAGAAACATACAATTGAACCACTTCATCTCCCTCGTATTTGCCGGTATTTGTTACATTCACTGAAATGTTGATTTTTTCACCTGCCGGAATTTCTGTCGGGAAATTCTTTATTTCATACTTAAAAGTACTGTAACTTAATCCATAACCGAATTCATACAAGGGTTTCCCGTCGAAATAACGATATGTTTTCCCTTTCATATCATATTCATCAAAAGCAGGTATCTGATCAATGCTTTTGTAAAATGTTAAGGGTAAACGTCCGGACGGATTATAATCGCCAAAAATCACATCGGCAATGGCTGTTCCACCAGCTTGTCCGGGATACCAGGCTTCTAAAATAGCCGGGATATTTTCAGCTTCCCAATTAAATGCTAAAGCACTACCATTCAACAACACAAGTATTGTTGGTTTCCCGAGTTTTTGAATTTCACGAATTAAATCCGTCTGACTCTCGGGAAGTTTAATATCCATACGATCGCCACCGTCAAACCCCGGAACTTTTACTTTCATTTCTTCCCCTTCGAGCATTGGACTGAGCCCCATACAAAGCACAACTAAATCCGATTTTTGTGCCAGTTTGATAGCTTCTTCCTTAAGATTTGGATTAGGAATATCCCAAATCAAACGGGCAGTAGCATATTCAGAATTATTTTGAGGATAATCAAACTGAATATTGTATTTTTTTCCTGCTTCGAGGTTGATAAATTCATACTCTTTCCGTGGGCTATGATCACTCGGACGACCATGGATAAATAATTTTCCATCAATAAAAATATCAAAGCCATTGAATGCTTCAGCACCTATGGCATATTTTCCTGTTACCGGTGGTACAAGAAAAGCTTTCCAACGCACCGAGAATGAGTCAGGTTGCATATCTTTGAAAGGAGCTTTTGTCCACCAAACAAAATCAATGTTTTTATCAGTCCGGCTATGCTGAACTTTTCCTTTGCAATTAAATTGAGAAAAATATTCTCCAGTCACTCCTTTTTGTTTCAGGGACTCCGAAGTGTAAAAATAATCCGGTGAAATTGCAGTTAAACATGGTAGTTCATTTGCCAACCGACAACCCTGAGCATATTTCACATCCGCTTTTGGCAGTTTTTCAATAATTCCTTTCAAAGGCGTAATTTCATCGGAAGGATATCCATTGTAATTTCCCAACAAAATTTCGGGATTATCAGCATTTGGTCCGATAACTGCTACATGTTTAATATTTTTTGAAAATGGAAGAATATTGTTTTTGTTTTCGAGTAAAACTATTGATTTTCTGGCTGATTCGAGTGCAAGTGATTTATGTTCCTTAGAATCGAGTACTGAAAGTGGAATTTGTGAATATTTCACCATTTCAAGCGGATCGAATTGTCCAAGTTTCATTCGTGCCATTATTAACCGTTTGACGGAAACATTGATTTCATCTTCAGTCAAAAGTCCCTGTTTAACTGCATTCAACAAATGTTTTGCATATACACTTCCACAATTTAAGTCGGTTCCGGCTTTTACGGCCATAGCTGAGGCTTCCTCCGGAGTTGCTACAATATGATGTGCTTTTTGTTCATAAAAATCCTGAATGGCTCCACAATCCGACACAATATAACCCTTAAAATTCCACTGGTTGCGAAGTATATTTTCTAAAAATTTACTGCCGCAACAAGGTGCTCCTTTCAGACTTTGGTAGGCACACATCACCGAATAAGCTCCACCTTCCTCAATAGTACGCTTAAAGTGAGGTAAATAAGTTTCAGCCAAATCGTAATCGCTGGGCCAAACATCGAAAGAATGACGGGTAGATTCCGGTCCGCTGTGCACGGCAAAATGCTTTACAGTAGAAACTAATTTCAAGTACCGTGGGTCATCTCCCTGTAAACCTTTGACAAATGGGATAGCCATTTCTGCGGTCAGGTAAGGATCTTCACCATAAGTTTCCATTCCTCTACCCCAACGCGGATCACGAAAAATATTGATATTGGGGGTCCAAAATGTCAGTCCTTTGTAAATTCCATTTTTCCCCTGTCTCTGATAATCATTATATTTAGCCCGTGCTTCATCGGAAATAGCATTTGCAATAGCAAACATTTGATCTTTGTCCCACATGGCAGCCATTCCAATAGGTTCAGGGAAAACAGTAGCAAGTCCTGAACGTGCATCGCCGTGCAAGCATTCGTTCCACCAATTGTAAGCCGGAATTTCCATGCGGTCGATGGAAGGTGAGTCAAAGCGCATCATTTGTGTTTTTTCTTCCAGAGTCAATCTGGAAACTAAATCATTCGTTCTTTCTTCAAAGGTTAAGGCAGTATTATGCCAGGGTTCAATTGCTTTAATTGAAAATACGATAAAAGTCAATGCTAATGCAACAACTAAGCGAATGGGATTTGATAGTTTCATATTAGTAAAATTTAAGGGCAATTAGTTAATATATATTAGGTCACAAAGTTATGTTTTTAGCTACACACACTTGCATATAATTTGTCATTCATGATAATACTTTTGATTTTAATTAATAAAAGAAGTTATGAATATTTTTTTACATAATTGATTATTTCAACCAATAATTATTATTCAAAACATTCATTCAGGTCTATTAATCAATTATTTAAAAAGAAGTGGAGCAAGTTCAAGGAGACTACGACGCCAGGTAAGAAACTCGTGAGCGGTATTTTCCGATACATATGAAACTGCATTAAATCCCACATTATTTAGTTCTATAACGGCATTTTTTACACGGTCGGGATTTTCACGACTACCGCAACTGATAAATACCAACTTCACTTTCGATTTATCTTTTATCTCTTCAGGTTTATAAGTACCACCGCTTAGTAAAGCATAATACGAGAAAACATCGGGACGATTTAAGGTAATCAAGTGAGTTTCCATCCCTCCCATCGAAAGGCCTGCCATAGCACGGTGAGGCTGATCAGCAATGGTACGAAAGTTAGCATCGACATAAGGGATTAATTCATCAACAAGTACTGTTTGAAACGGGAGAATATCGAAATTTCTAAGACCTCCAATTTTGGTGTCATTGGTCATTCCGTATGTCATCACAATAATAAAAGGTTTAATCTTTCCTTCGGCAATCATGTTGTCCATGATAAGATTTGCATGTCCCTGGTTACTCCAGGCAGTTTCATCTTCACCCCAACCGTGTTGCAGATAAAGAACCGGATAACGTTCTTTTACAGCTTTGTCGTATCTGGGAGGAGTATATACAAATGCCCTACGTGAGGTATTTGTGCTTTTTGAGGGGAAAAGAATCTGTTGTATATTACCATGTGGTACATCTTTAAGGGCGTAAAAATCCATATCGTGAGCAGGAATTTCTATACCACTTTCCCAACGGGTTGAACCGTAAAAATTCAATGTACCGGGATCGTTGAATACGCCACCATCAACCCTCAGGTGGTAATAATGGAATCCTTCGTCCATAGAACCTTCAGTAGTTCCCATCCATGTACCATCTTCCATTTTTGAAAGAATAGTGCCACCTTTTCCACCTAATCCAAGACTTACACTGACACTTTGTGCCTGTGGAGCTAGAACACGAAATCGCACATATCCTTGTGAATTTACTTGCGGGTATATCTGTCCCGGCTGATTTAATGTCGAAGGTTTAAAATCTTCAGCAATTGCAGGCTGATTAGCCTGAGCTAAACAAACTTGACTCACAAAAAGAGTCATAAATAAAATAGCTAAATACGTTTTTTTCATTTTAGATTTTCTTTAAAAATTATTTGTATCAGTTTTTATAGCAACTTTTTGGTAGCTTTAAGTTCCTTCATAGCGTCAATATAATCTTTTCTGAAACCGTTTTCATCAGCAAGCGACGATTTGGGATCGAAAAAGTACCATAAAGTGTATTAAAACATATTGAATCAGATAATCCTAATTTTATTTGATTATTAGATCATTGTACGAATATTAATATTCCACTATCTGTTTTGTCCATGTTGGACCTTGAATATTAAACATTCCATCTTTGTATGTCACAGGTTCAATCCCCATTTGCGGAGTCAATTCCCATGATTTAAAAGTCTGACTATAGGGGTACGGGCGTTTTTTATACATTATATAATGGCACGAACTCCACAGTTTACCATCGGGACCTTCGAATAGGGAATTATGCCCGGTTTCAGAATAAGGATCTTCCGAATCTTGAAATTTCAAATTACTATATCCACCTTCGATAGCCAATTCAGGCCGATATCCTTTTTTTCTTGTACCAAATATTGGTTCATGCGAAGCTAATTCCCAGGGACCGAGCGGTGACTTTGATTTTAAAAGACCCACTTCGTAACCTCTAGTCCAGGTTGAAAAGAACATAAAATAAGTTCCATCTCTCTTGATCACAAATGGCCCTTCAATACCTCCTACCATCCATTCCGGATATCCGGGTTCTCTTTTATCCAGAAATTTCTGTATGGGTGTTGTGAGTTTGCCTGTTTTCAAATCTATTTTTGCCTGAAACAGTCCGTTACCACTGCAATAAAAATAAACCTGACCGTCATCATCTTCAAACAGTGTGGCATCGTTGTTGTATTGCGGAGTAAGTGGCCCATTTACAAGTTTATATGGTCCTGTTACATTATCAGCAGAGAATAACCAGACACTGTGCGTCTTCATCCCTTTTGGATCTTCGGCTGTTACTTTTCCACTATTTACTGTTAACCAATACTTTCCTTGTATAAAATGAATTTCAGGTGCCCAAAATCGTCCATCATATGGACAATCAGCAGGTAATTTACTTGCATCAATCAACCATGAGTGCATATTCCAATGAATCATGTCGTCTGAAACAAGTAAACGTACTCCAGGATTATGACCTTCCCAAACAGGATTGGATGTTCCTGTACAATACCATTTTTCCCCCACTTTTATGATACAATGGTCGCGCATCGAAATAGCAGTATCGCGGGTAATGGGATTGGTATATTTGAATACTTTTTGCATCGTCTTGCTATTAACATTACTTCCGGTTGACTGAGCATAACAACTTGTATATGCCACTATCAAAACTATTATCAGTTTGAAAATCTTCATTTTATTTTTTTTAGTAAAGTTGATATTATCAATTTCTGCTATACGGACTTTCCGAAATTTTCAAGTATGTCGATTCATAACCTCCGTCATCAATCACAATTTTGTAAATAATCGGAAATTAAATATTTAAAAAAAACCATCTTCAGGGAATTCGTTTTTTGTCAACCTTCCATATCGGATTTTTTGACAATCCACAAGGATTACCTGTAAACATTTTTCCTGATTCAACATCTCCTTTTAACTGCCATTTGAACCATGCTGTTGCCACTTTGGCGAATTCACCACCATGAGGCTGTCCGTAAGTTCCACCATGACCTACATCCATATTAGCCACAAAAACAGGCACATGGTTAATTTTACTGAAGTCATCCATACCATTTCCATAGGCAATATCCTTTTCGCCACCAAGAATATATAATGTCGGTGTATGCAGTTTTTGGAGATATTCCTTGGTGAGATTAGGCATTCCAGGGAATCCGTTACTGGGGTTACCCAGTATTCCACTATTACAAATAACTGCGGTTGTAACACGTGGATCAGGAGCGGTTTCAATTGTTTGCAAACCACCGCATGACATACCACTTACAGCAATTTTCGAAATATCGAGTTTGTTATAAAACGGACTGTTTTTGTTGCTATTTTGAGCAATTGCCCAGTTGATAGCATCAGTCATTTGTGAAGAAGTAGATTTACCTCCACCTCGTTCGTCTTCCTTTGGCATAGGGCCAATTGCGATTACCAAAAAACCATACGAAGCCACTTCCGATAAGAAATTTACATGCTCCCTTGGCGAATTGGCACAAGCCCCGTTACCCCAGGCAATAACCGGTAATTTATTTTGTTTGCCAAATGTGCTTAGGTCTTTCGGTCGGAAGATGGTGTGGGTAGGCAAACTATTGTTGGTGTACATAATAGCACTGTAAGAGCCAGTTCCGCCATCCTCAATGATTCTTACAATTGCAGGTTGCTGCGCATACATTGCATTGCTATAAATAACTGCTGATAAAATCAGCATTTTAAAATGATTTTTTCTCATGAGTATTTTAATTTTGGATTATTATTCAAATCTTATCCAATCAATTTCCAGAACATTATTTCCGGTATTTGTCAGAACCAAATTTTGAACACCAGATGTATTTGCCGACACTTTAATGCGTGCAGTTTTCCATTTGGCAGATGCAGAAATTTTTATTTTTCCCGCATTTTTAATATTCTGGCTAACAGTTATGTTTGTTCCCTTAGGAGACATATATTTAATTTCAACCCATTTTTGATTTCCGATACCAAAATCAATGCTATTGTACTGAATCCATGCATTTTTACCGCTCAATACGGTATTCCACCCATCAAAATAATTCAGCGTATCGTTGTAAACCACGTTGGTTCCGTTATCACTGATACGACTGTATCGGTCTATCTGAATTTTATCAGTTGCTTTTGTTAGTCCCACCCCACGTAAAGTAGGTTTCACTTTCTGGATAGTGCCGTCAGCATTGAAAAACAAACTGTCAATACAAACAGAGCGATTTTTATCAAATTTTGGAGACAAATCGTTTTGATGGTAAAACAAATACCATTGTCCTTTAAAATTTATTATCGACTGATGATTTGTCCAACAACCTGTAGGTGATTCGTCCATAATGACTCCTGTAAATTTATAAGGTCCCATAGGATTATCCGACATGGCATATTCAAGCCTTTCGATCGTGTTTTCAACATGGGGATAAGTCATATAATAAATTCCTTTGCGTTCAAACATAAACGGACCTTCTTTCAAACCTTTCGTTGGGAGGTCTTTAATTTCCTGCGGTTCAGAAGCCAGTTCAAGCATGTTATCTTTCAATTTTGCGATAGAAATTCGTCCCATTGCCCAAATAAGATAAGCCTGCCCATCCTTACCGATAAAAATATTTGGATCGATTCCGGCTACGCCTTTAATCGGATCATCTTGTGGAATGTAAGGTCCTTCAGGTTTATCGGCAATAGCTACACCGATACCGAAGCCTTTTCTGCCATTGGGATTGACCTGATTGTTATTGGCAGGAAAATAAAAATAATACTTTCCGTTTCGTTCGATACAGTCAGGAGCCCACATGCTGTACGAAATCGAGTCTACCCATTTTACTTTATTCTGACTAACAATCACCCCGTGATCAGTCCAGTCTGTCAGATTATCGGATGAGAAAACATGATAATCAGGCATGCAAAACCAATCCTTACGAAGGCTTTTTCCTTCAGGTGTCTTTATATCGTGCGAAGGATAAAGATATACTTTTCCATTAAAAACCCGTGCTGTTGGATCGGCCGTAAACTGGTTTTGAATAATTGGGTTTTGTGCTTTGACATCGAGCAAAGACAATATAATTACAATACTAAATAAGAAATAATATTTACGATCTTTCATTTGTATTAAATTTAGCTATTATATTTTATCAATCAGCTTATCAAGTTCTTGCTAAAATTTAATTTTTGGTAATTTTATCTTCAATTCGGAAATAATCAAAATCAACAAAACCACCGGGAATTTTGGTTGAATAGTTAAATAAACCAAAGCGATAGCCCATAAAGTGTGACAATGAATATTCCATTTTAAGTTGAGAACCTATAGGCGTCCATGATTTACCATCGAGACTGTAGAAGAAAAACGCAATATCATTTTTATTTCTAAAATCACATTCAGCTTTCAGATAAATGGTTTTCTGAATCAATGGAACACTTTGAGCCTCAACAGGTCTGCGATCTTCTCCATTCACCATTACAATTGATTTTACACCATCAACAAACTTAACCCCGACCTGTCCAAATTTCCTTTGCAAAAGTGAAAGCCCTGCAAAATCACCTTCTTTCATGTTTGTCACGTCAATAGATGTAATCCCTGAAGATACCGGTCCAAAAGTACGTTGAGTCAATGTATTTCTGGCCTGAACGTACATTGTATCAATGCGTCCGGTCGTCAAGCGCAAATAACCCTTCCGCTGAGTAACGGACCATAGTTTGTTATCCGGGTTGTGATTCCATTGCCAAACCAACGGTAATGCAGGTTCGCCTTTTTTACGGTTGAACTCGTCCGAAGCAACAATGCCCGGTATTATACCCTTACTTGCTGGAAGATCTATTGATTCAGGAAGGTTCCCATTGTTGCCTATTACAGGCCAATTATCTTCCCATTTCATAGGAACGATAAAAGGAATTCGCCCTACTGATCCGTGATCCTGAAACAAATACACAAACCATTTTCCATCCGGTGTATCTATCATTCCTCCCTGAGCAACGCCCTGATCCTGAAAAGCAATTTTGCCTCCCCAGGGTCCGGTAATCTTATCAGCCCTATGAATGAGAACTGTACGCATCCCACCCCTAGGCCAACATATATTAAACAAATAGTATTTGCCATCATGTTTGAATAACTGTGATCCTTCTGCAGGAAGCATTATATTTTCGGCAGGTGCGCTTGCATTTTCAATAAGTACCTTTTCAGTTCCTTCTTTTACACCTGATAAATCTTCTTTCACTTCAAGAATATTGAGTTTCCCGGCACCGGTAATTAAATAAATACGTCCATCATCAAAAAATAAGGAATTATCGTGATATGAAGGTTTGAATGAATGTTCAACCCATGGACCTTTTTCAATGTCTTTTGTTGTAAAGATATACGTTCTGTTTGTTGTTTGTGAAAATGTTGAAACATAGAAGAGCCCTTTATGGAAACGGAGACTACTTGCCCATGATCCTTTTCCATAATTGTTTTTACCGTTATTCAGGTTTAATTCATCCGTTTCACCCAGAGTATTATAGGCATAATTCACTATTTCCCAATTTATCAAATCTTTCGATTTCATAATAGGAACACCCGGGTTCATGTGCATGGTGGTGCTACTCATATAATAAGTATCACCAACGCGAATCATTGACATATCCGGAACATCTGCATAAATAATTGGATTATGAGCCTTTTTTACCTGTGCAGATAGATTCGCAAAAATCAATGAGCTAACTAAAGCGATAAAGCCTAAAATTATTTTTCTTTTCATTCTGATTATTATTTTTCTATTCAATTAACTTAGTTTGCTTTAGATATTCTTATCGAATCATTTTTCATTAATTCATCAAGCTCGTATACAGGTCGTTCGAGCTTGTATGGAATTGGTTTTTTGCTGAATTGTTGAAAATAGAGTAAACAAGCATCTTTCCAAATCTGAGCATTGCGGCTCTGACTGCGAAGTTTACACTGAACTTTTTTAAAACGCTCAACATCAACATACTTTTCAACTTTATCCCATGTTTTTTGAAATTCACGAACCTTATTCAGGCCTGTGTCATAATGATAACATATCTCATCCCACAGGTTACGTCCGCTTTTCATTTTATAATCCCATGACAAATGATGAAACCAAAGTAAATAAATTTCGGGACACGTTTTTACATCGTTAAACTGTGAACAAAGGGGTTCATGGTACTGACTTACAGCATCGCTTCCTGAATGAGTTCTATCAAAACCAATTCCTTGACTATCAGCTTGATGATAATAAGGTGGAGTCCAGTCGGCTCTCATGCCTTTTGGTGCCCACCAGGGTCCGGGACCATAATGTTCGTTTGCCGAAAAAATATGATGAAGTCCCAGTGGCATCATATAATTTACTGCAGCTTCACGACTCTGCATCATCATTTGTTTTACAGGAATTAAAAAATTCTCTGTCCAATCCGTAGTTATATTTCTTAAAGAATCATTTTCAAATGTCAGTTTTATCCACTCATCAGCAATTTCGGGACTTGTAAGTTGATTATTCCATGCTAATCGTCCAAAAGCATACCAATTTGCCTGAGCAAAGTCATGTCCACACCAATTTGTATCAAGACCGATATTTGAGACTCCTGCAATAGCTGTATATTTTTGATTATAGATGCTGCCATCTGTACATCGTGCAACAGTACTGCCTTCACCTTGCTGATAGGTATCACTTTTTAGTAGTTCTTCCCACATGGTTGACAGAAAGACAAGATGAATGGAATGCCCCAGATATTCCTGTGTAATTTGTAGTTCAGGCATCACCGACGTTTTTTTCATGGCTCCAAAAAGTGGACTAAACGGTTCGCGTGGCTGAAAATCTATCGGACCATTTTTTACTTGAATAATTACATTGTCTCTGAATTGTCCGTCCAGAGGCATAAATTCATTATAAGCTTGTTTTGCACGATCTTTATCGCTAGGACTGTACACAAATGCACGCCACATAACAATGCCACCAAAAGGTTTAAGTGCATCGGCAAGCATATTGGCTCCATCAGCGTGCGTACGTCCAAAATCCTGTGGACCCGGCTGACCTTCGCTGCTGGCCTTCACCAAAAATCCTCCAAAATCGGGGACGAGTTTATAAATTTCTTTTACTTTGTCGTTCCACCATTTTATTACCGTCGGATCAAGTGGATCGGAAGTTTTAAGCCCGCCTGTTAATACCGGAGAAGAAAATTTCACCGAAATATATGTTTTAATACCATAAGGCCGCAACACATCTGCAATTTCCTTTACTCTTTTAAGAATGCCTGCAGTAAGCATATCGGGAGAGGCATTCACATTATTAAGGACAGATCCATTGAGTCCTATTGATGCGTTTGCGCGGGCATATTCTTTCCAACGAAGTTTTTCCTGTACAGTAGGTGTCAACAAATTCTTTTCCTTATCCCAGAATATCGAATGTCCTGCATAACCACGTTCAATAGTGCCATCCAGATTATCCCAGTGGTTCAGTGTTCGAACTTCGTATGAAGGATTATAAACTACTTTATCTTCGATAGGCTCTCCTGTTTGCTGACGACGCAAAAGCTCATAAGTACCATATAGAATTCCAAGGGGAGTATTGGACTGAATTTGGGTGGGACTAAGTTTGAAACCGTCATTTTTAATGGCTTTGTCTTTCTTTATTTTCAGAGTAATTGTTGCTCCATCCATTCCCTGCCATCCTTGTTTCAATTCCTGAACGGCGATGCCTATGGTAGCCGATTTCTCGGAACAAACTACTGTTACATTTCCGGTATTTTTATTGCGTAACCACAGATTGTGTCCATCTTCGGCAAATAGATTAACTAAGATCACAGAGACTAATGTTAAAGTAAAAAGCGTACGTTTCATATTATTTGATTTAATTTTCTATATAGCAATTTTTCAATTTTCATTCTTATTACTGTCAACGACATTGCCGGAGCGAAGTATTCAAAAGTTATCTTATTTAATTTCTAGTTTTTTATTGCGGAAGAGCATCGTTTGCCGACGTGGCGTACAACCCAATTAAAGCTCCAGTGAAACCTCCTGCCACATTGGTTGAAAGAATGTCGCCAGAAACAGTTCCACCTAAGTTTTCAAAATCGGTACCGTTAGTAGAATAGCTGAATTCATAATTATCTCCAATAGCTTTTACCTGTAAGTGTACAGGATCTTTGACATCAATTTTGGTGCTTGCCACGATGGTAGATTTGCCTCTTAATGTTCTTTCGAGCAATAGGTAATAATCTTTATCTTTTTTAGTAATTCCAAACACATAATTGAATTTTTCGCTTTGCAAACAAGTAATACCTGCCAATTCTTTTTCCGATTTTGGAGTGAAATTAAGCGTTACTGTAGTAGTAAAATTAATATGCTGCTGACGATAGAATAGGGTAGAAGTGGGTTTAACTTCTTTGATGCTTACAGGAAATGGTTTGATTACCAATCCTTTTTTTGATGTAGAAATGAAATCTTCACGCGGGCATCTCAGTCCAATCCATCTGTAATCTAACTTTGGAGTTGTAAAATCATCTTCAAAAGTGAAGTTGCCATTTGGGAAAAATCCATCTTTCCCTGTCTTATTTTCTACGCCTTTTGGCATTTTTAGTTTAGGCTCCAAAGGCACTAATCCGTTTTCGAAAACAGGAAATTCACCCGACCAATCGACAGGCAGGATAAAAGTTTCGCGACCTGTATTCACTCTCCCTTTTTCATTTGGACGAACGGCCAGAAATACGCCATAATATTTCCCTTCCGGTGTTTTTACTAAGTCGGCATGTCCAGCCCAATCTACCATATTGGCCCGTTTAGGATTCAAATATCTTTGGGATAAAATAGGGTTATTGGGAGCCGGTATAAACGGACCTCTAGGACTGTCACCGACAAAAATAACTTCACTGTGCCAACCGCCTGTTCCGCCCTCTGCACACATTAGGTAATATCGTCCATCTTTTTTATATAAATGAGGTGCCTCAATCCAAATCGGTTTTTTCGATATATCAACGCCTCCGTCAACAATTATCTTATCGGTTCCGGGAATAATTTGATCTTTTTCAACATCATAATCCCATATTTTGATCACACGGTGTCCATTATAGAGTTCTTTTCCTTTGTCAGGAGCATCGTTGTGTACGATATAAGCTTTCCCATCTTCGTCAAAGAAAATAGAAGGATCTATACCGTTAAAAGTCAACTTAATCGGGTCACTCCAGCCCTGAAACGGGTCTTTTGTTTTCACAATGATATTTCCAAAACCGCCTGAGAATTCAGTCGTAATCATGTAAAATGTATCGTTGTTAGGATTATAAAGAATCTGTGGAGCATAAATTCCGGCGCTTATTCCACAATCATGAACCTGAAGTTGCGAGGTTCTGTCTAACACATGACCGATTTGCGTCCAGTTTACTAAATCTTTTGAATGAAAAATTGGAACCCCCGGAAACATGGCAAATGAAGAGCAAACAAGATAATAATCGCCCCCCTTAGCGGTAATGCTCGGGTCGGGATAGCAACCTTGTAGAATGGGGTTGTAAAACTCATCAGTTTTTAAAGAGAAATCCTTTAGTACATGACAAAAATTAT
>DIZI01000032.1 GCA_002427885.1 Paludibacter sp. UBA6032
TAGGCGTGTGTTATGGGCTAGGTTTTTTATTGCTTCGTTTTTATTATTGACTTTATGAATGTTATTTGGTCACTTCTCATATTGTCTTGATCTTCACCATACAAAACAATTAAGGAAGAAATATAAAGTTTGTCGTTATAAATAAATAGTATCTGACGAGTACTTCGTGGTTGTGTTCTTGGCTTTTCTTTTTCTCCACTTGTTCTGTATTTAATCACCGCCAATTGAACATTGTCAATATTGTCAAAATATAATACGATATTATCTTTAGCTTTATAGTCTTCTTCAAGATAGTCATCAATTCTTAAGTCTTGTCTAATACCAACAATTTCGTCGCTAACAATTTGATTTAATGATTTATTCACTGATTTGTCTAAATTCGAAGCTCCAATAAACATAATCGCTTGTGGTTCTCCAGTCGTAGAAAATGGAATTGGAGCTTTCTTTTTACTTGTCAGTTGTATATCATGTTCAAGATACTTTATATCCCAGTCATGCTTGAAGTTTACATTCTGAGCATTCAGTCCGAGTGTTATGAAACACAATAAATATAAAATTTTCATTCTTCTCAAAGTTGCCAATATTGTTGTCTTTATTTTTTTTCTAAACTTGCCCATAACGACCGAGGCTATGGGCATTTGGCGGTTTGCGGGAGCATTCGCTGTCGTGAAACGACAAAGTGAATGCGGGAGCAAAGACCGCTGAATGCACGTCAGCCAGCCAATGAACATAGGCGTGTGTTAGCAGCAGGTTATTTGTTCAGTTCTGCAATTTCGTTGTCTTTTGGAGATTCAACTTTATAATATGTAAATTCGTCAGAACCTTTATACCAGCGATATCTTACTTCTTTGAAACGAAATTGAGTCATAACGTCAATAAGAGTTCTTTGTGTTTCTGCTATACCTTTGTTACTTGCGAAAATTCCACTCGTTAAGTTCATTGTTTCATGTTTCGCACCCTGAGTGGAAACATAAATGTCATTTTCCCAAAGTTTGTCAGCCGCGACTTTTCCGTAGTTTTTTCTCATTTGAGGGAATTCTTTAATTTGCAATGCAACTACCTTCTTTTTCAAATCAGCTGCAAGTTCATTTACTGTTTTGTCTGTTGAACTTTCTCCCTCTTTAATAATTGTTGCCCATACAGAGAATAATACAACTTCCATCTGTAAGCCTTCAACACTGTTTTCATATGTGCTATTGTCAAAAGGTTTCTTAAAACTTGCGATTTCTCGCTCTAATTGTTGCTTTAATGAATCAGTTTTTGATAAAGTTGGTTTTTCAGTTCCAACTTCAGTCGAGTCAGCAGTTGCAGAATTATTTGTGGAAGTCTCTGTGTTCTCACCAAATTGCGCAATAACAATTAATCCAATTAATACCGTAACAGTTATTTTCCAACCTTTTTTTATAGTCGAGTTCTTCCATAAAGCGTAAAGTCCTACGGGGAAAAAGAAAATACATAAAAGGACTACGACCCAAGTGTTGTCATACCATTTTTTTTCGTTTTTTTCAGGAGAATAGTTTGTTTCCATGTTTAATTGTTTTTATTTGTTGATTAATAATTTCGGTCGTTACTATGCGTTTTTATTTTTATAACTTGCTGCTAACACGTGTATATGTCCAGTTTAAAATGGATATGCCCAGTTTACTGGACATATATCACCTGTATGCTTTGATTTAAAATCTTATAGTTTGTTGATATATAGATAAATATAAAAACAACCATATTTTAGCCTACCGGGTATATCCAACTTATTAAAATTGAGTTGAAGTGTATGTTTCAGCTTTCGCACTTAATATTTTTCCAAAGATAGAAACTATTCTTCACATGTACGATACATTTTTTAATTAATTTCCAATTTGTCTGATAAGCTTATTATCTAATCGAATCTTATAGTTGTTATACGTTTATATATTCTGTTGAATCAGCATTTTTCATATACCTGAAGATTTTGTCAAGAGTACAAATCCATACCTCCTTTATAGAAAATTCCCCCGGCTTGAACCTTGCCGGGGGAATAATCGGGAAAATAGCTTAGTAGTGAACCGTACTATTTGTTTTGTCAGAGTTTTTCAAATGCTGCCACTTTTATTCCCTTTTATTTGCTTTCACTTTTTGTCAAGTGCTTTCCTTTAGTATTGTTTATCGTTTTCGTCGCCACACATTCCTTATGCTGTCTAAGGTGGTTCATGTATTTTTTGCCGTACGACCCGTTTATTTTCACTGCAGACTCGTTTGTTTTGTAACAAATCCCGTTTTCTTTGTCGCACGATTCGTTATCTTTCACGTACGTGTCGTTTTCTTATACTGCAGATGTTTCCCCGGAATAATTTGTTCGGTAGATCTAACTTGAAATTATGTATTATTAAATCTACCGGACGCAGTTTTTTTTGCAAAAAAGAATTGCTCAAAAACAGGGGTCTTTGAGCAATCAACTTATGCAAATACTTCAGCAAATGAAATTGTTTATCAAATGATTTTTAGCTGATATTTCCAAATGCTTTCTTCATTTAATCAAGAATATATCCGGTTCGATGGGCTGTGGATTAAGTTCTTATTTTTGTTTTTCCACTTCTGCCATTATCTCGTTGATAACCTGAATCAATGGAAGATGGACGGTTTCGGCTATCTGACGACATTCTTCATATTCGGGTGCAAATTTCAGCAGTTTAGCGTTTCTGTAAGCAAACTTCACGGTCACTTCTCCAAAACGTGTGACTACTTTCTTCAGTTCACGTTGTAACTCTTCGCGTTCAACCATGTATTTACGGATACCCAGTGTAGTGGTTTCTGTGAAAATAATTTCCTCCAGTTGTTCTACCGTTTCTTCGTTGCACAGAACGCTCAGGATATTGGCCGGACGGTTCTTCTTCATAGTTATTGGAGTAACAAATACATCCAAAGCTTTATTATCAAGCAATTTTGGAAACAAATACGAATAGATTTCGGGATTCATATTATCGATATTGGTTTCCATCATGATCAGTGTACCGGACTTTTTTTTTTACCGACGATCACTCGTAGCACATTGGGCGTTTCCATATCGCGCTTGCCTAATCCATAGCCCATTTTTTCAATCGTAAATTCGGGCATACTGCCAAATTCAGAACAAAGAGCCTTAACAATGGCAGCACCGGTAGGTGTGGTTAATTCTTTTTTGGCATTTTGACTGTAAACGGGTACGCCTTTCAGGATTTCCAGGGTGGCCGGCGCAGGCACCGGGAAAATACCATGTTCGCAATGCACAAATCCACTTCCAAGATTAATTTCCGAACAGTGTATTTCATCCACTTGCAGCATTTCTACACAAATGGCAGCACCAATAATATCTACAATTGAGTCAACCGCTCCAATTTCATGAAAATGGACTTCGTCTATTCCTTTCGCGTGAATTTTAGCTTCCGCTTCGGCAACGATATAAAATATCTTTTTACTGTTCGTTTTTACAAACTCACTTAAATCACTACTTTCAATAATCGAGTATATATCGCCAAGATTACGGGTGTGTGAATGGTCGTGCGACTTTTCTACCAAATGTTCATGACTGTGATTGTGCCCATGATCGTGGTCATGATGATGGTCGTGGAGCTCATCTTCATGAGTATGAGCATGTGAATGTTCATCTTGGGTATCTTCCTGCTTCGTGAGATGAACCGTAAAATCGGTACCCGATATTCCATTTTTCAACCCCTTTTTAATTTCAACTTCGAATTCATTAAGATTTATCTTGCTTAATTCGGCTAAGAAAAGTTGTTGATCGATGCCCAGATCCAGTAAAGCTCCAATAGTCATATCGCCACTAATGCCCGAGAAGCAATCGAAATATAAAATTCGTTTTTCCATTCTGTTTCTTATAAAAAATGAGATATTAAATATGAATTGTGAATTATGAATTGTGAATTATGAATTATGAATTGTGAATTATGAATTGTGAATTATGAATTGTGAATTATGAATTATGAATTATGAATTATGAATTATGAATTATTTAACTCTATTTGCCGTATAATGGTTGCAGCTAAAAATCCGGCTCCAAAGCCGTTATCAATATTGACAACTCCCACCCCACTGGCACAACTATTGAGCATGGCCAGCAAAGCAGCCAATCCACCAAAGTTTGCACCATAACCAATGCTGGTAGGAACTGCAATGACAGGTTTGTCTGTCAACCCACCAATAACACTTGGCAAAGCGCCTTCCATTCCTGCCACGGCTATAATAACCTGAACATCATCCAGCCGGTATTTATTGGCCAGTAAACGATGGATACCTGCCACTCCCACATCATATAGCCGTTCGACCGTACAACCCAGTTTTTCGGCCGTAACTACAGCTTCTTCGGCCACCGGTATGTCCGAAGTACCTCCCGTAACAACCAATACACGTGATTTGCTTTTTGGAATTTCCTTTTGTTGGATAAAAATGGTTCGGGCTTCAGGATAATATTCCATGTTTTCAGCCATGTCTTTGATGGCTTCGTAAATTGACTTTTCGGCTCTGCTGGCCATAATGTTAGTGCCCATTACCAACAAACGTTCTATAATACCACGAATTTGTTCAATGGTTTTCCCCGGACAAAAAATCACTTCGGGATAACCGGTTCTGATTTCCCTGTGATGATCCACTTTAGCATAGCCTAAATCTTCGAAAGGAAGTTGTTTCAATTGACCAACTGCCTCGTCGATATCCAGATTTCCGTCCTTTACCTTTTTTAACAGCGTTAGTATTTCTTCTTCAGTCATTCTTTTCAGGTTTAGTAATGTTCCGGTTCAGACTTCCTGTTATATACCCTTCTAATTCGACACAAACATATTGATAACCGTAGGATTTCAATTGTTTGGAAATATTGTCGAGCAGTTTCTCATCAAATAATTTGGTACGTTCCTCCGGGCTCACTTCGATGCGTGCCATATCACCATGACTCCGTACACGAAATTGAACAAATCCCAACGACCGCATATAATCTTCCGATTTATCAATTTTAGTAAGTTTTTCGATGGTAATACGTTCGCCGTAAGGAACACGTGAACCCAGGCACGCCAGCGCAGGTTTATTCCAGGTGCGTAAGCCCAGTTGGTGCGAAAGTTCACGAATATCGCTCTTGGTCAGGCCGGCCATTCGAAGCGGACTAATCACTTTCAGCTCGCTCAGCGCCTGAAGTCCGGGACGGTAATCGGACATATCGTCCATATTGGAACCATCGAAAACGTATTTGATACCTACTTCTTTCGCTTTTTCAAGTATCTTGGTAAATTCCGTTTTTTTACAAAAGTAGCATCTGTTCACCGGATTTGCCAGCACATCATCGGCTATTTCATCTTCGTATATTTTATAATGTGTAATACCGATTTCCTGAGCCAAATCTTCTGCATCTTTCATTTCCGATTTTGCATTCATTGCCGAAACCAATGTTATAGCTATTGAATTTTCTTTCAACACATCATATCCCACTTTGGAGAGTAAGGTGCTGTCTACACCCCCCGAAAAAGCCACGGCGGCTTTACCTGTTTCGGAAATTATTGTTTTAAGTTTCTCATATTTATCTTGTAGTTCCATTTTTATCTATTTCAATTAACAAATTATTCTCAGAATACACATCCTAAGAATTTAAATATAAACGCTTACAGTCCTAAAAACTGGATGGCCATTCCACTGAGAAAAATGGCTGATCCTGCCAACGCGTGAGTGTATTTTTCCAATTTTTCTAATTTTACAAAACTTATTCCAGTGGTCATTAGAATCACAATCGTCGTCATGGTGGCAATGGTAACGATACCAAAAACGGCACTCACAGTTATTACCCCTAATGTGCTGTGCTCAAGCGCAGGAAACATGACTAGTGGTATCAGAGGCTCACAAGGTCCTAAAACAAAAATGATAAACAAAATCCAGGGAGTCAGACTTTTATAGTCTACTTTCTCGTTTGTCTCATCATTTTCGCCGGTGTGAATATGAGCATGTTCAACAAAATGAGTATGTTCATGAACATGCTTTTTTCCATTAAGATGAAAATGAGCATGTGTATGTGTTTTATTTTTGAGAGCTCTCCTTAATCCCCAAACCGCATAAGCCAAGCCAAAACCAATAAAAAGCCAACCTGCAATATTTCCACGTAAAGACTCAAAATATTGCAATTTTGAAAGAGCTATGCCGGCTGCAATTCCAATAAACCCAATTAATATGGAACTGCCAACATGACCAATACCACAAAGAATAGTAATCCAAATGGTTTTGAGATTGCTCCATTTTCTGGCTTTCGATAGTACCACAAAAGGCAAATAATGATCGGGACCAAAAATAGTGTGCATGAAAGCGATTGATGCTGCTGTAAGACTTAAAATGGCAATTTGTGAATTCATATAGTTGTCAGAATTATTTTGTAATGTATTTTTATTGCTTACGGTTATAATCCAAATACCGTAAATGAAAAAGACTATTCTGCCTTGCTCATGATTAATTTTCCATGTTCAATACCTTTGATACTTATCAGGTTTTCAGATAGTTCAGTCAATTTATAGGAAGTCCCTTTAACTGCAATTATTTCGAGAATTTTATTCGCAGTTATATAAAAATTCTGAGCCGAAAGAATAACATCGGTATAATTCTTCTGAATTTCTCCCAACTTGTTTTTGATGTCAATTTTATTAAAATCATAAGTAAGTATAATCGCCCCCGCAACAATATGGTTACATTTCCACTTACTTTCAACAATGTTTTTCTCAATTAAATGCCTGATTGCTTGTGATCTGTTTGGAAATTTATTAGTATGAACGTACTCATCCAATGCTTCCAATAAATTGCTTTCAAGCGATACTCCAAAACGAGTTACTGACATGGTGTTACTTTTTATGTATTTGGTGGCACAAATATAGATATTTAAATTATCAAATTAAAATTTCAATCAGATAATTAACCTTTAAGTTTAAACAGATTAATGACTTTGGCATCGGACCAATGATCATTGATCAGAAACTACAAACCGGTACTAAACTATTATCAACCTATTCATGTTATATTTGATTTTACAATTATAAATTCATACAAAAATGTATTCAATACTTCTCATTCTCCACTCCTCACTACGCTGGCTTATTTTAGTAAGTTTCATTTATGCCCTGGTACGGGCATATTATGGTTGGATAGCCCAACAAAAATTCAATAAACTTGACAGCAAGGTTTTGCTTATTACCTCTTCCCTCGCCCATCTTCAGTTGGTTATTGGCATAGGATTATACTTTATCAGTCCCGTGGTCAAATATTTTCTACATAATTTCAAAACAGCGGTTCATCTGGAAAAATTCAGATTCTTAGGTATGGAACATGCCTTGATGATGTTAACTGCTATTACTCTTATCACCATTGGCTCGGTAATAGCCAAAAGAAAAGCTACAGATACAGGAAAGTTCAGGACAATTGCCATCTGGTACAGTCTGGGGATAATACTTATAGTGGCTGTTATGCCCAATTGGTAAGTAACTCTTTAAAAGAATTTTATTCTCCGGGCATCTCGAATAAATAAGCCGTTGGAAATTTCTCTTTTATTGTATTTAAGCCGAAACCGGCAAGCGTATTTTCGGAATAAAACTGAGTGAAAACCCGGTATCGGTTCTGATAAAAAAGAATGCCGGCAAAGTTATATCCGTCGGATATCAGTTTATTCATCGCGGCTTTTGCTTCCGCCTCAGTTTTGTAGCTGTCGCAAATCAGGTAAATGACCGGAACTTTCACTACACAATCGTAACTAACTTGTGACGAGTCCTTACCGGTTATCGTGGCGGGTTGTTTGTCAACAGCGAAATTCAACTCTCCTCTTTGGAATTTATTTTTCAGGCTGTCCTCAACCTGTATAATTGGAATTTCAATCAGACCTTTCGCTGTTTTGTAAGCCGGGTGAAGAAGTTGATTATTTAAAAATATTACCGGCAAATGAATTCTTTTGTGGAAACCGGCTAATGAGAGTTTATGCAACATCTGCGGACCAAACTTATCGTTATCCAGTGTTCTTTCAATATAGCTAATGCCCGATTCAGTCAGGGTTTGTTTTACGGAATGACAATCCGGACAGCCGGTTCTTGTATACAAAAATAAACTGTCCTGAACAGCATACCCGTTTGTGAAATTAAAAATAAACAGGATTGTGAAACTTAATGTTAGTCCGAATTTATTCATATAAGAGTGTGTTTTTATTCAATTATAAGAGCGACAAATTTAATCAATATAAATGCAACTTTTAAAATCATCAACATAATTATAAAAAAAACGCTCCAAATTTCTTTGAAACGTTTTCATTATGATCCCGATAGCTATCGGGAGAATTATGAATTATCTTAAGTATTCATTCCACCGCAAACATTGATTACCTGACCACTTACATAGCTTGAAAGATCAGATGCAAGGAAAAGGGTTACTTTAGCTACTTCTTCAGGACTTCCACCCCGACGTAATGGAATAGCTTCCGCCCATTTAGCCCGTTGTTCGTCGTTAAGTGCGTGAGTCATTTCAGTTTCGATAAATCCGGGTGCTATGGCATTGGCACGGATACCGCGGGAACCCAACTCTTTAGCCACCGATTTTGCCAAACCGATCATTCCTGCTTTCGATGCCGAATAGTTTGCTTGTCCGGCATTACCCGAAACACCAACCACCGAACTCATATTAATAATGCTACCCGTTTTTTGTTTCATCATTATCGGTGTACAGGCATGAATAAAGTTGAATGCCGACTTCAGGTTGACATTGATAACAGCGTCCCATTGCATTTCGCTCATACGCATCATCAAACCATCCTTTGTTATTCCTGCATTGTTTACCAATACATCAATACGACCAAAGTCTTTTAAAATTTGGTCTACAACTGTGTGTGTTTCATCAAAATTAGCTGCATTCGAAGCATAACCTTTGGCCTTTACTCCAAACGCTTCAATTTCATTTTGAGTTGCCAATGCATTTTCATCGATGTTTAAATCGGTGAATGCAATATCGGCACCTTCGCTTGCAAGTTTCAGCGCAATTGCTTTTCCGATACCACGTGCAGCACCTGTTACGATGGCTACTTTTCCTTCTAATAATTTCATATAAGTCTGTGTTTCTAAAAATGAATTATAAAAATTTCGGGGGCAAAGATAGTGCTTTTTTCCCGTAAAGAAGAAAAAACTGCATAAAATGCTCTGTTTTGTGCAGAAATTGGAATGAAGAAAAGACCTTATTCTTTCAGATAGGCCCGAAGTTCAATTTGTTTCCTGTTCTCAAATAAATTTAAATCTGGTATTTTCGAGGAACTCTTAGTTACTGACGGTATCAAAGAATTTACGGAGGCAGATTTATTGTAATAATACAGAGAACCCTGAAAACTGCCGTATATAGTGTTACCGTAACCATCAATTAAATTAAGTTCAATAGTATACTTTCCGTTAACTACAGAAATTATATTAAAAGTTCCTTCTAATATAGGACTTTCAACTTTCCCTATATACCATGAATTTACCTGGTTACCATTATACACTTCGCCGGGAATTACTGAAAAGGGAACCAAATCGGCCTCACTGTTTATTACCGATAGCACATTGTAGTTACCTGCAGGTAGATTAAGAGTGGAAGTTAAAGGTGCATTTATATAAAAATACAATGTATCACTTGGACCGGCAATACCAACGGCAAACAAATTTGATATTCCCGTTTTAATAGCGTCTCCTAAATATACCAAAAAGCCTGCATTCATTACAGCAGCCATTTCATTATTAACCGTTACTTCACAGCTAGCGGTTATATCTCCCGATTTGGCTGTTATTGTTGCCGTTCCACCGGCAAGTCCGGTGATTTTTCCATTCGTTACAGATACAACATTTTTATTTGACGTTGTCCAGCTCACAGGAAATTTACTGATGTCACCACTGGCAGTTACCGTTGCAATCAATGAATCGGCCTGTCCAATGATAAAACTCATTGTTTTAGTACTCAATGCGAGATTTGTTACTTCATTTTTTGTACACGATGTGAAATAAAATAAAGCAACCAGGGCAATAAACGAACTTAATTTCAAGTTTTTCTTCATAGTTATAGCATTTAAATTTTTGTTAAGGGTGCAAATGTAATAAGAATATTTTAATTAACAAACATTTTGAATAAAATAATTGAAATTTTAGTTTTCAAGCTGTTATAAAAAAAATACGCATAATCTCTTATGCGTATTTTTTTTAATTTTTAAATTAGTTGGAATATATCAGGCATTCATTGAAACCAGAAATTCATCGTTATTTTCTGTACGTTCCATGCGGTCTTTTAAAAATTCCATGGCTTCCATTGAGTTCATATCCGATAAATGGCGGCGTAAAATCCACATACGGTTCAATGTATCTTTATCAAGTAACAAGTCGTCCCGACGGGTACTGGATGCCATGATATCCACAGCAGGAAATACACGTTTATTGGATAGTTTGCGGTCGAGTTGAAGTTCCATGTTACCGGTACCCTTGAATTCTTCAAAAATAACTTCATCCATTTTCGAGCCTGTTTCAGTCAGAGCGGTTGCAATGATTGTCAAACTACCACCATTTTCAATGTTACGGGCAGCTCCAAAGAAACGTTTGGGTTTATGAAGTGCATTTGCATCTACCCCACCCGACAGAATTTTACCGGATGCTGGTGAAACCGTATTATAGGCACGCGCCAAACGTGTAATTGAATCGAGTAAAATAACCACATCCTGTCCACATTCAACCATGCGTTTTGCTTTTTCGTGAACCATACTAGCCACTTTTACGTGACGTTCTGCTGGTTCATCAAATGTAGATGAAACAACTTCAGCACGTACGCTGCGAGCCATATCGGTTACTTCTTCCGGACGTTCATCGATCAATAAAACAATCATATAAACTTCCGGGTGGTTTTCAGCAATAGCATTCGCAATTTCTTTTAGTAAAACAGTCTTACCTGTTTTAGGTTGTGCAACGATCAAACCACGTTGCCCCTTGCCTATCGGGCAAAACAAATCGACAATACGTGTTGAAAGTGTATCGTTCTTACCGCTGGTAAGATTAAATTTTACATCCGGGAAAAGTGGAGTAAGGTGCTCAAAAGGTACCCGGTCCCGAACATATTCGGGCGAGCGGCCATTTATTTTTCCAACCTTAATAAGTGGAAAGTATTTTTCACCTTCTTTCGGTGGACGGATAGCACCTTTTACAGTATCTCCGGTTTTTAATCCAAAAAGTTTAATTTGAGATTGTGATACATAAATGTCATCCGGAGAAGCCAGATAATTATAATCGGCTGAACGAAGAAAACCATATCCATCGGCCATCATTTCCAATGTTCCGGTTCCCTCAAGTATACCATCAAAATCGAATTGCTTTTCGCCTTTGTCCGGACGTTGATTAAATTTATTCCGATTATTGTTATTTACATTATTGTTGTTATTATTCATAGGTTTGTTATGCCTAACTTCAGGTATTTCAGGTTTTACAACCGGACTTTCAGTCGGTTCTTCCGTTACCGCTTCCAAAGCAACTTCCGGAACAAATAATGTTTCTTCCAAATCGGAATCATCATCCCGTTTATCATCTAAAACAAAAACCCGGGGTGCCGGTGTTGCAATAATCTCTGCTTCTAAAGAGACAGCAGTTTCTGCAGTTTCAACAATTGGTTTCTTGATTAATGGTTTCGGGGATTTTAGTGGTTTGTTTTTTTTTGCCGGCTTAGTCTCAGCCAGAGGAGCTTTTTCTGTTATATCAGCCTTTTCAACTATCGGTTCTACAGCTTTAATGACTGGTTTTGCAAATTCTCCAGGTTCTTTGACTGTGTTTTTTTGCTCCGGTTTATCAACAATCTTTGACGGATTGTTTTGATTGAATACGACTTTTTGTTCAGGTGTTTTTTTTACCGGAACGCGTAAACGTTTCTTACGATTGACTTCCTGATTGTCGATAGAAATGGTTTTTCGTTGCGCATTGACAACGGCTTGTTGGTCCAGAATATCATAGACCAGAATTTCTTTTTTAGTTGAACTAGATACTTTTAAACCTAATTCTGTAGCGATGTCCTTTAATTCGGACAGTTCTTTCGCATTCAATTGCAAAATGTTGTAATTGCTCATAAAGTGTTGAATAAACGTTTTGGGGAGAATTTCCTTGTGGAAAGATCAACGTTGAATTTTTTGTGAATGTTATTTTTGATTGAAAAACAAAAGCAGGACTGCCTTTGTCATTTTGAAAACATTGCAAATTTACGACTTAATTTCGACTCTACAAATAATTAGGGTATTTTTATTTGTTTTTTTATCTAATATGTGAATTTAGTTTAGATAATAACAGTTTCAATAATTAGCAAAAAAACCTATCGAAGAATTGTTCGATAGGTTTTTGATTTACTCTCAACTGCATTTATTGATTACAATAAGTATTGTTCACTGATTGATTGGTTTTCCTGAACCCGATGTATGGTATCGGCAAACATTTTAGATATACTCAGAACTTTCACCTTCGGACTTAAACTTGAATCATAAGGAATTGAATCGGTAAATGCTATTTCAGTAAGCGATGAATCACAAATAATCTGAGAAGCTTTTCCCGACATAACACCGTGAGAAACAATGGCCCGAACACTCTTTGCACCGTTTGCTATCATTAAATCGGCTGCCAGACAAAGCGTTCCGGCTGTATCTACCATGTCATCGGTAATAACTACATCTTTACCGGCAACATCTCCGATAATTCTCATTTCTCCCACAACATTGGCTCTTTCGCGTGTTTTATAGCAAATAACCATAGGCACTCCTAAATGTTTAGAATATGAACCTGCCCGTTTTGATCCGCCCACATCAGGCGATGCAATTACCAAATCCTTTAAATTCAGTGATTTGATATAGGGTACAAAGATAGTTGAAGCATAAAGATGATCAACGGGAACATCAAAAAAGCCCTGAATCTGATCAGCATGCAAATCCATGGTTATAATTCTGTCTACTCCGGCAACACTCAACATATCGGCAATTAGTTTTGCTCCGATAGATACCCGTGGTTTGTCTTTTCTGTCCTGACGCGCCCAACCGAAATAAGGAATGACTGCAATTATTTTATATGCTGATGCCCTTTTAGCAGCATCAATCATTAAAAGTAATTCCATTAAATTATCAGAATTAGGGAAAGTGGATTGGATTAAATAAATGTATTGGCCACGAATGGATTCCTCATACGAAACTGAAAATTCACCATCCGAAAAGTGCTCAATTTTCATATTTCCGAGTGGGCAATTTAAACTTTGACAGATTTTCTCAGCAAGATGACGACTTTTTGTGCCCGAAAACACTTTAAATTGCGTATTTGAAAGCGACATAAATTGAAGTGTATAAAGTAGTAGAAAATTTTCTGCAAAAGTACGGATTTTAATTATAAAATGGACACGATAATCCATAAAAAAACAAGTAATGTTTATCTGATAATGATTCAACAATTTAAAACTATCTTACTAATAATTTATTAAACCTGTATTACATGTGTTGTTTAATTTTAGTTTTAACAGTTACCTGTTATTTCCGCAAACGTTTGAAATCAAATTCTGCATTTTTATAAGCACTATAAATTTCAATATGTCAATTATCTATTACTTTTGAATCGAGTTTAAGCAGAATTAAGCCTAATACACTACAATACAACAATCTATGAAGATATATTTTAAATTACCATATTATACATACTGGGGTCAGAAATTGATGGTAAGCGGGAATATTCCAGAATTAGGAAACGGAAATGTTACAAAATCACTTCCTCTAAATTTTCAGGCAAACGAAGACTGGATTGGAGAAATTGAAATAGACATAGATGCCACCTTCAAGTTGATATATAAATATATTTTATTTACCGAACAGGATGGGCAATATACTCAGGAATGGGGTGATGATCGGATACTTATACTTGATCCAACAAAAACGGATCATTTTTTTTGTATTGATTCATGGAACGCTCCGGGTAGTCTTGAAAACGTTTTTCTAACGACTCCATTTCAAAATGTCTTATTGAAAAAAGAAAAATTCAATGACATTTCAAACCCAAAGAAAAAATATACGCATATATTCAAGGTAAAAGCTCCTTTATTGCCTAAAAATAAGTTACTTTGCTTAGTTGGTGATTGTGACGCATTGGGAAAATGGTCTACAAATTTACCAATATTACTGAGTCGTACTGATGGAAATTGGTGGTCATGCTCGATCGATTTAAATAAAGCGAAGGCTGAAGTTCATTATAAATATGGTATTTACGATCCGGAGGACAAACGTTTTCTGTATTTTGAATCGGGACCGGATCGTATTGCAACAATCATAAATTCTAAAAAAACGATTGTACAACTCTCTGATGGATTTGTGAGGATAGAAAATAATTCATGGAAAGGAGCCGGAGTCAGTTTACCTGTTTTCAGCATTCGGACTAAAAATAGCTTAGGTGTAGGTGACTTTTCCGATATGAAATTGTTTGTCGATTGGGCCGAAAAAGTAGGATTAAAACTGATACAGGTCCTCCCTTTAAACGATACCACAGGTACTCATACCGATGCGGATGTGTTACCTTATGCTGCGATATCTGCTTTTGCCCTCAATCCGCTCTTTTTGAATTTACAATCAATAGGTAAACTCCCGGCTTCAAATCCTTTGCAAAAAGAATTTACAGAAAAGCAAACCGAGTGGAATTCATTGGATTTGGTTGCATTTTTAGATATTATAAATTATAAACTTAAGTATGCCAAAGATTTATATCTTTTAGAAAAACAAAACTTCTTAAAAAATAAATCCTATCTGAAGTTTTTTGAAGAGAATAAATACTGGTTGATTCCATATGCCGCATACCGTGTTTTACGTGATCAGTTTGGAACACCGGATTATCGCGAATGGAAAGAATTTTCAAGCTACGATGTTACCAGAATTGCCGAATTTTCATCACCAGAGCATTCGCATTTTGATGATATTGCTGTAAATTATTTTATACAATATCATTTACATGTTCAATTGTCCGATGCTGCTGCCTATGCACACGAACACGGTATAGTACTTAAAGGCGATATTCCTATAGGTGTAAACAGAAACAGTGTGGACACCTGGGTGTCTCCTGAACTCTTCCACATGGATATGCAAGCAGGTGCGCCACCGGATATGTTTTCCATCAAGGGTCAAAACTGGGAATTACCTACCTATAATTGGGAGATAATGAAGCGGACTGATTATGATTGGTGGAAAAAACGTTTTGCCCAAATGTCATTTTATTTCGATACATTCCGTATCGATCATATTTTGGGATTTTTCCGTATCTGGCAAATACCGATCAATCAGGTTGAAGGAATTATGGGTCATTTGAATCCATCAACCCCTATTCACATCAATGAATTTACTGAAAAAGGATTGTGGTTTGACTTCAACCGGTTTTGTAAACCCTATATTACAGACGAAATTCTATCAGATTTTTTTGGAAATGAAGCATCATGGGTGAAAGCAAATTGTCTTCAAATTGAAGATGGTTGGGTGTTTCGCCTAAAACCGGCCTATCAGACACAATTAGCCATAGAACAGTTTTTCAAAGATGGTAAAATTACAGAAAAGGTGAAATGGGGCTTATTTGATCTCATTTCAAACGTACTTTTATTCGAAGTTGAAGGTAGTCATGGCACTCAGTTTTATCCCCGTTTCGGGATGGAAAGTTTACGTACGTACCGTGATTTGGATAATCACAGTAAAAATTGCCTTCGCGAATTGTATGTTGATTATTTCTATCGCCGTCAGGATGCCGCCTGGTACAAATCGGGAATGGAAAAATTACCGGCTCTGAAACGTGCTACTAACATGATGATTTGTGGTGAGGATCTGGGGATGATGACACCTTGTGTCACTTCAGTAATGAAGGAATTGGGTATTTTAAGTCTGGAAGTTCAGCGTGCACCTAAATCGAACAAGAGAGAATTCTTTCATCCTTCCAAAGCACCTTATTTATCTGTTGTAACACCATCTACTCACGACATGAGTACAATCCGTGGCTGGTGGGAAGAAGACCGGGCAGTAACCCAACGTTTTTATAACTCACAGTTGGGACACCGGGGAGAAGCTCCCTATTTCTGCGATTGGTGGATCTGTCGGGATATTATCCTGCAACATCTGTACTCTCCGGCCATGTGGACTATTTTTCAAATGCAGGATTTATTGGGAATTTCCGAAACAATCCGACGTCACAATCCACACGAAGAGCGGATTAATGTTCCGTCAAACTCCATGAGCAGCTGGCGGTACCGTTTGCATTTGAATCTGGAAGATTTATTGGAGAAAGATGCTTTTAATACCGAATTAAAAAATTATATAGTACAATCTGGGAGGTAAAAAATCATGTAGTTTGAACTTTGCAGCATACAGTATAAAATCGGTCTTGATCAATTTCCTGAAAAATTAATCATTCGGAGTCAGATTTTTGTGCAAATATTGATAATACTGGTAAGGAGTCATAAACATTGCCCGATTGCTATCTTTATAAAAATGAATTAATTGTTCAAATTCATTAAAATCCTCATCGGTCCATCCTGCCGGATGAATTTGAATAAGTATATAGGGTTTATTTTTATCTTCATTGTAATTGTCAATGATTTTATCAGCCGGAAAATCGTGAACATATAAATAATCAACATTCAGAATAATGTGTTTGTCGTACAAATGAATTACTTTTTGATTCGGATCTTTCCAGTCTTTTGAATATTCGGTCTCTAATTTTTGATAACACATCCACACGTTAATTTCCGGGAAATGAGAAAGTACTGAAAGAGTTTCTTTTGATGTTTTATTAAATGGAGCACTAAAAGTATGGGCGGTAAAATGAAAATTCTGAACAAAGAAATTTTGAGCCAATTGAATATGTTCAAATTGAAAATTGTCTGCAGTCCTCATGAATTCCTCCACTCCATTAATTTTAGAATGATCATAACCATGATTCCAAAATTCAATAACAGGAAATTTATTGTCTTGTAAAATATTGGATACTCGTTGTATCTCGGTGATAGAACCACTTTTTGTGACTTTTTTGGCAATAATACCTACCCCTGCATTAATTTGCTTATCAACCACCATTTTCATAAATCTGTTCCAGTTAGGCGTAGTATCTCCTAAGTCGTCCGCTTTGATGATAACAACTAATCCATTTGGTGAGTTTAATGAGATATTATCCCCGCATGAGAAGAGAACCAACAATAAAATCACTTCTATTGCTGTGAAGAAAATCTTTTTGAGCGTGAAACGGGGAATTGCCATCTGTCAACTAATTTGTAAAGTTCATTGAATTGACAATATTGGAAGTTAGCTAATTTCAACAGACTATAGTTGAAATTAAACGTTTAATCTTAAAAAAAGTTCCAGATGGAAAAGTTAAAAAACAATTAATTATCTGTGGATATCTTATTATGTGGTTAAGTTCTTCTATTCAACTTTCCTGATCAATGACATACCAATCTGAATGGCTTTTTCATTCATAGGAATAAGATGATGATGACGACTGGGGAGTGATTTTTTCAATCCTTTCAACACATTTTCAATCAATACAATCGGACGAATCTTGAGCAAACCGCCCAAGATAATCATATTCAGTGTTTTAGTTGTATCATTGGCATAAGCGTATTCAGTAGCATCAATACGATAAATATTGATATCGGTACGAGTCGGAAATTTGTGAAAACCATTACCATCAAAAATCAACGTTCCACCCGGTTTTACTTTACTTTCGAACTTTTCGAGCGAAGGTTGATTTAAAACGATGGCCGTATCGTAAGAATTTAAAACCGGTGAGCTGATTCGTTCGTCACTTAATATGACAGTTACGTTTGCGGTTCCACCTCGTTGTTCGGGGCCATAGGAAGGCATCCAACTGACTTCCTGACCTTGCATTAAACCTGAATAGGCAAGTATTTTACCCATCGAAAGGACTCCCTGTCCACCAAATCCGGCTATAATAATTTCTTCTTTCATTCCCTGAATTGTAAAATGTGAATTTTCAAATTGTAAAAACTTAGAGGTCTTTTAAATCACCTAACGGGTAAGCCGGAAACATATTCTCAACCATCCAGGTATTTGAATCGGCGGGGCTGAGTTTCCAGCCGGAATTACATGTTGAAACGACTTCAACAATTGAAGTCCCTTTTCCCAACATGGAGTTTTCAAAGGCTTTCCGGATCGCTTTCTTGGCTTTTCGGACATTCGCCACGTTGTGTACACTTTGACGGGTAACATAACAGGTACCATCCAACTGAGCCAGTAATTTGGTAATATCCAATGGATTTCCATTCAATGGAACTGTACGACCGTTGGGAGAAGTAGATGATTTCATGCCTACCAAAGTTGTTGGTGCCATTTGTCCACCTGTCATTCCATAGATTCCGTTATTAATAAAAATAATGGCAATATTCTCACCCCGGTTACAGGCATGAATGGTTTCAGCTGTACCAATCGCTGCTAAATCCCCATCTCCCTGATAAGTGAAGACCAGGCGGTCCGGAAGAAGTCGTTTTGTAGCTGTAGCTAATGCCGGTGCACGACCGTGGGCAGCTTGCTGCCAATCGATATCAAGATATTTATAGGCAAAAACAGCACATCCTACCGGAGCAATGGCGATGGTTTTTTCCTGATAATCCATTTCTTCAATAACTTCAGCGATCAATTTGTGAACTACACCATGACTGCACCCGGGGCAATAGTGCATTGGATTATCATTCAATACTTTCGGTTTGATATATACTAAATTTTCCGGGTTTATTATTTCGGTTGTCGTCATAATTTGTTTTTTCAAATTAACTATTTATCCTTGTACGATTTAAAATCGAAAGCAATAATAAATTTTATGATTAATAACAAGTTACTTTATTTGAAATGAAAGAATTACAAATAAAGAATGAATTATAATTCTTTTATCTGTCAATTATTTTTTACGATTTTAGTTTTAAGTGCTTCCAGAACTTCGTCGGGCGCAGGTACAATACCTCCCATTCGTCCGTAAAATTCAACCGGAACACGACCATTTACAGCCAACCGTACATCATCTACCATTTGACCGGCATTCATTTCGACAGTCAGCATACCCTTCACTTTATCGGCATAATTGCTTAAAGCAATAGTCGGGAAAGGAAAAAGTGTTATCGGGCGTAATAATCCGGCTTTGATACCTTCTGAACGTGCCATTTCTACTGCTTTCTGACAGACTCTGGCACTTGTTCCAAAAGCTACAACGAGATATTCTGCATCTTCGCACGAAAACTCTTCAAACATAACTTCATTTTTTTCAATCTCCCTGTATTTAGCTTGTAAACGCAGGTTTATTGCCTCCATTTCTTCAGCTTCGAGCGATAATGAGGTTATTATATTCGGTTTCCTGTTGGCCGGTTTACCAAGTGTAGCCCAGGGTGTATTTTTGCGGATTTCATCTTCCGTTAAACGGGGTTGAAACGGAGGTAAAATAACTTTCTCCATCATCTGACCAATAACACCATCCGCTAAAATTAATGCCGGAGTACAGTATTTGAATGCCAATTCAAAGGCCAGAACGGTATGATCAGCCATTTCCTGAACTGAAGCCGGTGCTAATGTGATTAATTTGTAATCACCATGGCCACCACCTTTAACTGATTGATAGTAATCCGCCTGACTGGGTTGAATAGTTCCTAATCCGGGTCCACCACGCATTACATTTACAATAACACAAGGCAATTCGGCACAAGCGATATATGAAATTCCTTCCTGCATCAAGCTTACTCCCGGACTTGATGAACTCGTCATAGATTTTTTACCACAACAAGCAGCACCATAAACCATATTGATGGACGAAGTCTCACTTTCAGCCTGTAAAACCACCATTCCGGTCGTATTCCAGGGCTCTTGTTCCATCAAAGTCTCCATTATTTCAGACTGAGGTGTAATAGGATAACCGAAATAACCATCGCAACCGCAACGTATGGCCGCGTGGGCTATGGCTTCGTTACCTTTCATCAATCTTACTTCTTCTTTATCCGTTTTTTTTGAATTGCTCATGATATTGATACAAATTTAAAATTGAAAATAATCTGATAACCTAGACTCTAACCTTATAAACGGTAATACAAGCATCAGGACAAACATACGCACAGGCCGAACAACCAACGCATGAGTCAGGATCCTCCATATAAGAATAATTGTATCCTTTGGAATTAGCCTCGTTATTTAATGATAATACTTTTGATGGACAAGCTACTACGCATAAATTACAGCCCTTACACCGTTCTATGTTAACTACTATTGCCCCCTTTATTTTTGCCATTGTATTATAATTTAAAATTGCCGTACAAATTTAATTAAAAATAATTAGGAATAAATCTGTTCCGTATTTTTTATGTTTATATTTTTCAGTACTTCTAAATTCTAACTTTTATGTAATAAATTTAGCCCGGATTACAAATATTTCCGCATTATTTATGTTGATTAAAAAGCCATGTTAAAAAATCTGGTTGAGCAAAAGCAGGCGTCCAGCTATCATGCCCGACTCCCGGAAATGAAATAATTTCAACTTTTTGAGAACCCTCCGCTTTTAATTCAACATAAGCATTGCGGGCATATTCCGGCGAAACGACATTATCGTCACTACCATAATAAATCCGAATCGGCATTTTTCGTACTTTCTTCAACCTTTCAACGTTTACCGCTCCACAGATTGAAATGGCCGCAGCAAATGTTTTTGGATACCTGCAAATCAAATCCAATGTACCCATTCCGCCAAGCGATAATCCTCCAATATAAATTCGTTTGCTATCAATCAGACCTTCTCTTTTATAGGTATCAATTAATTTTTTTACCAAATAGAGTGGTTTTGTTGGGCGACGTGTGTCGATAATGTCAAATTTATCGTTTGGAAGATCCTTCAGGGTTACCCATGATGCATTTTCCGGACATTGTGGAAAAACAACAATTGCCGGATAATTCGCTCTGTTTAATGAGTCTGTAAATAGTGAAGATCCGTGTATGAGTTGTTTTTCATTGTCATTTCCACATTCACCCGAGCCATGAAGAAAAATTACCAGTGGATAAGCCACTGATTTATTGTAATTAACCGGTAAAAGTTCTCTGTAAAATAAGGTGTCGCCTTTGTAAATTAATTTCTTTTTTTGAAAAAGATTATTTTGAGCCGGAACTAAAATTGTGATTAATAAGAAAAATAATCCAACTAAATGATATCGTTTCATGTAATAATATATTTTTGTTGTAAAACCCGGATATTACAGGTTTCTATAAATAATTTTAATGTGATAAATTGTATTTGCACTATACCCTGATTCTCGCTTGGAGAAGCAAAAGAAACACTTGAAATCAGTTTTCGCAAATATCTGGTGAATTTATTCAAACATTGGGATGAAATTTTTATATTCGGGATAGAAAATTCAATACCGGGACGAAAAATACTGAATTATTTCAATCAAAATGTTTATTTTATTGTTTCAAACCCTCATTTTAAGACTACTGAATTCAAAAAAATCAGGTTTCCTAAGTCCATACGACATTTCGTTTATTCTATTTATAATTTACTATCAATATGATAATTAGCATTATATACTTTTTAAAAGCCACATTCAAACTGTATTCTTTTTACTTTTACCGGTTACAAACTCCGGCATAGGGGCAATACCGGCAAACTTTTGTGTTTTCGGTTTGAATGAATGCAAGTTCTGGATTGAAAATATCTTCCAGACAACCCGTAAGATGCTGCCGGAAGTCGGATTCGTAATTTTTGAAGTCGGTTACTGTTTCGTTGATATTTTTATCCGGTTTACAATGCAACTCTGTGTCAAAGCCTGCTTTAAACACATCACGCATATAGTAAATTCCCGGTGTCATTGGCCTTCCAAGCGCTTTATCCTTGTACAATATGCCATACAAAAAGGTCTGTAACACGAATTTCGGACGTTTATCCTTGTTCTGCTCAAATACTTCATCCAAATTTTTAAATTCCAGGGAGCCAATTCCCGTTTTGTAGTCGAGTATGCGGAGTCGATTATCCTTTTCGTCTATACGATCAATAAAGCCTTTTATATTCACGGTTTTAGAGCCATCTTCAATCGGAAACCGCAGATAGCAACGTTCTTCAGAATTTATATACCTGAAAGGTGCATGCTGTTTGTCTGTCTTTAATACCTGTAAAACATATTTTTTGATTACTGTGGCTATCAGTAGATTATTTCCTTCTAAAGCAACAATAGCCTTGTTTTTCTTTTTGAAATAATTTTCAGAGAATGCTATCGAAATCAGCCGGTCGATATGCAATTGATTAGCGATTAAAGCATCAAAATCGCCAGGTTGTATCATTATGCCTTTGTAAGGCTCATACATATTTTCCATTACAGCATGAAACAATGTTCCAAACATGTCGGCTTCAATAGTTTCCTTTACTTCGTCTATCTGCTCGACTTTTTCCACCTGTGTAAGGTAAAACTGTAAGGGACAATCGATATAACTGTTAATGGAACTGGCCGAGAGGGCGGGCATATTATCGCCTTCCTGCATAAATCGCTGCAGTTTTTCCATTACAGCCGGTGTTTTTTCTATTTTAATGGCCTGAGGACTTCCAAAACTAATATCGAATGAAATTACTTTATGCTGATATTTTACTCCGTAATGGTATTTTAACTGATGCATAAACCGACTCACTTCAGCAGTCTGTCCCGATTCCGAACGTGAATCGTATAAAAAGAAAATCTTTTTAGCACGATGTATGAGTCTGTAGAAATTATAGGCTGTTATAGCATCCTGATGTTCAGTAGTCGGCAATTCAAAACCCTTACGTAGGTTATAGGGTATAAAACTGTTTATAGTGCTTTTTTGCGGAAAAATTCCTTCATTGAAAGATGTAATAATCAGATTGTCAAAATCCAACCCACGGGTTTCCAAAACACCCATAACCTGCAAACCATCCAAAGGTTCACCTACAAAAGGGATGGAGATACCGGCAGTCAACTGACGTGTCAACCGAACGAGCGTCTCAATGGTCATAGCTACGTCAACGGGTTTATCATTCATTATATCCGACATGCGTTTAATGGCAATATAATATTGATACAGAAAATCGCACTCCAATTGGAATTTATTCGCCTCTTCGGATGCATGTTGCCAACCGTTTTGCAAGCTGCTGAGAATACACATAAGGTAATTTAAAAAAGTAGCGGTATTTGTTTGCGGACTAAATATGGCAGCCAGAATATCATTTTGTTTAAACTCATCGGCATCAACATAAATCCAGTTATTTCCGGCCATCCGTTTCAGTATGCTTTTGGCTTCTTCATTGCATAGCAGGTTGATATATTGATGGTTTAGAATATTGGAAACATTTAAATGATAAAATGAAACCCGGTCATTTGAAACGCGCATCCGCTTTTGTAATTCGAAAATATGTTCTATCAACCCCGAAACCGGTGTGGTCTTGAGAGGAAAACCCATGGTAACATTAATTTTCCCGATATGCGTTGGCAAAGAATGAAGTAAAGGAATCAACAAACTTTCATCCGGCAATACGACTGCAGTTTTAATCCAGTTTTGATCCGGAGTATCCTGCGGGAAAAGTTGATTCAGAATGTTATAGGTTTGTTTAGCCTGACCGACAGCCGATGTAACGGCAATAAGTTCAATTTCTTTTTCCTGCAAAGACTCGATAATCGGTTCAATGGTATATTTAGACGGAAAAACATGAATATTTTCGGCATAAAACAAGGAAGCCTGATTGTCGCTATCGCGCAATTCTGCTGCATCGTAATCCCAATAAAAATCGGCTTGTTCCCGTTTTTGCAGTTCACTGAAAAGAATTCTTTCACAAGGATTTAAAGCATTAAATCCGACAAAGACAAACTTTTTATTTTCCCAACCTGCAATTTCTTCTTTTGCGCGAAGACGGTCGGTTACTTCGCGACAAATCATACCTTCTGAACCGGCTTTCTCTGCAATCAGTTCGTCTCTGAACTGCTCATATATAGGAAACAGGACTTTCCATGTGGAAATAAAATCTTCACGGGATTTCCCTTCTACAACAGGTATAAAGCTGTTCCAAAATTGACGTATAGCATCTATTTGCCGTTCCGAAAACACGTTAAATAGTTGATCAATCTGCTTAAGTTCAGTTATATTGGTAAACAATTGTCTGGCATCCACCCGGTATTTGTCAATATCGTCAAAATCTAAAAGTAACATTTCGCCCCAAAACACAAAAGTATCGAACGGTTCTTCTTTATTAATATGCTGTTTATAAATGTTGTACAACCGGAACAGCATCGTCAGACGGTCGGCAACCTGCCAGGCAGAAGCAGCGGCAAAACAATCATTAATAGTTATAATTTCAGGCGAAAAAACAGGTTTTTCAGCTATTTCAGAAACATAACGTTGAAAGAAGAGACCTGCCCGACGATTGGGAAAGACGAAAGTAAAACCGTCAATGGCAGAACCATGCTGACTATAATAAGTTTCTGCAATACGGTGAAGAAATGAATTCATACGAACTGATATTTTACGAAGCTAAGCTTATTTTTCGAACTGCTAAATTACAGTTTTTTTTTGGAACCGAATCAATAAAACATCTGAGATGAATGAAAGAAAGTTGAACAAATCAGTCAGGCATTCTGTATACACTCAAACCAGTCAATCCAACCTGATCGGGAATTTAAATATGCAGGGAGAATCAGGATTATACATGATTAAAAAAAAATAAGAAATCAGTTTCTTATGTTTACAATCGTAAATTTATCTCTTTATATTAACGTAATTATAGTAAAAACCATACATGCAGACTGAGTAAAAATACAACAGAATGTGCCATCATATAGTAACATAGGTAACATAGCAGATATGACATGAATACTATATACCGGAATAAACCGTTTTTTATCACAAGATTAAAAATCTCAGTAATTATATGTAAATTTGCCGTTGGAACTATCAATTAGTGCAGTTGAAAATATGAAAAAGAAGATATTCACGTTTATTTTTGCAGGATTTCTCCTGATTACACTCTCATTGTCCGGACAAAATAAAACGTATCCGATAAAAAAAATAAATGGAATCGAGTACTATATCTATACCGTACAAACCAGCGAAGGATTATATGCCATTGGTCGGAAATTTGATATTTCACCCGATGTAATAACTAAAACGAATCCTGAGATTGCAAACGGTTTAAAAAGCGGACAACAAATTCTGATTCCTATTCAAAATACTTATTCACCCAAAAAGGTGGAAGAAAAAAACAAAAACAACGATGCTGATCAGGAATTTACTGAATATAAAGTAAAGAAAAAACAAACTCTTTTTGGTATTAGTCAGAAATTTAGTGTTAGTCAGGAAGATATTATCAAATACAATCCTGATATTGCAAATGGGTTACGTGAAGGCATAGTATTGCTTATTCCAAAAGAAACAAAGAAAAGAAAAAAACAGGAGGCCCAAATTTCCAAATCAACAACACAAAATAATAGTCCGGCAGAAAATAAACGAAACGGAATACATGTGGTTCGTACACAAGAAACGTTATATTCAATAGCCAGACTTTATAACGTTAAAGTAATAGATATTATCCGACTAAATCCGGGTTCTTCTACCAAATTAACTGTTGGTACAGAGTTGAAAATACCAAAGACAGAAACAGAAGCCAATAAGGCAGATATTCTGAATAATCAGTTTTCAAACACTGACTCTTCCAAATCCGGTTCAGAAAAAAAAATAATCAGAATTGCCTTTTTACTTCCTTTTATGCTCGATCAGGATAAACCGGATTCGAATCTCGACCGTTTTCTTGATTTCTATTCAGGAGCGCTCATTGCCATTGAAAAAGCAAAACAACAGGGAATTTCTTCAGAGATATATACGTATGACACGGAAAAATCAGATGAAAAAATCACTGAAATTTTAAGTAAGCCAGAACTTAAAAAAATGGATCTGATTATTGGCCCGGCTTTTAGTAATCAGGTGTCGTCTGTGGCTGAATTTGCAAAAGAAAACAGAATAAACACTCTTATTCCGTTTTCGTCAAAAGTGCCTGAAATAGACAATAATTCTTATTTATTTCAATTCAATCCAGGAACCGATTTGGAGTTGAAATTTACTATTGATTTATTTAAGAAAAAGTACAACAAGGCAAATATCATTTTTGCCGAACTCCCGGGGATTAGTTCATTCGACGAAGGAAGGATGAAGTTTGAAGCATTGCAAAAAGCGTTTATTAAAGAACGGAAACAATACTCAAATATTAACCTGACTACTTCAGATGAAGCTGATTTTAAATCGGTTTTAAATAAAAAAGAAAAAAATATCATCATCTTCAATACAGATAAATATGCGTATATCAGTCCATTTATCAATCCAATAAAAGCAAATTCAAACAACTACGATATTGTACTTTTTGAACCCTATAATTGGAAAAATCAAAAAGATAAACTAGCTAAGAATATATATATTTCGCCTTTCAGGGATAATATTGATTCTATTAAATTGAAAGACTTTGATGAGTATTTTGCCCAATTTTTTTATAGCAGTGCAACAATAGATTCGCCTCGTTTTGATTTGTTGGGTTATGATTTATCATACTATTTTATTTCACTTATAAACCGTTATCCTGCTAATTTTATAAACAAAGTCGAATCATTTGATTTATCGAAAACTATACAATCAATGCCCCGTTTCGAGCGTATATCAAATGAATCCGGCTTTATTAACAAACAACTTTATTTAGGCGAAGATAATACACAAAAACCAGATATTAATTAGTGAAAACAAATTTTATGCATAAGCTGTATACATTCCTTTTTTTAGTCTTTTCATTTTCATTGTTTGCACAACCACGTTTAGCTCAATCTGAAAAGTATATTGGGTTGAATTTTGGAGTCACTGAATCAATGGTTGGTTTTAATCCATCAGTTAAGCAGGGTTTTTTAATGGGCTATAACGGGGGTTTTGTATACAGATATGTAGGCAATAAATATGTAGGCGTTCAGGCAGAACTCAATTTTTCTCAACGGGGCTGGACAGAAAAGTCGGGCTTATATACCCGCCAGTTGAATTATGTCGAACTCCCGTTTCTTTCACATTTTTATGTTGGGAATAAAAATCGTGTTTTTTTAAATATAGGACCTAAAATCAGCTATTTATTATCTGAAAAAGTGCTGAAGGATGGTACAACAGGTACCGATACTCAGCACGTAACCCTTATTCAAAATCCTTTCGACTACGGACTTTGTGGTGGATTAGGATTTCTTTTCAACATAAAAGGAAATATTTTTCAACTCGATACACGGGTAAATTTTGGACTCAGCGATATTTTCTCGAATGACAAACGTGATTTTTTTGCTACATCAAACAACATGGATGCTTCGGTCAATCTGGCATGGATGTTGAAAGTTAAATAGTCTGCCATTTTCTGGAAAGTCAATTTCTCCATATTTTGAGTCAAATATTGCACTTATTTGAACGAAATTATTGAACAGGGAAGATCTCATTTTACTATCTTTGTATTCAACGGAAATGATATCTTCCATATTAAAACAAATGAATGCTTTAAATGGAAAATATTTTTAAATTTCATTTATGAATTTTTGTGTTTTCTTCAAAAAAAATATGCATTATCTTTGGTCGACCAATTATTTTGTGAATGACTTATTCTAAAGTGATAATATTAATGGCATTACAATACTGCATCACAGAAACAAAGAATCTGAAATACACATGTCAGACTACATCAAATTGTTGACTTGTGATAACTAACAAATCATTATTTACATGAAAACAAATTATGAAATTCGTTACGCTTCACATCCTGAAGATGCAAAAAAGTACGAAACAGAACGTTTACGCAAAGAATATTTAGTAGAAAAAATCTTTATAAAAAATGAAGTCAATATGGTTTACACTTTATACGACCGCTTGGTTGTTGGTGGAGCCATGCCTGTGGCAGAAGTGCTTACACTTGAAACAATCGATCCGTTAAAATCCGAATACTTTCTTTCACGTCGTGAATTTGGAACATTTAATGTGGGTGGAGCCGGAAAAATAACGGTCGATGGTGTAATATTCAATTTAGGTTATAAGGAAGCCTTATACCTGGGTGCTGGTGACCGTAATGTCACTTTTGAAAGTATTGATGCCACAAATCCTGCAAAGTTTTACTTCAATTCAGCTCCAGCACACAAAACGTATCCTGATAGAAAAATTACAAAATCAGATGCCATTGTGATGGAATTAGGCTCGTTAGAAGGTTCTAATCATAGGAATATCAATAAAATGTTGGTATCTCAGGTATTGGAAACATGTCAGTTGCAAATGGGTATGACTGAACTGGAGCCGGGAAGTGTATGGAACACTATGCCGGCGCACACTCACAGTCGACGTATGGAAGCCTATTTCTATTTTGAAGTTCCCGAAGGACAAGCTGTATGTCACTTTATGGGTGAACCTACTGAAACCCGTCATATTTGGATGAAAGGTGATGAAGCTGCCATCTCGCCCGAATGGTCCATTCACTCTGCAGCTGCTACCAGTAACTATACTTTTATCTGGGGAATGGCCGGCGAAAACCTGGATTATGGAGATCAGAATTTTTATAAAAATACAGAATTGAGATAACAATTAAAATTAAAAATTTTTCAAGTTTTTCAATTCATCTAAGAAACAAAATATATTAATAACACTCCACCTGATTCCCCCATGGAATTATGGAGCTAAAAATAAAAAAAATGAACCAATTTGATTTAACAGGGAAAATTGCTCTGGTAACAGGAGCGTCTTACGGAATCGGTTATGCTATTGCTTCGGGATATGCTAAAGCCGGTGCAACTATCGTGTTTAATGACATCAATCAGGAATTGGTGGATAAGGGAATTGCCGCCTATGCCGCCGAAGGAATGAAGGCATTTGGTTATGTTGCCGATGTCACCAATGAGGACCAGATTAATGCAATGGTTGCCAAAATTGAAAAAGAAGTCGGGAGTATTGATATTTTAGTAAATAATGCCGGCATTATTAAACGTATCCCCATGGTGGAAATGACAGCTGCCGAGTTTCGTCAGGTAATTGATATAGACCTGAACGGACCATTTATTGTTGCAAAAGCCGTTCTACCAGCTATGATTGCTAAAAAAAGCGGTAAAATCATCAACATTTGTTCCATGATGAGTGAGTTAGGTCGCGAAACTGTTTCGGCTTACGCAGCAGCCAAAGGTGGTCTGAAAATGTTGACCAAAAATATCGCCTCGGAATATGGTGAATTCAATATTCAATGTAATGGACTGGGACCTGGATATATTGAAACTCCGCAAACCGCTCCCATTCGTGTTCCGGGTCATCCATTCAACGAATTTATTATTGCTAAAACTCCCGCTGCACGTTGGGGAAAAACCGAAGATTTAGTAGGACCAGCCGTTTTCCTTGCTTCCAGCGCATCTGATTTTGTAAACGGGCACGTTTTATATGTTGATGGTGGTATTTTGGCATACATTGGCAAACAACCAAAATAATTTATAATTCACAATTAATAATTATCTGATCATGAATAAATTCACATTATCATTTTTTGCGTTACTCCTACTCGTTTCATGTAGCTCACCTAAATTGACAATCGTTGTTTCAAATTCACTTGGAATTGACCGAAAGAGTGAAATGGTTGAAGTAAAAACGAATACTTTGACGGCAGACTTTCAAACAAAATCGTACATTTTGAAAAACGATAAAAATGAAGAAGTAGCCTTTCAATTGATTTATGATGAAAATAAGAAACCGGAAACACTTATATTTCAGGTAGATGTCGATGCAAATAAAGAAGTTACTTATACTTTGAGTGAAGGAAAACCTGCTGAGGTAAAGCCAAAAACATTTGCCAGATTTGTACCCGAACGCAAAGATGATTTTGCATGGGAAAACGATCTGGCTGCTTATCGGATGTACGGACCTGCTTTGGCCAACGAAAACCCCAGTAATGGTGTGGATTTATGGCTGAAATGCACGAATGATTTGATTGTAGACAAATTTTACGGTGATGAATTGAACCACGAAATCTCCTATCATGTGGATCATGGTCTGGGACTTGATTGTTATAAAGTAGCACATACCCTGGGTTGTGGTGGAATTGCACCCTATGCATCCGATTCATTGTGGATAGGAAACCATTACGATAGTTATAAAGTATTGGAAAACGGTCCATTACAATCAGTATTCCAATTAACTTATGATTCGGTTAAAGTAGGTGATAATTATTACAAGCAAGAGATTACTATTACAACAAATGCAGGTTCAATGCTCAATAAAGGCGTTGTAAAATATACCGGTCCTGATCAAAATATGGAATTGGCAACCGGAATATATTTACATGATAAAATTGATAATTTGAAACAAAACATAGAAAATGGCACAAGCGGATATGCCGAGAATGCCGTTTCGGATGCAGGTGTTCCTGCCGGTCGCAATTATATTGGAGTATTTATTCCTGAAAAAGTAAATAATGTACGCACGAAAGATGATCATGCATTAATGTTAAGCTCATACAAAGTGGGTGATACCTTTACTTACTATTTTGGTGGTGGCTGGAATAAATGGGGTTATCCTACAGATGATGACTGGTTCAAAGCGTTGGATCACTTCAGCGAGATCGCTAAAAATCCGTTGAAAATTACTATAAAATAAATAACAGAATAATAATTCAAATCCCCGTTTCCAAATGGAAACGGGGATTTATTTTAGCTATTCACTGAAAATGCTTATTTTTGCGCCACTTTAATATCTGATTATTGTTGAATATCATTCACTCAATTCTGAATCCGGATAATTCAATTGTAAATTCTTAAATTGTAAATTCAAATATGCTCATACTTCATATAGAAACCTCTACCAATGTTTGTTCCATAGCGTTAAGCGAGAATGGAACCTGTCTTTTTTCCAAATCGAATGCAGATGGCATGAATCACGCAGCATTGTTGAGTGTATTTATTGCCGAAGCAATGGAACTTTTAAAGACTACTTCCAAAAAATTAGATGCTGTAGCTGTAAGCAGCGGACCCGGATCATATACAGGTTTGCGAATCGGAGCTTCTACCGCTAAAGGATTGTGTTACGGGCTGGATATTCCATTAATAGCAGTAAGTACGCTTAAGGTACTGACAACTCAGGCGCTGAGCGCTGTTGACCGTACTGAAAACGTTTTGTTTTGCCCCATGATAGATGCGCGACGGATGGAAGTCTATGCTGCATTTTACAATGCCAAAGGCGAAATTATACGCGAAATAGCTGCAGATATTATCAATGCCGGTTCGTATGCTGAAATACTGGATAAACACGTTGTATATTTCTTTGGAAATGGTGCTGAAAAATGCAAAACGACTCTCACCCACCCGAATGCACGTTTTATTGAGTATCTTGTTCCCTTAGCAGAAAATATGATTCCCCTGGCTGAAAAAGCGTACGCTGAAAAGAAATTTGAAGATGTGGCTTATTTTGAGCCATTTTATCTGAAAGAGTTCTATACTACAGCAACAAAGCTGAAAGAATAATCAATTCATTGTGATTTTCAAGTTATATTTTAATTCTTCAGAATAAAAATTGCTCCATCAGAAAATGATTTGATTCTTTTCATTCTCTTATAATTTCTGATTTCTTTCAGATTTAGCAAATCAGGGTTATAGTCCAGATTGAACCAAATAAGCAAACTATTTTCGGTTCGCTTAAATTCATCCACATCATTCTTGTAAACCCGTTCGGGAAGAGTAGTTACCGAATGCCCGGTCAGAAAATAAACAGCCTGACAGTGATTCGAATAAATAATTGAATCATCTTCAAATAGTTCTTTGTGCTTTTGTATATAATTCACTAATTGTGATTTTTTCCAGGTATCTTCATTGTAACCGGGAATACCGGTTTCGTTCATATAAGATAGATTATCTTGATTAATAGCAAAATAACTACCAATAAGAACTGTAGCAATCCCAACAAAAAAGGCCAGGAATACCCATTTTAATCTTCGATGTGGCATTTGATTTTTCCACTTTGGTATCTGACAGGTAGATATCCATAAAAGTGGAAGAAATGCCGGTGCAAGTAAACGGTTATTAATCGTTTCGTAGCGCGAAAAAGTTGAAGACAAGACGATGAACAAAACATATACTATAAAAAAAGATACAGCAATATTTTCATAGGTATAGTAAGATTTCCAATGATTTATATTTCGAATAAAAAATATCAGAAATAACAACATAATAATAACTGCGAATACCTGAATGAAAAACTTATCCAATATTGGCAATCTCAGCCAGTCAGATAGAACACTGCTGTAATATCCGATATTTTGAGAAAGGGATGTTATGCTCTCCTGACGCATACCGGTGGCCAATCCATTTTCAAGAATATTACGAATCAGATTCAGGATTACAATCGAAATACCTACAGCTCCGAACAGTAAAATATGAGTGATTTTTTTGATCCATTTTAAATTCTTATCAAAAAAAATCAGCAGGACTCCTGAACTGACTAAAGTTATCCCTGCATAGCGGGTGTCAAATGCTATAGCAGCCACTGTTGCGGCCAAAACCAGGGATAAAGTATTGTGTTTAAGTAAATACCGGTGAAATAAAAGGAAGAAAACAAGTATCAGGATTATGAATAGTGTTTCGGACCAAAGCATGCTGTATATTTCAATAAGCGATGGGCTAATGCTAATGATGATCAATAATATTCGTTTATACCACTTTGTTTTGTATTTAAAATGTTCAATGATTGTACCGCTTAGAAATATCAGGATAGCAAACATCAACGCGTTCAGGAACGGAGCTACAAGAATTATATCATGTTGTGTCACAATCATGACCAATCCCAGAAATAAAGGATAGAAAAGGGGAAAGGCGACCAAAGGAGCTCCGGAAAATTCAGTGAGTCCGTTTCCTGAAATTAAATTCCGGGCGGCACTTGTGTAGGCTATCGAATCGGGAGAAATACCGATTCCTCCATAACGGGTAAACAGTATGATAATGAAAAAACCAACTGCTGATGCTAAAAGAGAATCAATATTTTTTTTAAAATAATCGGATAACATTTTGTCTTTGAAAGAGAAATAACTATTATTTTTAAGTTTTAATTTCCGAAATACAATAAATAAGAATATACAAATTATTTCCGTTACAATTCAAATTCATCACCCACTGCCGGAATTTCAATATCATGAAAGCCTTCTTTCTTTAATTCTTCAGCAAAAAACTGCTGAACATCATATTCTCCATGCACAAGAAAAGTTTTCTTTATTTGCGAACGATTCTGACAACTTAGAAAAGATATCATTTCGGTGTAATCAGCATGACCGGAAAAAGCCTCAATCTTTGCTATTCGGGCTCTGATTGCATGTTGAATTCCAAATATTGAAATTTCACGCAACCCCGGTTCCTGTATACGGGCTCCCAGAGAAGTTGGAGTACAATATCCGACAATAAGAATTGTGTTTCTTGCATCCGACACATTATTCGCCAGATGATGTTTAATACGACCGGCTTCCATCATTCCCGATGAAGAAATGATTATGCAGGGTTTTTCATAACTATTCAGGGCTTTGGATTCTTCCAGTTTTTTGATATAATGTAAAGAGTTAAATCCAAAAGGATCCTTATCATATTTCAACATGTCTTTTACATCATCGTTCATACCATCGGTATGCATACGGAAAATTTCTGTCGCATTCACAGAGAGCGGGCTATCGACAAATACATCAATTCGTGGTAATCTTCTTTGATTGAACAAATCATTGAGAACATATACTATTTCCTGCGTTCGTCCGATGGCAAAAGAAGGAATAATCAGCTTTCCTTTATTGACAACACAGGTTTCCACCACTATTTTCAATAAATCTTCTTCTATTTCCTTATCAGCAGGATGTAATCGGTTTCCATAAGTTGATTCGGTAATCAGATAATCACATTGGGGAAAAGCAGTGGGTAAATGCAAAATACGGTTATGCGGGCGACCAATATCACCGGTAAATGCCAGATGTACTTTTTCGCCATTCTCTATTAATTCCAGATTTACCACGGCACTGCCCAACATATGCCCCGAATTGCTAAACTTCACATTTATTTTGTCGTTAATATAAAAACGGCGGTCAAATTCCACGGCGATAAATAATTTCATGCAAGCCTCAGCGTCATCCATACTATAAAGCGGATCAACAGGATATAAATTCTGCTTAGCCCGTTTCTTGTTGAACCATTGTACGTCCAATTCCTGAATATGTGCACTATCGGCCAACATAATAGAACAAAGATCACGGGTAGCACTGGTACAAACTACCGAACCACGAAAACCGCCTTTGTACAAATAGGGAATCAAACCCGAATGATCGATATGTGCATGAGAGAGAATCAGATAATCGATGGTGGCAGGGTCAAAGCCCAGATTACGGTTCATACTATCCGTTTCCAGTCCTTTTCCCTGAAACATACCGCAATCAAGCAAAATCCGTTTTCCTTCGTTCGTTGTGATCAGGTGTTTGCTGCCGGTTACTTCGCGGGCTGCACCAATAAATTTGATTTTCATATGCTGTATTATTTTAAGTTTTTATATCTACTAACTATGAACAGGATAAAAAACAACTATTATTATCGTAGAAGATAAATATCATTCCGCTAATTCTATTCGCATCTTCATATTCTTTATTTTTTCTTTCTCCACCAATCGAAGTACTTCCTTTACTTTATTTACTTTAATGGCAACGAATGAATAATACTCTTTCACCTCCACCATACCCAGTTCATCTTTGGCTAATTGCCCTTTTTTAAACATGAAGCCGACAATATCCATTTTGCTAAGTTTATCTTTTTTCCCTTTACCAATATAGAGTGTTGCCCAATCGGGTTTGGGAGGCATAGAGCTTAAGGCAGGTAAAAGTAATGGCGAAGGCAAAGAAGTAATAAATGACGGCAATTCTTCTTTCTCTGTCAGCAATACATAAGCCGAACCCTCTGCTTCCATACGGGATGTACGACCGTTACGGTGTATAAATTCATCGGCTCTGACAGGTGCATCAAAGTGAATAATATTTTTTATTTCAGGAATATCCAAACCACGCGAAGCCAGATCGGTAGAAATAAAAGCGGTGCAACTTCCATTCCGAAATTTTGAAAGCGCCCGTTCCCTGTCCGGTTGTTCCAGTTTTCCATGAAAAAATTCGTTTGCTACATTGCGTGTTCGCAGGTACGCACTGACTTTTTCAACCGTTTCGCGTTGATTACAAAAGATCAAAGTTGAATCATTGCCCAAATAACAAAGTAATTGATAGAGCAAATCCATCTTATCGTTGTTATTCCCTTTTACTGAAAAGATTTTCAATCCTTTCAGTACATTGTCCTTTTCAGTAAAATCAAGTTTCACCGGATTTTGAATGCCTGTAAAAGCAGGTATTGAAACTGCATCGGTTGCCGAAGTAAGAATTCGTATTTTGATTGACGGAATATGACTGATAATCGCTTCCATTTGTTCTGTGAAACCCATTTCGAGCGATTTGTCGAATTCATCAAGAACCAGAGTTTTAATATCGGTTAGTTCAAAATTTCCACGTTCAATATGATCCTGTAATCGACCGGGTGTACCAATCAGTAAAGCCGGAGGAATCGCCAGATCACGTTTTTCGCCGTTGGATGGCCGTCCGCCAAAGCAGGTATTTACTTTGAAACCCGTACCCATGCTACGCCAGACTTGTTCTATCTGTTGTGCCAGTTCGCGCGAAGGAGCCAATATTAAAGCCTGAACATTTTTAATCTGAGGATCCAGACTCATTAAAACCGGCAACAGATATGCCAGTGTTTTACCAGAACCGGTGGGTGACAAAAGAATCATATCTTTGGACTTTTCGTTTGCCTCAAGCGTTGCTAATTGCATTGCATTAAGGGCTTCGATGCCCATGTTTTTCAGTATATTATCGATCAATGTTGAATTGTTTTGCATGTTACAAAGATAATGGAAAAAAGATTCCTTTCCCCAAAAATATGTTTATTATTTACATTGAATAAAAAAACCGAACTGTAACAGTCCGGTTTTTTTATAATTTGTACAATCTCTTAATTAAAATCAGTAAAAATCAATATCCCCATTTCAAGTATATGGCTCCCCAGGTAAATCCGGCTCCAAAAGCTGTAAGAATGATATTATCTCCCTTTTTGAATTTCTTCTCCCATTCCCAGATACAAAGAGGTATTGTAGCGGCCGAAGTATTACCAAAACGTTCAATATTGATTGTAACCTTTTCATAATCAATACCAGTACGTTGTACAACGGCATCAATAATACGCAAGTTTGCCTGATGAGGGATAAGCCATGAAATATCTTCACTTTTCAAACTGTTTTTTTCCATGATATCGGCCGAAACTCCCGCCATATTCGTAACAGCATGTTTGTAAACATTAGCTCCTTCCTGATATGTATACTGTTCACGATTATCCAGAGTTTCATGAGTAACTGGAATTGCCGATCCTCCGGCTTTAATATGGAGGTGTTTCATTCCAACTCCATCAGTAAAAATGAGTGAATCTATCACTCCAACTTCTTCAGTAGTAGGTTCCACTAAAACTACAGCTGCCCCATCTCCAAATAATGGTGCGGTTGTGCGGTCCGTGTAATCGGTAATCGCAGACATTTTATCTGCTCCGATAACCAGTACTTTTTTATAACGGCCCGATTCAATAAAACCCACAGCAGTTGAGAGAGAAACAATAAATCCTGAACAAGCGGCCTGTATATCGAAAGCCAGGGAGTTTTTAATTCCTGCCTTTTCGGCTGCCATAGAAGCACATGAAGGGTAAATATGATCGGGAGTGGTAGTACCACAAATGACTAAATCTATTTCTTCAGGTTTTGTTCCGGTCTTTGCAAACAAATCCAGAATTGCTTTAGCAGCCATGTAGGAAGTTCCTGCATGTTTCTTTTTCAGGATGCGACGCTCTTTAATACCTACACGTGTGGTAATCCACTCGTCGTTGGTATCCATCATTTTACTTAGTTCATGGTTATCCAATATGTAATCAGGTACATACCCTCCTACACCCGTGATAACTGCGTGAATTTTAGACATAAATTTTAAAATATTAGGTACTTAAAAATTGAGCCCGGAAGCTTATATGCTTAGGGCTCAAGAATTTTACAATAAGTTGAATAGGAAAAACTATTCATATTAAACAGTAGCCATTTTTTCAATAGCTAATTTACCTCTATAATAGCCACATTCACCACATACAGTATGATAGATATGAGCTGCTCCACAATTCGAGCAAATTGCTAACGTTGGGGCTTCAGCTTTATAATGTGTTCTTCTTTTTCTTGCTCTTTGTTTCGAAATTTTTCTCTTGGGATGTGCCATCTTAGTTGTTTATTTAATTGTTTTCTGATATATTTTGCAAGCCGTCCCACCTCGGGTCAGTTTGTGATTCATTTGTTGTAAAATCATCATCGTCTTCAAAATCGATAACCGATTCATCTTCTTCATCATCATCGTCCTTTTGACGTGTAATATGCTTTTTAAGCTTACCAGCCATGGTCTTGTTACATTCTCCGGGAGCATGAACATGTTTCATCGGAATGTTCAGGACTATAAATTCGTATAAGAACCAGGCAATATTGATGGCTCCTTCTGATTCCGGAACAATAACTATTTCGTCTTCTTCAGAAAATTTTTCACCTAATTTCACCAGCAGTTTTTCTTTGTAATGTATGGGTTGCTCCATATTATCCAGGCAACGATCACACGGAATTACAATAATTCCATCAATTTCAAACTTGAGCTCGTAGGTATTCGTTTTCTTCTGAACACTAACTTTTGCTTTGACATTCCCGATTTGTACTTCAGGACTATCAATCTTCTTAAAAAACACATTGTCCAAGTCAAACTCAAACATGGGTGTTTCACTGGTTATATCCTTTAATACTATGTTGTATTGTTCGAATTTTGACATCTTTCACATGACTTTTAAAACCGCGCAAAGGTACGAAAATATGTTCATTTACAAAAATAGATTCTTTTTTATTTTGCTGATATTTTGCAGTGAAATATGCAATTACCAGATTATCAATTAATTTTAAATTTACTTTGACTGGAATTGGATAAAAATTTATACCATTTTTTTTTCATATTCAGCTTTAATACAATGCGAAACACGGTTCCAATGTTCAGATCGGATTGTTTTACAAATATTTTTCCACCATGATATTCTTCAATAATACGTCTGGCAAGCGAAAGTCCCAAACCCCAGCCTCTTTTCTTTGTAGTGAATCCGGGTGTAAATATCACATTAAAATTCCTTCTGTCTATTCCTTTTCCTGTATCTTTTACATCGATAAACAATCCTTCATTTTTTTGCAGAACCAGTATATCAATACGCCCGATACCATCCATTGCATCAATGGCATTCTTACATAAATTCTCTATAACCCATTCGAAGAGAGGTACATTTAGTTTGACAAATACAGGTTCATCCGTTGGAAAATGACACTGAATTGTTACTTTTTGAGATGATCGGTTGGTCATATAATTTACAGCATTAAGTAATGTTTCGTTCAGACTGACTAAATCCAGATCGGGTTTTGAACCTATTTTAGAGAAGCGTTCGGCAATAATACGCAAGCGGTTCACATCTTTCGCCATTTCTCCGATTAATTTATCCTCTTCGTGCCGGCTTTTAAGTAAATCGACCCAAGCCAACAAGGAAGATATAGGCGTACCCAACTGATGGGCTGTTTCTTTCGAAAGTCCAACCCAAACCTGATTTTGTTCGGCTTTTTTAGTTCCTGAAAATGCAAAAAATGCAACTAGTAAAAAAACTATAATTACTCCAAACTGAACATATGGGAAATAATATAACTGTTTGAGAAACAATGAATCATCATAATAAATATATTGAATGGTATTATCATCCAGTTTAAGTTCAATAGGTGTTTTAATTAATTTAAGTCTCGCCAATTCTTTTTTATAAAATACATCAATATTTTTTGCTGGTTCTTTAAAGTTCCGTGACTGCATAATATTATCCTTGTCATCTACAATAAGAACTGGAATCGTTGTATTTGCTTCAATAATACTAAACGAAAAATTGATATTTGACTGATCATTGGATTGAATAAATTGACGGGTAGCTTCAGCCCAAATTTCTACTTTTTTACGTTCTTCGGCACCTAACGATTTGGTCAATCTGTTTGTAAATAGCGTAGAAATCAATATAATAGCAATAGAAACAAGAATGAATAATAACTTCATTCGTTGCGATATTTCGTATAATTTATTGATATGAAGCATAATATTGACTTACTATTTTACAATTTACTATCAGTTGAGAAATGCCTTGTTTTGTAACGTCAAATGTAGTAAAAAAGTATGAATTCACATTCCAATTTTTCATCCGTATAATTTATCGTACCTTTGCAAAAGTTTTATACACAAAATTAAAATTCATATTTGCGGATTTTGTTTTTTAAGACTTACCAAACTTAAACCACTTTAACTTCTTAATTTGTAATAAAATGCATAAATCCGGATTTGTAAATATAGTAGGGAATCCTAACGTAGGAAAATCTACATTGATGAACGCATTGGTGGGTGAACGAATTTCGATCATCACTTCGAAAGCTCAGACCACCCGCCATCGCATTTTAGGAATTGTGAATGGGGAAGACTTTCAGATTGTCTATTCCGATACACCGGGAGTTTTGAAACCTAATTATCGTTTGCAGGAATCTATGCTAAACTTCTCCCGTTCGGCTTTGACAGATGCAGATGTATTGCTTTATGTGACAGATGTATTTGATTCATATGAAAAAAATGAAGATTTCGTTGAAAAAGTCAAATTAAACCCTGCACCTCTTTTACTTATTATCAACAAAATTGATCTGATTAATCAGGAGAAGCTCGAAGTTTTAGTTGAAAAATGGAAAAATTTATTGCCAAGAGCTGAAATTTATCCCGTTTCTGCCATTGAAAAATTCAACATTGATAGCTTATTTACCCGGATTAAAGCTTTGTTACCAGAGTCACCTGCTTTTTTCGATAAAGATCAACTAACAGATAAACCGGCCAGATTCTTTGTTACGGAAATAATCAGGGAAAAAATTCTGATGAACTATGAAAAAGAAATTCCATATTCGGTAGAAGTTGAAGTAGAACAATTTGAAGAAGATGACAGACTAATACGAATTAACGCAGTAATTTATGTTGAACGTGACTCCCAAAAAGGAATAGTTATCGGACACGGCGGAAAATCTTTGAAAAAGGTAGGCACTGAAGCCCGAAAAGATATGGAGGTATTTTTTGAAAAAAAAGTCTTTCTGGAATTGTTTGTCAAGGTCGAAAAAGACTGGCGTAATAAAGATATAAAACTGAAAGGTTTTGGTTATAATCTTGATTAAGTAATTTATTTTCAATTGACTATTATAATTTCCGTAAAATTTTCCCAATTGGAATTTTAAAAAATGAAGCGTGTAGGTCATTCCGACTTCACGTTTTTTTATATAAAAACTTTTCTATGAAAAATACTTTTTCTATTAAAAAATTATATTAAACGGATATAATAAATTAATATATTAAAACGTTATTATATTAAAATCTAATAAATTTTAAATCCTCCACATATTTGATTTTTGTTTCCAAGATATATTTCTATTTATTAACCTTTTAATATAAGAAATGCCATGGTATCCAAGAAATCACCTCAAGCCAACCTGGAGAATAAAAAAACATTCTTCGTTCTTATCGGATTTGTTCTCGTATTGTCATTAGTCTTTATTGCCTTCGAGTGGTCACGAAAAGACATTAACCGGTATGCCGGTATCAATTATGAAAAAGAGTTTACAGAGGAAATAATCATTCCTCAAACTGCTGAAAAGGTTCCACCTCCACCTCCTCCTGCATCGATTGAACAGATAGAAATTGTGGATAATCATACTGAAACAAAAACTGTTGAATTTACTTCGGAAGAAAACAAAAATGAACCAATATTCTTTATAGGAAATCCGGTGCCCTTAGACAAAAGTGAAGATGATACTGATGTTCCGTTTGTTTATGTTGAATCTATGCCTCAATTTCCGGGTAATATTTTTAAGTTTTTATCCGAACATGTAAATTATCCGGTCATTGCTATTGAAAATCAGATACAGGGAAGAGTCGTTTGTGAATTTGTAGTTAATCGTGACGGTTCGATAGTCGATGTGGTTGTTATTGGCAGCGTTCATCCAAGTTTGGATAAAGAGGCTCTAAGAGTGATAAAATCCATGCCCAAATGGATTCCAGGGAAACAACGAGGCAAACCCGTTCGGGTAAAATATACCCTTCCGGTTAGTTTTAAACTAATGATGTAGGTTGATATACCAATTCTAAAAATAAATTCCCGCACATCTTTGTCCGGGAATTTATTTTTAGAAATAAGACTAATTCTCCATCAATTTATTAAATTTCATACACTGTCATATCCTCACCCAAAAAAGTGTTTTCAAAAACTGCTTTTGCTTCATCCAGTAATTCGTTTTGATGTACGTAACGTGCTGAATAATGTCCGATTATTAATTTTTTTACATTTGATTTCAAGGCAATTTCAGCTGCCTGGTGGGCGGTAGAATGTTGTGTTTGTTTGGCACGTATAAGTTCTTCTTCCATAAAAGTAGCTTCATGAAACAGGCAATCAACGTCCTGAATCAGGGGAATTATTTTTATGGAATAAGCCGTATCAGAGCAATAAGCAAAGCGTTTAGGTGAATCGGGTGCTGTTGTAAGTACTTCATTGGGAATAATTTCACCTTCTTCAGTCGTGAAATTTTCACCTTGTTTAATTTTAGGGATACGCCAGGTTGGGATATTATAGAAATCAATCATTTCGCGCAAAATATGACGATCCCGGGGTTTTTCTTCAAACAAGAAACCGCAGCACGGAACACGGTGTTTCAAAGGAAGTGAAAAAACCTTAACCGAACGGTCTTCAAAAATCAATTCATGTTTCCGGGGGTTGATACTATGAAAAATAACCTTGAATGGTAAGTCGGTACAAAAGTAGCTTAGCTGTATTTCCATTATTTTTTCGAGATCGGCCTGAGCATGGATATGTAAATCAGCAGTACGGTTCAGCATGCCACAACTAGAAATTAGTCCGATTAACCCAAAACAATGATCACCATGTAAATGTGAAATAAAAATGTGACCAAGACGATTCGTTTTAATTCCCATTTGCCGGATGCGAATCTGAGTTCCTTCTCCACAATCAATCATGTATTGTTTATCGCGCATCTCAAGTATTTGGGAACTTGGAAAGTTCTTTCGTGTGGGTAAGGCTGATCCACAACCTAAAATACTGAGTGTTGCTTTTTGCATTTTTTTAATAATAAATCAAAGAGATGGAAAAACGAAGAAATTCAAACTTATGATTTTAAGCAGTTCTTAAATTCTCGTTTTCTTTTTCAATTCAAAATCCCTGCCCAAATATTTTTCCCGAACGACTGGATTGTCTGCCAGCTCCTTAGAAGTTCCCTGAAACAATATTTTTCCTTCGAAAAGCAAATAAGCACGATCTGTAATCGTTAATGTTTCATCCACATTATGATCGGTAATTAATATTCCGATATTCTTTTCCTTTAATTTCCATACAATATCCTGTATATCTTGTACGGCAATGGGATCAACACCGGCAAAGGGTTCATCGAGCATAATAAAACGGGGTTCAATAGCCAGACAACGTGCAATTTCGGTACGACGTCTTTCACCTCCGGAAAGACGATCTCCAATGTTATGTCGGACAGGTTCCAGATTAAATTCGGCAATCAAAACTTCAAGTTTTTCTTTTTGCTCCGCTTTGCTAAATTTGGTCATTTCAAGTACCGCTTTAATATTATCTTCCACGGTCATTTTTCTAAATACGGAAGCCTCTTGTGATAAATAACCAATGCCTTTCTGAGCACGTCTATAAACCGGAAATTTAGTAATTTCTTCGTCATTCAGGAATATTTTACCTGAGTTTGGAGTTACCAACCCAGTGGTCATATAAAATGTAGTGGTTTTTCCGGCACCGTTGGGTCCTAACAATCCTACAATCTCTCCTTGTTTTACATTAATGGAAACATCGCTTACAACCGTACGTTTGCCGTATTTTTTGAATAAATGTTCGGTGCGTAACACCATATTGTCGTTTATCATAATCTTTGATTAGAAGTGCAAAAGTACACTTTTTTGCTACGATAAACAAAAATGAAATAAAAAATCAATAAAGATTCCACATTCTCTTTATTTCAGGTTGTGTGACTATACATTTATAAATAAAAGATCATTAAATTCATAACTTACTATGTTAATCCATGAATTATATTAAGGTAAATTTCTCCTTCAAACGAAAAACTAATTATGAAATAAACTCTTTCTAAAACAGAATATTAATTTTTAGGCTGCATAAATCAATAATGTTTGATTCAACGTTTTTCTTATTATTCCAGCTCCTAGTCAGATATCACATTTTACTAAAAAGGAAAAAATATATTCTTTACCTGTTAATTTCACATAAAAAGCAGACATATAGGAAATGATTCATCCATTATAATTAATTTTGTGCTTATTTTATTCCGGTAATTAAACCTTTTAGTTTTATATTCGTCAAATCAATAAAAAAATAAAACCAAGAAGATAAACGCAAGTTGAAATTTCTCAAACTTGCTTTTTTATTATCATTATTATTCCATTTCCATACACAAATCGTTAACTTCCAGTTTTTATCCAAACTTCACATGAAACATATTTTACTTTTTTCATTATTTCTTTCATTGAGCATATTTACATTTGCTCAGCGTAGTGTACAGTCAACTGTTTATGACTCTAAAAATGGCCTTCCGATAGAAATGGCAAATGTTCGTTTGTTACATTCACCCGATTCAACTTTTGTAACCGGTTGCCAAACCGATTCGAAGGGGGATTTTATGATGTCCAAAATTAAATCCGGGAACTACATACTGGTTATCAGTTCAATTGGATATATAAATTACAAACAAACCATTAGTGTACTCAATAAAGATGTGATACTGAAAGGAATTCAGTTACAAGAAAATGTACAATTGTTGAAAGAAGTACAGGTAACTGGAAATGCCGCACAAATGGTTGTAAAGGGTGACACAATGGAATATAATGCCACTGCATTTAAAACAGCCGAAAATGCCGTGGTGGAAGACTTATTGAAACGGTTGCCGGGAGTTGAGGTCAGCACGGATGGTAAGATTACCGTAAATGGTGAAGCAGTTACAAAAATACGTGTGAATGGGAAGAAGTTTTTTAACGACGATGTGGAAATGGCAACCAAAAATATTCCGGCTGAATTAATTGATAAAATTCAGGTATTGGATCAAAAATCGGACATGGCACAGTTGACTGGTTTTGAAGATAATGATACTGAACGGATTATCAACCTCACATTTAAACCAAACCGTAAAAAAGGAACATTTGGTAATGTCACCGGAGGAGCCGGAATGGATACTAATAAGGAATTGCGCTACGATGGAAATATGTTTTTAAACCTCATTGATGGAGAGGCTCAAACAACAATTACTGGTGGAGGAAACAATACGAATACTGCCCGAAGTAGCCGTGGACGAGGTGGTTGGGGAGGCCGTGGAAACAGTGGCATCACTACCACTCAGAATGTTGGAGTAAATAATAATACGATTATTAACCCAAATTTAAAAGTGGGTGGTGATGGATCAGTAAATCATTCTTTCAATGATACTCAAAGTACCAGTAATCAACAAACATACCTGATTGGATCAACCAATACAAACACTTCCAAAAGTGCTGCCACCGTGAACAATTATGCGGCAAATCTCCGATTGGAAATGGAATGGAAAGTGGATAGCATGAATACCATTATTTTTCAACCAAACATTAGTTACTCAAGTAGTTTTACGGATAGTAACAATGATTACTCCTATTCAACCGATTCCGTAAGAACCAGTTGGGGATCAACTAAAAATTACGGAAACGGAACAAGTATAAACGGAGGTCTTGGAATCATTTATAATCATAAATTTGCATCAAAAAAAGGCAGAACATTTACAGCCAATTTTCAATCGGGAATTTCACGAAGTAATAACGAAAGTTTTAATGAGTCGAAAAAATTCACTTCCATCAATGATTCCATAATGATAAATCAACGCACGACAAATGTCTCTGACAATAACAATTTCAGTTTAAATATGGCATTTGTTGAACCACTTTGGAACCTGAAAAACTTTTTGGAAACATCGGTTTATTTAAGCAAATCCCATAGTATATCTGATAAAATTCAATATGACAGATTAAGGAATGATTCTATTAATTACGATTACAGTAATAATTTCGAAAATAATTTTTATCGTGAATCTTTAGAGTTAAATTATCGTTACATTGACAATGGTTATAATCTTATGTTTGGGATGAAAGGAGAACCTTCCCAGAACTACAGTACACGTACTTATGCAAACGGAAATATTTTACCGATTACCAATGAAGTATTGAATTTTTCACCTACAGCCAGGTTACAATATAATTTTGGCAAGAAAAAATTTGCCCGTTTGGATTATCGGGGACAAACAGAACAACCAAGTATCAGTCAAATGCAACCGGTAAAAAACAATTCGAACCTGATGAATGAAACTGTCGGTAATCCCGATTTAAAGCCTGCTTTTAATCAGAGTTTGCGGGTTATGTACAGTGCTTTTAATGATCAGACCTTTTCATCATTCAATACTTTTTTAAGGGCTGAATATACAAAAGATGATCTTGTAACAAACAGTCTTTATGATTTGACCGGAAAACAATACAGTCAAACTGTGAATGCTTCCGACATGCCCTATAGTGTAAATGGAAATGTTATGTTCAATACACCTTTAATTCAAAAACTATTACATTTTAACACCAATACTTCCGCCGGATACGATATGCGGTATGGCTATTCATCTAGAGGTTTGACCACAATCAACACCGACAGTATTATTCCATTGGGCGATTTAAGTAGTACCGGAAGGTATAATCTTGGGGAACAGATAGCTTTAACTTTTACAGAAGATGCGATTGAAATCGGAGCCCGCGGGAGTATCCGTTATTCAAATACTAAAAACAATTTGAATCCAAAAATATCAGAGACTTATGATTGGTCCGGAGGTGGAAATATTATTTTGCACTTGCCTTACAGCATTAATATCGGAACGGACCTTAATTATACCACTCAACAAGGTTATTCAGCGAGTGCACAGAATCAATTGATTTGGAATGCGTCTTTCGATAAAACATTATTTAAAAACAAAGGGGTTTTATCGTTAAAAGTAAATGATATATTGCGTCAGCAACTGAATATCAGACAATCAATAGGTGATAATTACATTCAATATAATACTTATAACACCCTTACTTCCTACTTTTTATTAAGCTTTACATATAAAATTAATAAATTCTCCGGTACACAAAATAATCCTGCAGAGATGAATCGTGACAATCGTTTTGGTCCTGGGGGTGATCACCCTCACCGGGGTGATGGAGGTGGTGGTTTTAGAGGAGATCATTAAACAAAAAAAAAGGAATTTGACTTAGTTAGTCAAATTCCTTTTTTTTGTACCGATACATTATTATCGGATATACTCAATTATTAGCACGCCCATTTTATTGTTCAGTCCCATAACCGGGCTGATTACATTTAAAACGGAATCATTTCGATAGAATATTGTTTCATCGGTCATTAAAGCAACCTGATTGGTATAGACAGTACCTTCATCCTTTTTATCGGTAGAAAGAGTAACCTTTGCAGTGGTAGCATCGACATATTCCACTTTTACCACTCCTGGTTCTTTGATAAAATTCAGGAAAAACTGATTCACCTGCTCTTTATTCTCACGTGTCAATTCACTCCTGATAGCCCATGAAAAAACCTTGGATGTCAAGACTAATTGCTTAGCAGCTAAGCTATCCATATTATTTTCATATGCAGTTTTCATTTCAGTCGTTTGTTTCTCAAAGTGTTTTTCCATAAAATACATTTTGATGAAAGCCCACAGAAATAAAACCACAAGGATAAGTAAGAGTGAAAATACCATTTTGTGATTCATAACATAAGTTGCAATTTTACCCCTCTGTTTTTTTTGAATTTCGTTTTTCGTTTCCATAATACTATTTTTTGAGTTTAGAAAAATTGTAAATGATTAATTCTTATATTTTTGTCCTCTTGTCTTTGGTTTTCCATATTTAATCTTCATGGATTCAGCACGACGAACTTTCATATTTACCTTTTTATTCTTATCTTTTTTCTCATGAAAAGCAGCTCCGCCTTCTTCCTTTTTAGGAATGGAAGTCAACGCATTTTTCATTTTCAGCTTAGGTAATTCATCCTCTGTCAAAACCCCGGAGACTTCAACTTCTTCGGGCATTTTCACGATTGGAATTTTACGGTTCATCAGTAATTCAATATTTGTTCTGTATTCTGCGTCCGCCTTGGTAATAAACGTAATGGAAACACCATTTTTATCCGCTCTACCTGTACGACCTATGCGATGCATATAGTTTTCTGCCACTTCTGGAACATCAAAATTGACAACGTGTGACACATCCGAAATATCCAATCCACGTGCCACAATATCGGTGGCAATCAACATACGATCATTCCCTTCCTTGAAATTTCTTAAGGCTTCAAATCGATTATTCTGGGATTTGTTTGAATGAATCAGTCCTATCTGATCAATAAATTCAGGTGCTATTTCCTCATATAATGCATCAGCCAGTTTCTTAGTGGATGTAAAAACCAATACTTTAGAAAATTCAATATTATTTAGCATCAGATATTTAAGGAGATTTACTTTCGTAAAAAAGTTTGGTACCTTGAATCCGATTTGTTTAATATTTTCGAGTGGCGTACCGGTAGGGGCTGCTTCAATTTCAAGAGGTTCAACAAAAAAGTCGTGCACTAAATCTTTTAATTCTTCTGAGATTGTAGCCGAAAACATTAGATTCTGACGTTTTACCGGTAACAGGTCGATCACACGGATTAATTGTGGACGAAAACCAAGATTCAGCATTTCATCCACTTCATCGATAATAAAACGTTTAACTGATTTTAATTTCAGGCTACCATTAAGGGTTAAATCCAATAAACGACCCGGGGTTGCAACCAACACATCAACTCCTGCCACCACTAATGGAGTTTGCCGTATCATATTTACGCCTCCATAAACACCCACAACACGCACATTCATATAAGTTGTGAGTTTCTCAACTTGTTCTACCACCTGCACTACAAGCTCACGCGTAGGAACAACAATTAAAATCTGAGGATGTTTCTCTTTTGTAAATTTCCATTGACGCAAACATGGCAACAAATAGGCTATCGTTTTTCCGGTTCCGGTTTGAGCTATTCCCACCATATCACGACCGGACATGATCACCGGAAAGGCTCTTTCCTGTATCGTAGTCGGCTGAGTCAATCCTAAGTCGTTCAACGCATTAATTAATGGATTATTGAGATTTAAATCGATAAAATTCATTTATAGAGTGTTTATTTAGAACTACAAAGATACGCTTAATCCATCAATAAACATTGAAATGATATTAAATTACGGTTCAATTATCTAAAAAACAAACCATTAAACAACCCTATCGATAAACTCATAAGGTAGAAAAGTGAAGATAGTTGAATTTATTATCCTACCGGTTAAACCTTCTGGTTATTAATTTGTCAAATGAACATAAATTACTTCGATTTTATTACGCAGGTTAAGTTTTTTCAGACTTGCGTTTTTTATTATTAGAAATCATAACCTTATCAAATCATTTACTATATTTATCACCATACAAATCTCATGAAACTGATTTTACTGTCATTAACCTTATTTCTTTCATTAAGTATATCGATGTTTGCTCAACATAGTATTCAGTCAACAGTCTTTGACTCTAAAAACGGGTTGCCAATTGAAATTGGAAATGTTCGTTTGCTACGTACAACCGACTCAACATTTGTTATCGGTGGGCAAACCGATGTGAGGGGCAATTTTCAGTTAAACAAAGTTTTACCTGGCAATTATACTTTAGTTATCAGTTTCTTGGGTTATTTAGATTATCGAAAAAACATTATCATGGATAATAGAGATTTGATTCTGAAGGATATTCAATTAAATGAGAATGCGCAAATGCTGGGTGAAGTAGAAGTAAATGGTACTCAAGCTCAAATGACAGTAAAAGGTGATACCCTTGAATATAATGCAACAGCCTTTAAGACTGCAGAAAATTCAGTAGTTGAAGATTTATTGAAACGTCTTCCGGGAGTTGAAGTTGGTTCCGATGGAAAAATCACAGTAAATGGAGAAGAAATTAAGAAAATACGAGTTGATGGCAAAAAGTTTTTTGGCGATGATGTAGAAATGGCTACTAAAAATATTCCGGCTGAAATGATTGACAAAATTCAGGTGTTGGAGCAAAAATCGGATATGGCCCTACTCACAGGCTTTGAAGACAATGATACAGAAAGAATTATTAATCTAACAACCAAACCCAACAGGAAACACGGAGTTTTTGGAAATATTACCGGTGGAGCCGGAATGGATTTAAACAAAGATGTTCGCTATGATGGAAATGCTTTTGTAAACATAATGAATAACGATGCACAAACTGCGATTACGGCTGGTGGAAATAACACCAATACCACCCGAAGCAGTCGTGGTAGAAACGGAATGGGAAATCCATCAGGCGGAATAACTACCACTCAAAATATGGGATTGAATAACAATACAACAGTGAATCCAAATTTAAAAATTGGTGGGGATGCATCAATAAATCATTCAGCCAACGAATCAATTACTGAAAGCAATAAAGAAAGTTACCTTTCCGGAAATACTTATACCAATCATTCAAACAACATATCACACAATGAAAATTATTCAACCAATTTGCGGATGGAAGTAGAATGGAAACCGGACACTTTAAATACTTTCGTTATTCAACCTACAATTGGTTATAATCGTTCATTTTCAGACAGGAACAACAAATATTCATATCTTACAGGAGCTGATACAACCAGTATAGGGAAATCCAGCAATACGGGTGAAGGTACGTCATTGAATGCAAATATAAATATAATTTACAGTCATAAATTCAGTTCAAAAAGAGGAAGAACATTGACTACAAATTTAAGTACCGGTGTTTCTCAATCTAATAATGACAGTTATAATTATTCTGACAAATCGACTGCAGGAAATACAACAACTATAGATCAATACACAAAAAATGTCTCGAACAGATATAATATTAGTGTAAAAATGTCCTATGTCGAGCCTCTATGGAACTTAAAAAACCTGTTGGAAACCTCAGTTACATTGCGAAGTACGAATAGTTTTTCAGAAAAAAATCAGTATAATAAAGATTCCTTAGGTTATTATAGTCTGAAAGACAGCACATACAGCAATAATTTTGAAAGTATGTTTTATAATGAAACTGCTGAGATGAATTTCCGACATATAGAAAAAAATTACAATTTCATGCTGGGGATAAAGGGTGAACCTTCTCAAACATTCAGCACAAGAATGTATGAGAACGGGACTTCGATTCCAATTGATAACGAAGTATTCAACTTTTCACCAACCGGTCGTTTTCAATATTATTTTGCCAAGAAAAAATTTTTCAGGATTGATTACCGGGGTTCGACCGATCAACCAGATATCAGTCAAATGCAGCCGGTAAAAAACAATTCAAATCTGATGAACGAAAAAGTTGGAAACCCTGACTTAAAGCCATCGTATACAGACAACTTCAGAATTATGTATTCAGCATTTAACGACCAGACTTTTTCATCGTTCAATGTTTTTCTAAAAGCTCAGTCAACAAAAGATGCGCTGGTAACCAATAGTATATATGATCAAACCGGGAAACAATTCAGTCAGACAGTCAATGCCGGTGCAAATGGACCCAAAATATCACCCTATAGTATTAATGGAAATATAATGTTTAACACGCCCATCATTCAAAAACGTTTACATTTTAATACGAATACTTCGTTGGGTGTTGATCGACGATACGGTTATTCTTCAAAAAACTTTAATTCACAAACCATAAATACGGATAGTTTGCTACCTCTCGGAGATTTGAGCGATACACGACGCTATAATGCCGGACAACAATTATCATTGACCTTTACAAATGATGCTATTGAAATCGGAGTGCGTGGTAGTTTTCGTTACTCAAACACTTTAAATAATTTAAATCCGGTAGCAGCTGTAACGAAAGACTGGACAGGTTCCGGAAATTTGGTATTTCATTTACCTTATAGTATCAATATCGGTACGGATTTGAATTTTACCACTTTGCAGGGATATTCCGGTTTCGACCAAAATCAGTTAATCTGGAATGCTTCATTTGATAAATCATTTTTTCATAACAAAGGAGTTGTTTCCCTCAAATTAAATGATATTCTTCATCAACAACTAAATATACGTCAGACTATAGGTGACAATTATATTCAATACACTAGTTATAACACCCTGACTTCTTATTTTTTATTGAGTTTTACTTACAAATTAAATCAATTTAAAGGAGCCAGAGGATCCGGAGAAAGATCGAATCGGTTCGGTTCCGGTGGAGACCGCCCGAATCGCGGTGGCAGTGGAGGTAATCGAGGCGGTCGTTTCGGCGGAGATCGCTAACAGGCAACAAATTAAATAAAACCCAAAACAAAAGAAGTTTACCAATATCGGTTAGCTTCTTTTATTTTTTATATGATTTCTTATATATAAATCAAAATTGTGAATGTGTTATAAATTAGTTCTTATGAAAGTAAATTGCTTCAAAAACTTTCATTTCAAAGCTTTATATCAAAATAATCACTATTTTTGCGCGGATATAATGTAGAATACAAGACATTATCAGTTTTTAACTAAATTCCTGTTTCTTTTCACATATGATCTCTACAGTCAGATCAATACTCCTCATTTTAACAGTATTACTTTTATCTGTTAATCATACTACCGCACAAGTAACCATCATTGGGTCAACCGCTGAAGATGGAAATTATGTAAGCTTAGGTTTGGCATTCGCTGCTATTAACGGAAATGTACAAACAGGAAATGATATCGTCATTGAAATATCTTCAAATACCACAGAAATTACAACAGCTTCTCTTACTGAAGGCGTTTGGAGTTCTTTAACAATATATCCAACTGTTACCGGGATAATAATTAGCGGAAATCTGGCTCTTCCTCTTATAAGCTTCAATGGTGCCGATAATGTAATTCTCGACGGTAGAGTAAATCAAGCCGGTGTAACTGATCTTACTATAACAAATTCAAGTGTTTTAAATACTGCAGGAACCTCAACCATCCAATTTATCAATACAGCCGAAAACAATACCATTCAATTTTGCAATATTAAGGGTTCCGAATTAAACATATCAAGTGGAATAATCTTTTTCTCAACTGCTACTACAGGAAATGGAAATGACGGAAATTTAATTAACAATAATAATATTAGTTGTAATGCAGGAGCAAGGCCTATAAATGCCATTTACTCCCTTGGTTCAGCCGGATTCGATAATAGTGGAAATACCATTAGTAATAATAATATCTTTAATTTTCTAAAACAAGGAAGTGCTTCGAATGGTATTAATATTTCTTCAAATAGTGCAGCCTGGTCAATAACAGGAAACAGTTTTTATGAAACAGCTTCTTTTGCTCCAACAGCAACTGTTGCTTACAATATCATTTATATCAATAATGCTTCCGGTGTTAACTTTGACATATCCAATAACTATATTGGTGGAAGTTCAGCCTCCTGTGGTGGATCAGCATGGACTAAAACGAATGCATCTAATAACGTGTTTAATGCAGTCAATTTGAATGTCGGAACTACAACTCCAAGTAATGTTCAAAATAATACTATCAGCAATTTTTCGTGGAGTAATTCTTTAAATGCAAATTGGACTGGAATCAATATTGCCGGAGGTGCCGTCAATATTGGCACAACAACCGGTAATACTATTGGCGAAGCAACAGGAACAGGGTCGGTTTATATTACCGAAGGCTTTACCGGAGGGAATGTATATGGAATATATATCGCAAGCTCGGGTATTATTGACTGTGAAAACAATACGATTAGCTCTGTTACAACGAATAATGTCGCTGCAAATGCAACTAACTTTTATGGATTGTATAAAACAGGCGCTGGAACAATTTCCATTATAAATAATACAATTGGAAGTACTGCAACAGCAAACAGCATTAATGCCAACTCAATAAGTACCGGGAATGTCCAAAGTGTCTTTGGGATTTACACATTAGGAAGCGGTACTGTAACAATAAACAACAATACGATCGTTAACCTCAGTAATGGTACAACGAATTCAACGATTGGAACATTAGGTGTAATTAATGGAATTACTTCAACAGCTGGTACAAACATTATTTCAAATAACATCATTAGAGATTTAACTATTGCCAATGCAAATAATTCCGGAACAAATACTGCATCCGTTTGTGGTATTGCACTAACCGGATCCACTTTAAAAACACTAACCGGTAATACCATTTATAATTTATCAAACAACTATGCTTCATTTGAAGGAAATGTTATAGGATTGTTTTTTACCGGTAGCACAGGAGCTAATGTTGTATCCGGCAATTTCATTTATAATTTATCGATAACCGGAGCTTCATCTACTACGGCTTCAATTTATGCTATTAAGATAAATACCGGAAGGGCTACCTACTTTAACAATATTATCAATTTGGGAGGAACAACGCCAACAACACTTTATGGTATTTATGATTTGGGAACATCCGGGAACAATAACAATCTCTATTTCAATACGGTGTTTATCGGAGGAAGTCTGGGTTCTGGAATAACAAATAAGTCGTATGCTTTATATAGTGATGCTTCTACAAGCACCCGTAATTTCAGCAATAATATTTTTTCCAATGAACGTACAACCAGTAGTGGCGTAAATTTACATTATGCAGCATATTTTAATTATGCAGTTAATACCAATCTAACCCTTGATTATAACGATTACTATGCTCCCGGCACTGGTGGTGTATTAGGATATTACAATCTTGCCAATGTTAACACATTACCACTTGTCATAACAAAGGATGCAAACAGTGTCGCAGTCAATCCGGGTTTTTCCAATGCAGGAGGTACAACATCCACCGATTATGGACCATCAGCCAGTAGTTTGGGCGGAATTACGATTACCGGGATCACTACCGATTATTCAAATACAACAAGAGCAAGTACGCCTACAATGGGTGCATTGGAAGGAGCATTAAATCTGAATGTTGATGTTTACATATCAGGCATTTTCCAGGCAACTTACCTCCGTTTAAAAGATGCATTTGATAAAATAAACAATGGAACACATACGGGTGCAATTGAAATCAGAATTAATGCCAGTACTTCAGAAACTGCATCGGCAGTATTAAATGCAAGTGGTAGTGGAAGTGCAAGTTACAATTCTATCAATATTTATCCAACAACTACAGGACTATCAATAACCTGCAATTTAGCGGCACCATTAATTAATTTAAACGGTGCAGATGCCGTTACAATTGATGGTCGGGTAAATGCAACAGGAACAACAAAAGATTTGACAATTGCAAATTCAAACACAGGAACGTCGTCATCAACCATTCAATTTATCAATTCAGCAGAAAACAACGTAGTGAAATATTGTACTATTAAAGGAGCAGAAACAAGTACAACAAGAGGAATCATTTATTTTACAACTGCAACCGCTGGAAATGGAAATGATAATAATACAATTGATAATAACAATATTACAAATATTTCCGGTGATGCAGCCGGAAGACCTATAAATGCAATTTATTCCTTAGGATCAAGCGGATTTGAAAATAGCGGAAACACTATCAGTAATAATAGTTTTTATGATTTCCTAAAACAAGGAACAGCTTCGTATGGTATCAATATTTCAACATTTAGTACTGCATGGACTATTACAGGAAATAGTTTTTATGAAACTACCACTTTTATACCATTAGCTTCGGTTACATACAATGTAATATATATATCTAATACATCGGGAATAAATTTCAATGTTTCTGACAATTTTATTGGTGGAAGTACGGCATCTTGCGGTGGAACTGCCTGGACTAAAACAATTGCTTTTAATAATACTTTCAATGCAATTTATTTGAATATTGGAACCGGTACAGCAAGCAATGTTCAAAATAACAAAATTCAAAACATTGTCTGGAATAATTCTTTAAATGCAACCTGGACAGGAATATATATTACTGCCGGTGATATAAACGTTGGAACTACAACAGGTAATATTATTGGAGCTTCAACAGGAACCGGCTCACTAACAACAACAAATACTACAACAGGTGGTAATGTATTCGGTATATATATATCAAGCATTGGGACAGTGGATTGTAGGAACAACACTGTTGGATCTTTTACTGTTGATAATTTTACTGCAACAAATGCGACAAACTTTTATGGAATTTACAAAACTGCTGTTGCAGGAGTTACAACAATCAGTAATAATACAATTGGTAGTAACATTACTTCCAACAGTATTATTGCAAATTCCCAAAGTACAGCCAATGCACAAATAGTTTATGGAATTTATTATACGGGAACAGGTACTGCTACCATAAGTAACAATATAATAGCTAATCTGAATAATAGTACAAACAATACCACAGCAGCTACAGCTGGCCGTATCAATGGAATTACTTCCACAAACGGGACTAATATAATCTCAAATAACAGTATTCATGATTTAACCATTTCAAATGCAAATACAGCTAATGGAAGTACAGCATCTATTTGTGGCATGGCACTCACCGGAGCTACTTTAAAAACAGTAAAAGGAAATAGCATTTACAATTTATCCAATAGCTATATTTCATTTGCCGGAAGTATTATCGGAATCTATTTTACAGGTAATACAGGTGCAAATGTTGTATCCGAAAATTTTATTCATAGTTTATCGATTACCGGTTCCACTCCAACTACACCTTCATTGTTTGGGATTAGAATTGCTGCAGGTGCAACAACATATTCCAATAATATTATCAATTTAGGAGGAAATACACCCAGTACAATTTACGGAATTTATGAAACAGGTGCAGCTGCCAATAACAATAACCTTTATTTTAATACAGTCTACGTTGATGGTGTACCAACATCTGGAACTTTAAACAGTTATGCAATTTACAATGCTTCAAATACAAATACCCGTAATTACAGAAACAATATTTTCGTGAATGCACGTTCAAACAGTGGAGCCACCGGTAAACATTATGCTTTATATTTGACTGGATTAACAAATTTGACAATTGATTTTAACGATTATTACTCATCCGGGACAGGTTCAGTAATAGGATATTATGCTGGTGACAGAACCTACCTGTCTGATTGGAAAGTTGCAACACTGCAAGATATTAACAGTATCAGTTTGAATCCAAATTTTGCAAGTGCAGGCGGAACAACTGCAACCAATTATGTGGCATCAAGCAGTACATTATATGCTATATCGGGCAGCGGTATTACTTCTGATTATGCCGGTACAACACGAATCAACCCACCAACCATGGGTGCTTTTGAAGGAACATTAGCAACCCCGGTTGTAGCTGTATACCAATCGAATATAAAAATTGGAAATTATAATTCTTTACAAGCTGCATTCAATGCTATTAATTCCGGAACTCATACAGGAATATTGGAGATCAGAATCAATGCCAACCTTTTCGAAGTTTCGAGTGTACTGAATGCAAGCGGAAGCGGAGGTGCCAACTATACTTCGATTCATATCTTTCCAACCCTTTCGGGTCTTACTGTTCTTGGAAATGTGGCAGCTCCTCTGATTGACTTAAACGGTGCTGGCAATGTAACGATTGATGGAAGAGTAAATGCAACCGGAAGTACCAAAGACCTGATTATTACAAATACCGGCACATCAGCCACAGCAGGTACATCCACCATTCGTTTTATAAATGATGCAAGCAATAACACAGTAAAATATGCTACTTTAAAAGGTTCAGAAACAAGTACAACAAGTGGTATCATTTTCTTTTCTACTGCCGTTGCAGGTGGTAATGATGGTAATTCAATCGACAACAATAATATAACCAATTCGGTTGATGCCAACAGACCGATTAACGGTGTTTTTTCATTAGGAAGTGTTTCCAATGAAAACAGCGGAAATACTATTACTAACAATAATATTTATAACATTATCAATAGAGGGATTGCATCCAATGCTATCCAAATAAGTACAAATAATTTAAGTTCAACAATTACAGGAAATAATATTTATGAAACCGCTTCATTTGTGCCAACTGCTTCGGTAGCATATAACGGGATATTGATTAGTAACACAGGAACAGGATTTACGGTAAATGGAAATTATATTGGTGGTCAGACTGTCAACTGCGGAGGATCACCATGGACAAAGACTATTGCTCTCAATAACACCTTTGCTGCAATCAATTTAAGTATCGGCAATGGATCTGCAACTCAGATTCAAAATAATACTATTCGGAACTTTGCATGGAGTAATTCAGCCAATGCAACATGGACAGGGATAAATATTGCTTCAGGGGATGTAAACATTGGAACAACAACTGGTAATATAATAGGAGCCGCAACTGGTACCGGATCGATTACAGTAACAAGTACAACATCTGCCTGCAATGTATATGGAGTAAATATTTCAAGTACAGGAATTGTAGATTGTCAGAATAATAGCATTGGATCTATCAATGTTACCAATGTAAATGCTACAAATGCAACTAACTTTTATGGCATATATAAATCTGCTTCAGCCGGGACTACTACTATTAGCAATAATATTATAGGTAGTACTTTGACTGCGAATAGTATCAATGCCAACTCTGCAAGTACTTCTAATGCTCAAAGTGTTTTTGGAATTTATACAGCCGGTAATGGTATCATTACTATAAACAACAATACGATAGCCAACCTGAATAATGGAACAACAAATACTACAGGTGGAACATTGGGTGTAATCAATGGAATAACTTCTATAAATGGAACAAATTACTTTACAAATAATACCATTCATGATTTATCAATAGCCAATGCAAATAATTCCGGGACAAATACCGCATCAATTTGTGGTATTGCACTCACTGCAGCAACTTTAAAAACTGTGTCTGGAAATACCATTTATAATTTATCCAACAGCTATACTTCTTTTGCCGGAAGTATTATCGGTATCTATTTTACCGTAAATACAGGTGCAAACGTTGTATCGGAAAACTTTATCAATAGTCTATCGGTTGTAAGTACCTCAACTTCTGCATCTATTTATGGTATTAAAATTGCTGCAGGGGCTTGTACATATTCCAATAATATTATCACTTTAGGTGGAAATACCGCCACTACTATTTACGGTATTTATGAAACAGGTGTTTCTTCAAATAATAGCAATATTTATTTTAACACTATATATATTGGAGGTATTCTTAATACTGGTATCATCAATAAATCATTTGCATTATATAGTGCTTTAAGCTCAAATATACGGAATTTCCGTAATAACATTTTCATAAATAATCGATCTACAACCGGCGGAACAAATTTACACTATACAGTTTATTTTAATTATGGGGTTAGTACAAATTTAACCCTTAATTATAATGATTATTATGCTCCCGGAACAGGTGGGGTCTTAGGTTATTACAATTCAACAAATGTAAATTCACTACCATTAATTGCTACAAAAGACGCAAATAGTAATGCTATAAATCCATTATTAGCAAATGCTGGTGGAAATTTGGCAATTGACTACAAAATTTCGGCTAACTTATTGGGTGAAACAGGAACAGGAATTACAACAGATTATGCATCTAACAGTCGTACCGCTCCGAGCATCGGTGCGTGGGAAAAAATGATAAACAAATGGAAAGGCAGTATCAGTTCAGCATGGAATATAATAGGTAACTGGACCGAAAATACTTTACCTGCAACTGATGCTAATATTTTTTTCGATGATGCACCACTTAATAACTGTCAACTGGACCAAAACCGTTCAATTACTGATATAACAAATGCACAGGCAACTTATAAATTACAGACCAATGGGTTTAAACTTACCATTAAAGGAAATATAAACTTTACGAACGGTGCTCAAATTGATGCAACCTTAACAAACTCTATCATTGAATTTGCAGGTAATTCAGCACAATCTATCGAATCAGGTTGTTTTGCATCCGGTTCAATTGATAACTTAACAATTGATAATTCAGTGGGCGTTACTAACAATACAGACTTAATAATTAATAATTCGTTAACCATAAATACCGGCAAACTCCTTAATATTCCTCCCACCAGATCAATGAATGTAGTTGGAAATATCACCAATAATGCAGGTGTATCGGGTTTAATAATACAAGCCAGTTCTTCTGCTGCCAATGGCTCTCTGGTATTTCATAATTCAGCCAGTTCACCTGTTCCGGCCACAGTTGAAATGTATTCAAAAGCATTCTGTCTTACGCCTGCAACCAACTCTAACTATCAATGGCAATACTTTGGGATTCCGGTACGTTCAATTGTAGCTGAACCAACATTTAATAACTCTTGGGTACGCAAATGGGATGAGACATTAGATGCTCCAAATTATCATTGGGTTTCACTAAACAATAGTTCCACATTGACCTCATTTACAGGCTATGAAATAACACAGGATACTGCAAAAATCCTTACAATACAAGGAAATCTTGAGAACAAGGATACAACCATTGTAATGACTTATACTTCAACAGCATCATATCCTGGGCAGCATATTTATGGGAATCCATATATGGCAGCTATTGACATTACAAAACTGACATTTGGAAGTGAAGCAGAAGCCACTGTTTACCTGTATACTACAGGGTCATATGCAGACTGGACAAATAATGGTGGCGAGACTTCCTCCGGAACAAATCCGGGACAATTCTTATCAATACCTAAAAATAACGCCGGACAACCCGGTCTTCCTCTGGAAATACCATCGATGCAGGGTTTTTTAGTAAAAGCTTTGAGTAATTCACCTAACGCGACTTTAGGAATTAGTTATAGTTCTGTCGTAATTAAAAACGCTGATCAACAACGTGCTCCGGCTACCAATGGAATTTCAACTGCAGTCAAGGTAAGTACAATCATTGACGTGAAAGGAAAACATACTTCGGACAGGATGTGGATATTTACAGAGCCTAACAGTACTCGTGGGTTCGACAATGGCTGGGATGGTCAAAAAATGATGGGCTCTGCATTAACGCCACAACTATTTGCCATTGAAGCAGATGGAAATTATCAGGTGAATACTGTTCCTGATATGAATGAAACTGAAATTGCTTTTCAAGCAGGACAAGATATGGAAGACACACTTATTTTTACGCATCAAAATGTTGAAAGTCGTTATGCAAGAGTATATTTGGTAGATTTAAAGGAAAACAAAACTATAGATATAACGACAAGTGGAACTCAATATGCATTTATGACCGAATCCACTCCTACTCCGGTAATACGTTTTAAGATTGTTACCAGTCCCTATGAAAAAAATGCAACTGATGCTGAAACACAGTTAAAGATATTCAGTGCCAACGGAACCATTTTTGTTCAAAATTTCAGCAATAAAACAGGCTTTTTGAAATTGTTCGATATGTCCGGACGTTTTGTAAAAGAGATTCAATTTGATGGTAATAATATAACATCATTTTCAGGTAATTTAGTTCCGGGTGCTTATATTGCTTGTGCTGTCACGAGCATTGAAAGCGTAAATAAACGTATTATTGTTAAGTAGAAGAAAAAACAAAAGGAGAATTCAAGTTTTTCAGGGTGCCAGTCTTGAAATTTTCCATTCCTTTTTTTCTAAAGAAAATAACAAACGGTCATGCAGGCGGTTGGGTCTTCCCTGCCAAAATTCGATGGATGTTGGTTTAATCAAATATCCACCCCAGTGTGGAGGTTTTGGAACCGTTTCTCCAAATTTTTGTTTATAATATTGAAATTGTTTTTCCAAAAAGTCCTTTGAACGAATCAGTTGGCTTTGAGGTGAAGCCCATGCACCAATCTGACTATCGAGTGGACGGGATTTGAAATAGGAAGTTGAAATTGTTTCACTGATTTTTTCTACAGTACCAACTACACGCACCTGACGTTCCAGTCTCGGCCAAAAAAAAACCAACGAAACCCTGTTATTTTGACTCATTTGATGTGCTTTATGTCCTTCGTAATTAGTATAAAACACGAAACCATCCGGTGATAATTCTTTCAGTAACACGATCCTCGAGTGTGGTTGCATATTTTCATCAACTGTTGAGAGCACCATGGCTGTAGGTTCCAACTGTTCACTTTCAATGGCTTCCAAAAGCCAAACATCAAATTGATCGAATGGGTTCGGAAGTACATTGTGTTCGTCCAGGGTAGAAAGAACGTATTGTTTACGAATATCACGAAGCATAATGTGAAATTTACTCCCGATAGCTATCGGGATGATTGATTTACAATTTAATTGACGATAATTTGTATTTTATTTTTCAATAAAACAAACATACGTTCAATTGGTTTAGCATAATATTAAAAACTGAAAATTAAATTGCATTTTTCACGTCTGATTAATACTTATATTGTTTAATTGTTTCAAGTTGAAACCTGGCAAAAATTACTTCATTTTTGTTGAAATCTTTTCAGAAATCATTAACCATTTTACAAAAGAAAAAAGTACTTTTGGGTCACAAAAAATCAAATCTTCTTCAACATGAAAGACTTGCTTCAAGCCCGCCATATAGGGATTTCAGAAAAAGACGAAGCACTTATGCTTCAAACCGTTGGTGCAAAAAATCTCGAAGAGCTGATTGCTCAAACTATCCCCTCTTCAATTCGGTTAAACGAATCAATAGAAATACCCGAAGCTCTTACCGAGAGGCAATATGCTGAACACATAGCCGAAATTGCCTCCAAAAATAAACTATTCACCTCTTATATCGGACAAGGCTGGTACGACACCTGCACACCGGCTGTTATACAACGTAATCTGTTTGAAAATCCATCCTGGTACACTTCGTATACTCCTTATCAGGCTGAAATTTCGCAAGGTCGATTGGAAGCTTTGTTGAATTTTCAAACGGCTGTATGCGATTTTACAGGAATGCCCCTTGCCAATGCGTCGTTGCTTGATGAAGCCACTGCTGCTGCAGAAGCTGCCACCATGATGTATAACCTTCGCAGTCGCGAACAAGTAAAAGTCAATGCGAATACTCTTTTTGTTGATGAAAATATATTTGCTTCAACCCTGGCAGTTTTACGGACCCGGGCTACTGCTCAAGGTATAAAATTGGAGATCGGCAATTATTTTAATTGTAAATTATCAAATCAATATTTTGGTGTTATCATACAATATCCCAATTCGAATGGAAGTGTTGAAGATTACTCCGAATTTGTAGCCAACACACATGCTATAGGTTGTAAAGTGGCCGTAGCTGCCGATATACTTAGTTTAGCTTTATTGACTCCTCCGGGAGAATGGGGTGCTGATATATGTTTTGGTTCAACACAACGTTGGGGAATTCCCATGGGATTTGGCGGACCTTCGGCTGCCTATTTTGCCACACGTGACGAATTTAAACGTGACATGCCCGGAAGAATTATTGGAATCAGCAAAGATGTAAACGGGAAACCCGCCTTGCGGATGGCTTTGCAAACCCGGGAGCAACATATTAAACGAGAAAAAGCGACCTCTAATATTTGTACCGCACAAGCTCTATTGGCTTCAATGGCTGGAATGTACACGGTTTATCATGGTGCCGAAGGCATCAAAACCATTGCACAACGCATTCATGCCATTGCCACTTATATCAATGAAATTTTGCCGGTTTACGGGTATTCACAAGAAAACGAAAACTTTTTCGATACCTTGAAAATCAGTTTACCTGAAGAAGTTTCGGTTGAAGCTTTTAAATCTATAGCGCTGGAATACGAGGTGAATTTTTATTACTTTGAAACAGGCGAAATAGGTATCAGTTTCGACGAAACAACGGATATTGATGATGTAAATACTTTGATCGAAATTCTGGCTTCGGCGGTAGGAAATGCAGCGGTTTATGCCGACGAAGATGATCTGGAGGGTTTGAAATCGTTTGATGAAAGTCTGGAACGTACATCCGGTTTTCTTACTAATGAAGTGTTTAGCAACTACCACAGCGAAACCGAAATGATGCGTTATATCAAGAAACTGGAACGTCGCGATATTTCGCTGACACATTCCATGATTTCACTTGGTTCATGTACCATGAAGCTGAATGCCGCTTCGGAATTACTTCCTCTCAGCCGTCCTGAATTTGGAGGAATGCATCCCTTAGCTCCAGCCGATCAAACGGAAGGTTACAATGAGTTGATTTCGGAACTGGAAAAATATCTGACAGCTATTACGGGATTTGCAGCTTGCAGTATGCAACCGAATTCCGGTGCAGCCGGTGAATATGCCGGTTTAATGACCATTCGTTCCTACTTCAACTCGAAGGGTGAAACCCAACGAAATACCGTTTTGATTCCCGCTTCGGCACACGGAACCAATCCGGCTTCGGCCCATCAGGCAGGATTTGAAATCGTTGTTGTAAAATGCGACGAAGGTGGAAATACCGACCTGAACGACTGGAATGAAAAAGCTGAAGCCTACAAAGATTCACTGGCCGGTTGTATGATTACCTATCCTTCCACACACGGTATTTTTGAAGCACATATCAAAGAAATGTGCGAAACCATTCACCAAAACGGCGGACAAGTTTATATGGATGGAGCCAACATGAATGCGCAGGTTGGGTTGACCAATCCCGGAACAATAGGTGCCGATGTTTGTCACCTGAATTTACACAAAACCTTTGCCATACCACATGGTGGTGGTGGTCCGGGTGTAGGACCGATTTGCTGTTCAGCTCATTTGGCAGAGTTCCTTCCAAGCAAAACCTTCGGACAAAACACCGTTTCGGCTGCACCTTACGGCAGCGCAAGTGTTTTACCCATAACTTACGGATATATTCGCATGTTGGGCGAAGAAGGATTGACCCGCGCCACTAAAATTGCGATTTTAAATGCCAATTATTTAGCCGCGCGTCTGAAAGACAGTTACGGTGTGTTGTATACCGGCGAAAACGGACGTGTTGGACATGAATTGATTCTGGAAGCACGTAACTTTAAAACCGCATCAGGTGTAACCGAGACCGATATTTCCAAACGACTGATGGATTATGGCTTCCACGCTCCTACCCTTTCGTTTCCTGTACATGGAACGTTGATGATAGAACCAACTGAGAGCGAATCGCTTGCTGAACTGGACCGCTTTGCCGATGCTATGTTGCAGATTTATGCCGAAATAAAAGAAGTGGAAAACGGAACAGCCGATGCTACCGATAATGTATTACTCAATGCACCCCATCCTGAATATTCGATTGTTTCAGACGAATGGAATCATCCTTACAGCCGCATGAAAGCTGCTTACCCTACCACTTGGGTTGCTGATAATAAATTCTGGGTCAATGTGGCACGGGTTGATAACGCCTATGGTGACCGGAATTTAGTATGTACCTGCAGACCAACCAGTGATTGGGAAAAATGAAACCACTAACCCCTAAAGAGGAATAAAAAAACCCGCTATGTCTGAGGACTGAGCGGGTTTTCTTATTATTAGTTATGTACAGAATTGTAATTGGTTTTAGTTTCTACAAATATAATTAATTTAGAATCTTAATTATCTTCTGATTCCCGTTTGCAAGTTCAACTCTTAATACATAGACACCTGGTTTCTCAATTAATATTTTCGTGTTTCTATTCGGATTTTTTAGTTGTCTTAATAATTGTCCATTGACTCCAAACACCTCAACATTAATTATTTCCATTTTGCTATTTAGTGTAATATTTCCATTTTGGCTCCATGCATACAAATTATTGTCATCATCTGTTTTCTCATTTAAATCAGTGATAGATTTAATTATAAAATCCTTCCATTGCGGTGCAGACTGATAAGCGGCTACTGCACTTTCGGGAACTGTTAGTTGACATTCAATCTTGTCAACTTCACCAAATACCTGAGCACCACTTAAAAATGGCGGAACCAACGATTTACTTTGAATTGAATTCACTTTATAACAACCCCAGAATGCCGCGTCGCCTATATAAGTAACATTACTCTCAAAAGTAATATTTGTCAAGCCGGTACAACCCCAAAATGCAGACCCACCTATCGATGTTAATTGAACGGGCAACAATAATGATGTAATACTTCGGTTATTTTCGAAAGATGAAACACCAATTTCCTGTAAAGTACCAGACAGAACTAATTCTTTCAGTGCCCTGCAATTATTGAAGGCGTAATCATTGATATATCTTACACCATCGGAAAAAATAGCTGACTGCAAGTTTCTACAGTCTTCAAATGCAGAAATGTCAATAAGTTGAATATCTGCAGGAAGATGAATTGATGTCAGCGTTAATTTTCCCGTTCCGGTAGATTGCGAATAAAATGCAAACTCAGGAACAGTATTTGCCTGATAAGCCCTATTGCCATTAATGTAAGCACTTGTACCTTCAGTTCCATTATATTCAGCAATTTTAGTTCCACTCAAATCGATTTCGGCAAGTAAAGGCATTAAATCCCGCATCACTTTAAAATCACTGGCATTAATCGTTCCCGTAAGTTTCAATATTCTTAATTTCACCCTGTCTTCAGTTGTCAAATTAGTGTATAATGTTCCCGGAGTGATATTATTGATCGTTTTAGATGCTAATGAATCTACCCTTGAAGCAATTTCTGCATTCGAACGCTGAATTTTTGAAACCTGAAATTCATCCACATATCCTAAATTACGGCCCCAATAAGGCAAATAAAAATACGCTTGTGATTCCGTAATGGCCGGTCTGAAATGCACTGCAGAAACCATATCAACTTTACCGTTTATATAAATTTTGGTAGAATCACCCCAACTTACTGCAATATGAGACCAATCATTTAGTTGTACACTTGATTTACTACTAAAGGCATTGCTAACACTCCAGCCCCAACAAGTCATGATAACTTTTCCAACCGAGTCAAGTTGTAAATGAAACACATGACCGGCACCTGGCGAAGAATATGCATGATTCCAATTGATATTTAACAGCAAATTGGGAAAACTGTTGGGTTTAATCCACATTTCAACAGTACCGGCAGATTCCAGGTTAACTGATTTGTTATAAATAAGATAGTTGTCGGTAGCCGAAAATTCAACAGCTTTTATGAGCCCTTTGATACTTGGGACATAACTCGTTGAACCGACTATCTCACCAGAAGTGGCTAAATCAAAATGATCTAAAATCACTGTATTTTCATCCGGAGTTATTGGATTAGCTGAAGTAGGTACAAATGGTATGCTTTCGGTGATAGTTAATATTTGATTAGCAGAAACGTTTGTCATTTTAGTAATCTTTCCACTTGACCAGTACACAAATAATGAATCTACGGTTGCATTTTGTCCCAAACCGAAATGAAATATAGTTGATAGATTATTTCCAATAGTTCCGTTATTATACTGCGTAAGTTTTTGATTACCTAACTTAAGAACTACTCTTGAACCTACTCCATCTTTCGGAGATGTTGTACCTACCAGTTTAATCCTTAAATATTTATTTGCTGAACTGTTCGGGTTATTCATTAATGATTGAATATGGTTTCCTCCATCATTCCAATGATATGTGTAAAAATCCAAATCTCCATCATTGTCATAATCAAACCATTCGGAATAACTACCAATACCTTTAAATCCACCATTATATCCAATTTGAAGACTGTTAAGGGAAGCTTTATTTACAAACCCAACACCACTGTTTTCCCATAATTGATGACGTGTATCACTCCAGAAACCGGCCAGGTTTGTTGTTGAAATATCCGTATTACCATCATTATTATAATCAACTGCAGATAGTCGCCCATAATAATCGTACACAGGATGTAAATTATAAGTTGATCTCATGTCTGTGAAAATACCATTGCCATTGTTTTTCCAAATAATGTTAGAAGTAGTTCCACAACAATCGGAAGTACCATTTATAAAATCGAGAAAACCATCATTGTTATAATCCCAGACGGTAATAAAATTATGCAGGGCAGCATCAGCCAGATTAGTACCGTTTACTTTTGTAAATGTTGAATTTCCATTGTTTTTATATAATTCAAAAGGATCAGCCCGATAACAATCAAATGCACCTTTAGCTCCACTTTGTTCAATAACTACAATATCTGCTAACTGGTCGTTATTGTAATCTGTCACACCCAAGGATGCAGCTAAAATATTTACTGGATAAGTAATTAAATCAATAACTGTGTTGAAAGATGGAATTGTTTCATTCATTTTATTTACCAAAACGCTTACTTTACTATTGTTACAGGCATTGCTAGTCGTTTTATTTGTTGAAGCAAATAATATATCCAGATCACCATCTCTATCAAAATCAAAAGGTATTATATTCGAATTCCAATGATTAGTTCCATGAAGAATTGGATTTGAAATACCAAATTCTGCTGTTTTTTCAGTAAATACACCATTATAATTCATAAAAATACGCAATGTATCATTTAAATTTGTTCCACCATTGCTAAAATAATAAACAAGGTCTTTAAACCCGTTATTATCAATATCGAAACAGCTTAGTGAGGTCCCGGTACTTTTAAAAACAGGAAAATTAGCTAAAGTAGAAGCATTTGTAAATGTTCCATTCCCATTGTTTTTATAAAGTAATGCAAATGAGTTTTTGGTCGAATAAATAATGTCTTCAAAACCATCGTTGTTATAGTCAAACAGTTCTCTGATCTCCCCTATTTTATCCGTTCTTTCCAAACCGGTACCGGTAATCTGATCTGTGAATGTCTGTGCTTTTCCGGTTAAGCTCAAAAGCAATAGAGCTACGAAAATAGTAGTGATCTTTTTCATGATATTTTGTGTATGAATTTAACTTATTGTTTGATGTGAATATATTAATCTAAAAGATTTATATTCGGGTAGCAATTCTGGTACATTCCTGTAAAGACGTAAATAACTAGGGCCTTTACAGGAAAAACTACGCTCCTTTGGTTTCAAAAATGAGGGGAAAATTAAAAGAAGATGGAGTAAAGACAGGACAAAAAATAAACAGGCCTGTAAAAGTAATTATTACTTTCGAAGGCCTGTAAATTATGTTTTTAAATTTGGAGTTTAATCTGAACTTAATCGTTTCCGTGGAATGTCTGAAAATTTTATATAACAAATTAATGCACTTCCTCAGATTTACCAATTTAACAAACTTTGTAATTATACTTTTGTTTGTCAATAAATCACTATTTTGATCAGTTACGAGCATAACATCAAAATTAGTAATGTAGAAATTAGAGCTTTAAATTAGAATTCAAATAATAATTCTAATGTGTTTTCTAATAAAATTCAGTTGACAAAAGTATGAATTAATTTTATCAAATGATAATAAATATTGAAATATATTTTATTTATTCAATCATTTAAGACTACAAATAAAATGAGTTTTTATTGTTGAGGTTAAAAACCCGCTTTGTTTTGATGACAGAGCGGGTTTCCTTATTCCTTTTTTTAAAGTTCAATTTTCAATATTTTTCTTGTAACCCATCCCACTCTTGTGGATATTTTCACTAAATATTCACCCTTGGCAAAAGAATTTATTGATACATATTCATTTGGTTTAATTTCATTTGTCAACAATACTTTTCCATTTAAATCGAAAATACAGATTCTGCAGGCCTCATTTATTCCATTAATCTTAAATTTATCTGAAACAAAATTCGGATATATATCAATAAATCGTAGATTTTGTAATGGAAGAACCTGTTCTTCAATTAAATTTTTAAAATCCTTCCATTGACCGGCTGCTTTATAAGCACTGGCTGAACCTAAAGGGACATACAAGATACAAGACGTTTTATCAATATCTTTGAAAACACCTGAAACCGAACTTAAATCAATTGGCTCTAATGAATTTGCATGAATTGAATCTAACTTATAATTATAACAAAAAGCCCAAGACCCGATTGATTTTACAGATTGGGGTATTGTAATAGAAGTCAAACCTGTACAGCCAAAAAAAGCATGGGATCCAATCGAAATCACAGAATTTGGAATTAACAAACCACCGGAAAAACCTGTACAGCCGTTAAAAGCATTCTCACCTATAACTGAAATTGTATTGGGTAGCACTAAACTCCCTTTAATGCCTGAACATGATTGAAAAGTGGAAACTCCAATATTCGAAAGTGTAGTGGGGATTACTAAATCATTTGAAATAAGGGTACATGCTGCAAAAGCATATTCTCCAATTTCTGAAACAGAATCAGGTAAAGTTAAATCTTCTAAACCACATTTATAAAAAGCAAAACGTCCTATCGTTTTTACAGAGTTAGGCATTGATATTTTGCTTAGACAGGTACAACCATCAAAAGATCCATCTCCAATAATTGTAACTGAATTTGGTATTTCAATGTATGTTAATCCAAAACAATTTGAAAAAGCATCTGCTCCAATTGAGGTAATGGAATTTGGTAATAAAATGGATTTTATTATGGAAGCTTTAGTAATAAAACCATTATAAAATGAAAAAGGTGGAAATTCGTTTGCCGAATATAAAGTTGTTTGTGGACTTAATGTACCTTCTGAACCCTCATATTCCTTTATGGTAGTTGCACTTACATCTAACACGGTAAGATTTAAAATTGAATCACGAATCATCTTTATATCCCGTGCATCAATATTCCCTGTTAAAGTTATATTGGTGATTGTACTTTTATTGACATTTTTAAGGTATGAATTTAAGGTTCCGGCAGTAATTACATGGATAGTTTTTGAAACCTGCGAATGTACAATCACAAATAGAAACAAACTTAATAAGAGTATAATTGTTTTTTTCATAAGATTTATCTTTATAGGATTTCAAAAATACAACATTAAGTTAACAGTAACAATTTTATATCAAAAAATCTTCATTTTAATTTTCTCATTTTCAATAATATCATAAACTAATCCAGCTTTGTCCAAAGATTGAACGGAATTTGGTTTTGTTTTGTGTTTTGATACATTATATTCACTTTCAAATTACAATCTTTGAATTCATACCAAGTATTAACGGTTAATATTTCGACGTAAATCAATACCAACAATTATGGCACATGGTTGCCCGAACCAGATTCAACGTGATCATCAATTCGTTGGTTCCGATAGAGCCACGCCCTAAACTACCGACGTTATAATCGTAGCTATAGGATAAGTGAAGATTATCAGTAATATCAAAGCCCAGAATCACCCCGACTTCGCTGCCTGTACGGTAAAACAAACCCAAATCGAACAAGTCCGGTTTATCGGTTAAACCAGATGTATTATTCATTTTAAAATAACCGGTGACATTAAATTCGGCCTGGTAGAAATTGGCATACTGAATTCCACAGACTCCAAATCCCATATTTACGAAATCCGGCGTATTTTGACGGTAACGGGCGTAAATAAAGTTAGTATTGGTTTGTTTATTATTTTCAGAGGTAAACAGTGAAAAAGTATTTTGACTGGATGCTCCCAAGCGCAATGATTTATTCGTTACTTCTATTCCGATATCTGCATTAAAGTTATTTTCCGAGTATAAATTCTGGTATAAATTCGGATCATAATCGGATGATACACTGATTTGCGAATTATCATATCCCAGACTTTGATAGTTCAGACCGGCTCCCAAATGTAGTTGCCAGTCATTCTCCAATTTAATAGCGTAACCGTATGTAAAACTTAGATTTGTAATGGAAGTATAACCTATTTTATCCTGAACCGCTATTAAACCGAGTTGCGTATTTAAATTGTCGAGATACATACTTCCCGAAGCAAAATAAGTCATGGGTGCCCCAGAAATTCCAATCCATTGTTTACGTGCAGCCATGCTAAATACCGCCTCGTATTTATCATATATGGCTGCCGGATTAATATAATGAGCATTACCCCAATAGTTGTTCAACCGAATGTTCGATTGAGCAATCAGGATAAAAGTCATTAGACTAAACGTAAATATAGAGAAGATTCTTTTCATACAATATTATATATTATCGAACAACCATAATATATCCTTCCTTTGACAAGATTTTAGAACCGGAATTATAATAGAGAACATAAAAATAAGTATCTTTTGAAACATCACGGTTTTCATATTTTCCATCCCAACCATCCGAACCGTCGTAAATCAAAATACCGTTTCGATTATAAATCTTTACATGATAACCCTTCATAAACAAATCATTAAATCCATCATTGTTGGGAGTGATTGTGTTTGGAATTTTTATAAATGAAAGATCTGTTACAACAGTACTATCACATCCGTTCACGGTTTTAAGAAGATCGGTATACATACCTGGCTGATCATAAGCGTGGTCGTTGATTGTGTATTTTTCTCCATCAACCAAGCGTACTGTTTGCGACACTTTAATTGGAGTAATAACTTTTAAGTTTAAGGTTACTGGTACATCTTCCCCAAAAACATTCGTCATAGTCTTTTTAAAGGTTCCGGAATTATAATAGGACGAACCGTTCCATATATAGGGTAATTCCGATGCACAAACAGTCGCATTCGTGATTGCGTTAGTCGATAAATTTACTTTTAAAATCAATTTTGCAATACTGTCGCAACCCATTGAATTGACTAATTCACCGGGTGAAGTATATGTTCCCGACTCGGTGAACGACATTTTGTTCCATACATAAGGAAGATTAGTTGAATTAACAACATCCTGAGTAACCGAACTTGTTGGAAAAACAACAGTCAGTATCAAGGTGGCAATACTGTCGCAACCGGATGAATTCATCAATTGAACGGCATACGTTCCCGATTTAAAGTATATCTTATTATTCCAATAATATGGTAGCAATGAAGAACATATCACATCGGTAGTAGTTGAAGTAAGTGGATTTATAACTTTTAATATTAATTTTGCAATGCTATCACAACCCTGAGAATTTGTAAATCGTATATTGTATTCTCCAGCCTGGCCATATATTTTTCCGTTCCATTCAAATGGTAAAGCACTGGGACAAGTAGTTACGGTTGTTGTGGAAGAGGTTGGAGATTTAACGGTCAGATTCAAAGTGACCGTGCTGTCACAACCCTGTATGTTAGTGAGTTTTGCAGTGTAGGTTCCGGCGGTTGTATAAGCCGTTCCGTTAAACAGATATGAATCGCCCTTGCAAATTGCAGCATTGATCGTACTACCAGTTCGAAGTTTAACTGTAAGATTGAGTGTAGCCGTACTATCGCAACCGGCTGCATTGATTAAAGTGGCAGTGTACGTTCCGGCTGCTGTATAAGTCGTTCCATTAAACATATAACTGCTTTCCTGACAAATAGCTGCATTGGTTGTGCTGGTAGTTGGAAGTTTGACAGTAATATTGAGTGTAGCCGTACTATCGCAACCGGCTGCATTGGTTAGATTTGCGGTATACGTACCGGCAGTAGTATAAGTCGTGCCATTAAATAAATAAGAATCGCCCTGACAAATTGCAACATTCGTTGTCGAACTTGTCGGAAGTTTGACTGTCAGATTTAAGGTAGCTATACTGTCGCAACCGGCTGCATTGGTCAGTTTGGATGAATACGTTCCGGCAGTGGTATAGGTTGTTCGATTGAATACATAACTGCCTCCCTGACAAATAGCTGCATTCGTAGTGCTGGTCGTTTTTTGTTTAATGATCAGATTTAAGGTAGCCGTACTGTCGCAACCTTGTGCATTAGTTTGTGTTGACGTGTAAGTTCCGGCAGTGGTATATGTCGTTCCATTAAATACGTATGAATCACCCTGACATATAGCGGCATTCGTTGTACTTGTTGTTGGAAGTTTAACTGTCAGGTTCAAAGTTGCTGTGCTGTCGCAACCGGCAGCATTGGTGAGTGTGGCTGAATATGTTCCGGCAGTTGTATACGTAGTTCCATTGAAAAGATATGACTCTCCTTGGCAAATAGCTGCATTGGTGGTGGAAGTAGTTTTTTGTTTTACTGTCAGATTGAGTGTTGCTGTACTGTCACAACCTGCTGCATTAATCAAAGTGGTGGTATACGTTCCGGCTGTTGTATACGAAGTTCCGTTAAACAGATATGAATCTCCCTGACAAATTGAAGCATTGGAGGTAGAACTTGATGGAAGATTAACCATCAGATTTAAGGTGGCAATACTATCTGTACCTGAAATGTTCGTTAATTGAGCAGTGTATGTTCCTGTGGTTGTATAAGTCGTTCCATTAAATAAGTATGAATCTCCCTGACAAACAGAGGCATTTGTTATTGAATAAGTCGGTAAAATCTTCTTCAGTTTAAGTATAGCAATACTATCACAACCCACAGAATTTATTAAAGTAGCTGAATAAGTACCTTCATCAGTATACGTGATTCCATTAAAAGTAAATCCTTTACTTTTACCCTCTTGTCCATTATCATATTCATTTCCATATGCATAGGCATGTTCAATTATCGTTGCAAAAGTTGTAGATGTTGTCGGCATCAACACTTTTAACGTTAAAGTTATAGTGCTGTCACAACCTGCTGCATTGATTAAATGAGCAGTATAAATAGCATCTACACTATAAGCTTTGCCATTAAACATATATGATTCTCCCTGACAAATCGAAGCATTAATAGTACTGGTAGTTGGAAGTTTGACTGTCAGATTTAAGGTAGCTATACTGTCGCAACCTTGTGCATTGGTGAGAACTGCTGAGTATGTTCCGGCGGTGGTATAAGTCGTTCCATTAAATAAATAACTGCT
>DIZI01000041.1:0-147133 GCA_002427885.1 Paludibacter sp. UBA6032
AAATGCTGCAAGATGGGTTAAAGTACAAGTTAGTTAATCTATCAGCACCATTTCTTTTATTGTACTTGTGAAAGATGAGCAATAATACTACTACAATAAAAATAAATTATGAGTTATAGAAATCATTCGAAAGTAGAAGAAATTGGCTGTACAATACAAATAATAATTTACATATCTATCGCCATAGTTTTTGCAATCAAGTTAATAAATTCTGATTCCGAAAGAATATTAGATATTATATCTGATGTTTGGACTTGGGTTATCATTTTTACTGTAAGTTCTATAATCGGAGGTATCTTATCATATTATTATCGTAACAAGATTCAGAAATTAAATAGTACAATTAAAGATTCAGAAAATGTAATTTCAAAGTTGAATAGAGATTACAATGATAAAATAATGAAGTTGGATAAAGAAATTGTTAACCTAAATGAATGCATATGTTCTAAAGATGAGTTTTACAATTCAATGTCATCATTTGCGAATATGTCAGTTATTCATATGACCGAGTTAATTTCCGATTTTAAACTTGTTCAATATGATATTTCAGCAACACATCTAAGAACAAAATCACATCCGGCATATGGTGAGGCTCAAAGAATCGCAGAACTTAAAAAGGAAACCAAGCTTTATCATGAGCAATATAAACAAATGCTTTATAAGTATGAAGCATTATTAGGTTTATTTCCTGAGCTTGCTACTTACGTTGATGATTTTGACTCAATTAAAGAACTAAATGATTTTAAGAATATTGACAGCCTACAAAATGATTATGATAGGGTAAGAGATTATATATCAAAAGATGAATATATTCAATTAAGCATTAATGAAAAAAATCAATTAGCCTTAAATCGTTATATTAATGGCAAAAAAAGTAAATGGCAGATTGGCCGTGATTATGAAATGTATATTGCTTCATTATATCGAAAGGCAGGTTGGGGTGTAGTACAATATGGAATTGAAAAGAAATTAGAAGATTTGGGGAGAGATTTGATTGTTTATAGCAAGGATAAAATTCATATTGTTCAATGCAAATATTGGTCTCAAACAAAATTAATACATGAAAAGCACATTGCTCAATTATATGGTTCAACTATTGAGTTTTCATTGTCAGAAAACGACATTTTTAGAAATTCAGTAGTGCCAGAATTTATCACCAATATTGAGCTATCAGAAACTGCAAAACGTTTTGCTAATGTCTTAAATGTAAAAATTCATAAGATTGAGATGGATGAATTCCCTCGAATTAAATGTAATATAAATAATGGTGAAAAAATTTATCATCTTCCATTTGACCAACAATATGATCGAACAAAAATTGAGAATGAAGGAGAATTTTATGCTTATACTATTTCAGAAGCAACCAATGCGGGTTTCAGAAGAGCATTTAGACATTTTGCTTGATCAAAAATAAATTCATTTACGATTTATAAACTCATAATTCTGATATAAAGTTATTAAAAAATTAAATATGGAAAAGACATCAAATGAAAGAGCTATTTCAGAAAAGATATTGTTCGCAGTAAGTAATCAATCTGGAGACTTAACAATATCACGCCAAAAAATTTCTGAATTTTGTGAAGCAAACAATGTGAGATTTACAGCAGTTATAACTTTTATAGGAGATTGTTTTACTCCTGAAATAACAGGTTTACATGGAGAAGCATTGACATATAGACTTACTCAAAAAGGATTAGAATTTGTTGCTAAAGGTTGCTGGAGTGGGATTGAGAAAATTGAAATTGATTGTATTCAAAGAGAATCTGAGGCTAAACAGAAAGAGATTGACATATTGATATCTGAAAATAAGAAAAACAGAAAAGTTGCATTAATTTCAGGGATATTCGGAGGATTATGTGGACTTGCAGGAGGAATTATTGCTCTACTTTCAAATTAAATATTTTCCATCCAATCGGATATACGAACCTGTTAATTGACCAAAGTTAGGTTTTGGGTGTGATGGTTATAAATCAGGCCTTCGGCCTTTCGGTCCAAAGAAAACAAAACAGGCAGAATTTCTTCAACGAAATTCTGCCTGTTTTTTGTTTATTCAGAGGATGACTTTAAGTCACCCTATGAATATGTATTCGATCTTAATCTTTAAATTTCGCACTCAGGAACTCGCGGTTCAAACGGGCGATATGCGAAATAGAAACGTTTTTAGGACATTCGGCTTCGCAGGCTCCGGTGTTGGTACAGTTACCAAAACCAAGTTCATCCATTTTAGCTACCATTGCTTTAGCACGGTGAGCAGCTTCAACTTTTCCCTGAGGAAGTAAAGCCAGCTGGCTTACTTTAGCTGCCACAAATAACATAGCCGAACTGTTTTTACATGCTGCAGCGCAAGCGCCACATCCAATACAGGAAGCGGCATCCATGGCTTCATCGGCATCTACCTTTGAAATAGGAATAGAATTTGCATCCGGAACTCCACCTGTATTGATGGAAACGTAACCTCCGGCCTGAATAATTTTATCGAAAGCACCACGATCCACCATCAAATCCCTGATAATAGGAAATGCTGCCGAACGCCAGGGTTCAATAACTATGGTTTGCCCATCTTTAAAATTACGCATGTGTAACTGGCAAGTCGTAATTTCACCATCCGGTCCGTGCGGATGGCCGTTGATATACAAACTGCACATACCGCAGATGCCTTCACGGCAATCATGGTCAAAGGCAATCGGCACTTTGCGTTCGCTGATTAATCGTTCGTTAAGCACATCCATCATTTCGAGGAATGAACTGTCGGTGGAAACATTATCCAATTTATAGGTCTCGAATTTACCTTTTTCTTTCGGACCTACCTGACGCCAAATTTTTAGCGTTACATTTATATTCTTTTCCATTGATCTAGTAATTACGATTTATAATTTCTTTGTTGACGGTGAATAAATTCATATTCCAACGCTTCTTTCAACAATTCGGGTTCTTCACCCTCACCTTTAAATTTCCAGCACGAAGCAAATGAGAAATCTTCATCGTTTCGCAATGCTTCACCTTCGGGTGTCTGATATTCTTCACGGAAGTGACCACCGCACGACTCTTCACGCATCAATGCATCGCGTGCCATCAATTCTCCGATTTCAATAAAATCAGCCAGACGAAGGGCTTTTTCCAATTCGTTATTCAAATCAACTTCTTTTCCGGGAATATAAACATTGCTCCAGAATTCTTTCCGAACTTCTTTGATTTTCTCCAACGCATGTTCCAAACCTGCTTTGTTACGACCCATTCCGACAAAATCCCACATAATCAGACCCAGTTCACGGTGAATAGAATCAACCGATTTCTTACCCTGAATACTCATCAACTTCTTTATCTTATCATTCACGGCTTTTTCAGCTTCATCGAATTCAGGAAGGTCGGTACTTAAACGGGGAACCTGAATCTGATCGGCCAAATAATTTTGAATGGTGTAAGGCAATATAAAATATCCGTCGGCCAGACCCTGCATCAATGCAGAAGCTCCCAAACGGTTGGCACCATGATCGGAGAAGTTGGCTTCACCAATACAGAATAATCCTTTTACCGAAGTTTGTAATTCGTAATCCACCCAAATTCCACCCATGCAATAGTGAATTGCCGGATAAATCATCATCGGGGTTCTATACGGATTATCATCAACGATTTTTTCATACATTTGAAAAAGGTTACCGTAACGGGCACGAATCACGCTCTCTCCTAAACGATTAATGGCTTCAGAAAAGTCAAGATATACAGCTAAACCGGTGTTACCAACTCCAAAACCGGCATCACAACGTTCCTTGGCAGCACGTGATGCCACGTCGCGGGGAACCAGGTTACCGAAAGCAGGATAACGACGTTCCAGGTAATAATCACGTTCGTCTTCCGATAAATCGGTTGCTTTTTTCTTTCCTGCACGGATAGCTTCGGCATCTTCTTTTTTCTTTGGCACCCAGATACGACCATCGTTACGAAGTGATTCCGACATCAAAGTCAGTTTCGATTGAAATTCTCCGTGAACAGGAATACAGGTCGGGTGAATCTGAGCATAAGCAGGGTTTGCAAAATAAGCTCCTTTTTTATACATCTGAATGGCAGCCGAACCGTTCGAAGCCATTGCGTTGGTAGAAAGGAAGAAAGTATTTCCGTAACCTCCGGATCCGACAACTACCGCGTGAGCGAAGAAACGTTCTACTTTTCCGGTAACCAGATTACGGGCAATGATACCGCGGGCGCGGCCTTCAATAATGACCACATCCAACATCTCGTAACGCGAATATAATTTCACAGCCCCTTTTCCGATTTGACGGCTTAAAGCCGAATAAGCACCCAGCAACAATTGTTGTCCGGTTTGTCCTTTAGCGTAAAAAGTACGTGAAACCTGTGCTCCACCAAACGAACGGTTATCTAACAAACCGCCGTATTCGCGGGCAAAAGGAACACCCTGAGCCACACATTGGTCAATAATACCATTCGACACTTCGGCCAGACGGTATACATTGGCTTCACGGGCACGGTAATCACCTCCCTTAATCGTATCGTAGAAAAGACGGTAAACCGAGTCACCATCATTTGGATAATTTTTAGCAGCATTAATACCACCTTGCGCTGCAATAGAATGCGCACGACGAGGCGAATCCTGTATACAAAAATTCAATACATTGAAGCCCATCTCAGCCATGGAAGCTGCTGCAGAAGCTCCTGCCAAACCTGTTCCAACCACAATAATATCGAGACGACGTTTATTTGATGGGTTAACCAGTTTTTGATGGTCTTTATAATTACTCCATTTTTCGGCCAACGGTCCTTCCGGAATCCGGGCATCTATTTTAGTTTCTTCTACCTCGGTAGTTTCTTTTTTCTTTGCCATAATATTTTTTACTATTTTATTATTTACAATTTATCATTTAAATACCAGAACCGAAGCCAAGTAAGTAATAAATAGGAATTGACATAAACATCAAAATCACAATAGTGGAAATAATGTTTGAAATTGTTTTTACACGAGGTAACCATGTTTTATTATTCAAACCCAGAGATTGCAATGCACTCCAAACACCGTGCGTTAAGTGAAGCCACAAGGCAGAAAGCCATACGATATAAATTAAACAATAAATCCAACTGCTGAATAATTGAGAAACCCAATAAGCTCCATCGGCAGCTTTTGAAACATCACCATGCCCTGACAATTCTACAAATTGCATTTTGAACCAAAAGTTATACAAATGCAAGGCAAGAAATCCGAAGACGATGGTACCGAGTATGAACATGTTTTGTGATGTCCACTCCACCTCTTTTTGGTTCTTCTTTAAGGCATACTTTACAGCCCCGCGAGCACGCATATTTTGAAAAGTCAAAAATAATGCATACAAAATGTGAATCACAAAACCAGCCGCCAAAATGCTTGTTGCAATCATTGCATACCAGTTAGCTCCTAAAAATTCACAAATCATATTATACCCTTCCGGTGAAATAATTACCACGATATTCATGAGACTGTGAAAAAGCAAAAACAACACGAGAAAAACTCCCGTGATACTCATAATAAGCTTCCGCCCAATAGAGGAATCAATTAACCACATAGATTTTTGTTTTAGTTTGAAATATATTTATCGATATGTTATAAAACTTTGTGTAAGAATAAGATATTACGCTTATAAAATACATTTATATTTATTGATCTGACTGTAATAAATTACAGCTTTTAAGGACTTTCCTTCAATTTACAAATTTCCAACAAAATTAGTGATTTGATTGCGATACCACAAATGAAAATTGAATATTTCTTGAATAATTGCCAATTAATCTGAACAAAATCGAAACTTACTGAAGTTCTGCCATATACAGCTGCATCATCCACTTTATTTCCACACAGCTACCCCTGCAGGTGTTAATTCTTTCGTTCCAAATATTATTTTGCTTCTACCAGAGAAGTTTACATGAATAAAGTTTAGGAAAACAATTCCAGAATTAATACCTGCAAAATGTGAATCTACATCAACACTCTTAGTCTTAGTCTTAGTCTTAGTTCAGATCATAATTATCAGCAATTTTAAGCTTAGTACATTAAAGGAAAAAGAAGAAAAAGATAATCAACAAGAAGAACTTTATATTATCGTCAAATTTCAATTAGGTGTCCAATTGAAGAAAACAGAAAAAGGAGAGACTTTAAATATCTCTCCTTCGTTTCTGTATAATAGGGAATTATATAACTTACAGACAACTGTTTTGCAGAGTTTGTAAATTAACGAGATTATTTCTCTCCCATTTTCTTTCCCAAAACCATGTCAATTGCCTGACCAACAGGATTCTCATTTTGATAATCGAATCCAAGCAGGGCAGCCATTGTTTTAGCATATTGATTGTTATAATACTGTCCTTCTGTCATTTCACCCATCGTAGGGGTATCGGGTCCTATTACTGCAAACCATGTTTGGTCGGAATGAGCTGTTTTACTTCCATGACTTCTCCATTCAACAGGTCCTTCTCCTCTTCCGTGATCGCAAGTAATGAGCATGGTAGTTTTGTCCTTATAAACAGGATTGCTTTGCACCCAGTTCCATAATTGATTGAGAAAATCATCAGTATAATGAGCAGAATTAAGGTAATCGCTGTATTTCCCTCCATGAGCAAAATCGTCTGTTTCATCAAAAGCAAGATAAAGTATCCGTGGATTTTTTACTTTTAAGTATTCAAAACCCATATTGAAAGTTACACCGTCAAGTCTTACACCATCAAAAATATCGGGCAATTCGGTTTGGATATTATTGAGGACTTCAATTTTGTTGTCATTGTCAATTCCTTTTATTTTTTCGAATCCGGAATTAACCATAAGACCACTTCTTTTTTCATTTAAAATATCATTAAATGCATCCCATGATGCAAAAGTTGCGATACGTCCGTTGAACTCAGCTGATTTGTTCATCATCTCAAATACTCCAACATTAGGATTCGGTCCGAATTCATTTGAGTTGACACGTACGTCGGCAAATCCGGTAAGAATTTCGTTATATCCCGGAAAAGAGAACCAATATGGATTTTTTACATTTACAAAACAACCTTTAGTACGGTTACCATAAATCTGACCCTGAGCTGCCACAGTTCCCCAGATAAAAGGCAACAACGCTTTACGACGTTCGGAAAGGTTGTCATTCCAATATTTTTTATCACATTTATCAGGATTTTTAACTAATTGTTTATTATGAATAAACGATGAATCGGCTCCATTAAAAAGCTCTTGCCATCTAAATCCATCAATTGTTACCAGAATAATGTTCTGAGTTTTAGTTTTTGTTTGCCCCATAAGTGTGACACTCAGGGATAAAATTATAAGCTGCAAAAATATTTTTTTCATTGGATTAATTTATTAATAATTAGTTACATGTTTATTTAAGAATCCACATAATACCATTAATATCATCGTTATCACCAAATCCCTGTGCTTTCAATGCTGCACTGTAATTGGCCGAGTTTGTATTCTTCTCGTTCGATGGATATTGGAAACGCATAGCAATACGTCCACTATTTCCTGTTCCCGGGCCAGTCTCAAAGCTTGGTACGTTTGTACGTCGGTAAGTGAAATACGATTCAAGACCGGAATGCCGATAAAGTGCAAGGTATCTCTGTTGCAGAATCTGGTTCAGCCCTGTTGTATTATTTCCTGCATATTTAACCGTTATCTGATTATAATAAGTACTCCAATCGACAGGAACAGTAAAATCATTATAAGGATTTGCATCACTGATACCTGCACCCGATTTAAAGAAATGTACATTTAAATTACCTGTCTCGGGAATATCATAGGACGCCATGGATGCTTTTATACCGGCTTTATAATAATCTTCGGCATTGCCCAATGCTCCAGAAGCAATCCAACCACGATTAATAGCTTCTGCGATATTGAAACACATTTCCTGATAGCTAATTTCAAGAGTTGGTTCACCTGTATAAGTCCTGTAATAACGGTATCTGTTCATCAATGAATATTGTCCGTTGTTAGCTTTGATGTACATCGTTCCAAGGTCTTCACCCGGATTTGCTCCTTTAAACACATCAAAACTAGTAGCCGGATGTGTATTATCAATCAAAGCCTGTGCAGGTTCACTAGTTACATACACGCGTGGATCTTTCAAACTCGTCAATAATCCGACATAAGTATCCGAACAATTGTCACGTAACGCATCATAACCGAAACTACCAGGATTGTTAGGGTAGTCATTTGTCGGATAGATATAATTGAACTGTAAATTGTCCGAAGTGCTTTCCATCAAAGGGTATTTGGTGGGGTTAGTCAAAATTGAAGCTACCTGAGTTTTTACGTTCAAATCAGTATCAGCTGTTTTATTACTCAAATGCAATAATAAACGTAGACGGAATGTATTCACCAGTTTCTGCCATTTACCTAAATTGTTGTCATAGTAAATATCGCCCTGTAGTGCGTCTCCTTTGGTTTGTAAATTACTGAGTTCAATATTACAACTGTCGAGCCATACGAATGCCTGCACGAAAACTTGTTTTTGTGTATCGTATTTAGGAGTCAGGTTATTGACTCCCTGCAATGCTTGGGTCATAGGTATATCACCCATTTCAAGGCTCATCTTAGTAAAGTAGTAAGCTTTTAAAAATTTCGCCATAGCGTCATACACATTCTCTTTTTGTAATCCCTGATTAATAGCTTCTTTCTGCATCAAAGCAACATTTTTCAGGGTAGTATAGTAGTTTGCGCCGGCTCCGAAATCGTAGCGGTTATTACCATAGTAATCATAATTGATCAAGAAATACTGGCTCCATTTCTCATCATTACCAAAAGGTGCATCATGCAAATCAGACAAGGCACCAGTCAGCAATAATGATGGTGGTACAGCATTCGGAACGTTCACATTCTGTTTAAGATCCTCGAAACTGGTATTACACGATGCCAGTGAAATTATAACGAGGAGCATGAAAATCTGATATATAATATTTTTTTTCATTTCGAAATTAATTTGAAGATTAGAATACTAAATTAATATTTACACCATACCTACTGGTTGTTGGCGATTGCAGTCCAGTACTACTTGTTGATCCGTTATACTGGTCGAGATCCACATCTTTAAAGCGGATGTCACCATACAAGTAAAGTACGTTTCTGGCGACAAAAGCAACTGAAAGTTTATTGATTTTAAGAGGAGCAATCCATTTCTGTGGAATCTCATACCCTAAGGTTATTTCACGCAATTTAGCATAAGTTTTACTCATCAGGTTAGCTTCAGAAACTCCATAATATTTACTCACGTAATCCTGTACATGTGTCCCGGTGGTATTTGGAGCAAACTGTAATTTATCGTAGTTGGTAATTGCACCTGTTCTTGAATCATAGGCAATAGGGACACCATTTGAAACAACTACACCATCTCCAACGTAAGCTCCCTTATAACTCGGGTCACCGGCATGTTGATCGTCCAAATTCCTGGCTACACCAAAAGCACCTTGCACTGTTTCAATATTGCTACCACCACGCATGGTTTTATTATGCATATAATCCACTGTGACACCACCTACATTTCCGTCAAACTGAAAACTAAGAGACACATTTTTGTACGCAACTTTATTAATGAAACTCCACTGAAAATCTCCGTTCAAATTGCCAAGATACTGATTAACCTGCATGGCAAGCGGTTTTCCGGCAGCATCGTGTATAACCTGGCCATCCTGAGTTCTGTAGAATGCCGAACCATAAAGTTTATCAGTACGATCGCCCGCTTTAAAGAAAGTGTTGTAAACATCCTGTCCGGCTGGTAATTCAAGATAAACGTTCTTAAACGTGCTCCAGGTAGCCAAAACATCCCAGGTAAAACCTTTTGAACGCACCGGTGTCCCCGACAATGAAAGTTCTAAACCGGTTTTCTTTGTTTTAAGCGCATTTATATAATAATAATCATAACCGGTGGTTGAAGAAATTTCATTCTGTAAGATTGATGGACCATCAATGTATTGGAAAGCAGTAGCAGAAAGAGCTAATCTGTTTTTAAGTATTTTAATATCAGCGCCTTCTTCGTAACTTACACGATTTGAAGGCTTGATGTTCGGATCAGTCAGATTATTGGTATAATAAGCAGCAGGTTGATTATTATATGGCTTACTCTGACTGTATGAAGAATTTAATTCGTATGTAGGCCCTCCATAAGGTGAATTGTAATCAGTTCCATAACCAAGGGGATAACCATTGATACTGTTGGAAGCACTTCCACCCAATGAAGTTATCGTGTTGAAAGGAGATGTACCAATTGTTTCGCTAGTAGAAACACTACGAACTGCGGCAAATGAGCCCCTGAGTTTTAAGGACGAAATAAATTCTGGTAATTTAACATAGTCAGATACAAGAGTAGCTACTGATAAGCCCGGATAAAAATACGTATCATTGCTGTTTAAAATGGCCGATGATTTATCAACTCTCATTGTCCCCGACAATGTTGCATATTTTCCTAAATCGACATCCATTGCTGCATACGCACTATATACCCTCATATTGGCACTGAAATTATTTGATTGTATGGGATTTCTTGAATTGCTGAAACTATAAACTCCCGGCACATTCAGATAGTCGGTTGAAGTAAAGCTTGAATTATAAGCAAATTCTCTTAAATTTCCTCCTACAAGTCCGGACATCTGAACCAAATCACCAATTAAATAATTATAATTCAATTGAATATCTGTATTATTATCCATTAAATCACGTCTATCTTCCCTATAATCACCCAGATTTTGTTCGCGACCGTATGGATGCGCCCAGACAGGCATTGTTTCTGTTCGTAGCAAATCATAAGTTGATACTTGCGACCGTAGACTCATGTTTAAATGATCATCAATTAAATAATGTGCTGTAGCATATGCATAAATATCTTTTTTGTCGTGACCACGGAGCCAGTAGTCTACCATTGCCCAAGGATTGTGGTAACGTTGATACTCAGCAAATATAGGTTGTATGCCTACTTTACCATCCTGCCAGATACCTTTGATTTTCGGATCATTAATATTCCAGTCGGCACCTGTCCATATAGACATATTATAAATCAAACTGTTTGGTCCGTAACTTACGTCAGGGTAATTTGGTGTATATTGATAGTTAAAATTCATATTCGCATCAATCGACAATCGTTTATTCACATTGTATGAAGCATAAACATTGAAATTGGTAATATTCAATTCCATGTTTGGAATAATACTTTGCTGATTTGAATTTGAAATAGAAGTCCGAACAGTGTAGTCTTCACCACTTTTAGTTACTGAGATATTATTTGTTGACTGGAATCCTGTACGTAAGAAGTTTGCCAGATTATTTTTCCCTCGGGCAACGTAAGGAGTAGGTTTGATATTACCTTTGTAAGTATAACCTCCAGGGAAAGTAGTGGTGTATGTTGTATTCGGATCATATTGTCCATCGTATTGAGGAATTAATTGTCCTTTGAATTTTGGACCCCATACATCATAATCGTTATCGTTCAATCCGCCACCTTTACCGTCGCCAAATGCATATAATTCATTTTCACCACCGCCATATTCGGTTTGAACTCTCGGGAAGGCAAGAAACCCATTATCAAACATATTCGATGAATTTACTTCTACGCTAATACCTTTTTTTCCTTTGGTGCCTTTTTTAGTTGTAATGAGGATGGCTCCATTTTGAGCACGACTTCCGTATAATGCTGCAGCAGCAGGTCCTTTAAGAACTGAATAGGTTTCAACATCGTCAGGACTTATATTCCAGGTATCAGAACTAATAGGAACTCCATCTACAACATATAATGAAAGTTGATCACCTCTTAAAAGTACATTTGGCTTTGTCAACATTTCGGCAGATGCACCAACCGATAATCCTGCAACCTTTCCTGTTAATCCGGTAATAGGGTTTTGATCACGGGCTTTCACTAAATCCTTGCCATCAACTTCACTAACAGCATAACCGATAGTGGATTCCTTTTTTTCAATACCAAGTGCTGTTACCACAATTTCCCTGATAGCCTGGGTGGACTCGCGCAATATCAGCCTGATTTCACTCTGCTCTTTAATTGTAATCTGACTTGTTTCGAAGCCTACGTACGTGAATGTAAGGATGTCACCCTTTGAAGCATTCATATTGAACCGTCCATTTGCATCTGTAATAGAACCTATGCTTTTACCTTTGATTGTAATACTTACTCCGGGTAATTCTAACCCTTTGGAATCTACAATTTGTCCTTGTACGGCAATCTTTTGGGCATAGGCAAAAGTTCCATACAATAGTAAAAACTGAATTAATAAAAAAACGCTTATTTTTCGCATATTTGTAATTTTTAGTTATGATATTCTTTTTGTTTAGACATATAAAATCCCGTATTACAATTCATGCAGTGTTGTACATGTTTGTAATTCAATATATTAATCGTAAGCTAACTGTGATTAGAGTTCCACGGAGGACAAGAAAATTAGTTGATATTTTCGAGTTTTACTTCATAAAGATAAATGTTCAGCAACCCTGCAGCATTTTCGTCTGCTGATTTTAAGCGCATTTCAAATTTATCTGTATCTTCATCAAGTATATTAAGTGCCACATTAAGTACTTTATCGTATTCATTATGTGCTACACTGATATTCAAATCTCCTTTTTTTACACTTTTTTCCAAATACCGTTCTATCTTTTTTACTGACATATAAATTTCAGGTTTCCTGAAAACAGTTTTTGTAGCAAAGTTACCAGGAGCAATAGGCACTTTATAACTATAATGGTCATTGAATAAATACATTTTTTTTGCTATTTCATTACCAAAAAAATGATTTCCAGCCATTTCATCTGTTACATTTTCAGTAGATAGATACTCTGAAAAAGACGTGAATTCGAAGGTGCTTTTTATACTAGCGTTGGTAGTACTAGTGTTGGTAGTATTGTCATTGGTGATAGTAGATGCGTTTGCATGAATATCGGTTCTTCCGGCAATCAATACCTCCTGAGCATTGACCGAAACAATTGTCCATAGTGACAAAATAGTCAGTTTTACTAAATTTTTCATTGATTTTACCTTTTTAATTATACCTTTTTTGAGTTTACTATTTATGTTTAGCATTTGTATATTTTAAACATTTTATCTGATACAAAAATAGGTATAACATATTACTATTTAATTAATACCATATTATAATACGATTAAATAATTGTATATTATCATCAATCTGTTTACAAATATGAAACAAAACAATATTAATCTCCCCAAAATTTTATACTTATTATAGCCTCTACTAACTTGTCTATGTCTGAAGGATTGACTACACCTATGTTTCCAATACGAAATGTATCTCCTTTTGATATTTTTCCAGGATAGATAACATACCCATTATCTTTTAGTAAATTGTAGAATTTTATAAATGAGTATTCTTTCTGATTTGGTGACAGAAACGATGTAATTATTGGAGAATGCATAAAATCAGGTAAAAGTGTTGTAAATCCAATCTCACGCATTCCTTTGACAAGTATTTTCTGATTTTTAGAGTAACGTGCGTAACGTTTCTCTATTCCACCTTCCTCTTCTAATTCAACAAGTGCCTGCAAAAAAGCTCTAACTACATGAGTTGGAGAAGTAAACCGCCACTTTCCTCCATTTTCCATGGTTATCCATTGATCATACAGGTCGAGAGATAGCGAGCGAGCTTGATTTTTACATTGTTCCAGCTTGTCTTTCCTGGCTATAATAAAGCCAAAACCAGGTACACCCTGAATGCATTTATTGGCTGAGCTGATAAGAAAATCTATTTGCCATTCATGGACATCCATGGGAATTCCCCCAAAGCTGCTCATGGCATCTACAATGGTGGTCTTATTATAGTGCTTAGCTAATGCAGTAATTTCGCGCACCGGGTTTAAAATGCCTGTTGTGGTTTCGCAATGTACAATGGCCAAATGGGTTATTTCAGGCATTTTTTCGAGTATCTCTCTAACTTGATCAATATCGGGTTGGCTTACTTCGTCCAAAATATAAGTCTCGTAAGGGATATTCAAAACATTCGCAATTTGAATCATTCGCATACCGTACGCTCCGTTGGCAATTATCAGCAATTTGCAGGAAGAAGGAATAGCTGAACCAATAACCGATTCTACAGCAAATGTTCCACTACCCTGCATTAAAACTGTTGAATACAGGCCAGACATTGAAGTGGCTAAAAGGGTTAACCTATATCTTATTTCCTGAACGACTTTCAGGTTGTAATCTTCGTCCCAAGTACACCAATCCTGAAGCATGGCAGCCTTCACTGATTTACTTGTTGACAAAGGACCGGGAGTCAGCAACAAATAAGGATTGTCAGGTAAATTATTGATATTCATTTTCATTACTTATTTTAAACTGGTTATACTTATTTTTAAAATAGAAAATTGACAGAACTGTAAACAAAAGCCCCAGAATTGAAAACCAAAGGCCGGATTGGCTGAAAAAATCTATCCAGCTTATTTTAGGGCTAAAAAAGTTTTTATAAAAAACAACTCCTAAGCTACCCAAATAGCCAAAAGCATCAGAAACATATATGAGAAAACCAATATTGCTTACATATTTAAAAGACGAAATAAGCCTTTCGTACAAAAAAGCATTGAACGGCACATATCCCAAATAAAGACCTATTCCTATTGTAATCATCCAGACCTTTCCTCCAATAAGATGAGCAGAAAATAGCAAGGTAGAAGCAATGATTAACACAAACCCAGTGAAAATAATGAACAAGATAATATTAAAGGCCTTGTAATTTGAACGGATAAAAGTGACTAATGCCAACGAAAGAAGAGTGAACAAGGCAACCGGCAGTTCTGCAAGAGTAAAAATTGCCGGATCATTTCCATATCCAAGCGATTTCCATATCTCAACCGAGAAATTATCTCGCAACTCTCTGAAAATAGTCAGAAACATATAGGTTGTTACCAGTAATATGATTCCTACAAAAAACTGATTTAGAAAAGCTTTTCTTTCCATTAGGTTCATAGGCAACCGTTTTGTACGCAGTCTTTCATCTTCTGCTGTGGGAGGAGGAATACAATCCAGCAAAAAGACGGAGATGACTAACGGTATAACAAAAAATAAGCCTGTAACAAAAGGCATTGCAAATTCGCTGAAATGTAAATCCATTATCACCCACTTCCCTACCGACTTTGCAACCCCCGAAGCGATAATAAAACTTGCACTGAGTCCCGCCCCTAATAATTCAGTCAGCCGTCTGCCTTCAAGGTAGCTAAACACTACCCCCCAAATCAGTCCCAGAGGGAGACCATTGAAGAACATAAAAATGATATTATAGGGTCCAGGGACCAACCAGAAGAGCAGTAATGATATTTCGGCTATCCCAACAAGAACCAAAATGTACACAGCTCTGGAAGTAGCTTTTAATTCGGAAATATATTTAATACCCAGAAATTTACTCAACGTATATCCTACAACTTGTGATGTTATAAGCCATATTTTATAATCAATACCCAAAAAGCTCAGTCCATCGAAAATCCCTACTGCGAACGGTTTTCGGAATGCATACATGCACGAATACGTAAGAAAAGCTGTGAGTGATGCTGACAGAGCAAATATCCAACCGGGCTGCCGACTCATCCATTCCTGTATTTTTATTTTAAGAGTGTTCATCGGATTAATGAATTAGTTCATGAAATGCTTCATCAAGAATATTGAGTGCATGCTCCAATTCGGACTCAGAAATAATGAGTGCCGGTGACAGATTAATCACATTTCCCTGTGAAACTTTAAAACTAAGGCCTCTTTCAAGACAACGGTACATCACTTTTTCGGCTTCTGTAACAGCTCTTTCTTTTGTACCCCTATCGATTACAAGATCGATTCCCCATAGCAAGCCTATGCCACGTACATCGCCAATCATTTGGTAACGTTCTTTCATTTCAAGCAATCGGGCCTGCATTATTTTTCCAAGCTCTTGTGCACGGTTTAATAAGTTTTCTTCTTCAATTACTTTCAAAACCGCAAGGCCGGCAGCACTTCCGACTGGAGATTTTTCATGGGTGAAATGTCCGATAGAATGTTCGGCAACCACGTTATATTTTTCGTTGGTCAGAATGGCAGCCATAGGAAAAACTCCACCCCCAAGCCCTTTGCCGATAGTGACAATGTCAGGCACAATCCCATAATGCTCAAAAGCAAAAAACATTCCCGTCCTACCTAACGCAATAGGAATTTCATCAAGAATGAGCGTTACATTAAATTCGTCGCACAACGCCCGGACTTTTTTCCAAAAACCTGATACCGGTATCTGCACATCAGTGTTACGTATTGTTTCTGCAATAAAAGCCCCAACATCACCTTCGTTTTCAAATACGTGACGGATATATGCAATGTATACGTCCTGTTCCGGATCATTATCCCAAAGCTGCCTGTAAGTAACAGGTTGGGGAACATGCTCAACCCCCGGCATCAAAGGACCAGTATTTTTCCTGAAAGCAGCCTCGCCTCCCACGGAAATAGTATCGAGTCCTCCTCCATGAAAAGAACCCCACATCGACACAACTTTATGTCTTCCGGTAACAATACGCGATAGTTTCAGTGCCATCGAATTGGCCTCCGAACCACCCGGAGCAAATAGGATACGGTTTAGCCCCTGAATTTTTGAACAAAGTTTTTGAGCAAGATCTATGGCCGGAGTATTAGTATACCTACGTGGTGAGAAAGGTAATTTATTCAGCATTTCTGTTACTGCACCGATTACATGTTTATTCCTGTAGCCAACTTGATGAAGGTTATTCCCATGAAAATCCAGTATTTTTCTCCCTGAATCAGTAATAATATAAGAGCCCTCACATTCTGTGAGTACCTCCATGCAAGGTGTAGACAAAGCCTGATGGAGAAACCAAGAAGCATCGACATTCAACTGTTCAATTGTTTCGGGTTGCAATCCCGCTATCCATTCTTTTCTAATTTCGGTAAGATTAATATCTCCCTCAACTTTCAGAATTCTATCATTCATGTTTACTTATATTAAACTATATTTTTAATTTCAGCACAAAAGAACAGCATCATTATTACATGCATATTTCATTGTTATTAATTATACACAACTATATATGTCAGACAATTTATTTTATATATTTTTGCATAGACTAAAATAAGAAACAATATAAATTTACTATTAGTAAACATTATGAATGGAAATGAAATCAGCTATGTTGGAAAACGCATAAAAGAAATGAGACTTAGCAAAGAATTTAAATTAGTCGAAGTGGCTATAAAATCAGGTGTAAGCAAAGGGCTGTTATCACGTATTGAGAATGGACGAACTGTACCTTCATTACCAGTTCTTTTCAATATTATTGGTGCTTTGAATGAAAATCCAACAACTTTTTTTGAACATTTGAATTACACTTCAAATTCTCCATTTTATATGCTTATAAAAAACAAAGATTATCAGCCAATTGAAAAAGAAGATTCAGTTGGCTTTAATTATTTTTCAATTATGAGCCGCTCATTCAGGGATGTTACTTTTAGTGCTGTTCTTCTTAAACTTGAGCCTCAAGCCAAGCGTGATATGGTTACAACCGATGGTATGGAGTTTATTTACCTCGCCGAAGGAGATATTGATTACAAACTTGGAGATGCAACTATTACCATGAATCAGGGTGACTCGTTATTTTTCGATGGACGTGTCCCTCATTTAAAGATTAACAACTCAACACAAACAGCCCGAATACTCGTAATTTATCTATTATTTAACTAATTAAAAAAATATGCTACAAAATATAGAAATGATTGTTTTTGACATGGCCGGAACCACAATAAAGGACAGAAATGAAGTTGAAAATTGTTTCCTTGAAGCGGTAAATCAAACAGGATTAGCTACCACTCACGAAGAAATTAATTCAATGATGGGATGGTCGAAACTAACAGTATTTCAAGAATTATGGAAAAAACAATTGCCTGATGCTCCTGAGAAAGATTTAGCCAAACACATTGAATATTCATATTCTGTTTTCAGGGAGATCCTTGAATCACATTACCTGAATACTGAGATATTATCAGCAGAAGGAAGTCTTGAAATATTCGACTTTTTAAAAAAACAGAATATTAAAATAGCCCTCACAACAGGTTTTTACCGAAAGGTGACTGATATCATCCTCATTCGGCTGGGCTGGAATGTCGGGTTGGACGAAAATTATACCGGCACAAAATTTATTAACGCGTCTGTCAGTAGCGACCAAGTGAAAGCCGGACGTCCATCACCTTATATGATTTTCAGGGCAATGGAACTCTGCAACATAACCGATGTAAGAAAAGTTATAAAAATCGGAGATACACCTTCAGACTTAGCAGAAGGTAAAAATGCCGGGTGTAAATATTCATTCGGGATAACCAATGGTACTCATACAAAAAACGAGTTGGAAAAATACGAAAACGACGGATTGTTGGAAAACCTTTTTCTGTTTAAGACTCATCTTGAAAACATACTATAAAATTGTTTCTATTATAGTAGTTGATGCACAAAACGGTCCCGACCATGTAGATTCGAACCGTTCTACAGCATATCTTGCAGATGGATATTTAATGGAAGATCTTGTTGATCATACATTATATTCAACTACATCGATGCTGCATACTATTTAACAGATCATTGGCATTCCTCAAATGAGCCAGTATGATGCTTCAGCCGAACCGATGTGGCGTTGTTTTACACAATTGCACACCACAACCTTTTCATGTAAAGCCTTGTCAGGTCAATCTTAATGAAGTTAATACCAACACCAACAAATACTCATATATCAGCCAACAATTTGATTTCAGCAAAGAAGACGAAGCACCTGAGGGTCCATTCAACGAAGTAATTTGGAAAGCAGTTATGGGAATTAGCAACACATGCACGGCACCCGTTCACGCTGCATTTCTTAAAACAAATTGAATAATGTTCTAAAAATAAATATATTAACTCAAATAAATGCAATTAAAAACATATAATAATCCCCAGTGAATCAATGCACCCAATCCATCCAACAAATTATCCAAAGCAAACAAGCTTTTGTTTCATTTTGAACGTTTGATAATCGGGGTGAACAAAAGCGCGTTCCAGTTCAATAGTAAAAGGAAGAAATTCTTTTACTATTGAACTGTTCACTGAAGGCAAACAAATGCGACAGAACAAATGTGGGTTGCACGGCATCATCCACTTTATTTCCATACAACTACTCCTGCAGGAGTTAATTCTTTCGTTCCGAATATGATTTTTGCCTCTTTTGGAATATCGATTGTGAGGTTTGAAGATGAATAATTATTTGCCACCCAAAAACCGTCACGCCAGTTTATTATCACACCTTCGGGTAATTCTTTCACTCCTATTCCGGCGGTTTCATATACTTTTTTCAAAACAGCAATTTCAAATTTACTGTCATCTGCGTCTGTACCAATATAAGTCACAGTCCCTTTACCAAGTTTTCGATGAACGACGGAAGCTTTTCCTGCATAAAATTGGTCGGTATAAGTTGCCCACGTTTCTGTACCTGATTCCGGGTCAAGCATATCACCCCATGTCTTCCAAAAGTAAGTAATACCGTTAAATTCGACTTTCGCTTTCATATCAGCACCTAGCATATCGTTCATAGCTATTTTTGCACCAATCAGACCGGTGATAGCATCGGCCCAGGGAGCTTCAAAAAAATGTCCGTCGCGGTCTTTCAATCCGGTTCGGCATGTCAGAACCAGATTTCCACCATTTTCCACATAATTTTTCCATTTCGCAATCAGTGTTCTGTCAACCATTTGATAAGCCGGAGCAATAACCACCGGATAAGCACTTAAATCGCGATCTTCACCCACAATATCCACCGGACAGCTTAGCGATTTTATAGCTGAATAATATTTAGTTATATGATTAATTTCATTCCATTGAAATGTTTGAGGCTGAATGCTTGTTTCCCAAACATTATCTTCGTTATATAGAAGTGCTGTTTTTCGGGCTGCATATTCTTTCGGCATGGGAACATTGGGAACATATATTTTCCGCAATTCGCGAATTTCTTTCATGAACTGACTGTATTGTATTCCTCCGCTCAATTCAGTTACTCCATCGGTACCCACCATACCGTAATGAAACTGCTCACCGCCAAAAAGTGGTTGACGAAAACGATATGAACAAATAAAATCCAACCCTCCGGCAAATGCATTCCACAACCAGGCTCTTATTACACCCGGATATGGTTGTGGATTGTATGTTCCCCAGTTTACCTGACCGGGTTGAAGTTCCATCACACCTGTTACTCCGTTAACAGGACGGAAAAAATCATTTGCAAACGAAATCCTCCAGGGATCACCCATGCGGAAACCCTGATCTCCTACTCCTTTTGTATATCCGGCCACCGGATACATGGTATAGGAAATAAAATCCAGATCCTTATTGCGCCATGGATCAACATCGGTATGTCCATGCATAAAATTACTCGTCACAAATTGTGATTTGGAAATGATTGAATGCAAAATGTTGTATTGCATCGAAACAAATGAAGCACATTCATCTGCATTGAATCGTTTCATATCAACCATTGAAGTTGGACTTGCTATTCCTGAATACAATCGATTTGCATTTGGAAGTTCTATTTGATTAAAATCGGAATAGACACCTGACCAAAAAGTAGTTCCCCAGGCATTATTCAGTGATTCAATAGTCTTATATTTGTTTTTTAGCCAGACTCTGAAACTTATCTGTGCTGCCATACTGTAATCTAAAGCCCCGTAATGCGAAGGTTCATTATCAATTTGCCAACCCCAAACACGCTTGTCGTTAGCATAATGTTTGGCCATTGCTTCAACCACTTTGGTTGTCAACTCCCTGTATTTTGGACTCGACCATGAATAATGTTCACGTGTACCATGCTGTCCGGTTTGTCCATTTGGCATTTCTACCAATACTTCCGGATATTTTCTGACAAGCCAAACCGGTGGAGTTGCCGATGGAGTACAGAGAATTACTTTCAGATTATTTTTGGCAGCCAGTTCCAATGCTTTATCCAACCATTTGAAATCATAAACTCCTTCGCTTGGTTCAAGTTGAGCCCAGGCAAATTCAGCCATGTGAGTGAATTCAAAACCCATTTCGGACATTTTCTTAAAGTCCCGGTCCCATTGATTTGGATTCCATGCTTCGGGATAATAATACACTCCCGTTTCAACCATCTTTTCGGGTTTAAAAAATGTCTGTTGCGCAGAAAGGATCAATGCGTATGCCAGAACCAAAACCAACATTATTAGCTTTTTCATAACTGTAAATTTTATTTATAGTATTATTAATGTGAATTATTTAGCTTTAGGAGCCCTAAGATTTAAATACAAAGGTTTATCGCGATCACATACTATCTGCCCATCGCTATATTCCAGCTCTGCCATCTGAATGGAGCTTCGTTTTGTTTCGTAATTTGTTTTCCCTTTGTTCTCAGGTATCCGTCCGGGATGCGTGAAATAGATTATATATGCTTTGTCAGCATTTACAACGACATCCGCATGTCCACCGATTACCTGATCGTCAGTTCCTTTTCCGGGAATTTGTAATATATTATTTTTCTGTCTTTTCCAATTGACAAGATCATCCGAAGAGTAAACTCCCAATCCTTTCCAATTGTCGACAACCATCCAGTTTTTCCCTTTCCAATTAAAGACATTCGGACCTTCGCCGCTCTGATCACCGATTACTTTTTTCCCACTATCAGTCCACTTATAAAGGTCCGGACTATCGGCATAATAAATTGATTTATGATCAACCTCATTGTTGTAATACATGCGCCAGTTACCATCGGGCATTTGAAAAACACAGGCATCGATACAACGTTCGGAAGCTAACTTTAATTTTGATTCAAATTTCCATTTGAGTAAATCATTACTCGTTAGGTGTACAATCCATCTTGGATGATTCCAATCCGAAAAAACACCCGGAACATAAGTCAGAAACATGTGATAAAGGTTTTTAAACCGGATCACTTCGGGTGCCCAGTGCGTATAATCGGTTAACCTGTATTGAATATCACAGGTATCACGATATTTCCATGTTGCACCACCATCAGATGATTCTGCAACACCGATGCGGGTCCCGTGAACCCATTTCACTCCATCCAGACTGTCGACATTGGCACGGCGGTTCGTATAAAACAGATACCATTTCTTTTCTTCTTTATTCCAAATGATGGTCGGATCAGCCGCTCCATCGTAAACAGGATCACGAAATAAAGGTTTTGATGCCAGATGATTTTGTTTGTTTTGTTGTGCCGAAAAATTCATTGGCAAACAAAACAACAAAATCAATAAGAAAAAATGCCATTGTTTTGAACTGTAAATTTCCTTCATACCTCAATAGTTTATGCAAATATAAGTAAAATAGGTGTTCCGTCACCGAAACACCTATTTTCTAATTTATTAAAAGTCCATTTTATTTTTGATAAAGGACTTTCTGAACATTCACAGAACCATCCATTGAACGAACTTTTACAAAATAGGTTCCTGTTGAAAGGCCATTCATATTAATGATAGTTTTGTCGCTGGTTGAATTAATATTTTTCACGGTTTGACCGATTAGATTTACTAATTCAATAGTTGAAGAATTTGCACCAACAATGTTTACCAGATCATGAGTAAGAGTTGGGTAAATACTCAATTTGCTATTCCCAAACTGATTAATATTTGTATAAAAACCATATACAAGGTTACCGGAAGAATGATCAAATATATAACCAGCCGGAAGATTAACAGTTCCAAAAGTACCAAGTACAGAAGAAGCTTTAATAAGTTTTAAATATGTTCCATAAGCCGGAGCCGCTGCATTTATAGTTACATTTAAGATTCCACCGTAGGTTACTGCTCCTGCCACCGATATTGAATCGTATTGAGTTGCATTAAATCCATCAACTGTTAAGTTAGTAGTACCGGCTAAAGTCAAAGAACTGCCAAAATTCAAACGACCTTCCAGAGTTCCGTTTACAACAGTAGGTCCACCAATAGATCCGGTACCTGAAAGTTTAGCACCCACAGCTACTGTATCCTTTGAAGTCGCATTTCCAATAGCACCTGTTACTGACAACTCACCAGCATTTACAGCGAAGTTACCATTATGTGTATTTGCAGTTCCGGAAAAAATAAGTTTACCTGTTCCAACTTTTGTGAAGTTAGTTTTACTTCCTGTGTAGAAATTTCCAGAACCCTGATAACCACCGATATTAGTAATTGTTCCTGCGTATGTACTATTTTCATTTAACCCACCTACACTCCAGGTAATATCATTAGCAGCAGTTGATGTTTTGCCCCATCCCAAACGTGCTCCACTTTCTCCTGTCAGTGTACCAATATTAATTGTTGTTGCTGCTGTTTGTGCTGCATCAACAAAAAGATAGGTTGTGCCTTTAAGTGTAACTTTTGCATTTGCAAGATAATCTGCTGCGACAGCAGTTAAACCAAATTTGGTGTCAGTGCCGGTTCCATTTAATTCTAATTCTCCCGCAAAAGTACCTGTAGGAGCAATACTAAATGCATATGCAGAGTTCAATGTAACAAAACTTGATGAAATAGATGCTTTTGCACCTGCAATAGATGATAAGCCTGCTATAGATGTTGGGGCTGTTGATTGAATCTGTGAAGATGCATTAAAAGTTGAAGTTGGTATTGCATAATCAGATGTTAATGTTGATGGGCCACTAAAGATGAGACTTGAGCCTAAAGTACCAGCTTTTGTAACAGTAACCAATCCTCCTGCTATTTGAGTAGATCCGGTCATATTGTTTATTACGCCCAATGAAACAGTACTCGTTACTGGAAGATTAATATTTAACGATCCAGTACCGGAAATTATTCCTGAGCCACTGAAGCTATAACCGTCTGCAGTCATATTGATATTTCCTGAACCAAGATCTATATTTTGATTTACAACTACAACTTTATTGATAGCAGTTGAAGAGAACAATAACGGATTATTTTTTTGATAAGCCAAATTATTAGTACCATCGGTAGTAAAGTTAGCATCTGCATCATTCAAATTACTATTTATAAAACCCGTCCAGGTATATGTACCAGCTGATACAGCTACTTTTTTAAACTTCAAATTGATAACAGAGCTTCCATCTGCAGCAACCACAACATTATCGGAAATTGTACTTGCAGCGTCATAAATATAATAGAATGAACCATCTGTGTAAGTCGCCTTATCAGATGAAAGTGCTGTATATGTAGATCCAACAGTTTGATTTGTAATAATATTGGCAGTTTTAAATGCAATATTCGAAGGGTCTAAATAATTAATTGTTACAGTTGAAGTTGCAGCATCAATAAGCTTGTATGTTTGAAAATTATCAATTGAATAATTAAATCCTGAGTTTCCACCATTTCCGGCATTACTTGATTTTGTAGCAAAACAGCTGATTTCGGCAATATCATTTGCTGTTGAATTAATGAAAGATAAATTCACAAACACTGCCTTTGAGTTATCAGATTTTTTTGTTATAATCAAACTGTCAATTACGTGTGTTGTGAAGTTTAATTTTGCTTTAATATTGTACCAGGTGGAAGTTGCAAGTGCAAAGTTTGTATTGGAACCTGCATTTCTTGTACTTGTACCTGCTACATTTACGGCTGAAGCCCTATTGAAAGTTCCTCCTGTAAGATAAGTTGCAGAGTCTTTTTCTAAATTCCAGCAATAAAAGAATCCGCCACTACCACAGTTATACAATCCCAATATATTTTTTGGATCTGCAGTTGTAGCACCACTTCCATGAAGAATTAACCCAATTGAATTCTTTTGGCCAACTACCTGTGAGGTTATACTCCAATCAAAGCTAACATAAACGTTCGTTTCACTTCCACTTGTAGTATAATTAATGGTATAACCTCTATTTCCTGAACCTGAACCGGCAACATTGAGTTGATCTGTGGCAGGGCTAGTCCATGATACGCCTGCGCTAGCAGCATACAAAGCAGTTCCTGCACTCCAGCCCGTTGGATAAGTTGTTGCTGATGTAAAACTTTCGTTTACAAAATAAGTTGGAACTAAGGTTGAACTAGCATTCTGCCGTCCAAAAGTCATTGAGACTCCTACGGAGAATAATGCTACAAAAACGAATAATAATCGTAAATTTTTTTTCATAAAATAAATAGATTTAAAATTTGAATAATAATTGATTAGTTACATTTTCTTGAGTTTACAGGCAAATGATTCATTTATACTTTTGTACCATCATTTACTATGCAAAAGAAGAAAATTGTACGAATATCAACAATGGATTTTTATGCTATTATATAGAATTTTATACTTTAAATTGACACAACTATCATGTATGGCTTCTATTCAAGATGTTACATATACATCGATTTATTTCATGCTAAAATAATTTAGAGAAATAAAAAATGATTCGTAGCGTCAGATAATCGCTGCGAACCATTTACTTATCGGGTGAAAAATAGAAAATTTACATTTTAATTTCAATTTTATTATTCATTTAAATCATTTCAAATTCAGGAATTGATATAACGGGATGGCGAACAGCCAAACTGAGCCTTGAAGCATTTACTAAAATAGAAAGGATCGTTAATACCCACCATATAGGAAACTTCGGAAACATTATATTTATATGTCTTTAAAAGTTCGGCTGCTTTTTTCATCCTTCGTATCCGAATAAAATCATTGGGAGTATAACCTGTTAAATATTTAATTTTCCGGAAGAATAGTGTTCGTCCGGTATTGGCCAGTTGTGCAAATTCATCCACCGAAAAGTCAGGATTAGTTAGATGTTCTTCAAGTAAATCTTCCAGGAGTTGAAGAAATTGTTTATCTCTTTCAGGAACCACTAAATCGGTATCAGTTTTCAGTTCTTCACCCAATTCGCTACTAGCATAATGTTTATGCAAACGCTCTCTCTTTTCAATCAGTTTGTTGATTTGAAGCATCAAATGTGTCATGCTGAAAGGTTTTGAGATGTAAGCATCGGCACCCGCCTCTATTCCCTCGGTGTTGTTTTCATCAGCAATGTAAGCTGTGAGTAAAATAACAGGGATATGGCAGGTTGCAAAATCATCTTTCAACATTTTCGTTAGCTCGAACCCGTTCATTCCGGGCATCATCACATCGCAAATAATCAAATCAGGGTCAGTCTCCAGACACATATTAATTCCTTTGGTCCCATCTTCAGCGGTGATAATTTCGAAATACGGGCTTAATTTTTCGTTCAAAAAGTCGCGTATGTCATCATTATCATCAATTACAAGTACCTTATACTTTCTACCTACAAATGGTTCGTTCGGTAATAAATTAAGCATTTCTGCATTCGTGTTTTGGTCAATAAACTCAGAGAGATTATAAACTTCCTTTTTATCTTCATTAAAGACAACGACTTGTTCATTCAGAAAATCTTCTTTACTATAGATTTCACTGTTTAGTGAAAACTCAACAATAAATATTGAACCACCACCTTCATTTTCTCTAAAACGGACGTTACCTTTATGTAAATTAGTAAATTCCTTTACTAACGACAAACCAACTCCTGTACCTGAAGATGAAAAATTAATTTGCATAAACCGGCTGAACAACAAAGATTGTTTCTCCCTTGGAATACCGATTCCTGTATCACGTACAGATATTTTCAGCATCTGGGTTGCTTCGTCTACTTCAGTAATCAACGATATTTTTCCGCCGCGTGGAGTAAACTTGAAAGCATTAGAAAGTAAATTAAAAACTATTTTATCAACTTTACTTTGATCGAGATAAACCGGAATGGTAGAACGGGTAGGAAAAAACTTATATTCAATATTCATTTTTGAAGCCACATTGCTGAAACTGGTAAATATGTCCCGAGTAAATTCCACTGCATCTGTAAGTTGTAGGTTAAGCTTTTGCTTATTGTTTTGAAGTTTACGGAACTCCATAAGTTGATCAATCAGGCGTAACAAGTGAGCAGTATTCTTTTCTAAATCGTTAACTAAATTCTGCCAGGGCTCAGTCATTTTACTTTTTAAATCAGTCAAAGTATCCACACTTCCCTTGATTAATGTAAGAGGTGTTCTGAATTCATGACTAATATTAGTGAAAAAACGGAGCTTATAATCTGTTAATTGCCGCTCAACTTTTACAGCATTGTTTAACCGGTAAAACTTTAAAATCAATCCATAAGCAAAATAGCCAATAATTCCAAGGAGTATTAAATAAAGAAAAATAGCAAAACCCGATTGCCAGACAGGTGGTTTGATTTCAATTTCGAGCGTTGTAACATTATTATCCCAAACACCTTCACTATTAACACTTTTCACTTTAAAGACATAATTTCCGGGTGGTACATTCCTATAAGTTGCCACATTGAACGAACCGGAAAGATTCCAGCGTTTTTCATAGTTTTCAAGAATATACATGAATTGATTAGTCTTTGGATCCCTGAAATTGAGGGTTGTAAATTCAATATGGAAAACCTTATCGGCAGCTTTCAACACAGCTTTTTTAGCAAAAGTCACCGATTGAGTCAACGGATCTTTTTTTGTTCCTATTTTTGCTTCCTCATCGTAAATCAGGAAGTCAGTTAATACCACCTTATTTTTCTCTATTTGGTTTAACTGCAGATTATTGGGATTGAAGACATAAAATCCATACAGGCTACCCCAGAATAATCTACCGTCTTTACTTGTCAGACAGGCTGCTTCCGAGAATATATTGGAAGAAAAATCATCCGAGAATTTATAATACTGAAATAAATTACTTTTAGGATTTAGTTTGTGTAAGCCGCTCTCGGTACTTATCCACAAATAGCCTTTTCTGTCTTCCTGAATAGCCATGATGTTGTCATTAGCTATGCTGTGTTGGTTTTTATATACTTTAAAAATACCATTCCCGTCGGGTGACTCACCAATAAATTTATTTAATCCGCCACCGGCTGTTGCCAACCAAATAGCCCCTTTTGAATCCTGAAAAATATACCGAACCTCTGGATTACTCAAACAGTTTCTACTATCCATGTTGAAAGTATAGTATTTATATGCTTTCGGATTTTTAAGGAATGCATCCGGATTGAAATGTAAAACACCATTTGAGGTACCAATCCAAAGATCCCCTTTACGGTCCATAAAAATGTATCGTGTAAATTTAACCCAGTCATCCTGATTAAAAAATGTCCGAAATCCATCTGTTCCCTGTGCAGACGTTTTGACACATACGCCACCACCAAATGTGGCTGCCCAAAGTCTTCCTTTTCGATCTTTTAAAAGTGAAAATACTGTATTATTACTCAAACTTCCGGGGTTTTGAGAATTTAAATAGTGTATTGCTTTTGAAATGTTTCCATTCTTCATTTCAATAATTCCATTTCGTTTGGTGGCTAGCCAGACGGATCCGGAGTTATCCTGAAACATACTGTATACATTATACAGATTTTCGAATATGATCTTTTTAGAAGTTAATGTTGAATCGTATAAATAAAGATTACCGGCCTTAGTGGATACCCAGACATTATTGTTTTTGTCTTCCATAAATGCACGGATGATATTTGCATTTTTAATATCATTCTCCGGATCGGGATAAAGAATTTGAACGTTCCGGTTGGCAAATGAGAGTTTATTAACTCCCATACTCTCGGTTCCAACCCAAATATTTTCATTTTTATCAAGTGCAATTGACAATAGATAATTTGAAGCTATCCCATTAGAGTGTTTATTATAGAGATAATGGATTAAATCGCCGGTTAAAGTGTTATAGCAAAATAAGCCATTTCCGTAAGTTATAATCCAGACATTTCCGTGTTTATCACCTTGAAATTGATATCGTTCTTCATCGATGAGTTGTAAAATTGAATGTGGAATAAGGTTCAGTTTGGTTGCTTTGTTCGTTTTGAAGTTAAACAACCATACATTTCCAGTAAAATTGTAAGTCCACACATTTCCGTAAAGATCAGTCTGGAAATTAGCATTTCCGATAATATTTTCTCCGAAGAAATTTTCACTGCTGGTAAATTTTTGAGTTAGGGTGTTATAAATATAAACACCTTTATTATAAGTGGATAAAAGTATAAAGTTCTTGCCAAATTTGGATGTCTGAAATATCTTTGTTATAGGTTGCAGGTATATGCGTTTTTCGAATTTTCCGGTGACAAGATTGTAGACTTTTATCCTACCCATATCGGAGATAAAATAGACTTTATTATTTAATTCATAAGCCTTTATATAAATAATATCAGCCTCCTTACCTTTTTCAACCCCGGTAATTTCATTGTTTTTTATATTCACAATGCCCTTACCGGTCATAATCCAGGTATTATTTTTACTGTCCTGAAAAATATCAAAAACGATATCAGAAGGTATTCGATTTTTACTTTGAGTAGAATTGAAAATTGTCGATGATATTTTATCTTTACTGAAGGATATCTTCACACAGCCCGATAATGCACTTCCCAGCCAGATGTTTTTCTGATGATCCTCGTAAAAAAGATTATGTTTAACTAACTGATCAGCTTTATTATCAAAAATTGAAAGAAACTTTTCTATATAAGGATCGTAGCAATGCATCATGTCGCTGTAAGTCCGAATCCATATATGACCATAACTGTCCTGATGAAGTTCTTTTATTTTTCCACTTGATAGCGTTGCAATGTTTAATGAATCAGGCTTCAATCTCTTAATATTGACTCCATCGTATCGGTTCAGACCGTTTAAAGAGCCAAACCAGAGAAATCCGGTTTTGTCTTGAAGCATACAACGAATGGTGTTGTGAGACAATCCGTTGTTTGACGTGATATGTTCAATAGTGGGTTGATTTTCAGCATACATCGAATTGATGAAAAGCATTCCAAAAAAAACAATCCAAACTTGTGATTTTAATCGCATTATTCTGTGTTATTTCGGTTAGATTTAATTTTCAGCAGACTGAAAAATAGCAACGCGAATATAATGGATTAAAAATGATTTTTGACTATACAAATTGATATTTATTTCAGTTTTAACCTCGTATAATGAGTTATAATGAATTTAAAATTCACATTTTACCCTTTGAGTGATGAGTTTGAATTGGTTATTTGGATTATAGTTTAGAAATCTGTACATTTTTCCATTTCACAACGGCTTGATAATTTGTTCTTTTGTATGGTTCTTTAAAAAGTACTGTCTTAAGTATTAATTTCAAAATTATCAAGTAGATAATGAATAATTGATCCTACACCTTCTTCATTTTAATTTAAACCTCTTCTTCAATAAAAATATATTAAATGAAAAAAACTGCTGTTATACTACTTAGCCTTTTTTATTTTTCTATTCAGGTTCTTACTTCAAGTGACAAATTCATAGATCTGAAAGGTAAGTGGAACTTTGCCATGGATGATAAAGATCTGGGAGCTTCCGGAAAATGGTTTGATCAGAAATTAGAAGATTCGATTTTCTTGCCCGGCTCCATGGTAGAGAATCTGAAAGGGTATGACATTACATTAAATACCAAATTCACCGCCAGTATATACGATAGTTCATGGTTTTTCAATCCCCGCATGGAAAAGTACCGTAAACTGGGCAACATAAAGATGCCTTTTTGGTTAACACAGAATAAACACTATGTTGGTCTGGCATGGTATCAAAAAGATGTGGATATTCCGGCAAATTGGACAGGAAAACATGTATCGCTTTATTTGGAGCATCCTCATTTTATTACCCGTGTATGGATTGACAGCCTGGAAATCGGGACACAAAATTCCTTAACTGTACCTCATATGTTTGATCTGACTGAAAAAGTGAAACCCGGAAAACACCGAATCACAGTTCGTATAGACAACCGCTTGACAAGTATGGATGTGGGGACTAATTCTCACAGTGTGACGGATCATACTCAGGGAAACTGGAATGGGATGGTAGGCAAATTACAATTACAGGCAAGACCCTTACTCTATTTAGATGATATCCAGGTTTTTCCTGATTTGAAAACAAAAAGTGCTTTAATCAAAATCAGGGTGATAAATCAGAGAGGAAAGCCAGCAACAGGCATAATTAAACTCACGACAATAAGCTTCAACAGTAAAATTATACAAATTGTCAAACCTGTTGAGGTACCAATATTTATTTCAGGCAAAGATTCTGTAGTTGAGGTCAGTCTTCCAATGGGTGATGAAATGCAGACCTGGGATGAATTTGACCCGGCGTTGTATAAACTCACCGCAACTTTAAGCTCTGAAAAACAATCGGATGTAAAAGATGTTGAATTTGGGATGCGCGAAATTACCATTCAGGGCAAGTATTTTTATATAAACGGTAACAAAACAGTACTTCGGGGAACCGTTGAAAATGCTGTATTCCCATTAACCGGTTATCCTCCAATGGACGAACCTTCATGGGAACGTGTTTTCAGGATTTGTAAGTCTTTTGGATTAAACCACATGCGTTTTCACTCCTATTGTCCGCCCGAAGCTGCCTTTCAAGCTGCCGACCGTATAGGGTTTTATCTCCAACCCGAAGGTCCGAGCTGGCCTAATCACAGCACACAGTTGGGACGCGGATTACCAATAGATAAATACCTGATGGACGAGACCATACGTATGACGAAAGAATACGGGAACTATGCTTCATTTACTTTTTTAGCTTGCGGAAATGAACCTCGTGGAAATTGGGTGCAATGGGTTGGAAAATTCGTAGATTACTGGAAAGCGACCGATTCACGGAGAGTTTACACCGGAGCTTCCGTTGGTCAGGGCTGGGCTTGGCAACCCAAGAGCCAATACCACGTAAAAGCAGGAGCGCGAGGATTAAACTGGAGCAATATGGAACCGGAAACAATGACGGATTATCGTTCACGAATCGATACTATCAAGCAACCTTATGTTTCACACGAAACCGGTCAGTGGTGCGTTTTTCCAAACTTCGACGAAATAAAAAAATATACCGGCGTTACACGGGCTAAAAACTTTGAACTTTTTAAAGAAGATCTGGCTGATCATGACATGGCAGACATGAGCCATGAATTTTTGATGGCTTCCGGTCATTTACAGTCATTGTGCTATAAACATGAAATAGAAAGGACTTTGCGCACACCGGATTATGCCGGATTCCAGTTACTCTGTTTGAACGATTATCCTGGACAGGGAACCGCTTTAGTAGGTGTACTCGATGCATTTTGGGATGAAAAAGGATATATGACGGCACCTGAATTCCGCCGGTTTTGTAATTCAACAGTTCCGTTGGCACGTATTGAAAAATTTGTTTACCGGAATAATGAAATGTTCGTGGCCAATATTGAAGTTGCACATTTCGGAAAAGCACCACTGGTACAGGCAAAAACATTGTGGCGGATTCGGGATCAATTTGGGTTGGTGTTGAAAGAAGGTGTTTTATCCGTGAAAGATATTCCGGTCGGTAATAATTTTGATTTGGGTGAAGTTAAACTGGATTTATCCGATTACAAAGTGGCTATCAAATTAAATCTTGAGATTGCTATTGATGGAACCGATTTTGTGAATGATTGGGACTTTTGGGTATATCCGGTACCAAATCAGGAAGTAAATACAAACGGCATTTATATCACCGATAAGCTGGATAATCAAGCGATTTGTGTTTTGAATGAAGGAGGTAAAGTACTGATACTGGCAGCCGGAAAAATTCAGTATGGAAAGGATGTGGTTCAATATTACACTCCGGTATTCTGGAATACTTCCTGGTTCAAAATGCGACCTCCACATACCACCGGTGTGTTTATTAACAATTATCATCCCGTGTTTAAAGATTTCGTGACTGATAATTGGGGAAATATGCAATGGTGGGAACTTGTTAATCGTGAACAAACCATGCTGTTGACCGATTTTCCCAAAGGATTTCAGCCCATTGTGCAACCCATTGACACATGGTTTATTAATCGTAAACTGGGAATGCTTTTCGAAGTCAATGCAGGAAAAGGCAAACTGATGATGACCTCCATCGATTTAAGTAATAACCTGGAAAAACGTCCCGTTGCCGAACAATTGTACAGATCCATTATTGAATATATGCAATCTGATAAATTTCGTCCCGAAACGACAGTTCCATTTCAAACTATAAATGACTTATTTACAAAAACCGCTGCTCCGATAAACTCCTATACAAAGAGCAGTCCCGATGAGTTGAAGAAAGACGTGAAATAGATTTACAATTTATTCATTGACAATTGACAATTGAAAGTGCGAATCGATAAATGTCGATTCGCACTTTTTTTAATTTCAATCAATAGAATTGAAAATGAATGAGATAATGTTGAGAATCAGCTTTTGAAAATCTAATTTCAAATAAATTTGAAAGTTTTTCAAAAATAAGTGATAAATAATTTTGTTTTTCTGATTTTGCATACTAACTTTGCCATTCAAAGTACTTTTAATAATTTCAAAGAAAATGGAAAAGCAATTAGAAGATTTAAAAGCAATACGGGAGATGATGGAAAAGTCATCTAAGTTTTTATCTTTAAGTGGATTATCAGGTATCATGGCTGGAACTACTGCCACCATAGGAGCAGCAATTGCTTATTTTGTTATTCTGTCACACTATATCGATCAGGCAGAAATTCTATTAATTGCAGATGCACTTATTATTTTAATTCTTTCAATTGGATTTGGAATTTATTTTTCCCGGAAAAAAGCACAGAAGAGCAAACAAAAATTATTCAACAAAGTTACTTTAAGAATTATTTATAACTTAAGTATTCCATTGGCAACTGGAGGCATAGTTTCAATAATTTTACTGTTAAACGGAAATATTGAATTCATTGCGGCTATTACTTTAATTTTTTATGGATTAGCTCTCGTTAATGCTTCAAAATATACAATTGACGAAATCCATTATTTAGGAATTACTGAAATTATTCTTGGAATTGGCGCATTAATATTTTTATATCATGGAATCATTTTCTGGACAATAGGCTTTGGTGTTTGCCATATATTTTATGGGGCAATCATGTATAAAAAATACGATTTGAAATGACAAATATAATAGCAAATCTGAACAAAGCCTTCGAAAGCAGGATCCGGTTAGGAATCATGTCTATTTTGATGGTGAATGAATCGGCCGATTTCGGAACGATTAAAGACTTGCTGGAATTAACCGACGGAAATCTGGCAAGCCATATTAAAGCACTGGAAGGGTCTGATTATATTGAATGTACCAAACAGTTTATCGGTCGTAAACCTAATACAAAATACGCAATTACCGCTTTAGGGCGTCAAAGTTTTCAAGAGCATTTAAATGCTCTTGAAAATCTCATCAAATAATTTTTTTTACAATTTTACTTTGCATTTCAAAGTACTTTCAATTCTTACAAAATTTTCAAAATAATAAACATCTTCAAAAACAATTCGACTTATGGAAACTATCATCAAAAGAGCTGAGAAATTCAGCCAGTCAATTACAGTGAAAGCAATCATCATTGGTTTTCTCACCTTAATATTGCTTATTCCGGGAAGCATGATTCAGAATTTAATTCATGAACGGGAACAGAGAAGTAATGAAACCATTGAAAAAATCAATTCAAAATGGAGCAATGCACAGACGATAACCGGACCGGTTATATCCATTCCGTACGTTTATTCGTATTCCGATGAAAAAAATGTCACCAAAACAGAAAGGCATATCCTTAATATAACGCCTGAAGTATTGGATATGAATGCAAAAGTACTTCCGGAAGAAAGACATATCGGTATTTATAAATCCATCCTGTATAAAAGTGAATTACAACTAAGCGGCAAATTTGGAAAGATTGAAACTAAGAAACTGACTTATAGTTCGATACTTTGGGACGAAGTAACCATCCGGATTGGTATCACTGATTTGAGAGGTGTTACGAATAATATTGATTTTGTATTGGACGGTTTACATTTTAATGCCGAAGCTGGTGGAAGCAGGCAAGATGCTATCGGGCAGGGATTAGTCATTACGCCCAATCATGCTGACTTATTTATTGCCGACAAAGAATTATCATTCAATTGTACATTACATCTCAATGGGAGCAGCAATCTGAATTTTATACCAATGGGAAAAACGACAAATGTAGATATGAATGGAGCATGGCTGGCTCCGGGTTTTACGGGAAGTTTTAGTCCCACGTACAGCATGACGGAAAAAGGTTTTAAGGCAAATTGGCATATTCTGCATTTCAACCGATCAATACCTGAAAACTGGATTGACAACCAGGTTGACAATTTTAATGATACAAAATTCGGTGTGGACTTAGTGGATACGGTTGATCATTACCAACAAAATATGCGTTCAGCCAAATATGCATTGATGTTTATTGCACTGACTTTTGTAGTCTTCTTCTTTGTAGAAATACTGACTAAAAAGAAAATTCACCCGATTCAATATTTGCTGGTCGGTATTGCATTAATATTATTTTATAGTTTGCTTTTATCAATTTCCGAACAACTTAATTTTGGGCTCGCTTACCTGATTGCCAGTATTGCAACAATAGGTTTAATAAGTCTTTATGCCCACAGTATTTTTAAGAATATAATCCAAACAGGCATGCTGGCAACGATTTTAAGTGTGCTGTACATTTTCCTTTATGTAGTTTTACAGTTGGAAGACGTGGCCTTGCTTTTCGGAAGTATTGGGTTGTTTATTATTCTTGGCATTATCATGTATTTTTCAAAAAGAATTAACTGGTATAAACAGGATGATACAGAAGATGAGCAACAATAAAATTTATAACGAATAGAAAGCATAGAAATTACCATTATATATAAACAGAACGTGGATTGTCGGTTCAACTCCCGACTGGAATCCACGTTCTGTTCATAATAGAGAGACAACACGCAGCTTTAATATTATTGCGTCTGGATTAAAAAGATTCCAGAGAGGAAATTAATAAGCCTGAATCAAATCAAACGCTTAAAAAATCAGTTGAAAATCATAACTTAATTATGTTTGGTAACTAATCAAGAAATATTTATCTTTGTGAACTAATATAAACATACACTTAAAATTATTGATTATGAAACGCTTAATGTATTATATGTTTGCACTGGTTGTGATAGCATCTGTAGCTGTATCATGCCTTCCTGTTGAAACCAACTTCGACGAAACTTTATTAACCGGGAAATGGCAGTCGGGTACGGTATTTTATAAATACAACAGCGATGGAACCGGAGGCACCTGGGATACTGCTGATCAGGTAACTGAAGCCGAAGCACAAGGATTTACATGGACATTAGATCAGGCAACTCTGACTCATATTCACATTATGGTAACCGGTGGTGCAGGTGTTCCTAAAGTCTATACGGTAACTAAACTGACTTCTACCACTTTGGAATATAATGATGATTTCGGTAAAACCTATTCATTTAGCAAGGTTAATTAGCTTACCCTGATTTCATTTCGATATTTTAAACTATTTCGTCCGATGAAGAAGTTCCTAAAAATAGCGGCCATCGCGGTGACTGCATTAATCATAATGCTTTTGATAACAATAAGTGTGATTGTTTGGATAGTCTTTACACCATCAAAACTAACACCTATAGTCCGTCAGCAAGCTGATAAATACATAAGTTGTCCATCAAAAATCGGGAGTGTTGAACTGACTTTTTTCAGTTCGTTTCCTCAATTCAGTCTTAAAATAACCAATTTGGCACTGATAAATCCGACCGCCGGAGCACAATCGGATACCTTACTCAGTTCACAAACTGTTTCTGCTGCCCTCGATCTCCGGGCACTTTGGAAAAACAATGAACTTATTATGCACGACCTGCAATTGGATCATTCAGTTGTAAATCTTTATGTCGATAAAACCGGCAAAGCAAATTACGAAGTATATAAATCCGATACGACAATAAAGGATACAAGCGCGTTCAAAAATCCTTTTGCCCGGATCGATATTCAAAAAGTGGTGCTTAAGGATGCGCAAATCTCATATATCGATTTATCGTCGGACATGCATGCTCAACTGGAAAATGTGGATGGACAACTGGGTATTGAGATGAAAGGTGACAACCTGAATGCATTGCTGGATGCGACTTCTCCCGAAGTATCGTTCAGAATGGACAGCACGGAGTATTTTAAAAAGACAGCCACTAAAGTGAATATTCCGCTACAATATCAATTTAAAAAGGAATTACTTACACTGACTTCAGCAAAAATTGTATTAAACGGTTTAGTTGCCAACATTGACGGAACTCTGAAAAATAATCCGGACAATGGTGATATGGTCAGCGATTTGCGTTTTACCACCGAAAATTATCAATTGAAACCATTTCTGAAAATGGTACCTGAAAAATACAGTTCAAAGCTGGATGGTGTTGAAATGGACGGTCTGGTAAATACAAAAGGAACTGTAACCGGAATTTACAACCAGACACTTTTCCCAATAGTGAAAATGAATATGCTGGTCGATAAAGGCACGTTCCAATATGCAGGATTTTCGTACAAACTGAGGGAAATAACCGGAAATGTTGATGTAATAGTTGATCTCAATGATGAAAAGGCATCGAAAGTAATCATCAACGATGCAAAAGCGAAAACCGGTCAGTCAAATTTACAGGCAAAGGGTTTCGTTGATTACATCATGGCGGATGATATGTTGTTCAATCTGGACATGAAGATGGATTTGAATCTGCCCGAACTGGAGCCTATGCTCCCCGAAGGTATGGCTATAAAACTTGGCGGTACGGCTGTTGGGAATGCGAAAGCCCGCTTTATGTTGTCCGATGCTATGAATTTTGCATTTGATAAAATGAATATCTCCGGAAAATTCGATGCGACGAATCTGTTTATGAAGTATGACAGTCTGACGATGAGTTCCGAAAAAGCCAAACTGGATCTGGTTATGCCAAACATCAAAAACAAATCGGCAAAGTATTTACAAGCCGGACTTTGGTGTAACCGGATGAAAGTTCATAAAGGAAACAGCATTACTGCGACCATTTTAAATGCAAATATGCTTGCAGAGACTTCCGACATCACAAGAACCGAACAAATGAATACCATTAATTGTGATTTCAATTTCGATCAAATGTCAGCATCGATGGACAATATGACGGCAAATCTTGAAAAATCGAAGGGAAAACTACAGATGAAAGCCAACTTCAGCGATACGGTTTCAGTTCCAACAATCAATTGCGACTTCGATGTACAATCACTTGTTGCTTCTATGGATACAATGTCGGTAAAAATAAGCTATCCCAAAGGACAATTCGCGATGTCAGGCGAAAAATTGCATTCCGATCAGACAGTATTCGATCTGAACTATAATAGTGTAGCTACAACAGCCCGTATGGGTTCCCAAAGTATCGATGCCAAACAAATGATTGTAAAAGCCAATATAAAAAAGAACGATAAAGAAGAAAACATGATGTTGAAATGGATTCCCACAGGATACATTTCGATGGAGCAGGGAAAAATTAAAGCCAATGGACTCAATGCCGATATCGAAATCCCTTCCATTCAGTTCGATTTTACGCCGGATGAATACACAATTAAAAAAAGCCAGTTTATTGTTGACAATTCCGATTTCAGCTTAACCGGTAAACTTTGGAATGTAAACGAGTACCTGCACGACAAAGGGTTGTTGAAAGGCGATTTCAATTTCACATCCAACACCACAGATGTTCACCGTTTAATGGAACTGACCAATGGTTTCGGGGTGGAAACGACAGACTCGATAATTGTTGCAGAAGCAGGAACAACGACAAAAACCGTGACAAAAGAAACGAAGTCAGCCAATGAAGCATCTTCTGGTCCATACATGGTTCCCAAAGGAATGGATTTAAAATTGCATGCTCAGATCAACCGGGCCCTTCTGGGATATGATTCCGCTCAAAATGTCCTGGGAGATTTGTATGTCAAAGATGGATTGCTGGTATTGCAGGACATGCGGTTTAAAACTTCAGCAGCCAAAATGCAACTTACAGCCATGTACCGCACTCCACGGAAAAACCATCTGTTTGTCGGACTTGATTTCCACATGACGGATATGGAGATTAGCGAATTGCTGAAAATGATACCTGATATCGATACCATTATGCCTATGCTGCGATCGTTTGGAGGGAAGGGTGAATTCCATATAGCCGTTGAAACCTATCTGGATTCAATGTACAACATGAAAAGATCCACACTACGGGGTGTTTCATCAGTCAAAGGAGAAGATCTGGTGTTAATGGATGGCGAAACATTCTCCGAGATTGCCAAAAAGCTTCGATTCAACAAAAAGACACAAAATAAAGTAGATAGCTTATCGGCTGAATTTACTATTTTCAAGAACGAAGTTGATGTTTATCCTTTCCTTATAGTTATGGATAAGTATAAAGCGGTTGTTGGTGGACGTCACAACCTGGATATGACTTTCGATTATAACATATCTGTTATTGATAGTCCTTTGCCCATGCAATTGGGTGTCGATGTTAAAGGTAGAATTGGTGATATGAAAATCAGTCTGGGAAAATGTAAATATGCGAATCTCTACCGTCCGGTTGAACGCAGGGAAATTGACACAAAACAACTCGAAATTCGAAAAATGATCCGGGATGCATTGACCAAAGAAGTGATTAAATAACTTCGAATGAAGGCAATAATGCTGTAGTTAAAATGAATGGAATCAAAACGAGGCTGTCAAATTTAATTTTGACAGCCTCGCTTTATATTTTGAGTAAAATCCGGTTAGCTTACCATGCATTCGAAACTTATTTGCTTTCCTTATCTTTTGTATGTCTTTTTGCCTTTCGGGCTAATTTGTTATCGTGTTTCTTTTCTTTCGCTTCCAGTTTCGCTTTCTTTCGTTCTTCAATTACCTTTTTCATATATTCAATATAGGGCAAAATATAACGTCTTTGCTTTGTCTCTAACAAATCGGCCATAGTAATCATAATTCCCGTTTCGTAAACGGATCCGAAATCAGGATCAAAAATAGAACCGAAAACCCGCATGGTATCTGTTAAACCAATATAGGCATGAAACATGGGTGGAATAGTAACTCCATCTGCTCGTACAGCTTTCTGCAGTGCTTTATAGTTACCGGTTGAATCTTTTTCAACAAATAACTTTTTTGCCAATATTTTTGTTTTGGCACTAACATGGATAGGTTTCAACGGTGAAATAAGTTTGTCCGGATCGGGGAAATACCGGAACATGTATTCATAAATTAATTCCCGTGCCACAACCGGATAATTATTGTAAATGGTCACTTTCCCGATAAAATAACGGGCATCTTTAACCGAATGAATCAATGCCCCCAAACCATCCCATAAATTATCCAACGCGAAAAGGCTCTTGGTTCCCATCTTGGATGTCTGATAATCGGGTTGTACAAAAGCGCGGCCCAGTTCTATGGTATAGGGAATAAATTCTTTGATAAACTGTTCACTAAAAGTAAACAAATGTGACATAACGAATTTGGGTTGCCCGGCATCATCCAATTCAACTTCGGTGCCCGGTAAATAGCGGTATCCACCAATAATCTCCAGAGCCACCGGATCCCAAACGATCAGTTGGTAATAGGGCTTTTCCATGTAATCGTACTCATCGGTATCAATCTCCTCTCCTGTTCCCCCACCCCCCGAACGGAAAGAAAGTTCCCGTAAACGACCAATTTCAAGCATCACATTGGGTGCATTGTGGGCCGTAATAACGTATATCTCGTTATGCGCTTTGTTGGTTGGACGCAGAAATAGTTCAGGAGTAAGTTCCTTTTTAAGAATTTCCTTGTCTATTGCCGGAATGATTGGTTTCATCATAAAGAAGTCATTGAATAATTACCCTAAAAAACGGTATTGCAAAAGTAACTCTTTTTTGATGTTTGTACCAATAGTTTAAAGCTATTTATATGCATTTCCTCAAATATAAATTGTTTTTTAATTGCATTTTAATAGGATTTGCACACTTTTACGGCAATTGTGCTTACATTTAATGAGTTTCGCAGAAAAAAGTAAATGGAATGATTTTACCAAGCGGTAATATAATCTTTCTGGTAAATTCTTATCTTATTCTTTTGCGACCCATTTGCTGAACTGTAAGTGATTGAACCATTCAATTTATTCTCAGGATGTGTAACTGTTGAAACAGAAAGAACCGGCAAACGTGGAATGGTGAATTCAAACTCGTGTATACCTTTACCGGAAATTGTTTCATTAACCGGGATGTCGCAAACTACAGCATATTGCTTCCATTCAAAAATAATATTGGCCAGGGTTACAGGATTGTCAAACTTAGAACTGATTTCAATTTTGCATTTGGCATTCAGCACTTCTTCTCCTTCAACCGTTCCCTCACCTATCCTGATTGTTCCGATCAAATTTAAATCCGCTTTATTTTCATTTATATCAAAAAAGAATAATTTGTCGGTTTTCTTATTTCCAAAGGTATAGCTCACTTTAATTTTACTGTCGCCATCACCATAGCATTCATCGTAGCGATAACGCAATTCGCAAACCTCGCCCCCGAATTTCTTATCTTCTATAACGGCACATTCCGAAGAAATTACAGGCTTAGCGGACGATGTCACTCTTTTCCCATCAATGAACAGACCGTATCGAACTACGCCTAAGGTGCTACCATCATTTTGAATCAGAACCGATTCCAGCAGCCGGACACATCGCTCCAGCCCCACTTTCGCTTTCGTTTTTCGCTGATCGATAAAGACTTTATAAAGAGATGCTAAGACGGACTGGCTTTCGTAAATATCTTCGGTAGAGGTAAAATTATCCAACCGGTCCAACGCTTTTTGTAATTCATCCGTCATTTCCTGGTCCTTTGCTTTGAAATCCTCCACCAGTTTCATCAAATCAAAAGAACTAAAAGGATACTTTATGTAATACTGATAACTGATTGTTTTGGTTTTCCTATCCACTGATTTCTCCCAATAAATTTCGCTGATATTTGCCTGGGATACTCCTACAAGATAATCCTGTTTACCTGATTTTGACGTAATGATGTCCGAATAGCTCTGAAAGGACTTTGCCACATTATCACTGGTAATTTCAGTATTCTTTAATTCGGATGAACTCGTGATATTATCAGCCACCGAAGTCACAATCTGAGCTTTTACATTCAACATGGCATTTTCTTTTGCCTGTTGAATCGTTTCCGCATTTCCTATTCCCACGATAAAACCTTTTTCCAACTGAAAAGGCCAGTCAGGTTTCTTTCCGCTTTTTTCAACGACGGAAGTTTGCGCATTTGCCAAAACAAACGAACCGATAAGTAAGCCTAAAATTATTTCCCGTTTTTTCATAATGAAGAAATTATTTAGTTATAATTATATTCTTAAATCTGAAATAATTATCGTTAATTAAGAAACGCAACATTTTGATTTCTTTTACTTTGGGAAATTCACAAACCAGCTCAGTATTTACTTCAGGAATCAAAGTGGCTTTCAGATAATAATTATTCTCTTTGAGTCCTACAATTAATTTTGATATCCTCAGTTCTTCCCCTTTTTCATTAATTATGAAAGTATCATATATTCTGGGAAATTCCTGGTCATAATCATCTTCATTCTTACTAATCAGTTCAAAGTAAACATGGGTAATATCTCCAATAAGCCGGGCACTTTTATACCGGATAAAAATATTATGACCCAATTCCACCAAATCGCCGGTTTCGACCACCGGTTCATTTTTAGGGTTATCGTCCACCACTGAAGGTTGAGGGATGATAACAGGCATATTTTTAGCTATTTCTGATGCAGCCAGATTCGATTTATCGAAACATTCCCGGCAAACAGGCGGAACGGAATTAAGCAAATCCAACGCTTCACTGTACTTTCGCTGCGTAGCCAAACTATTTGCACGTGAAATCACCAGATCGCAATGTGAGTTGTAATATCCCAATATCTCATCTTTTGCTTTATCAATCATTACCTTAAATTTTCCATTGCGCGGATTTATCATCTGAAATGCAGCATTATAGGCCACAGTCTGTGTTTTTCCAACTCCTACGATTTCCTGCGAGGTGGTAGCATAAACATTTCCCGTGTAAAAGTCGGCAATATTAAAAACCACTTCCAGACGATATGACAACATAGGAGGCGCTGTAGCAGTAACATCGCTTTTAAGAACTGAAATTTGCGGATAAATCACAAACAAACTTCCACCTTCAACTGCACTCAGTCCATTTAAACCCACCATTGATTTCATTTTACCAAGTAAAATATTGAGTGAGGCTGATGGATAAATATTGAGTTCGGCAGGAAGAGTCGGTGCTATGGCAATGCGTTTCATATCATCACTCTGAGCCTCATTATTCTGCGCGTTCGCAGAAGAAAAACAATTGAAAGTAAAAAACAAAACAACTAAATACTTTATAAATCTTTTCATTTTGATGGTTTTTAGTAATTGCTAAATGAATAAACAGGAAATGATTCTATTTCTCCCCTATAATCAACCAGGCCTCACCCAATCCCCGCTGGTATATCTTTGTTTCGATATTAAACGGAGCGGAAGACAAATACTTATTCAGATTAGTTACAAAACGCCTTGTATCCATGGCAATTTCGCGGCCACTGCTGTTGGTGTACATCATCGGAATGCGAACCTGATCCATTTTAAGTACATTCTCGGTGGCATCAACCGTAGAGAATCGTCCCGAAACGGTATTTTTGCTCATCCAGTTTTCAATGTGCGTACTTAGAGACTCCTTTTCACCATCAACCGTATATTCGGTTTCCAGATCGACATCGGAATTACCCCAAACCCGTACGACTACCATCACCTCACGACCATTTTTGAACATGTCGTCGAAATGTTTTTGTAATTGTCCGTTAAAACCATCCATATAACTCAGTACGGCTTCTTCCAACAATAAATCGGCGGTGGCAAAGGACGAAGGCGAACCGACACCGGCAGCCGCCGCCACCTGCTTGTTGGTATAAGCATCCAGTCCACGGAGGTTAAAGGTGATGATTTGATTCGGACCCTGACGTTTGATAGTATAGTCCAGATCCATGATAATATCGGCTTTTGCAGTTCTTTTCAAGACATCAATAGGAGTTTCCTTCACGGCAGCTCCTGAACTTTTGGACGAAAGCATACTTAATTCGGCCCCTTCGGTTTCGATGCTTTTCAGGGTTTGTTCCAGGTCCTTCAGCGGAAATCTGCGATCGGACATGATGGAGCCCATTTTAGTGATAACCATCCTTATCTGACTGTTTTCCTGAAACGCTTTTTTATAATCAGGAATCTTCTGGTCGGCACCATTTATATTTATTGTCGTAAAATAGCCTTGCGATATGCAAAAATTATCACTGGGCACAATCATGATGGTCGGCTTCTTAGCTTGTCCGTAAGAAAGCACACTCATTAAAATTACAAGAAGTAACAAAATCGACTTTTTCATATGTGTATTTTTATTTAAGTTTGTAATTCATCTAACTTTTATAACCCTGAAACTTTATTCTAATTATTAATTGTTAATTGATAATTATTAATTAATTTCAAAATCCCGCATCCAGTCTTTTGGCTATTCCTTTTTCTTCAAGATACTTACGAAGCGCATCGTAATTAACCGAAGCACAAATAGCGACTTTATAACCTTTTTCCATTTTTATCCGGTCTTCCCCACTGGGAACCCCATCGTTGGTAAGATTGATAAAACTAAGGTACATACCCCCTGCCTTGAAAAACTCATCAAAAAAATCGGGATTCATCTCATATCCATCCATTCCAACAATTGCCGGAGTGGGTGCAGCTCCATTTCCACCGGGAACACCTCTGAAAATAACGGCTGCAACAGCATCTTTTTTAGCATTGAAAGCCGCCACTTCGGCATTTTTCCCATAACCCCATACTTTAATGGCTTTCGTCCCATCCTGTCCGACACCAAGGCATGAAAGCTCATAACTGTACTGACTGTGGTACATGGCTTTTAAATCCCTGCGGTTTTGCGCATTTACAGTTATCAGGGTAACCAGTGAAAGTGCTACAATGAAAAATTTATTTTTCATGATCTATTCTGTTTAAAGTTCAATTCGCAAGCCTAAATCAACAGCAAGCCCACTCCTTCCCGGAAAAGCCATAGTAGCATCATCGTACTTATAGGTCAATTCATGTTGAGTGGTCGTATCATCGCTGTTTTTAGTTTCATAATAAGCATTACCAACTAGCATATAGTAGTTTGCAGTTCCTACCAGTTGGATATTGTGCCTGATATTAATGGTCGCATACGCCCCAATATTCAGAAACGCCGTACTCATATTATAATCCGTACTGCTGTTGGTCCATGTGGCCTTCTCAACGCCATAAGCTAAAAAAGGAGCAAGCGAAAACGCCCGCATAAAATAAAATCCCTTTGATAGTCCTACCTGATAGCGGCCGAAGGCATAGGTATTGATATCATTTGGATACGTTGCAGCATCAAAAGCATACGAACCGAATATTTTTAATTGTGTGACTCCAATAGAATTTTTAGGACCTGCAACCTGCCGTGTAAGAACCGCTAAATTTTCTTCCGCCTTAATATAAAAGCCTCCCATTCCGCCGGTCAGCGAGCCACCTCCGAGGGATAAGCCGAGTCCGAAGTCGTTGCGTTGTTGCATCGTCATACCCGGTTCTATCCGTTTTCCTGCCGTTTGATAAAATTTAGAAAGTTCAACCGATGCGGTACCGGCAACAACAGAGTTAACCGCAACTTTAGATGTTCTGACAACAGCTTTTTGTTTCGAAACCACTTCTCCCTTGTTGTTTTGTTCATTCTCCAGGATAAAATAACGCTGATCGACCGAAAGACCTTCTTTCGTTCCTATTTTTGCTCTCACCGGATGAACGGCATAAACCGAAGTCTTTACCCTGAATGGTTCGTATTTTGTTTCAAGCGCAAGTAAGGTCACATCCAACGACATATTGAGCAGTTTAGCAAATAACTGATCCTTTGTCAGCTGGACTTTTGGTGCAAGGGATTGACCCGGATTGTACTGGGTTCCATCGGCAACGGCGGTTGCCGTCATGACAAAGTTAAAACCGAAGCTTGCATTTTCGAAAAGATATCTCTTTTCGTTGCGAACAGCGTCATTATCATCTTCGTAAATCCACATCTTATCAAAAAGCGTATCTACAGCACTCGGATTTATTTTATACAAATAGGACACTACATCGCCTTTCCAACCGTTTTGAGTTCTTTCAACGGGTTTAAATGCCGTTCCGGCAGCCGCAGCCGATTTTCGGTTGGCTGCATCCTGCTGGTCATAATACTCTTGCATCGACATCACATTCCTGATATCGAGTACCTGAATATAACTATTGTTTACCAGGGCCTTACCTGCATCCTTTATTTTATTTAATCCGGTTTTGGAAGCCGAGGCTATTTTCATATCCCCCGCTGTAGCATTGTATAAACCCCTGGTAGCAATAAGTGACATGTCAAATTCTCCATTGGGTTGTTGGGAAAACCACTTAGCCAGAATTTTGTTGGGGAGTTTATAATTCTCAATAGCCTGAAGAATTTGATCGGGGTTTGAGCTTGCAGGGAGATAGCGGATATTCAGGTCATTATCGTCATACTTCTCGGGTATAACCAGGCTGCCGCAGGCATTTTTAATGTCGGGCATATATTTACCGTTATTATCCAGTACGATAACCGTCAGGGCATTCCGGTTGTAGGTCGAAGGAACAAGTCCGTTCTTCAGCGTTTCAGGAACAACTCCCTGCGCAAGGACTCCGGAGGCAGCGAAAAGCAGGCCAACGAAAATAGAAGTGAATTTTTTCATAGAATTTGAATTTTTGATTTATATATTCAGAAATATATTTTGTCAACAAAGACCAACTTAAACTACTATGAAATAAACAGACAAATTAAATCGATTATCTGAATTTTAAACCCACCGTCAAATTCAGGTTGGTGGGACTTGATGTAAAACGGGAAACCTGATCGGCAACAGACATGTTATCGATCAGGGTATAACGAAGATCTCCGGTTATAAAGCCCAACACATCGACACCGGCACCCACTTGCCATGAAAATGCTTTATTGCCGGTAAGTCTGTCTGAATTATCAAGTTGTAAAGTGTATGACGGACCACCCATTATGTGAAGACTGAACAGTCCCAAATCGAGGAAACGCAATCCAAGCATTAGGGGGATACGTATTGAGTTAAAAGAACTGGGATTGTTGGATCCTGATACATCCACTTTAACCGAGGCATAATAAATCTCGGGTTGGATATAAAGCGTGCGACCGAATTGGAGCAAAATACCAGCCTGATAATTACTTTGTAACTGGCTGGTTATTCCATTGATATCGTTGGTAGTGGAACTCACATCGAGACCAAATTTCGGCCCAATCCAGAATTTTGGTTGTTTGGCCGGAGGAGGAGAAGTAATTTCATCTTGTGCAAAGACGGATAAAGAAAAACAAATGACTAACAGAACTAAAACTGATTTTGCTTTCATTTTCTCAAAGTTTATTTCCCTACTCTAAAGACTTTTCGGTTCCGTCCTGTTTCTTTCGTGCATTCCATTCGCTATCCTATCACGCATCCTGTTTCACAAAAAACGTAATATTTAGCACAAATACACTAAAATAATAGCCACTAAATCAAAAAAACTGATATTCAAAACTTTGATCAGAAATGAAGTGTACGATTATCAGATTTTATGTTGACAAAAATAGAAATAAAATTAATTATATACAATAGCTGTTACAATATAAATAATCAAACCCTTTATTTTTCACCTAAAAACAGACAAAGTATGTTATTAAACATTCAAAACAAAAGAATGAAATTCCGGGTCAGATGAAATTTAGTGAATTAATCAGAGTTTATCTCAAATTTAAAGTGATTGTGATTAAAATAAACACAAAGCCACACCATGACCTCGAGGATATGTATATAAGATGAGTATTGGTGGGTGGGATAAGATTGTCTAAACCTGAATAAATCAGATGGACAGGACAACAGCGTGTTTTGAATATGTGCTAAATCGTGGTTCAGATATTATCCCGCCGGATATATACAATCTAATTAAATGAGCAAAGAATGAAAGGTACTCTCGATAGACTTCGAGCGCACCTTTTTTTTTACGAAACCAGCGGGCACCACCGTAGCAAATAATTATAATCAGTTACCTGTAAATACTAAAATACTTTCATTATATTTGACAACTTTTACGTTCCATCACTTTCGATTTATATCCCGTGAATGAGAAAAATCATAGCACAAATATGCAAAATTATAATAATTAGCCTGTTATTCTTATTTTGCAGCTCGGTCTATTCGCAATCCTTTCGCATTAATGAGTTTATGGCTCTTAATCAAAAGACCTTAGCGGATGAGGATGGTGATTTTTCGGATTGGATAGAGTTATACAACCCAACCCCTATTTCGTCCAAGTCTGTAGATTTGCAGTCGTTGTCTAGCGCAAGTCTGAGCGAAGCGGAGACTTGTGCTGAAAACCCAAAAAGTTTGTAACTTTGTATTTTAAAAACTAGCAATAACAATTCAAAGGGTGTTATTATGAGCCGAAAGTACAAATTTCGAAATCCGGAAGCAGTTTATTTTGTGACATTTGCCACAGTTAATTGGATAGATGTATTCACAAGAAGAGAATATAAAGATATTTTGGTAGGAAGTTTGAATTACTGTATTGAGAATAAAGGGCTGGTAGTTTATGCTTGGGTTATAATGAGTAATCATGTTCATCTGGTTATTGAGAGTAGAAATGTGGCTTTGGAGGATATTATGCGCGATTTGAAAAAACACACTTCAAAATCAATTCTGAAAGCTATAGAAGAAAATCCGCAGGAAAGCCGAAAAGAATGGATGCTGTGGATGTTTGAACGTGCTGGCAAAAAGAACTCAAATAATACAAAGTATCAATTTTGGCAACAACACAATCAGCCAATTGAACTAACCGTGAAAGCTTTTGCAATAGACTCATCAATAAATTACATTCACAATAATCCTGTAAAGGCAGGTTTTGTTGATCGACCGGAAAATTATCCAGACAGTAGTGCAGTTGATTATGCTGGTGGAAAAGGACTGGTCAATATTGAGCCATGCTAATAGCAATCAGTTGAAAACTGCATTGGTTTTCAGTCCAAGTTACGCTTCGCTAAACTTGAACTATCCACATTGCTGCATTAAATAGACTTGGAGGAAGAGGGAATTCCAACAATGGTACCAATTCCAGCACCTGCACCCACTCCAGGTCCTATAGCTCCGAAGAAGCCGTGGGTTATTATTTGATTTTAAAAAAATAAAAAAAACAGTTTATGAAAACAATATTTAATAATATCAGAAAAAAGAAATTACTAATTGTTATATGTATTATAACAACAACATCTGTACTTGGAACTTCAATTAAAAAGCCACATGACTACAGAAAAGAACAAACAGGATATATTCCAAAAGAGGGTTTCGTTCCTAATGAAGCTACAGCAATTAAAATTGCAATAGCAGTATGGACTCCTATTTATGGGGATAAAATCTCAAAAAATAAACCATATAAAATTAAGCTAAAGAATGGAGTGTGGTTTGTTGAAGGTTCTCTTCCTGCAAACTTTACTCTAGGAGGTGTTCCATATATTGAGATTCAGAAAACAGATGGAAAAATCTTAAAGGTTATGCATGGTAAATGATGAGAATCAGCGTTCAATGTTGATTGAGAATTCCCCTGTCCTAGCGGATATATTTATAAGATGAGCAAAGCGTCGTACTGGTGGGTGGGATTTTCTTTTAATCCCACCTTCTTGTATAATAAGGAATTGTATTCCGAAAAATAAATTAGGTTTTAAGACCGCATTACAAATGCTAAGAATACAAAAGGTGGGATAACATATCACTGTTCGGCGTAGCTTGCACAAATCAGGTGTTCGGCATAGCTTGCAGCTATGTCGAAGCTAAAAGCAAGGCTTTTGCCTTGCATATTTAAAATCAAAAGAAGGAGTTGTCTCAAAAGGACAGCTTCTTTGTATAATAAGGAACCAGCACTCAGCACCAAACGGAATAATTGTAAACCGCGACTTACATATATTAGAATATTTTCGTTATATTTGACAGCTTTTTTCATCTAATACTTTCGTTTATATCCTGTGAATGAAAAAAATCAAAGCACAAATATGCAAAGTTGTAATATTTAGCCTGTTATTCTCATTTTGCAGCTCGGTCTATTCGCAATCCCTTCGCATTAATGAGTTTATGGCTCTTAATCAAAAGACCTTAGCGGATGAGGATGGTGATTTTTCGGATTGGATAGAAGTCTATAACCCTTCAGAAACAGCTGTTAATTTACTCGGATGGGCGTTGACGGATAATATAAGCCAACCTTTTAAATGGCTGTTCCCCAATGTAACCCTTCCGGCAGGTGATTACCTGATGGTTTTTGCTTCCTCCAAGAACAGAAATATTGCGGGAAAAGAATTACATACAAACTTCAATTTAAGCGGAGGGGGCGAATATCTGGCCTTAAGAAATCCAATGGGTGTTGTCAGCACGGAGTTCAATCCTTCATTTCCGGTACAGCAAACAGATTTCTCCTTTGGTTTTTACAACGGCGAATATATAGCATTCAGTGTACCTACACCCGGTAAAGAGAATCAACTATCTCCGGGTAGTGTAATTCCGGAGCCGGAATTCAGCATCAAACATGGCTTTTATGACAGTCCTTTTCAACTCGAAATCACAACGACCTATCCGAATGCCGCCGTTTATTACACGACCGATGGAAGCATACCAACCAAAAGCTCCGGAACATTATATAGTTCTGGAATCAATATTTCAAAAACGACGATTATCAGGGCTGTGGTAGTTGCCGCCGGAGCAACATCCGGAAAAGTAGCTACACAAAGCTATATTTTCACTAATGATGTGATTCATCAACCCAACAATCCCGTTGGTTACCCTTCTGCCTGGGGGCCATACACGGCAATATCAGGGAATGCCGTTGCCGATTACGAAATGGATCCTGATATGATGAAGGATGCAAATTTTGCCGCATCGGTCAGGGAAGCCTTATCCGGGCTTCCGACTATATCGTTAGTCACTGACAAATCCAACCTTTTCTCCTCATCAACCGATCCGGAAACGGGAGGAATTTATATTTATACCGGTGCACCAATTACAAACACTACGTACGCGTTGGGACGGGATTGGGAAAGACCGGTCTCGTTTGAATACTTTGATACGAATAAGGTTTCGTTTCAGCTAAACTGCGGGATCAGATTGCAGGGTGGCCATGGTCGTCGACCGGAGAAATCACCGAAACATTCTTTTTTATTGGTTTTCGACAGTAGCTACGGTCTCTCCAGCCTGAATTATCCCATCATGGGCAAAGGCAGTGTCGAAAAATTCGATAACCTGATTTTACGGGCAGGTTTCGGAAATTCATGGGTTCATCAGGATAATGCCCAACGAATAAAAGCACTCTACCAACAGGATATCTGGACAAAAGATACTCAGCGGGCTATGGGTCAACCGGCAGGCAATTCCGGTTACGCACATGTATATATCAACGGCATCTATTGGGGAGTATATGCCCCATCCGAAAGAATGGACAAAGAATTTGCAGCGAGTTACCTTGGTGGAGATAAAGATGAGTACGATGTAATAAAAGATTATGCCGAAGTATCGGATGGGAATATTCAGGCCTGGGATAAAATGATGGCCATGGCCAATGCCGGATTGGAAACGAATGAAAAATACCAGCTTATTCAGGGTAAAAACCCGGACGGGTCACCCAGTGCCGATACGGAGAGTCTGGTCGACGTCGTGAACCTGGCCGATTATATGCTTCTCAATTTTTATGGAGGTAATACCGACTGGGATCATCATAACTGGTCGGCTATGCGAAACAGGGTAAATCCCGGAAAAGGTTTTAAATTCTTATGTTGGGATGCCGAAATGGTACTCGGGACATTAAATACCAATGTGTTGAGTGAGAATAACGAGAATTGTCCAAGCAGAGTTTATCAGCAACTGCTTCAGAACGCAGACTTTAAACGCCTGTTAGCCGACAGGATACAAAAGCATTGTTACAACGAAGGTGCATTAACGCCGAATTCAGCTGCTAAACGCTGGCTGGAAAGAAAAGCTCAGATTGAAAATCCAATACTGGCAGAATCTGCCCGTTGGGGCGATTATCGACGCGATGTTCATCCGTACGTGACAACCGGTCCGTTCAGTCTTTATACCAAAGAAGATAACTGGTTGCCCCAACAATCTTATACGTTGAACACTTATTTCCCGCAAAGAACAAGCGTTTTTATCAATCAACTGCGCGATGCGGGTTTATTTCCAACGGTGGATGCCCCGGTATTCTACATTAACAATAAGTATGATAACAAAGATACCTTGACTGTCGGAGATAAACTATCAATGACCTGTCCCAACGGTAGCATATATTATACAACAAACGGAACAGATCCGGTAGACTGGAAAACCGGAAACAGCACATCGGCAATGCTTTATACACAAGCCGTTTCTATATCGCAATCAGCTCATATTAAAGCCCGGACATTATACAACGGTCAATGGAGTGCTGTAAACAGCAGGTTTCTGGTTATACCAAAAAATTATCCGGATATTAAAATCACAGAGATTCATTATCATCCTTCAGGAGATATCCTATTTGATAACGGGGAATACGAGTTTCTCGAACTAAAAAATACCGGTAGTTCAACCTTAAATTTAGGTGGCCTGAAGTTTACAGAAGGTATTGACTATGTATTTCCCAATGAAACACAATTAGGTCCTTCAGAGTTTGTTGTTTTAGCATCCAACAGTAATTGTTTCTATTCCCGATACAAATTTCGTCCATTTGCTGTGTACAACGGTAAACTCGATAACGATGGAGAATGGATCGTTTTACAAACACAGTCAAACGATACCATTGCAGCGGTGAACTATAACAATGGCGGTGTTTGGCCGGCCTTAGCCGATGGTGTCGGCTATTCCCTTGTACCCGTTGTTTATAATCCGGCAAATAATCAGGCAAATCCTTCCGACTGGCGTTCGTCGTATCGAACAGGTGGGTCACCCGGTGCCGATGATACTCCTTTGTCAGAGCTTCCGGCACATAAGGGAAGTACATCGGACGGCATTGAACTGGCTCCGAATTTTCCGAATCCTTTTGCTGAACAAACAACTATTGGTTACCGCATCCCCGAAAATGCCGGGGTGCAGCTGACTGTATTCAACTTACTGGGACTGCAAATAGCTGACTTAGTGAATGCTTATCAGACGAAAGGTTATCACGGAGTTGTATGGAAAGGTCTGGATCAAAACAATCGGGCTGTTCCCAACGGGATTTATTTCTATCGACTTTCCGTTCGGACAGGAAATGATTCCTATGTTTATTCAAGAAAGTTAGTTTTGAGAAAATAAACTCGTCCTTTGAGATATCATCTGTCCTATCGGATAAATACAAACCTGATTAAATGAGCAAAGAGTTCGGAATGGTGGGTAGAATAAAGATTGCATGAACCCGAATGAATCAGATGGACAGGACAATAGCATTTTTTGAATATCTGTTATATCATTTAATCTGCTTTATCGTGGTTCAGATATTATTCCTGATTGTTCGGTAAGGTGCGATTCAATTGGTTCCCCCACTTATGATTATAGCATCTGCTCATCATTTTCATCAGAAAGTATTGAATTGTTCTTGATACGGGATGTTACCCGCTGATGGATCAGGATAGGAATTTTTTCAGCAATTGTTGAACTGGTATCCAGCCCCAATGACTTGATGTCGTTGTTACTGATGTTCCGTATGAGGTTATGGAGATTCATAATAAACCTTTCTGATGCTGGAAGTTTGTAATCTACAACCAATATCCGATCAAGATCGACAAACAGGAAGTTGGAAGGAATATTATATTTACGCAACGAGTCAAACGGACTTTCGAGGTTAAAACCTCCACTTGCCACCAGGTCTTCGATGACTTCACGGAAATAAAGGTTGATTCTGCGCTCAATTTTGAAACCCAGTGTGAAATCAATTTTTATTAATATGCCCGGGATAATTTGATTGACTTTGTATTCAAATGTATTCGGAGCTTCGTCGTTAATGATATGCAGCAGAAAATAGGTATTGGCCCTTTTGGGATGTTTGCGGAAAATAGAGTAAATAATTTTGGATTCAATTTCCATAGGCTTATCAGCCTTGGTTATATATACCAGATTAGCACTTAAATAAGGAATCTTACTGTCGTTTCTTAAGTCACAAAACTGATTAATATATTTCTCCATATCGGTAAAAGTGATGTAACGGTTCTTAATTTTACGACCATAAAACCAACCATACATAATAGTAAAGAGAAACAGGGCTAACATAATGGTGAACCATCCGCCATGCATGAATTTATTCAAATTAGCCATTAGAAAAACACCTTCAATAGTAAGGTATGTGCATACCACGGCAATACGGAAAACATTGCTCCAGCCTTTGGAAGGCAGCCAGGCCGACAATAGCAGTGTAGTCATTATCATGGTGATAGTAATGGAAAGTCCATAAGCTGCTTCCATATTTTCCGAACTTCCAAAAAATATTACTACAAAAGAACAAGCTATCCACAAAAATGAGTTTACCAACGAAATATATACCTGCCCCTTTAAATAAGTTGGATAGGAAACCTTGAATTTTGGCCAAAAGTTCAAAGAAATAGCCTCACTTACCAGGGTATAGGAACCGCTTATCAACGCCTGACTGGCTATTACAGCCGCAGAAGTAGCAATAATAATTCCGGGAAGCAGGAACCATTCGGGCATAACTGCAAAGAATGGATTCAAATGTTTGGCAACGTCCGGATGATTCAGTGCCCAGGCTCCTTGTCCCATATAGGTCAGGATGAGCATGGTTTTTACAAAAATCCACGAAATACGTATATTTTTAATACCACAATGTCCCAAATCGGAATACAGGGCTTCCGCTCCTGTGGTGGCTAAAAAGACAGCTCCAAGCAACAAAAGGCCACTGGGATATTTAATCAGCAGTTCAATGGCATAAACCGGATTGATGGCCATTAAAACATGAGGTAATTCAATAATTTGTACAACCCCAAAGAATCCTAACATTAAAAACCAAATCAGCATAATGGGTCCAAACATCTTACCGATAATGTTACTTCCAAAGCGCTGGAAAGAAAACAGCAAAACTAAAATCACCAATACAACCGGTATCACAGAAATGGTTGGATATACCATCCTCAGACCTTCAACAGCTGAAGTAACCGTAATGGCAGGCGTAATGATCCCATCGGCAAGTAAAGTACTGCCACCGATCATAGTGATTATAACCATCAGGGTTGATTTTTTCTTAAGCAGAGCAAACAAAGCAAAAATGCCCCCTTCCCCATGATTGTCGGCCCGCAGGGTAATCAAAACATATTTTATGGTAGTTTGTAGCGTCAGTGTCCAGAAAATACAGGAAATGCCTCCAAGTACCAACAATTCACTGACTTCCTTTCCTCCGGAAAGGATGGCTTTAAAAACGTATAACGGACTCGTTCCTATGTCACCATATACAATACCAAGCGTTACTATCAGACCTGATAATGTTATTTTCTGTATACCTGAACTTTGTTTCGAATTACCCATTAAATTGTATTCTAAAAATAAAGATGAATTTCTAAAGTTGTATTCTTTTAATAAAGACTGCAAAAATATATAAATACTTCATGATATTACCTGTTTTTTGAAGGATTATATCAATTATTTTCAATTTGGGGAAAGGAAACACTCCCGGCCGGTAATTTACACTTTTGATTAACCGGACAAATCCTTCGCTAGGGTGGGTAGAATTTTTGAAATGATTATTTCAATAAAAAGGATATTAGCTAATACACATCTTAATTTTAGAAAGATAGCCTTTGATGTATAGGACTTCAAAGGCTATTTCCGTATCAGGTGTTTCAAATAATCCAGCGGAAAATAAATTATCATGCGTGGACCCGAGAAACGCATGACTTCCAGGATGTTGGCTTTCATATCCGCCTGATAACAATGTATTTTACATTCCTTACAGGCCGGCTTATCTTCCCCAAACGGACATTTTATCAAACGGTCTAGGGCATAATCTTTCAGTGTTTCACAGTCGGGACATAAGCCATTGGTTCGATGATTTTTCCGGCAATAAAGTCCGATCATGTAATCAACGGTACGTTTCTCGTAACTTATTTTGCTCATAAAGAGGTAGATATTTGCATGAAGAAATCAGAAATCTCTCACGAAAACACGAAGATGTAAAATTTATTTTTTCTGCATCATTTCTTTGCAATTTCGCGTCCCGGCGTGAAATAAGAATTTATTTTTTCAGCTTCAGCAATTTTTCTATTTTAGCTTTAAAGCTTGTATTTTCCATAAAACCGCTAAAGATTTCGGCTCCGGGGCCATAAGAGAAAACAGGAACCGGTACACCGGAATGTCCTTTGGAAGTAAAGACCGCTTTCATTTCGTCTGAACCGAATTTAGCATCCAGGATAGTCATTCCACCGGTTTCATGATCGGCTGTGATGATAACCAGTGTATTCCCGGTTTTTTTGGCATAATCAAGCACGCGTCCAACAGTTTCATCAAAATCAAGCATTTCTTTAATTTCCTGTTTATCATTATTATCATGACAGGCCCAATCAATTTGCGAACCTTCCACCATCAGGAAAAAACCCTTTGGGTTATTGTCCAGAATATCTATAGCCGCCATGGTAGCATCCGGTAACATACTACCCCGCTCCGGCATTCCCGGATTCTGATCGTCATAAAGCAAGCCTGCCAGTTTTCCTTCTTTTACAGCTTTCACATCATCAATATTGTAGGCTATCTGGTAGTTTTTTGCTTTCAGTTCGTCCGTCAGATTACGGCCATCGGTACGTTGTTCAAAATATTTACGTCCACCTCCGATAAAAACATCGATATTCGTCTTTAAATAATCGGCGGCAATTTCGTCGTACATCCCCCTGTCAACCTGATGTGCAATAAAAGAGGCGGGTGTGGCATGCGTCACGGCACAAGCCACCACGATACCCGTAGCCAGCTTGTTTTTCGAAGCTTCTTCCAAAATCGATTGTTCGGCTACCGAATCGGGATTCATACCAATCATTCCGTTTTTTGTTTTTACCCCACATGCCAAAGCAGTGCCACCTGCACCCGAATCGGTTGTAAAGTTGGAGGAGGAGTAGGTTTTGGAGAAACCGCTGTAAGTACAACGTTCCAGGGCCAGTTTATTTCCATTGGCAACCATCGCCGCATAAACCTGAGCAATTCCCATCCCATCACCAATCAAAAAAATGACATTTTTGACGGGTTTCTGAGCTGATAACTGCTGATTCGCGACGAAAAGAAGAGTAAGTGCTAAAAAATAAATTGTCTTTCTTATCATATTTTATGTGATTGTAAACCGAGAACAAGCTTAGAGATCAAGCGCTTTAGATATTCCGATCAATTCAGTCCTCACAAGTTTTAATCTTTCAACCACTTCCTGTTGTTTAGCAACAACATCTTTTTTTTGACTCAATTTACGTTTAGCACCCTCGAGTGTCAACTTTTGTTCGGTCGTTAAATAAATGATTTGCTTAATGACCAAAATATCCTCCGGTGAATAAAAACGGGTTCCCTTCGGATTTCGTTTGGGCTTGAGCTCTTTAAACTCATTTTCCCAAAAACGCAAATTAGATTGATTGACTCCAAACAGGTTAGCCACCTCGGAAATGGAATAAAATAGTTTTTCCATAATTATAATCGTTTTCTACTTTCAATTTCAACCTGAAAATCGGGAATTACTTGATTATCTTCAACCGCTGACCAATTTGAATAGTTGATCCTTTGATATGGTTCCATTTTTTGAGTTTTGTAATTGAAATTCCATATTTTTCGGCTACTCCGCCAAGTGTTTGTCCTTTTTTTACTTTATGGAAAATCACTCTTCCCGAACCACCAGGAACATAAGCAGCAGATTGTTTAATTTCAATTTCAATTCGACGGTTATTAACCAATTCGTCTGCCTTGTAAGCTACTATTTCATCATATTTATCGATAAAAGCTGTGGCATAACTCAAAGGTAAACACAATGAATAGGGTTTAATATTCCCCGGGATAATATCTTTCCGGTATTGCGCATTAAGCAATCGGATTTCTTCGATAGGCAAATTCAACACGGCAGCAATCTGCTCTAAATTAATCCGTTGATGAACCATAATCGTGTCGGTAATGACCGGCATATTGACATCTACAGGGCACATATTATGTTCTGAGGAATAATGCATGGCGTAATTTGCTGCAATGAAAATGGGTACATAACTCCTGGTCTCTCTCGGAAGATAAGGATATATGTCCCAATAATCACGTTTTCCTCCGGATCGGCGAATGGCTTTGTTTACATTTCCCGGACCGCAATTGTAAGACGCTATTACCAGATTCCAGTCACCATAAATAGAATATAAGTCTTTCAAAAAACGGGCGGCTGCTTTGGTTGCTTTCAAAGGTGATAACCGTTCATCCACTAAAGAATTAACTTCCAGACCATACATTCTTCCGGTTCCAATCATCAATTGCCACAAACCGGCTGCTCCCATTCGCGATACAATAGTAGTATTAAGTGCCGATTCAATAATCGCTAAATACTTTAATTCCAACGGTAAATTATTGGCACCCAACACCTGTTCAAAAAGTGGAAAATAATACTCGCTCATTCCCAACATATATTCAAGCTGTGTGCGCTTACGAATGGTGTACAAATCGATAAATGAACGTATGGTGGAGTTATAAGGCATCTCCATGATGTATGGCAATTTCGATAACCTTAGCTTACAGATTGAATCAGAAACAGGTGGTGGTATTTCACTCGTTTCACAATTTGAAACACCGGCCCGTTGTACAATCCACGAATGTAACATATAATCGAGGGTATTATCAAATTCATCGGGAATGGCAAGCGAAGTATCCATTTCGACATTTTCTTCACCCGATTCATCTAATCCTTTTTTAGCTTCTTGCGAAAAAACGGTTATATTACTTATTAGAAAAATCAGACCGATAGAAAACAGGTGTTTGAATCTCATTATTTATATTCTTTTTTCTTTTTAATTCCTTTATTTAAAACTAAAACTACATTGTACCCCAAGCGTACCCTGAAAATCATTACGATTGTTTATCAATGTCGGTTGAAGACGCAGGGACAAATCAGGACTTATATCAAAATCGTACAACTGAGCGTCGACATAAGCATCTACCAACGTAAGGGCATAATATGCCACGGTAACAATCATGCTTAAATCGCGATAACGCCTGAAAGCATCCTGTTTAGTTTTCAATTTTGGTGCCCAGTCAGCAGCCGTACCAATAGCGACATCGCCAAGTTTATACCCTCTTGGTATAATCTGAACAAAACTGGCCTTACTGATATCTTTATCCATTAGTGCTTTATAATACGGATCCGATTGATATTGTAGAATGTCGCGGTATGCTGTTTTGTAATTCTCGTATTTCCCCGAATTCCACGTTATGGCATAAGCGCATCCCAAAAAACCACCGTAAACTATTGGTAACTTCCAATACATTCTGTTCAAAATCTGTCCGTAACCGGGAATAATCGCCCCCATCCATACTGATTTCATTGGATCCGGTTTAAACACTTTTGGCTTCAGAGAATCGGGAATTAGTTCAACCAACTTATGAATACCTGCTGAATCAGAAGGTACACTATTCCTACTGATGGATCGCTGAGCCATTATGCCAAACGGTAACAGTAAAATGAAAAGAGCAACTATATACCTGTATTTATGCACAAAAATACTGTATTAGATTTTATCGAACAATTCCATTATACGTGCCAACTCCTCATCACTCGAAAAAGGAATCGATATTTTTCCTTTACCTTCAGGATTACAAACAAATTGAACTTTTGTTCCGAAAACCCGGCTCAACTGTGTTTTCAAATCATCAAACTCTTTTAATGCTTTCACGGGATTTTCAGGAACCTTGTGTTTTGTTTCAAAACTTCCTGTTTCCAAAAACATTCTGACCAGTTCTTCTACTTTTCGAACCGTGTAGTCATTTTGCACAATGGCTTCGTACATATGTAACTGGGCAGCAAGATCAGTCATACCTAAAATGGCACGGGCATGTCCCATGTCTATCTTTTTATCCTTAATACCCATCTGAATTTCAGCCGGCAAACGCAATAAACGGAGGTAATTTGCGATGGTGGCCCGCTTTTTTCCTACCCGTTCACTCAATCGTTCCTGAGTAAGTTTATATTCTTCCATTAAACGGTAGAATGTCAGGGCAATTTCTATGGCATTTAAATCTTCTCGCTGTATATTTTCAATCAGAGCCATTTCCATCACCTGCTCATCAGCGGCTGTTTTTATATAAGCCGGTATGGCTTTCAGACCAACCAGTTTAGATGCTCTGAACCGTCGCTCTCCTGCAATAATCAGATAGGTTCCATCATCGTTTTTCCGCAAAGTAATAGGCGAAATCACACCTAATTCACGTATGGAACTTGCCAGTTCGGTCAACGAATCTTCATCAAAATGACTGCGAGGTTGATTGGGATTTGCAAAAATCAAGTCCATTTCCACTTCACTTATCGAAGAAGAACCACCGGTACTAATATGTTCGGTATCAATTAATGCACCTAAACCTCTTCCTAAACCTGTAATATTCTTTGCCATATTGTTTTATTCAGTTTCCAATTGTTGTTATGGATATAACGACTTTTCTATTTTTTATTTTTCCCAATCAATTCTTTTGCTAAATCCATGTAATTTGTTGATCCTTTTGATTCAGGATCGTACAATATTACCGGTTTGCCATGACTGGGTGCTTCACTCAATCGTACATTACGTGTGATGACTGACTCGAACACCATTCCCTGGAAATGTTTTTTTACTTCGGCGTATACCTGATTTGCCAAACGCAGGCGGTTATCGTACATCGTTAGCAAAAAGCCTTCGATTTCCAGATTCGGGTTCAGTTTACTTTTAATTATTTTAATGGTATTCAACAATTTACTGATTCCTTCGAGAGCAAAGTACTCACATTGCACAGGTATAACCACCGAATCGGATGCAGTAAGTACGTTGACTGTGATTAATCCTAACGAAGGAGAACAATCAACCAGTATATAATCATAAATTTCTTTTAATGGTAACAGTAATTTTTCCATTACGTGTTCCCGGTTTTCCATATTGAGCATTTCAATCTCAGCCCCTACCAGATCGATATGAGATGGCAGCACAAACAAATTTTCCATTTCGGTCGGATGAATCGCCTGCTTTGAAGGAACTCCATCGATCAGGCACTCATAAATAGTGAACTCGAGCGTACGTATATCAATACCAAGCCCTGATGATGCGTTAGCCTGTGGGTCAGCATCTACCAAAAGGACTTTTTTACCCAGCGATGCTAACGATGCGGCCAGATTGATTGCGGTAGTGGTCTTACCTACACCACCTTTTTGGTTGGCAAATGAGATTATTTTTCCCATAATAATATAAAGTTCTTTATTATCGTAATATATTTTACTAAACTACTGTTATCCCTTTTTATTTTAAAAAAACCGGTTATTCGGGTTTATATTTCAATTTAACACGATCCCACCAAATATTATTAATTTGATAGTTTCAGTTCCCAATCTATAACTACAAACCAGTTTGAGTATGGACAATTAAGTATCCAAAGTCCTGATTCTCATAAAACATTGTCCGGAAAATTAATTAATTATAACGGACTGACAAAGATAATAAAATTAATCGACCCTTTCTAGTTGAAATTTACTACTCAATTAGAAATAAGTTTTTTTAAGGCACAGGAATACAAATTGGGTTTAGGTTAAAATTACAGAGGAAAGCAACTTATAAAATCTCAAGTTGTCATCAGATGATGAATTGCGTAACATAAAACAGGACCTCAACTCGTACAGTTAAACAGGACAATTTCATTAAATTAATAATCCTGTAAAAATGTTTATCTTTGTAACCGGCATTTGAAATACGATTAGAAATTCTGAAACTACGTTGTTATACAAAAACAAAAAATTATGCGGTCTATCTCTACGATGATTTTATTATTGTGTTTCAACTATATGTTTTCACAGGACACTTTGTATATTTATAAAGCCGGCCAGGTAATTTACAAAAACGAAGTAAACAATATTGACAGCATCACGTTCACAAACTTAGTATCAGAACCTGTAATTTCAACACTGGACTATATTTACGATATTAATACCATCCCTCAGATTACCCTTGATATTTCAACCGTCGAATGGAACAAACTGTTGTCATACTTCGACCGAAACCCAAATAACGAAGAATATATAAGCACTGATTTTACTTTCTTAAAAGATGGAAAAACAATCAATCTTACCAATGTTGGATTGCGTATCCGTGGAAATACCAGCCGGCGACGTCCTGAGGGTAAAACATCTGAAATTCATAATGCTACAAATCCGGATTGGCATCATGCAAGTTTTGGACTGAATTTCAAAAAATACATCAAAGGTCAGGAAATGGCAGGTGCTGAAAAAATCAACTTAAAATGGTTTAAAGATGACCCGACATACGTCCGGGAAGTTTATTGCTATGAATTATTCGAGCGATTTGGAGTTTGGACGGCACCTCAATCCAGTTATTGTCGTCTGAGTATCAGAATAAAAGAAGATAACACAACCACTTATTTCGGAGTTTACGAATTACTTGAACCTGTTGATAAAGAATATCTCAAAAATCGCCCGGCCAAATTCGCCGATGCGGAAGGTAACCTCTGGAAAGCAAATTGGGGAGCCGATTTAAAAAGCACAGACAAATCTAATATGGGCATTGAAAACATTACTTTGACTCAAACCTATACTCCCGTATATGATTTAAAAACAAATACAGAAACATTAGAAACAGCAAAAAACCAATTAGTTGATTTTATTACCAACCTGAACACAAAAACCGGAACCGATTTAAAAAACTGGGTTTCTTCGAAAATGGATGTTGATTTATTTCTAAGAACATATGCTGCAAACGTTATGTGTGGGATGTGGGATGATTACTGGTGCAATAAAAACAACTTTTATTTTTATTTCGATTCTTCCGGCAAATTCTTCTTCATTCCTTATGATTACGATAATACCCTGGGAACTTCCGGAATCATCTCCGACTCAGGAAAACAAGATCTTTTAAACTGGGGAAGCAGCTCTAATCCAATGGTTTTAAAAATCATTAGTATCCCTGAATACAAAGCCTTGTATGTGCAATATATCAAGGAATTATGCAATAGCAATAATGATTTGTTTTTTGTTGATAAAAGTATTCCCCGCATTTTAAATTGGCAGAATATGATTAAAACCTTTGTGAATAACGATACAAATGAAGATACAGAAATACTCGACAAACCGGCTTCATGGGGAAATTGCAGTTTCTACCGATTGCTTGATACAAACAATAATTATTTCAAAATAAGAGCAGCCAACATCCAAAATTAAAGGGAATTTGAATCCTGAATATTTCCTTTCAATAAAAAAAAATAAAAATTGATTTTAAAGTAATTTTATACAATGATATTTAATGAAATAGAGTAATTTTGCAGTTGAAAAATAGAGACTGAAATAATAGATTCACCTTGCATTTAAGAATTGCTTTTTCGACATACTCAGGAAAAATAATTAACTCATTACATAACTCAGAACAGCTAAATTTATCAAAATGCAAAAACAGGTTTTTCAAACCAATTCGGCGACTCGCTGGAAAAGTTTTATTTGGTTTAGTAGAATTCTTTTCGTTTTTTTACTGGTTATATCTGCCTCTGTAGCAATATCTTTACTCAACAAACGCAGTTATGATTTAAAAGTATTGACTTATCACGCCAAAAGACTCCCCGACATAAACACCGATAAATCGAAAGCTTATGTATCAAAGTGGGAAGAAGATGCGTTTGCAAAGCATGTAAAGCAATTCAGAACAAAGAGACCAAAATCATTCTATTACAATAATAATTCCATACCTAAGGAAGTAAAAAATTTACTACCTGTAAGAGCCGGTTTTTATGTGAATTGGGATCTGAATTCACTAAATTCGCTGCAAAAGAATATTAACCAGTTAAATATGGTCATTCCCGAATGGCTTTTTCAGACTGGCACAAAGGGGAAAATTCAATCTACAATAGATGAAAACACACTTGAATTTTTACACAAAAACAAAGTTCGTATTCTGCCTATTTTAAGTAATTATTACAATAAAAGGTGGAATGGAGACAGTACATTTATACTCCTTAAAAATCCTCAAACCAGAAAAAAATTAGTTGAACAAATTAAGCTTGTTGTTGATTCAAATGAATTCCATGGGATAAACATTGATTTTGAGAACTTACCTAAAAAAGCTCATCCTTATATGGTACAGTTTTCAAAAGAACTTTATTCTGTTTTACATGAAGATGGATATTTAGCAACTATTGACATTGACCCTGAAGCAGATTATGTCAACTACAAAGACCTGGCACCTTATTATGATTTTATATTTTTGATGGCATACAACGAACATTATCCTGATGGAGAACCTGGTAGTATTTCATCGCTTCCTTTTCTTGAGAGATCGTTGGATGCTGCAATGAAGGATGTTGCCTCTGAAAAAATTATATTGTGTATTGCCGGATATGGTTTTGATTGGCCAAAAGATTCTGTTGGAACAAAAGTCTCTTATCAGGGGATGATATCTTTAGCTAAAGAATACGACGAAAATGTAACTTATAATCTAGAGCGTTCGGACATTTCGATGCATTATACCGACGATAGAGATTTAGAACACGAAGTGCATTGTAACGATGCAGCCTGTAATTTTAATGCCATTCGTACTGCAAGTGATTATGGTGCAGGTGGAGTAGCATTATGGTATTTAGGGTCGGAAGATGAACGTATTTGGGATTTTTATTCTAAAAACCTGGATATTGATTATTTAAATAAAAATTCTTTCAATTTAAAACAACTAGAATACATAAGTTCAATTTTATCAGTCAATTACGACGGAAAAGGAGAAATTCTTGAAATGATAAATGAGCCATACCATGGTCATACAAAATTTGAATATAATAAAAAGGATCAATTAATTACCAATGAGGAATACCTGTCACTTCCAAGCTCATATATGTTGAAACGGTATGGCGCCTCAAATCCAAAACAAATTGCCCTTACTTTCGATGATGGTCCAAATCCCGACTACACTCCCAAAATATTAGATATTTTAAAAGAAAAACATGTTCCGGCTACTTTTTTTGTCATCGGACTAAATATTGAAAACAATATCCCTTTAATTAAAAAAATCTATGATGACGGAAATGAGATTGGTAATCATACCTTTACACATCCAAACTTAGAGATCACCTCAAATAATCGCGAAATTGTGGAACTCCGATCAACCCGATTGTTACTGGAAAGTATTTTAGGACATTCCACCTTACTTTTTCGACCACCCTACATTACTGATGCAGAACCTAAAAACCTGTTTCAAATAAAATCATTAGCAGTAGCGCATAATGAAGGTTTTATTTGCGTAACTTCATATATTGACCCCAATGACTGGGAAGAAGGTGTGACTGCCGATACCATTGTGGCGAGAGCAATTGCCCAACAGCATGCGGGCAATATTATTTTAATGCACGATGCGGGTGGTGAACGTGACCAAACCATAATTGCCTTGCCCCGGATTATTGACTATTATAAGAGTCAGGGCTATCAATTTGTAACAGTCTCCACTTTAATGGGTAAAACACGTGATCAGGTTATGCCGGTGGTTAATAACCGGTTTACATTTGCCGATAGACTGGATTACATTTTCTTTGGCATCACCTTTTTATGGCAACATTTTTTACATGGATTTTTTATCATTGCTATATTTTTAATTATCTTCCGTCTCCTGACAATTGCTGTCTTAGCTATTTTACAAAACAGGAAAGAAAAGAAGCTGAAAGCCATTCCTACAACTTACCAACCCAAAGTGAGTATAATCGTTCCGGCCTATAATGAAGAATTAAATGCAGAACGTACTGTAAATCATTTACTACAATCGGATTATCCCGATTTCGACATTATTTTCGTAGACGATGGATCTAAAGACCAGACTTATTCCAAAATTCTGACGGCTTTCGAAAACAATCCAAAAGTAAAAGTTTTGACTCACCCGAATGGAGGTAAAGCTGCCGCTTTGAATTTTGGAATTGAACAGGCAACCGGTGAAATATTAGTCTGCATCGATGCTGACACGATGTTGAGGCCTGATGCTATTTCTAAAATGATTCCTTTATTCGAAAATGATCAGGTTGGGGCTGTCGCAGGAAACGTAAAAGTCGGGAATAAAGTGAATTTCTTAACTAACTGGCAATCGATAGAATACATAACAAGTCAGAATTTCGATCGCAGGGCTTACGACTATGTGAATGCTATTCTGGTTGTACCCGGTGCAATTGGTGCATTCAGGAAAAAAGTGATTGAAGAAATTGAAGGTTTTACTACCGACACGTTAGCTGAAGACTGCGACTTAACGTTACGGATATTGCGTAAAGGGTATACCATAAAGTCATCGAATGAAGCGATGGCTTTTACCGAAGCGCCCGAAACAGTAAATATGTTTTTAAAACAACGCTTCCGTTGGTCATTTGGCATGATGCAAAGTTTCTGGAAACACCGCGATTTGCTCTTTAGCTACAAGAAAAAGAATCTGGGCTGGGTTGTTTTGCCTAATTTGTTGATTTTTAATTTTATAATACCTATTTTTTCACCTATAGTCGATATTTTATTTATTGCCGGATTGTTTACGCATAATGCGGATGTCTATGCATTTCTCTATTTATTTTATTATTTAATAGATTGTATGATAGCCTCATTGGCTTATTATTACGATCATGAAAAATTTAATTTGAAGAAAGCATTATATCTGTTCGTTCAACGGTTCGCTTATCGTCAATTACTTTTCTTTGTTTTGCTAAAAGCTTATTTAAGAGCAATTAAAGGTGAAATGGCATTATGGGGAACTTTAAAAAGAACGGGAAATGTAAAAAACTAATTTCAGCTTTTTATATTGCTTTCTATTTCTTAACCAGATTTGGCATAAAATATATTTGAACAAACATGAAACATCAAAACAACCAAAATATTATTTTTTTTATTTGCTTTGTTGCAATTGTTATACTGTCATATTTTTATTTTTTTCGTATCGATCTGACTTCAGATAAACGTTACAGTCTGTCCGAACAAACAAAACAATTAATGTCCCGGGTTGATGCTCCGCTCGAAGTCGTCGTTTATCTTGATGGTGATTTAAACCCTGGTTTTCTTCGCCTGAAAAAATCAACGGCAGATTTATTGGATGAATTATCGGTTTATTCAAAAAAAAGTATTGAAATCCGGTTCGAAAATCCTTCATTAGCCGACTCGCCTGAAGAACGCAACAAAAAATATGCTGAACTGGAAGCTACCGGATTAACGCCGACTGCTGTTTATGAACGGGATAAAGAAGGAAAATCGATTCAAAAGATTCTGTTTCCATGGATTGTAATGAGCTATAAAGGGAAAAAAATTCCGGTTAGTTTACTTAAAAATATCCGGGGAAATTCAGGAGAAGAAAACCTGAACATTTCCATTGAAAATTTAGAGTTTGAAATTACGGATTGTATCCGGAGGCTGGTAAATACCGAAGTCACTAAAATTGCATTTCTGGAAGGTCACGGTGAACTTTCGGATGCTGAAACATTCGATATCAGCAAGTCCCTTAGCCGTTATTTTCAGATTGACCGTGGCAAACTGGGAAATGATGCCTCTATTCTTGACAATTACAAAGTGGTTATTATTGCCAAACCAACATTACCGTTCAGCGAATCAGACAAATATATTCTTGACCAATACATTATGAATGGTGGACGTGTTCTCTGGTTAATTGATGGTGTCCGGATTGCAAAAGACAATTTATCGACCAGCGGCCTTTCACCGGCTATTGCACTGGATTTGAATTTGGACGACATACTTTTCCGTTACGGTGTACGAATCAATCCGGTAATACTTGAAGATGTACAGTGTGTAAACGTTCCTGTGAATATTGCACCTGCCAATGCAACTCCCCAGTTTGAACCGACTCCCTGGTTTTATGCACCATTACTGCTGACATCGAACCTGCACCCAGTTACACGGAATATCACCGAAGTAAAGGCTGAATTTTGCTCAGGCATCGATTTGGTTGGAGATAATAAAAATGTGAAGGATCAGCTACTACTGGCTACTTCCGATAATACACATATTATCGGAACGCCAACTACCATTGACATGAGTCAATTGCCAAAAGCCAATGACAAGGCATATTTCAATATGAGTTACGTACCGGTGGCAGTTTCATTAGACGGAAATTTCGACTCGGACTTTGACAATCGTATAATCCCGAAAGGATTGACAAATACCCTGGCTTTTGTCAATAAAAGTGTGACAACACGTCAAATAGTGGTGGCCGATGGCGATATTATCCGAAACGAAACCAACGGAACAGCCAGTGATAGTACAACGATTCCTCTCGGATTCGACCGGTATATGAATCAACAATTTGGCAATAAAGAATTTATCTTAAACTCCGTATTGTATTTAGCGGATAACGAAGGTTGGATGCAATTGCGCAACCGGACCATTAAACTCAGACTGCTCAACAAAGAAATAACGAACGATGGAAAAACATTCTGGCAACTAGTGAATGTATTAACTCCTATTGGATTGTTGCTTATTTTCGGGATTGCTTATCAACTTATTCGAAAGAAAAAATACACAAAATAGCAGAGGTTTTTGCCTTCCGATAGCGAACAATAATGTTATCTGCTTGTTAATACTTGAATAAAAGCAGATAATTTAAAATTAAAAAAACAGATGGCAAAACTAATATTAATCCGTCACGGACAATCCCTTTGGAATAAAAAAAACGTATTTACAGGTTGGGTGGATGTTCCCCTTTCGAAAGAAGGAATTGCAGAAGCTACAAAAGCCGGCGATGAAATTGCCGATATTGCATTCGATGTGGTTTTTACTTCAGTACAGATCCGTGCAATCGAAACAGCCATGATAGCCCTGGCCGGAAATAAAAGTGATAAAACTCCTGTAGTGATTCATACCGATGGTAAAATGGGCGAATGGACTACCATTTACAACGAAACAATGAGTCAAAACATAATCCCTGTTTATCGTGACTGGCATTTGAATGAGCGTTATTATGGACAATTACAGGGGAAAAACAAAGCCGAAACGGCCGCTATTTATGGTGAAGAACAAGTGCATTTATGGCGTCGGAGTTATGACATAGCACCACCTGAAGGCGAATGCCTGAAAGACACTGCCGAACGTACCATTCCTTTTTTCAAAGAGAACATATTCACCCAACTGCAGGCAGGTAAAAACGTGCTCGTTTCAGCCCATGGCAACAGCTTAAGATCTATTGTTATGTTTATCGAAAACCTGTCTGAAGCCGAAGTGTTGAAATTAGAAATACCGACCGGTGTTCCCTTGTATTATGAATTGAAGGACAATAAATTGTCAAAAGTCAATTAGAAGCAAAACAGGAACGCATCGTATAGTAATATTATATATTCACAACCTCCTCAAATTGCAAAATGGTCATTGCTGATCATTATTTCAGGCAATTTGCGGAGGTTGCAATATTATGTTTCAGTCTCTCATTGAAAAACAATCGAATAAAATTGTTCCCGGTTCGAAAGGACATTTGATATACCAGTTAAAACGTTATTATCAAACGGTATCTTTAATGACATGTACATATTGAACAATATTAAACACAGATTGAAAATGCTACACAAATAATGTAAAAAGCAACTAGTATATTGTTAGAGACTTTTAAATTTAATTGCTTTATGATATTTAATTGTTTTAATAAAACAATTTTTGATAAATATTGTTTTATTAAAATACGCGTTTAGACTTTATATTTTTTTTGAATCTTTAGCTTTATAGCAGAAACAAAATAAATATCTAGGTGTGTAAAAATCAGCCTATATAAAATCCCATGAACTCAGATGATGTCTGTTACGAATACACAGCAGATATCAATTAGAATGATAACAAGTATCATTGTATTTTTATTTTTAAACTTTTTTGAATATATTCGGTATTATTGACTACCATTTTTTTAGCTTCAATTTGTTGATAAACATGTTTGATACTTCTAAATAATTATATTTTAAAATCTAAGTTTATGAAAACAAAATTAATTCACTTGCTCATTACAGGGTGTTTAATTTTCCCTGAAATCGGTTTTGGCCAGTTAAACATTGGAAATAGAATTAGAAATGCAACAAACAACAGGGTTAACAGAGAGGTTGATAAAAGTATAAATAATGGTGTCAATTCAGCCATAGATGATATTCTTAAAAAAAAGAAATCAAATAAAAATGATAGTATAAAAGCAGCAGAAACAGAAAAAAACACAAACAAACAAAGTACAACTGTTTCAAGTACGCCTTCACTCCAATCCTTTTCCAAATACGATTTTGTTCCGGGCGAGAAGGTTATTTTTTACGATGACTTTACGGCAGAGAACATTGGCGACTTTCCGGTTCAGTGGAATACAACAGGCTCTGGAGAAGTGGTTACTACCAATCTTTATGAAGGCAGATGGTTTAATATTACTAACGGACGTGGTGCAACCGTTCTGGATGCACCTTTAGTCTTGCCTGAGAATTACACCATTGAGTTCGATGCTGTCAAACAAAATGATCCGAATAATAATAATGGTTCCGACTTTTCATTTGAAATTCTTAGTACCACCAAACCTAAAGATATCGGTTATGGCAATGCCCGTCCGGGCGATGCGGCAATTCGGTTTGCTTTCGAATATTCCACAAGGTATGGTACTTATTATCGGGACGGTTCGCCTGACCTTTCAGGAAGTGATAACATTAGGTTGTTAGACGGTAAGAAATACAAAATTTCGATTTGGGTGCAAAAAGAAAGAATCAGAATGTATGTCGACGAAAAAAAGGTTTTTGATCTTCCGAAAGCAATGTCGAAAAACTACAAATACAACATGATTCGTTTTGACAGGGGTGTTGTAATGGTTGGGAATATTAGGATAGCAACCGGCCTTCCGGATATAAGAAACAAGCTCCTGACTGAAGGAAAACTGGTTACCTACGGAATCTACTTCGACGTGAACAAAGATGTGGTAAAACCAGAATCATATGGAACTTTGAAAGGAATTGCAGCCATTTTGAATGAAGTGCCCGATGTAAAAGTAAAAATAGTTGGACACACTGATTCCGATGGCGCTGATGCTGCCAACCTTGACCTTTCTAAACGCCGGGCAGCCGCAGTGAAAGCCGAGTTGGTCAAATCTTTCAGTGTGAATGCTGAACGGTTGGTAACAGACGGTATGGGGGAATCACAGCCCGTTGCACCAAACGATACTCCTGTAAATAAAGCCATGAACCGAAGGGTTGAGTTTATTAAATTGTAATATTATTTTCAAACAGGCAGACTCACAAAGTCCGGAATCTGCCTGTTGCTTTCCTGAAAAATAAAATCCCAAAGTAGTGTACCGAAGAGGATTTCAGGTATTCACAAACGATTATATCTTAAGCAATTAAATTTTAACTTCGTAAAATATACTGATAATGAAAACAATCTTTATTTTATTTCTGCTGATGTTTGCAATGATCTATGCAAATGCCCAGGTTAGGCCTGAAGCCTATTTAAGTCAGCTGCCTTCGGTTCCCGGAGATATCTGTAGCGATGAGACGAAAGGCAAGAATGAATTCATCTCAAAGGTTAATGAAGTTATTGAACAGCTACAAACCGAACTGGCGCGGCGGCATGAAAATAATGAAGCAAAAGTTGAAGCCAACAAACCGAAGATGATGGACAATGCTATGAAACAAACAGGTGTATCTCCTGAATTGACACAACAAATGATGGCCCTTGAAGAACAAAGCAAAGGAGCAACCGGTGATCAGAAGAAAGCCTATGAAGCTCAGAAGAAAGCACTGGCCGATCAAATGATGCAGCAAAGTATGAATATTTCGATGGGAGAGATTGAAAACCTGAAAAAGATGGACAAAGCCGGGCAAAAAGCCTGGGCTACGGCTTATGCTACTGAAAAACAGGCTGAAGTGGCGGCCGACCCCAAAAAGTACCAGGATCAGAATGCAAGAGAAATGCAAAAATATAATCTCGTACAAAGTCAGAAACAACTCAGCGACAGTCTTAATGCACAACAGAACAGATACATGAAAAAGTTTACTGAAATAGATGAAAGCGATGATGGAAAGAAATTATTGAATAGAATCAACAGTATAAGGCAGGAGATTGCTGATCTTTATAATGAATACGCTAAGACTGGAACAGGTCTTGATGAAAATAAATTAGAAGCATTAAGAGGCGAGATGAGGATGGCAAAGGTAAGTTACTGCAATATACAAAGTCCTAAATATATTAATGTACTTGCTGAATACAAATCGTTTATCCAATCATCAATGTCGGCTTATTATCGTCTTGAAAAATTATCAAATGAGGTGACTAAAATGCAAACTGGAGTAGATATCAGCCCTGAACCCGGTCAATTTGGTCTGGACAATGTTTCAAGATATATAATGCAGTTATTGGATGCCTACAAGTATAACCTATACGGACCCGAAGACTGGACGATCGGCTAAAATTGTCATTTATGAAACACATCTTTATACTTTTCGTATTCCTCATTACAAATATGATATTGCTGGCGCAAAACACCAACAATGAAGCTACACAGATTAAACAGCAAATGTCTGCTATCCGTAAGTCGACCAATTGGGGCGATCCAGCGGCAGCTAAGGAAGCTAATGCAAAGATTGAGTCGCTATCAGCAAAGCTTACACAGGCCTTACGCCAAAATAATTCTGAACAGCAGCAATCGCAGGGGAACAATGAAACTCCATCGGATGCCAATGTAAAGAATAAAATTCAGCAGGAAATGGATGATTACAGCAATAAATTGTGGAGCCAAATGATGAAAATTGTACGCGAAGGAGACGAAGGGAAAATGGATTTAGCCGAGCCGCTAAGGGAAGAGATCAAGCAGGAATACAAAGACGACGACGACCCTAAAATAAAATGCAGGGAATGGCTTCAGTCAATGCCTTACCTTCTAATTAACATGTCTGAGCCACAAGTACAGGTGATTATTGATCAGATGGCAGCTTTCAGGGGCATAAAAACATTGGTCGTTACCTGCAATATCAAAGGGACACCTGTCGATCTGGAGGAAATCCTCCGGAATGCAGCAGGCTATCCGCTGGAGGAGTTGTATATCATCAACTTTGGAAATTCAGTTTCACACCTGCCATCGGGAATTGGCAATTTCTCGAAACTGAATATGCTGAGTGTGTATAATAATAATCTTCTTGATCTTCCTGCTTCCATATCAAAACTCACGAATTTGAATGCACTTTATGCCGATCTAAATCCAATTCAATCGATTAAACCGGTTATAAATTCTCTTAATAGCTTGAAGAATCTGGGTATCGAAAAAACGGGAATACCAGAGGTGGAAATCAATCAGATTCAGCTGATTTTACCAAAGTGCACAATTATGAAATAATATAACAGGCATTACTTATGAAAAAGCTATATTCCATCATTTTGCTTATTCTCATTTTAGCAACAACTGGTTTGGTTGCCCAGAAACCTCATTTCGGTATTACGACCGAATATGAGGAAACCAAATACTCATTGATTTATATAACCCCATTCGAAAAAATAATTGCTAAATCGCTTAGAGATGAATTTCCTTGTGCCGAAGTGGGTTCCAGCAGTGAAATCAGAACAAGGCTTGGTGAGTTGAAAGACATGGAATTGCATGGTCAAGAGATTCCAGCAGGCTTAAGTAATGTTGGCAAAGATTTGCCGCATGATTACTGGGTATACCTTGGTGTGCATGATAATATTGATGGAAAAGTTCAACTGGAGGCACGCTGTTACAAGTATAAAAAGGTGGATTGCATTGCCGATGCCGGGAGTTTGGTGGTGGCTAATAATGAGGGCAGCGTTACAGATGCATGCAAAAAACTTTCTAAAACATTAATTGACCAGTTGAACCAAAAGGAAATCTGCGCATTCAAAGGTCCCGTTTCAATCACGGTTAATTCAATTAAAGATTCAACCGAATTGGTTGAATATAGTGTTTATTGTAATCAGTCGGATCAGCAATACCGCAAGGAAACAGTGATAAAAAACAGCACCATTAATGATTGGAAACTCCAGCGGAAAGGCATTTCCTGGGCTGAGGGAACCATGACATTTACCACGAGTGAATTAACAAAAGTGACTGAAGAAGATGGATGCCATAAATGCAAAACGGGCAATGAAGGCGGACGTATTTATACGAATGAGAAATCATTTTATATAGAGGGAAGCGGTATCTCACACGAAAGTTCTTACAAAGGAAAGCCGCAGGAGGACACTCGCATTGAGCTTGAATTTGTTGCAGAAGGTACTTTAAATTATTACATTATTGCAAAAGGCACCTCACTTCCTGTAACAGGGGAAGAAAAATCATTTGAAGAAGCCCAAGGGACATGTGACAACATTCCGCGCGCGGCAAAAACCAAGCCCCGGGAAGTCAGAATTCCGCTGTGGGTGGTATTTGGTCCCTATCCGGGCAAAATCACAGATGACGTTTTACAACACAAGGAGTCAAAAGTAATAACAAATCTAAACGGCGAGAAATCGACAATTACCATTGATTTTAGATTGTCACGTAAGGACAATTAAGACAGTTTTGTAGATTCATATCAAATAAAGACTTGAAAATAGAATGTTAGTTTTAGCTATTCTTATTTTTAACATTTCCCTGTGTGGAGTTTTCGCCCAGGATGAAATTCTTTTAAAAGAAAAGCCGGGCACATTTAAAATAACGTATGGTACACTGAATGGTCAGGGACCAGACCAATATGGGAACTCATGTGGCTACACTAAAGCCGAATCTGGTGCAGCCACTAAAAATCTTGTTTCACTGGTTGATATATTCCGAAGGAACCCGGTATTAAAAGACATTAAGGGGTTCGATGGCTATTGTTACCTGAATGGTGGCCGCTGCAATACAAAATTCGGATATGGCCTACCCAGTACACCATGCTTTTTCTTTGAAGAATGGTCCCTGCGAAAAGGCAAAGAAGTAAAACAAACATCTGAACCTCCTCAATGGTGCTTCGAAGTTAATATGACTGATAAATTTTGCAGCAATGGCTTTAATGTTTCTAACTACAACAACGAAGGTCGGCCATCTAATCCTGCATATAAAGCAGAAGACATGGACAAGGCTGCGACAGCACTACGGGAACTGTTTTATCTCCCCGGGGAAAAAGAAGGAGTTAGTCAGGGCATTGACCGTTATGGCGATAACCTTATACTCTTTAATCCGGATCGTCCTGAATACTGGTCTCAGATAACCATACGCGAAGTGTTCCGGTTGCTGCTCGATTATTACAAACTTTATCCTGACAAAATCACTGTGGAAACCATGGTACCTATGCTCGAAAATGAATTTTCCAATTTCTCAGAAACTGAAAAAGATGGTTTTGCCTATTTCGGGAATCCTGAATCCATTTCCAGGATCGGCTCAACGAAAAATTCTACTCCCGTCATGCGCCCCAATCCTGAATACTGGAACCGAAAACTTCCTCGGTCAGCCATTCAGTTCATGTGGTTGGAAATTCCGCCAAAAGAAATAGTAAAGAGCAAGATGGATGATAGATTGAAAAGGCAGGATGGCTATTATTATGTGAGCAGGTTACTTTATGAACTGGATGTGAAAGATTTGTTGCCAATTATTAGTCGTTAATTAAAAGTATTAAATAATATAAAAAATATAATTTAACGTGTTAGCCATGAAAAAAATCCTTTTAACTCTGATGTGTATCTCATGTATTCATTTTTTTGCGCATGCACAGGATTATCCGCTCATTCCTAACCATCCAGGCACATTCGAACTCATCGATTGGGGCGTTTACACCCATTGGGATTGTGGTTTCACGAAATCTGAAACAACTGCCAATTATCAGAAAATTATCGGGATATCAAATTTGGTGCGTAAAAACCCGGTATTCACTGATCAGAAGGGATTCAACTGCTATGCTTATGTTTTTGCAGAAAATTGTCCTGATAAATTTGGTTATGGAATCCCAGGCAAAATAAGATTCGATTTCGGAGACTGGTTCATGGACAAAGGACAACCAAAGTTCTATAAAATTGAACCTCCAAGCTGGAGTATATTTGCAAATACGCTGGAACATACTTTCGGACCTAATTATAGCCTGGGGGCTCCAAAACCTACTGAAAAACCAAAAGAAGGGTTTAATTACGAAAAATGGAAAAGCGTTAGCGACAAACTCCATGATATTATCTACCTCCCCGGGCAAAAGGAGGAACTTGGCAATGGAATTGACAGGTACAGCAGCGAACAAATCGTAGTTTACAACCCGGAACGGCCTCCATATTACCTGCCGGTTAAATTCCGTGAATTGGCCGGGTTGCTGATCGAGTATTGGAAACTCCACCCTGATAAGTTTGAAGCTGATTTGATGTTAGGAATGTTGGAAGCTGAGTATGCAAAGTTTTCAGAAGCAGAGCGAGATGGGTGGGCGTATAACAATATTAATGATGATCGCAGTCCGGTATTGAAAATAACAACTAAGCCCGGACCGCAGCCGGTCGTGCGCTTAAATCCGGAATACTGGAACAAAAAACTTTCCCGGTCAGCTATTCAGCTACTTGTCTTTAACCGACTGACCGATACCAAAAGATTAACCAGGGAAAAAGAAGAAGCACTAAAGCATAATTCGACAGGCTATAGTCTTCTAAGATTTGAGGAAGCTTTGGATATAAAAATGTTTTCAGTATTAATTGATAAATGAACGTTGAAATTAATTTTAGATTGTCACGCCGGGATAATTAGCTTTTGTGTTCACAACCGCAGGTAGCAGGATCTTTAGATGCTCTGTTAGCTATATTTTTTGTAATTTCCTTTTTAATATCGCAACCGTTGCAATCACCGCAGGCGGATGTTTCTTTCTTATTAATATTTTTTATTACGGCATAGATTGTATATGCAACGGCTGAAATGATAATTATATAAACCAGTATAATTTGTAACATTTGACTGACCTCCTGATAAATCTTTAAATTTGTACTGAAAAAAAAATTTTATAATTGCAAAATATGATAATGTTGTACTCAAACTACTTCTTTTTGTGAATAGTTTTATAAAAACAAACTTCCTATCTGATAAGTTGCAAAAGCGACAAGCCAGGCAATTGCAGTGGTATAAACCATTGTAAATACCGCCCAACCCCAACTCGATTCTTTTTTAATGGCAGCAATCACTGCAACGCAGGGAAAGTAGATTAAAACAAAGAGCATAAAACCAAAACTCACCAACGGTGTGAATACTTTTTGTCCAATATGCTTTCCACTATTGTGAGTCTGTTCTATAATTTTATGTTTTAAAGTACCTGAAGTTCCATTAGCCTTCGGATCTGCCTGATAGAGAATTCCCATGGTACTCACTACAATTTCCTTGGCAGCTAATCCGGTGATAATACTTACACCCATTTTCCAGTCGAAGCCCAGTGGTCTTATAGCCGGCTCGATAGCATGCCCAAGCTGCCCGATATAGGATTTTTCCTGTCGTTCCGATTCCTTGCTAGCTTCCAGTTGCGATAATTTATCGGCTTTGTCATTGGGTGCAAGTTGCTTGTTTGATTGTATGTTCGTAATCCGGGCATCATAATTTTTACTGTATTCAATATTACGGGGGAAATAACCCAAAGCCCAGATCAAAATGGAAGCTAACAGAATAACATTTCCCATTTTTTTGAGGTATTGCTGCCCTTTGTGCCACATGTGAAGACTCGTATTTTTCATTGTCGGAATACGGTAAGGCGGTAGCTCCATGACAAAAGGTACTTCTTTTTTTGCAAAAGCAACCCGTTTCATGATCAATGCAGTGACAACAGCCAACATAATACCAAACAGATAAATTGTAAATAATACCAATCCCTGATTTTGTGGAAATATAGCAGAAATCAATAGGACATACACAGGAAGACGTGCACTACAGGACATAAAAGGCGTAATAATCATCGTCAGAATTCTATCTTTTTTGTTATCTAACGTACGGGTAGCCATGATAGCCGGAACATTACAACCAAATCCCATTACAAGCGGGATAAAGGATTTGCCGTGTAAACCTATCTTATGCATTAATTTATCCATTATAAAAGAAGCACGGGCCATATATCCGGTATCTTCCATTAACGAGATAAAGAAGAACAATATCATAATGTTAGGCAAGAAAATGATTACACCACCAACACCACCTATGATCCCGTCAATAACCAAATCGCGCAAAGCACCTAAAGGCATTATATTTTTCAACCAATCACTTAATAAACCAACACCGGAATCAATCCATGCCATTGGGTAACTTCCCAGGGTAAAAGTACCCTGAAACATTAGCCACATTAAAAACAGGAAAATAGGAAATCCCCAGACTCTATGGGTCAACAGATCATCCAGTTCGTGTTTAATTTTGTAGCGATCTTTCTTCGGTTCACGATAGGTTTCTTTCAACGCACCATCAACAAAACCGTATTTAGCATCAGTAATAATGGTTTCGGAGCGTTCGCCGTATTCTTTTTCCAACCCTGCAATGGTGCGTTCGGTCAATTCTTTTATTTGTTCATAATTACTGAATTCACTTAGTTGTGAAAGAGTCGTCTTATCCGTTTCGAGCAATTTTATCGCCACATAGCGGGACGATAATTTATCCGTTATTTCCGGGTTCTTCCAAATGACATCCTGTATCTTTTTAATCGCTTCTTCGATCAGCGGGCCATAATTTATGTGAATGTGCCGGACACTCGGATCACGATCTTCATACACATCGATCAGCTTATCAAACAATTCATCCACCCCTTTGCCTTTCGATGCAACAGTTGGTATAATCGGAATACCCATCATCTTACCTAATCCTTCGTAATCGAACGTAACTCCTTTTTTCTCCAGTTCATCATACATATTCAAAGCGATGACCACCTTTATATTCATATCAATCAACTGAGTAGTCAGGAAAAGATTGCGCTTCAGGTTGGAAGAATCAATGACATTTATCACGATATCCGGCATCTTCTCAGTGATATGCATACGCACATAAAGTTCTTCCGGCGAATATTCCGTGATAGAATAAGTTCCGGGTAAATCTACAATTTTAAATGTATAACCATTCTTCTTTAGTACTGCTTCTTTGGCATCAACAGTTACACCACTGTAATTTCCAACACGTTCATGTGAACCGGAGGCATAATTAAACAGGGTGGTCTTACCACAGTTAGGATTCCCAACCAAAGCCACATTAATAACTTTCCCTTTTTCCAGTGCCGAAACTTTTAGAGTTTCATCATCAATGGTTCCCTGAAATTTTATCTCAGATAAGCTTGCTGCATCTTCTACCGAAACGACCTCCACCAACTCGGCTTCACTTCTGCGAAGTGAAACTTTGTAACCCATAATTTCGTATTCCACCGGATCCTGTAAGGGTGCGTTTTTAATTACAATTACTTTCTCCCCTTTTACAAAACCCATCTCGGTGATGCGCTTACGAAAGGCTCCATGACCGAGTACTTTGGTTATAATGGCTTCACCGCCTGTTTTGATATCGGAAAGATGTGTATTATTTGTTATCATTAGAATTACAATTTAAACGAATTATTTTCTTCCCATTTTCAGGAAAGTATCTGCAAGAAATCAAAAATCAACGCCAAAACGAATGAATCCTACCAGTGCATTGTCCAGTTTATCTGCTGTTCCTGCAGGATGAATAATATACTGAATATCCGGTCTTACATAGATATTTTCATTTATTTCAAGCTTATAGGTTAGTTCTACAACTGTTTCACTGCCAACAATATTTCCATCAATAGCCGCATATGCAACTGCCATACCAAACTGATCTTCCGGCCTTTTATTAATCAAACCTTTGTAATTTAAACCAATGCTGTAATACCGGTTGTTTTTATTCATCCGTTTGGGACTAAGTCCTATTTGAGAAAAAACAGATAGCTTATTGTTAATTTGTTGATCTCCTACAAAATAGAAACCACCATTTTTTTGTTCTGCATCGATTGTGTCATTATGTTGATGATAGTAAACACCTAATTTATACGATCCTGATTTTCCCTTTATAAAACTTTTTTTAATCTGAAATTCAGTAACAGCAAGAAAACCCTGATTTTTACTCAATTTCCATTCCGTATTATAAGGATTTGTTTCAAAATCATCGGGTGTACCATCAAAAACAGCCGCTTCCCATAAAAATGTGTCTGAGATATTCCAACAAATATTGGCTCCCAAAGCTGTAAGCGGAAAAATAGGCAACGCTACATTGTCGGCAATGCTGGAATGGATTCCAAACGAACTATTGGTAAACAAAGTACCATTCTCACTCGTAGCAAAGTCGGCATTCAAATCCTGCAATCCGAATGTCATTCTTACGTTTCCAAAATTTTGTCTGTACCATAATTCATATAAAAAAGTCAGATTACCTGCTTCAATATTGGATACTCCCTGAAAATCACCAACCAAAACCCGGGAAGGTTCACCACCGTGTGTATTCCCTATATTTACAAAAGCATCTCCACCCTTCCACCAACCGGCAGTTTCAGTATTAAATCCTGCTTTTAAATTTGCCAATCCTAAATAGGTTGTTCCGGTCTTTATCCCTCCACTTAAATTACTCACAACATCACCAATATAGGATGCCTCAAAATTAAAAGGAGATTTCATTTGTGCCTGAATTTCTCCGAAACCGAGTGTTACCGACATTCCGGCCAGCACTAATCTGTACACTGTTTTCATGACGAATGTCTATTTCGTATTATTTGACACAAAAGTACAGCAACTAAATCAACAGCTATATACCCATTAATGCTGATTGTGATGGGGTCATGTAACTATATATAGGTATAAAATAGTGGAAGCATACAAACATTGTATTCTTTTTATTGAAATTAATCTGTAAAATTTGATTTAAGGGTTCGGAAATCAGGAGACCATACTTTTCTTTATTTCATCGAGTTCCACCAGTTTATTCACGATTGCATAAATGGTAAGACCTGCAGTACTGTGAATTTCAAGTTTACGGGCTATATTCCTTCGGTGCGAAATAACCGTATGTGTTGATAAAAATAAATCCTGCGCAATTTCTTTATTGGTTAGTCCTTTTACAACACAGATGATTATTTCTTTCTCGCGGGTACTTAAGGTGGTATTGGCTTCGTCAATACTATCATCCGAGGGCGAGTCATATAATTTATCCAGTTTTTCTTTCAATTGGTCCACGCTGTCATAAATACTTATTGTGTCGGTATATGAACGCAATAAGTTAAGGTCGATGGGTGAATTCAATAAAGCCAGACAAATAAGTTTGGGATTTTCTGTTTCATCCTTTAGTTTGTTTATATCAAAATATCCCCAAAAGGCTGGATTGATAATCAAAATATCCGGTTTGTGAAGGTGGAGATAGTTATTAAGTGTCTCGATAGACGTAATTTCAACCGGTTGAATGCGAAATCCGGGGATGCGTTTCAACGTGATAGTAATCCCGCTGCGAATAATGACCGAAGGTTCTGCAATCGCTATTTTAAGCAATTCATTGTTCATTTTAGTTCATTATTTTTTCGTTCAATAGCTTCAATTGTCGGAACAAACAAATAATCTTCGACCCGGTTATGTGAAACAATATCTATTTCGCAGGACAAAATATCGAATAATACTTCAGTTAGTAAATGATTACTTCCCTTGGCAGGATAATATTTGATCAGTATATTTTTTAATTCTTCGAGTTTTGAATCAATCTCATTGTGACGATCCTGAAAAATGGAAATACTGTATCGTGGATCATTCTCTCCTTTTATAAGTTGTAAAACGTAAGGGAAAACGACCTTATCTTCATATTCCATGTGTTTCTGAACTTCGGATACATATTCATCAAAGAATTTCATAAAAATAATGCCGTAGGGGATATTTTCATCGGTCACATTGACTGCTTCAAGCAATTTGTTGCGTATGGCAGGCAATTTAAAACTCAGAAAATAACTGTGTGCATTCTTCAGATAATCAACAATTGATACTATCGAAATATTTTCATTAACATTATCAACTTCAAAATTTTCTTCAGACAGAAAATTGACGACTGCTAAAAAGGTATCACAGTCTATTCCACTTGATTCACAAACTTCTTTCACCGTTTTATCGCCAAATCCTAATGATAAACCAAAACGGCTTATTACCATCAGCAATGAATGATCTTCATGTATCAAACGGCTCAACTTTTCGTTTGCTGAGAATTTTTGTTGCTTCTGCATTTATGACTACTTTTACCGGTTAGGAACAATATTATATTTTGAGCTTAGAAAATAATTTTAAAATCATGTCTTTATTTCTATTGCAAAGATACTTATCTATAATGCTTCTAAAGACTGAAAGTTCAAAAAACACATTAAATGTTATTGAAAATTTAGAAAAAATGATCGTATCGTTCGAATTTAAAAAGAAAAGGCTAAATTTGAGGTCAAAATTTCTACGACATGAATAGGATACCACCCAAACGAACCTACATTTTCATATTATTCTTATTAATAAATATACCGGCTATCTGGTGTCAGAAAGAATATGGCATAGTTGACAAAACTGTCAACTTTGGGATGCGAAAGGCAGAAAACCGGAAGATTTCAGCAGTTATCATTCATTCTACCTATAATAATTCGGGTGGGGAAAAATACGACATCGACCTGATCATCAAACAATTTCACCGATACAATGTGAGTTCACATTATGTAATTGACAGAGAAGGTATTATTTATTCACTAGTAAATGAAAAAAACATATCATTTCAGGCGGGTAAAAGTAGTTTGCCTGATGGAACGACAGCCGTAAATACATGTTCAATCGGTATCGAATTAATGTGCTCAAAAGAAGATTCACCAACCGGAGAACAACTTAAATCATTAATTAATTTAGTAAAGGACATTCAAAGCCGGTATCAAATTCAATATGTTCTTCGTCATAGTGACATTGCACCGGGACGAAAAACCGATCCATGGAATATGAACTGGGATGATTTTTTACATGATTTGGCTAAGTGATGAAAAATGAACTAACGCCGTATTCGAATCTGAATAGCATTTTCAAGAGGTTCTTCACTAAAGAAAATTAAATATCCACCACCACCGGCACCACTCATTTTCCAACCCAATACTTTCTTTTTATACTGTTCAATTTGTTCCAAAATATCCGATGATACCATATTGGGGAACATGGCAATTTGCGCTTCATAACTTTCAGTCATGTACTTACCAACTTCAATTGCATCTTGCTGTTGTAAGGCTTTCCAACAATTTTCAGCAGCTTCACTCAGTTTTTTAGCACTCTTTTCATCGATAGTTGTATTTGCCAAAACATCGTAATCATCCCTACGGGGATAAAGAGGAATCATCCAAATCCGTTGTTCAATCCAATCGAGCAATCCGGCAACACGCACACTTTGAATATCACCCGGCCAGTAACCTCCATCGTAAAAAAACTTATTCAGTCCCGGCATGGTAATGCCAAGCGAATCCTGCGAACCACTCACATATTTTGTTCCCGGAGGATTTTCAAAACAGAAAAGTGTTTTGGCCAGTTTTTCTCTGTCACCTTCGGGGATATCGGTTTGCCAGAGTTCGATTGCTTTCCGGCGACTGCTGGTAGACATGCCGCTCCGGTCGTTAAATTCATAATCAGGTTCAATACAAATGGTTATAACCGAACCGCTGGCATATTTACTTACATAAGGTTGATCAAGCCAACCTCCTGCCAAATCTATTCTGTATGGAATAAGACATTCTTTTCGCAATGCAGTCGTAGAACGGGCAGGTAAATCTCCGTGCGGAACCCGCTTACTAACCACATATTCAATTCCCATTTCTTTACAAAGAGATTCCTTGGCAGCAGTATGTCCGTCGGCATTGACAAAGAAAATATCAGGTTTTAATGATTGAAACTCATCCAAAAAGTCCAGCAGCCCGTTTCCTGAATTAATCCATGCATCTTTCACCACTTTCAGTGCTTTCACCATGTACAATCTTTCCGCATCGGTGTTAACTGTTTTGCGTGCCTTCAATTCATTTATTGTTTTATCAGAACCGATACCAACATATAAATCACCGTGTTGTGCAGCTTCTTCAAAAAAAGCAACATGTCCGCTGTGCAACATATCGTAACAACCGCTCACAAAAACTTTTTTACTCATAATATTAAACTTTATTTTACTACCTGTGTAAGTAAGAATTTCTTGAACGAATCAAAATCTTTTGATAACGCCTGACTTTTCTTTTCTCCTTTCATAAATTCCTGAAGTTTTTGGGGAATTTCTACTCTCTCACCCAGAATACTTTCAACAGTTTCAAGAAATTTGGCCGGGTGAGCCGTTTCAAGGAATATTCCAAATTCCGTTTCTTTTAAATCATCTTTCAATGCCTGATAACCACAAGCTCCGTGCGGATCGAGCAAATATCCGGTTTCCTGTTTACAGTTTTTCAAGGTAGTGGCAATTTGTTCATCATTATAGCTAACAGCACTAATTTCAGATGAAATTACTGCATGAGAACCGTCATATAAATCGAGTACTCTCGCAAAATTACTTGGATCACCCACATCCATGGCGTTGGCAATTGTGGATACAGAAGGACGCGGTTTGTACTCTCCAGTTTTTAAATATTGAAGAAAAATGTCGTTGCGGTTATTGGCTGCAATAAAGTGTTTCACGGGTAATCCCATTTTTTTTGCAAAGAGCCCGGCGGTTAAATTGCCAAAATTTCCACTTGGAACACAAATAACCATTTCCAACTCTTTTTTCGACAATTTCGGATTAAATGATTTCAGTTGAGAATATGCGTAAAAATAATAAAATGACTGAGGTAAAAATCGAGCCACATTGATTGAATTTGCCGAAGTCAGTTTCATTTTAGCATTCAGGTCTTCGTCCATAAAGGCGGATTTCACCAATGCCTGACAATCATCGAAAGTACCGTCTACTTCAAGCGCAGTAATATTCTGTCCCAAAGTTGTAAACTGACATTCCTGAATAGGACTTACCAGACCTTTAGGATATAAAACATAAACATGAATACCTTCTACACCGAGAAATCCATTGGCCACGGCACTTCCGGTATCGCCCGAAGTGGCTACCAGCACATTTACCTGAGCGTTACCAGTCTGTTTTTGAATAAAATAGCCGAGTAAGCGCGACATAAAACGTCCACCCACATCTTTAAACGCGAGGGTTGGTCCATGGTATAATTCCAGACTGTAGATATTGTCATTTACATGCACCAACGGCACATCAAAATTCAGGGTTTCATACACAATTTTCTTCAGAGCTTCAGCTTCCACATCTTCACCAAAGAAAGCATCGGCAACCGTATAAGCTATTTCCTGAAACGACAGATTTTCAATTGTATCGAAAAACTCCTGTGGTAATCTTTTAATAGAATCGGGCATAAATAAACCTTTGTCATCGGCTAAACCCTTTACTACTGCATCTTGTAAGCTGACACCTGTAACTTTTTTATTTGTACTGTAATATTTCATAAGATAATCAATTCCTTCATAAATTCAGCTCCTTTCAATAGCCCGTAACTACCTTTTTCTGCAGCAAATTCATCATATACTTTCACTTCATCCGGAGTTTCTCCCGGACGATAAATAATAAACGGTACGGGAGAATTTGTGTGCGTTTTATAGACACAGGGCGTTGGATGATCGGGCAGAATAGCAATGGTAACCGGTTCACTCCAGGTAGAAATCTCATCAAATATCGGCTTCACTACCCGTTTATCCAGATAATCAATCGTTTTCATTTTCAATGCCACATCACCTTCATGTCCGGCTTCGTCACTGGCTTCAATATGTAAATACACAAAGTCGTCGGTGCGAAGCGCATCAATGGCAGCCTGCGCCTTACCCTCGTAATTTGTATTGTAAAGACCGGTTGCACCCTCCACGTGAATGACCTTCAACCCGGCATAAACGCCAATGCCAAGAATCAAATCCACTGCCGAAATCACAGAACCGCTTTTCAGGTTATAAAGCTCAAGCAGTGTTTTCATCGAAGGTTTGTAACCCGGTGACCAGGGCCAGATACTGTTGGCTTTATCTTTTCCGGCAGCAGCACGTTTCAAATTCACAGGATGATTTTCCAATAATTCCTGCGAACGAAGAATTAAATCATTTAAAATATTGGCGGTTTCTTCAGCTTCTTTAGTTTCAGCCTGTATCATAACATCGACAAAAGCTGTTCCTGTGACATCATGCGGTGGCGTACATTTCAGATTTTTATTACCACCTTTCATTTTTAAAAGATGCCGGTATGAAACTCCCGGGAAGAAACTTACCGTTTCATTTCCAAGTTCTTTTTGCAAAAAAAGAATCAATTCCTCCGCTTCTTCATTACTGATATGTCCGGCTGAATGATTCTTTATTTTCTTATTTTCTATACAAATCAGGTTACATCGCATAGCCATCTCGCCGGGTTTAATGTCGACTCCCATGCTGGCAGCCTCCAAAGAGCCCCGTCCTTCAAAGACTTCGGCAACTTTGTAACCAAGTACACTCAAGTTGGCAATTTCACTCCCGGGCGCAAAACCTTCGGGAATTGTATCCAACAATCCGTTTCTACCCAAAGCGGCTATTTTATCTATGTTCGGTATGTTGGCAGCTTGTAAACAAGTTTTATTTCCAAGCGATGCAATCGGCTCATCTGCCATTCCATCGCCAAGTATTATGAGGTATTTCATTTTTTTTGAAAAGTTTGTTGTTTGAAGAGTTTCAATGTTATTTTTGATTATTGACTTTATGCCTTTTCCTCTAAAAACACTTTGTAAGTTGGCAAGGCATCTTCAAACTTTTTAATTGTCTCTTTTAAAGTCACGTAACTTTCGCCACCAGCTGCATTGAGGTGTCCACCACCATTAAATAAATCGGACGAAACTTTATTGGTAGGAAAAGTTCCCTGTGAACGAAGCGAAATCTTTATTTTATCGGTATCTTCCCGCATAAAAACTGAGAAATCAACACCCTCGATAGAAAGTGGGATATTCACAAAACCTTCGGCATCACCATTTACAAAATTATACTGATCCAATTCTTTCTGAGTAATTGTAATCAGTGCTGCACGATATTCGGGATATATCTTCATCTTTTTGGAAAGACAAAAACCCATCAAACGCAGACGATCTGCAGAATAAGTATTGAAAACTTTTCTGTAAATCTCATCTTTATTAACGCCCAGTTTTATTAACTCAGCGATAATAATATATATTTCCTGTTGGTTGGAGTTATAGGTAAATCCACCTGTATCGGTCATCATCCCGGTATATATACATTCAGCACAGGCTAAGTTTATTTTCGAGAAATCTCCCATGCGACAAATCAATCTAAAAATCAGTTCACTTGTAGATGATAATTCAGGATAAGAAATCAACACTTTAGCAAAAGCTTCTGGATGTAAGTGATGGTCAACTAAAATAATATCGGCAGGAGATCTCAACACGGCCTCAGTCATATTCGCCATTCTGTTGGCAGTATTAAAATCGAGAGCAAAAATCAAATCAGCCACAGCAAATATTAAATCTGCTTCTTCTTTATTATTTTCGTACACAATTACTTTTTCTGTCCCCGGCATCCAATTAAGAAAATTTGGAAATGCTGTAGGAACAACTATCGTTGATTCTTTGCCTTTTGTCATTAAATAATGCCACATAGCCAACGATGCACCCATGGCATCTCCATCAGGACCGACATGAACAACAATAGCTATTTTATCAGCCACGTCTATGGCTTTCTCAACCTTATTAACAAGCTCCTCGGAAATTATTTTCGAAATCATTTTATTAAATTTAATTTGGATACAAAAGTAGCAAAAAAATACGAATCTGAGAGATTTGCGATTGACTGAGTGTTAATCTGTAAAATTCAATATGTAAGCACCATTTTCACGAACAGAATAAAATCCGATCTTTCTGACTGCGCAAGCTTGTTTTATATTATCGGTATACCATTTTGAAACACTTTTGTCAACAATTATTTTACGCGGTTGAACGCATTCCAGTACTTGATCGATTTTTGGTTTAAGTCCTTTTCCGATTATCAGATAATCAATTTTAAGAGGTGTGGAAGTTGTTTTCTTCTTTAAAAAATCTTGCGTCATTATCAATATGCGTGAGCCTTCAAAACTCGCAAAACCATCCGAAAACCAATTATTTTCGTGTAAAAAATGTGGATTTCCCAATTTTTGATTTTGCCAAAATGACTTTGCAATTCGTGTAGCTTCGATCGAATCAGTAGAAAAAACATAATTTTGATTGCGATTGATGAAATTGACATGCGTATTATTCTGTCCGGCAAACACGATCATACGTTTAGAAGTCAGAGTTTGAAAATTCGCATGCAAATTAAACAAACTGGTCAGCAAAAGAGAAAGTAATCCTATAAATAAAGGTGTGAATTTTCTAGAATAATAATAGCCTGAAAGACAAAAAATTGCAATGAAAAATACTGTCGTTTGTTTAGTATCCAATGAAATATGTGATACTGAGTTAGGCAGATTCTGAATCCAAACAATTAAAAAATTTAATAACCAAAGCGACCATTTTAATAAATAACCAACAAATACGGATAGATACGGGATAAATGAAACCATCAACAAAGCCATTGCTAAATAAATGATTACACTGGAAAGAGGTATTGCAATAAAATTAGTAATTAAAAAATAATTTGGGAATTGTTGAAAATAATACAAAGTAAACGGAGCTGTTCCTAACTGAGCTGCAAGCGAAACCGAGAACAATTCCCAGGTAAATCGGGTAAGTTTATTATTAGGTGTATATAGCTTATTAATAATTGGTTGAAAGAAAATAATGCTCAACACTGCTGCATAACTAAGTTGAAAACCAACATCATACAAAAAGTTTGGATTGTAAAGCAGCATCGCCAATATGGACATAAAAATAGTATTGTAAATTTGCGATTTTCGCTCAAAAGAAGTTGCAAATGCCACAAATGTAAACATAAGCGTTGCACGAATCACCGCTGCTGATAATCCGGTGAGAAAAGCATACGCCCACAAGAACAACATTATGAATAAAGTTCTGAGTATCTTTTGTCGTCGTGATTTATTTAAAAACCCCAGTAAAAAAGCTATAACCACATAAACAACACCTACGTGCATACCACTAACCGATAGGATATGCATTGCTCCTGTCGCACTGTAACTTGCACGCAGATCAGGTTGTAAATCATCGGTATAGCCCAAGGTCAAAGCAGCTAGCACTGCAAATTCATCACCTTCAATGTTGAATTTACGATACACATTTAACAAATAATTCTGGCATTTATCTGCCTCACGTCGGATTGAAAAGGCTTCGTTGCGGTCTGTGACTTTCCATCTATGGGAAGGAATGTAACAAGTTGCTCCCACACCTTGTCGTTTCAGATAGGCAGCATAGTCAAAGCCATCCGGGTTTTGAACTTTCTCAGGTGCTGTAAATTCGGTTTCGACCATCAATCTGTCGCCAAATAATAGTTTTGATGCTGCATTATCTTTTTGTAAATAAAGAATTGCTTTTCCACGGGCCGGTTTCCACGAAGCAGACCCGAAGAACTGCAGTACAGTTACTTTACAAAGATATGATTTAGTTTTTTCGATGGGTGCCGACGTCAGTTCTACGCGATAAATGCCTTTTTGATGAAGATGATCGAATACATTTTCTTTCTCGAGTTTTCCACTCAGGAAAAGGGCCAACGCAAACATAAACAAAAAAATTCCGGAGCCAAACAGCCATCGGAATTGGAATTGCCGATCGGGAATCTGAATGAAAAATGGAAAGAGAATAAGAAAAAGTGAAATTAGAAACAAAGCATACAAACTCCAATGCATTAACTCCACATATTGATATGTAATAATACCTGCAATGAATGGGAGCAACAAACGAAAAAAAGGAGTTCGTTGCAAAAAATCCATAATTTTATGTTTTTAGCATGTTATGTATGGTTTCTAAAGGATTTGCAGTATTAAAAACCGCACTACCCGCAACGAGGACGTTTACACCGTGTTCAAAAAGTTTCGAAGCATTTTGCATATTCACTCCACCATCGACTTCAATAACACAATGAGCATTTTTCCGTACGATCATTTCTTTTAATTCATCGATACGGAAGTAACTGTCTTCGATAAATTTTTGTCCACCGTAGCCTGCAAATACAGTCATTAATAATACCAAATCTACTTTATCGATATAGGGTTCCAATAAACTGACAGGTACATCAGGGTTTATCGTAATTCCAACCTTAATTCCTTCAGCCTTAATTAAATCAATCATTTCCAGAGGATTTTCAACCGTTTCGTAATGAAAAGTCAGGATTTTAGCACCGGCTTCAGCAAACCGTTTCACATACTTTTCGGGATGAACGATCATTAAATGAACATCAAGCGGTTTGGTACAGTATTTTTTGACTGCTTCCATGACCGGAAAACCGAATGAAATATTAGGAACAAATACACCATCCATCACATCGATATGCAACCATTCCGCCTCACTGGCGTTAATCATTTCACATGCCGCTTTCAGGTTGCCAAAGTCGGCTGATAATAAGGATGGTGATATAATTTTAGTCATGTACTTATTTATTTGTAAATTAAAATCCGAAATTTCAGGTTTTATTTTAGATTTGCAAATATAATAAAAAAAGACTTCCAAAAATTTGGAAGTCTCTATTTTTAATTTAAAAACATTTCAATAAACTGATTATCAGAAATTTTTGTAACCCTGTAAGAAGAAGCAAATTTAAGAATTTCCTGCAATGTTGCTGTTTTCGGTTGCAGAATTTTTGGAGTTTTCGTGCTGTCTTGTTTAGTAATAAAATCAGTTTTGTTTAAAGTAGTAGTAGTTTTTTGCATAGGCACTTGTAACATTTTTAGAGTGATATATTTAAAACGCAAGTGTATCAAAAAAAGTATAAACTCATTTGAAAAAAAATCAAATGAGTTTATACTTTCATCACTGCTACAAATCATTTATTTGTAAATCAATAATTTGTCATAATATATTTAAAATGTTATTTTATTTCCAGATAAACATTTTTTTCCGCGGCTATGCGGCGCATATTAAGCAAAGCATATCGCATCCGACCAAGTGCAGTGTTGATACTCACATCAGTTTTCTCCGCAATTTCTTTGAAACTTAAATCTTCAAAATAGCGCATACGAATCACTTTCTGTTGTGAAAGTGGTAGATAATTAATCAAGTGTAGCACATCGGTTAGTACTTGTTCGTTCGAAATTACATCTTCCACACTTTTTTCTGAAAGCTTTGCATTATTCACAATATCATAATCCACTGCATCAGCCGAGAATGTATTTTCATTCTTCTCACGCCTGAAATGGTCAATAATCAGATTATGTGCTATGCGGTTAATCCAAGCCAGAAATTTACCGGACTCTACATAGCGTCCTTGTTGTATGGTAGCAATAGCTTTAATAAATGTGTCTTGAAAGATATCTTCGGCAAGTTCCCGGTTGCGAACGATCAGGTATATATAGGTATACGCTTTCGATTTGTATCGCAATAATAAAATTTCAAATGCACTGTTATCGCCTGCCTCATACAATTTAACCAATTCGTCATCGGTTGCTTGATTCAGAGTTCTCATTACTTCTTAATTTTAAGGTTTTAAAGTAATTCTGGGCTATAGGCATTTTACGTTTTAGTGGATATTCGGGTTGTATTGAGATGCAAATATAGTAAATGAATTTATAACTAAAAAATATTTTTCAAACTATTTTATATCAAATCAAATTATTATTTATTAAAATAGGTAAACCGAAACCGAAATTATTCTACCCAAAGAACTAAACCTTTCAGGTATTCGCCTTCCGGATGATAGATATTAATCGGATGATCAGCAGGTTGACTTAGCTGATGTAAAATACGAACGTTACGTTTACTCTCTGCCGCCGCACTAAAAACAGCCAACCGAAATTGTTCTTTCGTAACAACCTGTGAACACGAGAATGTAAAAACAATACCTCCAGGTTTGATTTGTTCAAATGCTTTAGCGTTTAAACGCTTATAACCTTTTAATGCATTTCGCAATGCCTCCCTGTGTTTGGCAAAAGCCGGCGGATCAAGAATAATTAAATCGTATTTCTGTTCAATATTACTGAGATTATTTAAATACTTAAATGCATCTTCATCAAATGATTTGTGACGTTTATCATTGGGAAAGTTAGCTTCAACATTTTTTTCTGTCAGTTGAATGGCTTTGGTAGAACTATCCACTGAATGAACCAGCTCTGCACCGCCCCGCAAGGCATAGACAGAAAAACCACCGGTGTAACAAAACATATTTAATACCGATTTCCCTGCTGCATAGCGTTCAAGCAATGTACGGTTCTCCCGTTGATCCACAAAAAAGCCGGTTTTCTGTCCCCGCAACCAATCTACATGGAACTCCAATCCATTTTCGAGAGCTGTTAAGGAAACGGTTTCTTTGCCTATCAAATAGCCGTCTTCGGGTGCAATTGGTGCTTTAAAAGGCAAGGTTGTTTCCGATTTATAATAAACATTTTTTACCTGAGGTACATTCTTTACAATTGCTTCTGCCAGAATTTGTCGGGTTTCATGCATCCCTACCGAATGTGCCTGCATAACAGCCGTTTCGGCATACACATCCACTATCAGTCCCGGTAACGAATCACCCTCACCGTGAACCAAACGAAAGGTGTTGTTTTTCTCTGGATTTACCAGGCCCAACGAAACACGCATGGCATACGCCCATTGAATTTTCCGGTTCCAAAAATCAATATCAATCGGCTCATTTTCGAATGTCACCGCTCGTACAGCTATACTACCAATCTGATAATGACCAATCGCCAGAAAATTACGTTTACTGTCAAGTACTTCCACAAGATCGCCTTCAGCCGGTTTTCCCTCAATATGTTGTATTGCTCCGGAAAATACCCAGGGATGAAAACGAAGTAAACTTTCTTCTTTTTTTGGTTTAAGCTGTATGGAAATCATTTCAGGTTGAGAATTAATATTGTTTAGTCAGAATGCGGTATTGGAAAGTCAGGATAATTATATATTAATCCCTTGAGTCATAGGAGGATTGTTTAATGCTTGTTTCTCTCTCAGTTCCTGAGCATTTTCATCAAGCATTTTTTTGATTTCCTTTTTGGATATCATTTTTTCATTCATCAATTGCAGGTATATTTTCAAACTTGCCCAGGCGTCTGTGGCCGCGTAACGCTGTTGTTGCTCACTCAGTTCGGGATTTTCCCAGTTAGTCAGTCGTTGCGACTTCGATATTTTTTGTCCAAAAAGAATGGCATAAATTTTTTGCAACCCCATCTCCATGATACCGTAGCTCTGGACAATCGACTGAATATCAATAAAACCATCAGGTTTAAAAGAATGTAACTTATTCAGACCGGTTAAATCATCTCGAAGCGAAAGACCTATTTTTAGGATGTTCTTGTCTGCCAAAAAATCAGCAAGTGAGGAAGGAAAGTCGATTAGATTCAGACGAAACAAAAAACAATGATTAAGATTCGATATTTGCACTAATGAAACTTTATAATAAGTTCCACGTTTAAAAGAAGGTTTTGTTTCAGTATCAATCCCAACTATAGGGCTTTTACGAAGTTCTTCAATAGCAAAATCTACTTTTGACAAATCGTCAACAAGTGTAATTTCGCCCTCAAAGATAACAACAGGCATCAAATTTACTTCTTCTTTTGTTATTTTTGATATTAGCATAAACAGTAATTACAATATATTGCTCAAATCATCGTCTTCTTCATTATGGAGAAAATTGAGAAATGAATTTCTATCAATTTTATTTTTAATTTCAATTGGCTCAACATCCGTATCTTCCAACATAAATTCATCACTAAATTGCAATGCATGCAAAGCCCGCAAGGCATTCAATAGCTTTTGACCCCAATGTTCTCCAAAGGCTTCGAGACATGCAACCAAAGCGTTGTTCATTATATCCACGTCACCTAACTGATAATTGGCGGCAAAATCTTTCATTTCCTGATAAACATCCGCAAGATTTTCGGATATAAAAGCCGCTATCGGCGTATCGCTCAGGGCCATATCAGGATGAAAAACCTCCAGATATGAATCTTCCGCACCTAACAATTGTTCTATTTGTTCTTTTACAAACAGATAATCCTCTTCAGACACAAATCGTTCAACATTATCATCAGCCGTCGATTCAGATATGTCCAACAAAGTTGTTTTAAGATATAAAAGTGGCAGAATTTTGACTGATTTGAGAACAAAATCTTGCCGTGAGAATTCAGATGCATGTTCCAAAAACAAGCATGTTTCAGCGGCTACAGTAACAAATTCTATTACGTTTTTACTATAAACCAGATGATCGGGAAGTTGGTCGATACTCATTAATCTTAAGATTTAATTTGCTTTGCAAAAGTAAGAAAAAATATCCGTTTTTCGAATTCATAAAAACACTGTATCTTTGCTGGTAAAATGTCATGATTTTATTTCAAAATAAGAACAATCTTAAAATGAAAAGTGTTTTTATAATAGAATCACTCAGCAAACCTTTAAAAAAAATACAACTATGGAAGACAAAGTTATCACACTTAAAAACTACGATACCATGGTAGATGCAATGGTTGATCAGGAAGTGTTACATGTGAATGAAATTGAATGTTTTATCGGGAATGAACAACTGGTTGAACTTTATCCAATGTTTAGCGATATAGGGGATGGACTTAAAATTGTGGTTTTTGAAAAAGATTTTGAAAAAGCGTTACAATTGCTGGAAGAATACCACGCACAGGATGAAGCATCGGACTTAGAAGAGTAAACGGTTTAACTGGTTATCTGACACTTAATGATTCAATAATTCAAAAATTTTCTTCTTCAGTACCGGATGGATCAAATCCGGGGCAATTTCAGCCAGTGGAATCAACACAAAATCACGTTCTGTTAAAAGTGGATGTGGTATTTTTAATCCGGGTTGGTCTATTACCAAATTATCATAAAGAAGTATATCAATGTCAATTATGCGATCTGTATAATTGACATCGCTTTTTTTAATCCTTCCAAGATTCTTTTCTATTTCCTGTGTTATATTTAATAGTTCGAAAGGTGACAGATTCGTTTCGATCAACATCACCACATTCAAAAAATTATTTTCAGATTTAAATCCCCAGGGCAGGGAAGCATGGAAAGCAGATAATCGAAGGACATTCCCCACTTCTAACCCAAGAGTTATCACCGCATCATTCAGGTTACGCTCTTTTTCTCCTAAATTAGTTCCCAGTCCAAGATAAACGAAGGCCATAGTTTTTTTTGCAAAGGTAGAATTATTTTAGAAATATTGAGGTAAGAAGCAAGGAGTAAGAGGTAAGCATCTAAATTACTGAGATTTTCTTAGAAAGAAAACAAATTACTTACTTCTTGCCTCTAATCTCTTACTCCTATTTTACTGCCACTTTCTGCCCTTTTGTCAGCCAAATTTTCAAATTCACTCCTTCAATTCCTGTTTTTTCTGTCAAAATCATAAAGACTTCCCGTTATTAGTGGTTGGCATATCGTTTGTAAAATGGCTAGCGTATAAATAACATATCAGAAACAACTGAAAAAATAAAATAATAAAAAAATTATGGGAAAAATTATTGGAATTGACTTAGGAACCACGAACTCGTGCGTTTCTGTAATGGAAGGTAACGAGCCTATCGTTATCTCAAACAGCGAAGGAAAACGCACAACACCTTCTGTTGTCGGATTTATTGATGGTGGCGAACGTAAAGTGGGTGATCCTGCAAAACGTCAGGCCATAACCAACCCGACTAAAACAGTATTTTCTATCAAGCGATTTATGGGTGAAACCTATGATCGACTGACAAAAGAAATTGGTCGTGTACCTTTTAAAGTAGTAAAAGGTGATAATAATACGGCTCGTATAGATATCGAAGGACGTATGTATTCACCACAAGAAATTTCGGCTATCATTCTTCAAAAAATGAAAAAAACGGCCGAAGATTATCTAGGTACTGAAGTGACCGATGCGATTATAACTGTTCCGGCTTATTTTAATGACTCACAACGTCAGGCTACAAAAGAAGCCGGCGAAATTGCAGGATTAAATGTACGCCGTATTATTAACGAACCAACGGCTGCCGCTTTGGCTTATGGTTTGGATAAAACCAACAAAGACATGAAAATCGTGGTTTTCGACTGCGGTGGTGGAACACATGATGTGTCTGTACTTGAATTAGGTGATGGCGTATTTGAAGTGAAATCAACCGATGGTGATACTCACCTGGGTGGTGATGACTTTGACCACCGTATCATCGACTGGTTGGTACAGGAATTTAAAAATGATAATAGCGGTATAGATCTTAGCAAAGACCCAATGGCTTTGCAACGGTTGAAAGAAGCTGCTGAAAAAGCAAAAATTGAATTATCGAATACAACCTCTTCGGAAATCAATTTACCTTATATTATGCCTGTAGATGGTGTGCCACGTCACCTGGTACGTACGTTGACACGTGCTAAATTCGAACAATTAATCGACGATTTGGTACAAAAAACAATCGATCCATGTAAAACAGCATTGAAAAGTGCCGGTTTGACAATCAGTGATATTGACGAAATCATTTTAGTGGGTGGTTCTACCCGTATTCCTGCCATTCAATCGGCTGTAGAAAAATTCTTTGGGAAAACGCCATCGAAAGGTGTGAATCCTGACGAAGTTGTTGCAGTAGGTGCCGCTATTCAAGGCGGTGTTTTGACCGGTGAAGTTACTGACGTTTTATTGCTTGATGTTACACCACTTTCATTGGGAATTGAAACCATGGGAAGTGTAATGACAAGATTGATTGAAGCCAACACAACGATTCCAACCAAAAAATCGGAAACATTTACAACGGCTGCCGACAATCAACCTTCAGTAGAAATCCATATTTTGCAGGGCGAACGTCCTATGGCTAATCAAAACAAATCAATCGGTCGTTTCCACCTTGATGGTATCATGCCTTCCCGTCGTGGAGAACCTCAAATTGAAGTAACTTTTGATATTGATGCCAATGGTATCTTACATGTCTCAGCCAAAGATAAAGCAACCGGCAAAGAACAACGTATTCGTATTGAAGCAACATCAGGATTGACAGATGCTGAAATCAAACGAATGAAGGATGAAGCTGCTGCAAATGCTGAAACTGATGCCAAAGAAAAAGAAAAAATCGACAAATTGAATCATGCTGACAGTTTGATTTTCCAAACTGAAAAACAGTTGACTGAAATTGGTGATAAAATTCCTGCCGATAAAAAAGGTCCAATCGAAGCTGCTTTAGCAAAATTAAAAGAAGCTCACACAGCACAAGATCTTGATGCATTGGATGCTGCAACCAAAGAAGTAAATGACGCTTTTCAGGCTGCAAGTCAGGAAATGTACAATGCACAAAATGCACAGGAAGGTCAGGCACAACCCAACAATGCTGATTTCGGTGGACAACAAAGTTCGAACGAAGGAAACAAACAAGGTGATGTTACTGATGTAGATTTTGAAGAAGTAAAGTAGGAAAACCCTAACCCCTAAAGGGGAATAAGAATAGAACCGCCCAATCTGAAAATTCAGATTGGGCGGTTTTGTTTTTTATTTATGTTTCTGTTCTTTATATCAACAAAATATTTCATGCTATTATTGTTGTGTATTGCCAAACTTTACCCAATTCATTAAGGGAACATATACGAACAGACAGTTACTCATAAGCATTAAATAAACAGTTGAAAATGGCAAATAAGCCGGTTGAAAAATTGAGGTTTTAAAAATGATTTTTACTTTTGATGAACCTTTTTTTAGAGTAACTGTTCTTATATACAATCTATTTTAAAAAATAGTGAGTGGATTTTTAAGGCCACTGAAAAAGATTTGGATAAAATTAATTATTTATATCTCATCCCTGTTAGATAATTATAGGTTATGGAAAGATCAAATCAAATAGTTAAAAAAAATTCTATCTCAATTTGCACTTACAAACTACTCAAAGGCCGTAAATATTTGAACTACAATGAACTAATATTTTATCAACAAAAAAAAATCACTAATACAAATAATTCAGTAAGATGAAAACTAACTTAAAGAAGAGTTTCAAAACGAAAGTAATATTTGCATTAGTATGTGCGATAGGCCTTTTGACTTCCATTGACAGTTTTGCACAGTGGTCAACAAATCCATACCAGAATACTCCGATTTGTATTGATCCCGGATCTCAGATTAAAAGTGTTATTGCTCCCGATGGCAGTGGAGGTGCCATTATAGCTTGGGTTGATGAAAGAACCAGCTCAAACATTTACGCCCAGCGGATTGATGCCAATGGGTTCGTGAAATGGACAACCAATGGCATTCCTATAAGTACTGCAGCTTATTTCCGGGCTCAGGCAGCTATCATTTCGGATGGAAGCGGAGGTGCTATTATTACATGGGCCGATTACAGAAATGGAATTGACTATGATATCTATGCACAGCGTGTAGATGGAAACGGTGTGATTAAGTGGACTGCGGATGGTGTAGGTATTTGTATGGGTTTGGGTGATCAGACCTTTCCACAACTGACATCGGATGGAAACGGAGGTGCTATAATTACCTGGACCGATCAAAGAAACCCTGATCCCCAAAATGTAGATATCTATGCTCAAGGCATTAATGCAGATGGAACATTAAAATGGCCTCAGACTATAGGAATTTGCCCCAACCCCGATGGACAGGTCAGACCGGCGATAACAACTGATGGAAGTGGAGGCGCTATTATAACCTGGGTGGAAGACATGTCTTTACATAATGATACAAGTGCAGCAGATATTTATACCCAACGTATTGATTATAGTGGTGCAGCACTATGGGGAACAAATGGAGTGATTATTTGTGCGTCTAAGAACATGCAGGATAATCCGGTTATTACTACTGATGGTAATGGCGGGGCTTATATAACATGGGTGGATCAAAGAAACGTTACTAATACCTTTCCCTCAAATTCTGACATATATGCCCAACACATAAATGCAAACGGTGTCGTTCAATGGCAAGCCAATGGCATAGGCATCAGTACAACCACTCAACAACAAGGAAGTGTAAAAATCATATCAGATAAGACGGGAGGTGCTATCCTTGCCTTCCTGAATTGGTCTGGATATGCTTCTACCCTTATTACTCAGCGTATTGATGGCAACGGTACACTACTATGGGGTGGATATGCTATTGGATCAGGGGGAAAGGGTGCATTTGATCTGGTTTCCGATAATAACGGAGGCGCATTGCTTACCTGGGAAGATTCCAGAAACGGAGCAATTGATAATTATGCCCAACATCTGGATGCAACTGGCGCAGAATTATGGTTGTTTGGTGGTGTATTGGTAAGTAATGCTTATGGGCAACAAACCGAACCACACCTTGTAAATGATAACAATGGCGGAATAATTATCGTTTGGAATGATAGCAGAAAAATATACAGTAATATTTATGGCCAGCATGTAAAGACGGATGGTACTTTAGGCAGTAGTCTGTCGACTGGGGGAATTTCAGCAATTACTCATGCGGTTTCTGTTTATCCTAACCCGTTTGATCAGTACCTTTTTGTCGATGTATCTTCCATCAAATCCACTTTGCCTCTTGCTATTTCTATACTTGATATTTCCGGAAAAACGTTGGAAACATTTAGCGGAAAAGGTATTGTAACGCTGAATCTTGAAAAATATGAGTCTAACGTTTACCTGCTTCAAATAAGGGATGGAAATGAGGTTGAAACAAGAATGATCAGAAAAAAATAAGTGATTTTTGGGAAAATAGTATTTATAAATCTATTGGTGAATATTACTACTCGGAAATCTTTGCCACTTAGCTCACTTTTATAATATTGGAATTTGTAAGAATAATTTCTTGAGACAATATTCCTGAACAAAGCAGGCTTATACCTGGTTCACTGTCAAACACGGATCTGTGAAATTCCTTTGAGCACCTTTATGAAGGATACTGATTGGAAAGAAATGCACCATTGTACCCAATATTCCTTACCTTTGTAACCAAACATTAGATACTCAACCATGCCCGAACTAAAGAAAGTACATCCTGCTGAAAAAACCGTTTTACATCCACGCAACAAACACAGGGAACGTTATGATTTTAAAAAACTCACTGTTACCTGTCCTGAACTGGCTAAATACGTAAAATTGAATGCTTACGGAGACGAATCGTTGGATTTTGCCAATTCGAAGGCTGTGAAATGGTTAAATAAAGCGTTATTGAAGCATTATTATAATATAGAATACTGGGATATTCCCACCGGATATTTATGCCCGCCCATTCCCGGGAGAGTAGATTATATACATCATGTTGCCGATTTGCTGGGAAACTCAAATAATGGAAAAATACCTACAGGTCCAAAAATAAAATGCATGGATATCGGCGTGGGTGCCAGTTGTGTTTTCCCAATAGTCGGCAACAAAGAATATGGTTGGTCATTTATCGGTTCCGAAACCGATCCTGCCGCCCTGGAATCAGCAAGCAAAATATTGAATAACAATCCTTTTCTAAAAAGAAGTATTGAACTCCGTTTTCAGGAAAACCCCATGGATATTTTTCATGGCATCATGGAACGCAACGAGCCCGTTGATTTGACCATTTGCAATCCGCCTTTTCATGCTTCACTGGAAGAAGCCCAGGAAGGAACACTCCGCAAACTGAGCAGCTTGAACCACAAGAAAGTCACTACTCCCACCTTAAACTTTGGAGGACAAACCACTGAATTGTGGTGTGAAGGTGGTGAAGAACGTTTTGTGCGCAGCATGATTCGTCAGAGTAAACAATTTGCATCAAACTGCTTTTGGTTTACAACACAGATTTCGAAACAATCTCATCTGAAAAGCGTATACGAAGCACTCGAAAATGTAGGTGCTTTAGACGTGAAAACCATTCCTATGGGTCAGGGAACGAAGACAAGTCGTATAGTTGCCTGGACATTTCTTAAAGAGGATCAACAAAAAAGCTGGTTAAATACCCGTTGGAATGCATTCTGATTAATAATTAATAACTTACAATTAATAATTATATGAAGATCTTTGCAACAAGCCAAATTCGCGAAATCGATCAGTTAACCATTAAAAACGAACCTATTACTTCGACAGATTTAATGGAGCGGGCAGCGGATGCCCTGTATGAAAAGTATTTACAAACTATTTCGTATAATTGCCCTGTTTGCATTATGGCCGGACCCGGAAATAATGGTGGAGATGCACTGGCACTGGCAAGAATGTTTTTGTTAACCGGTTTAAAAGTTGAGGTTTATTTAATTCATACCGGATCGTTATCAGATGATTGTAAGACAAATAAAAAAAGACTATTTGAATCTTTTCCTGAAAATTTAATAGAACTCCAAAACGAATTCATAGCTCCGGTTTATAATAAAGAAACGATTATTATTGATGGACTTTTTGGCTCAGGACTAAGCAGACCGTTGACAGGATTTTTTTCAGAAGCAGTAAATTGGATGAATCAAAGCGGTTGTAAAATTATTTCTATCGATATACCTTCCGGTTTACAAGGCGAAGTAAACATTTCAACAAACTCATCGGTCATTGTAAAAGCTGACCTTACTTTCACATTTCAGTTTCCAAAACTATCTTTTCTTTTTGCAGAAAATGAGCCCTACATTGGGAAATGGGAAATTCTTGACATTGGATTACATCCCGAAGCTATAAAACAAACTCCAAGTGATTATCACTATCTGGAAGAAAATGAAATTAAGTTATTGTTAAAAAAACGTTCAAAATTTTCTCATAAAGGGACTTACGGACATGCGCTGATCATTGCAGGAAGTTATGGAATGGCCGGAGCTTCAATACTTTCAGGGAAAGCAGCTTTACGAACAGGAGCCGGGCTTGTAACAGTACATGGCTGTGCATACAACCGTACAATCATTCAAACAGCTGTGCCGGAAGTCATATTTCAGGCTGATCAGTTTGATCATTTCATAAGTGATGTGAATGTCCTGGATATCTACAATACTGTGGCAGTTGGACCAGGTATCGGGACGAGAACCGAAACAGCCGACATGCTACGTAAATTACTGGGACAACTTAATAAACCCTGCGTTCTGGATGCCGACGCGCTTAATATTATCAGTTTTGAAAAAGATTTGCTCCAACTTATTCCCAAAAATAGCCTGTTAACCCCTCATCCAAAAGAGTTTGAACGTTTATTCGGCAAATGTAATTCTTCCTTCGAACGTATGATTATAGCCAAAAAAACAGCCCAAGATTATGACCTAATTATTGTTTTGAAAGGTGCTCACACAATTATTGCTTTACCGGATGGTAAACTATTTTTCAACAGTACAGGCAATGCAGGCATGGCAACTGCCGGTACCGGCGATGTGCTGACCGGAATTTTAGCCGGATTATTGGCTCAAGGTTATTCACCTTCAGAAACAGCCCGGATTGGCGTTTTTCTCCACGGTCGAGCCGGCGATTTGGCATTGGAAAATGAATCGGAAGAATCATTGATTGCTGAAGACCTGATCTCTCATTTAGGAACAGCATTCAAATCTTTGATTAATAATTAAATAAACAATATTTTCATATTTAAAATACGGTTTCGGTTAAATCCGGAATCGTATTTTTTATTTTTCTAAAGATTACAAACAAAGAAAAAATTGTAATATTTCTTAAATTACAGACTTTATTTATTGTTTACTCAACAAAATGAACTTCTTTTGCGTTCAATTAATAGCTCTATTAAATAGATAAATTAAATATGGATATTAAAACCGAACAATCTACTGAAAAAATAATACTTGAAGTTGCCGAAAGACTTTTTCTTGAAAAAGGTTTTGCGATGACTTCAACCACTGAAATTGCAAAAGAAGTTGGATGTAATCAGGCTTTGGTTCATTATTACTTTAGAACGAAAGATAATTTGTTCAATACCATTTTTGAACAAAAATTCAAAGATTTTTTCCAGTGGATATTTGAAATAAAGAGCACAGGAGAATTGGAATTTCTGGATAAATTAAAACTTATCATTGAATCTCATTTTGATTTGCTCATGAATAATCCTAAAATGCCGGCACTGATATTAAATGAGTTATCACGCAAACCCGAACAGATTAGCATGTTAAAAGACAAATTGGAAGCAATACCGGTGAAACTATTTTCGGAATTGAATGCTGAGTTACAAACAGCTATTGCTCAGGGAAAAGTCCGGAAAATTGATTTGATTGATTTGATTGTTAGTATGATAACCATGAATGTAGCCATTTTTGTTATGATGCCTGTTGTAGAGAATATTCTTTCGCTGGACGAATCAAAAAAGAAATTTATGATTCAACACAGAAGAGCCGAAAACGTAGATTTTATTTTAAAAAGTTTAAGACCATAAAAAAGTAATTTAGAATTCATGAATATGAAAAACAAGATTTTATTCATTTTACTGGCCATTGTCGGTTCTCTGAGTCTAAACGCTCAAAGTCTGACTATTGAAACCTGCCAGGAAAAAGCCAGAGCCAACTATCCGTTGGTAAAACAGTACGGGCTGATTGAACAAACAGGCCAATACAACATCAGCAACGCCAACAAAGGTTATTTGCCGCAACTTACATTATCAGCCAAAGCAACTTATCAGTCGGATGTAACGCAAATACCTGTTGCTCTTGGTCAAAGATTAGGTATTACAATTCCTGAAGTAAGCAAAGATCAATATCAGGCAGTTTTAGAAGCTTCGCAATTAATTTGGGATGGTGGTGTGATTTCAGCCCAAAAGAAAATTACAAATGCCTCAACACAAATTGAGAAAGAAAATCTTGAAGTTAGCTTATATGCTTTGAAAGACCGGGTTAATCAACTTTATTTCGGAATTCTGTTGCTCAACGAGCAACTTAAACAGAACAGTATTCTGAAAAATGATTTGAAAATAAATTCGGACCGGATAAGTGCCCTGATTCAGAATGGAATTGCAATTCAGGCGGATTTGGATGCCATAAATGTTGAACAACTTAATGCTAATCAACGTGAGTCGGACATTAAGAATTCCCGCCAAACCTACTGTTTAATGCTATCCGCGCTAACCGGATTAAGTATTACCGATCAAACAGTTTTGACCAAACCCGAAATAGATCTTTCGGTTCTTAACAAAAATGACAATCATCGGCCGGAACTTGCTTTGTTAGATGCACAAAGTAAACTGTATGAAAGTCAAAAGTCACTTTTAAATGCGGGGAACTTACCTAAAATCGGGGCATTTATTCAGGGAGGTTACGGACAACCGGGTTTAAATATGTTTACAACCGGATTTTCACCTTTTTATATTGGAGGAATACGGTTTTCATGGAATATTAGTGGTTTGTATAGTCAGAAAAACAATTTGAATAAATTGGACATTAGTAAGAAAACAGTTGATATTCAAAAAGAAACATTTATTTTTAACAACAACTTAGTGACTAAACAACAGCAAAACGAAATCGAAAAAATTCAATCGACATTAACGAATGACGATGAAATTATCCGGTTGCGGCAGAATATCAAAAAAGCTACTTCGTCGAAACTAGAAAATGGAACCGCTTCAGTAAGCGATCTCGTTCGTGATTTGAATGCTGAAAACCAAGCCCAACAGCTAAAATCACTTCACGAAATTCAACTTCTCCTGACAATCTACCAACTAAAGAACAATACAAATAATTAATAAACATATAACCCATAAATTCCCTAAAGGGGACTATTAAAGATAGAAATTATGAAAACAATTAATTTTAAAATGAGATATCAGATTTTACTCGGAATTGCATTGTTGGTGGGTTTTACTTCCTGTAAAAAATCGAATAGCAATTACGACGCAGCCGGAACATTTGAAACAACCGAAGTTACCGTTTCAGCTGAAGGATCAGGAAAACTACTGACTTTTGATGTGGAAGAGGGTCAGGATCTGCAAGCCGGTCAGGTTATCGGTTCAATAGACAGTGTGCAACTTTACCTGCGCAAAAAACAATTGCTGGCAACCGGCAAATCAATTCAGGTTCGACGCCCGGACGTTCAGAAACAGATAGCCGTTCTCGAACAACAAATCTCAACTGCGAAAACGGAAAAGAAACGGATTGAAAATTTGTTGAAAGCAAACGCCACCAATCAAAAACAATTGGATGATATCAATGCACAAATTGATGTTCTAGGGAAACAACTAGATGCACAAAAAACAACTTTGAACAGTACCAATCAGGGAATGACAGAAGATAATGAAGGTATTAAACTGCAAGTGGCACAAATTGAAGACCAATTGCAAAAATGCCACATTACAAGCCCGATAAGCGGAACCGTTTTAGTAAAATATGTTGAAAAAGGCGAACTGGTAATGCCCGGAAAAGCACTTTTCAAAATAGCAGATACAGAGAATATGATATTAAGGGCATACATTACTTCCGACCAGTTAAGTCAGCTTAAAATCGGTCAAAAGGTAAAAGTTTCTTCCGACTTTGGTGCAGATAAAACGCGTGACTATACCGGAACATTAGCCTGGGTTTCGAGCAAAGCTGAATTCACACCCAAAACCATTGAAACCCGTGATGAACGTGCCAATCTGGTTTATGCGGTTAAAATCAATATAAAAAATGATGGATTTTTGAAGATTGGAATGTACGGAAACGTAAAATTCAATTGATACTTGACAATTATTTTGTTTAAACAAAACTAAATGAATATATCAGATAATAGTTCTCCAATCGCCATTCACTGCGAATCTGTCAGTAAAAATTACAAAAAGATTGAGGCACTGAAAAACATCAACTTTGATGTTAAACGTGGAGAAATTTTCGGAATTATTGGCCCGGATGGTGCAGGGAAAACGACTTTGTTCCGGATTTTGACAACTTTGATTCTGCCTGATAACGGAACTGCAACGATAGATGGTTTTGATGTGGTAGCCAGCTACAAAGAAATCCGCAAACGGGTTGGCTATATGCCCGGAAGGTTCTCGCTGTATCAGGATTTGACGGTAGAAGAAAATCTGGAGTTTTTTGCAACGGTTTTTAATACCACCATCGAAGAAAATTATGAACTGATTAAAGACATTTATATTCAAATTGAGCCATTTAAAAATCGCCGTGCAGGGAAACTTTCGGGCGGGATGAAACAAAAACTGGCTTTGAGTTGTGCGTTGATTCATAAACCTTCCGTTCTTTTTCTGGATGAACCGACTACCGGCGTCGATCCAGTTTCGCGAAAAGAATTCTGGGGAATGCTCCAAAAACTCCGCGAACAAGGCATTACCATTCTGGTTTCAACGCCTTATATGGACGAAGCAAGCCTGTGCGACCGCATTGCGCTGATTCAAAACGGGCAGTTTTTGAGAATTGACACTCCGGAAAATATTGTCGGACAATTTGCCGATATTCTTTGGGCAGCAAAAAGCGATAATATGCATAAATTGTTGGAAGATTTGCGCAATGACGAGCAGGTGAAGAGCAGTTTTGCGTTTGGAGATTCGATACATGTGACAGTTGAAAATGGACAGTTGACAGTTGACAGTTTGAAGAAATATTTAATTGAACGTGGTCATAAAAACATTGAAATTCAGCCAATTGAACCAACGATTGAAGATTGTTTTATGGAATTATCCAACACACAAATTTGAGAGGAAGAAAAATGGATACAGTAATAAAAGTTGAAAATCTAACCAAACGTTTCGGCGATTTCACAGCAGTCGACAATATCTCTTTCGAAGTAAAACGGGGTGAAATTTTCGGATTTTTAGGAGCAAATGGAGCCGGCAAAACCACGGCTATGCGTATGCTTTGCGGACTGAGCATTCCCACTGAGGGAAAAGGAACTGTTGCGGGTTACGACATTTTCAGACAACCTGAACTGGTCAAGAAAAGTATTGGATACATGAGTCAGAAATTTTCCATGTACGAAGATTTAAAAGTTTGGGAAAATCTCGAACTATTTGGTGGAATTTACGGCATGCACGACAAGGAAATAAAAAGAAAAACAGATGAATTAATGGGACGTTTAAATTTTGAAGAAGAACGTGACCAACTTGTAAAATCACTGCCGTTAGGATTCAAGCAAAAGCTGGCCTTTTCCGTTTCAATTTTTCATCATCCTCAGGTTGTTTTTTTGGACGAGCCAACAGGTGGTGTTGACCCCATCACCCGCCGTCGTTTTTGGGAAATGATATACGATGCAACAGCAAGTGGAATAACTGTATTTGTAACAACACATTATATGGATGAAGCTGAATATTGTGACCGTGTTTCCATCATGGTTGACGGAAGAATCGAAGCGCTGGATTCACCGATGAACCTGAAAAGGACATACAATGCAAAAAATATGGACGAAGTTTTTCAGCAGTTAGCCAGAAAGTCCACACGTAAAGCCGATTAATTATGAAACAACTATTTTCATTTATCCGAAAGGAATTTCATCATATATTAAGGGACAAAACCACCGTTATGATTTTGTTGCTAATGCCTGTCATTCAAATTGTTTTGTTCGGGTTCGCCTTGTCGCAGGAAGTAAAGGACACAAAGGTTATCGTTTTGGCAAACACGAGCGACGATGCAACACGGCGAATTATTGACCGGGTTGATGCCAGTGAATATTTCGATGTAGCTGTTGTGGCGCATAATTCCAACGATATTGACGCCGCATTCCGTGATGGAAAGGCAAAACTGGCCATGGTTTTCGAAGATCATTTTTCTGAAAACTTAAAACACACCGGTAAAGCACATATTCAGCTTATTGCCGATGCCACCGATCCGAATGCCGCTACTTCTTTTTTATTTTATGCAAGCAATATTATTACCAATTATCAGCAGGATTTGTCGCCGACGCAAACAAACAGCGGTTTGATAACGCCCGAAGTAAAAATGCTTTACAATCCACAGATGAAAAGTGCGTTCAACTTTGTGCCGGGCGTTTTGGGTATGATTATGATACTGATTTGTGCCATGATGACTTCCATAGCCATTGTGCGTGAAAAAGAAATGGGAACAATGGAGATTTTGCTTGTATCGCCCATGAGGCCTATCTACACCATTTTATCTAAAATTGCACCTTACTTTGTACTTTCGGTTATCAACTTTGCCACCATTATGTTGCTCTCGGTTTTTGTACTGAAAGTGCCAATCGCCGGTAGTTTCATAAGTTTATTGACAGTTTCGTTACTTTATATTTTCGTGGCGCTTTCGCTTGGGTTACTAATTTCTACGCTTACCAGTTCACAACTGGCAGCCATGATGATTTCGGGTATGGGATTGATGATTCCGGTCATGCTGCTTTCGGGAATGATATTCCCGATTGAAAATATGCCTGTATTTCTTCGGTTTATTTCCAATTTCGTTCCGGCACGCTGGTATATCGATGCGGTGAAAACAATTATGATAAAGGGACTTGGACTTGGTGATGTGCTGAAAGACGTTGGAGTTTTGATATTGATGGGAACGGTTCTGGTGACTATCAGCTTGAAGAAATTTAAAGTAAGATTGGGTTAAATCAGAGCTAAGAAGTAAGTAAAAGAAAAATATTATGATAAAATATTTATTAAAAAAAGAGTTCAAACAAATCATTCGGAATCCGTTTTTACCGAAAATGATTTTCATGTTTCCTTTAATGGTATTACTTGTTTTCCCATGGGCAGCAAGTTATGAAATACGAAACCTGAATTTAAGTGTGATTGACAATGATCATTCTTCCTATTCCCGACGTTTGACACAAACGATTATTTCATCGAATTATTTCAGACTTACCGATCAATCGACCAGTTACAATCAGGCTTTGAAAAGCATTGAGAAAAACAAGGCAGATATTATCCTGGAAATTCCGAAAAATTTTGAGAAAAGCATCATCAACCGCGAAGGTACAAAAGTGATGATTTCGGCTAATGCCGTAAACGGAATGAAAGGCGGCATAGGAATGACTTATCTTTCGACCATTATTGCAAATTTCAATCTCACTCTTATTTCGGAATTATATCCCGAAATGGCTAAAAGTAACTCCTCCGTAATTCAAATAGATTCTCAATACCGTTTCAATAAGAATTTGAATTATCAGGTATTTATGGTCCCAGCGCTAATGGTTATGATTCTGACCTTGCTGTGCGGATTTTTGCCTGCAGTTTCGATTGTTTTCGAAAAAGAGATAGGGACAATGGAACAAATTAATGTGAGTCCGGTTCCCAAAATAACCTTTATTCTGGCTAAACTGATTCCATTCTGGCTTATCGGATTTATAGCCATCACCATTGGTTTTACGGTTGCCTGGTTGGATTACGGATTGATTCCGGTGGGACATTTCTATATCATTTACACTTTCGCGGCAATTTATATTTTCGCCATTTCGGGCATGGGAATCGTGATATCGAACTATGCTCAAACGCTTCAACAAGCGGTGTTTATTGTATTTTTCTTCATGATGCTGTTTATCATGCTTAGTGGACTTTACACGCCGGTGGACAGTATGCCCGATTGGGCACAATGGATTGCTGCTTTTAATCCGCTCAAACATCTGATGATTGTCATGCGGTCGATTTATCTGAAGGGCAGTAATTTCATTCAACTTGGCGGGGAACTGGCTGCCTTATTGGGGTTTGCAGTTTTCTTTAATGGTTTGGCTGTATTGAGCTACAGGAAAAATAATTAAACATGTTCCAGATTGCAAAAAGGTTGAATTTGAACAAATTCAACCTTTTTTTTATCGTTATCTCACTATCATTACCGGATAACTGGCAGAGCTATTTTTTAGCATGATTTTCAGTATATAAGTTCCTGAAGAAATATCATGAACATTTAATTCATTTGCCTTAATCTCTTTCAACAAAATGCCTCCGATTGAAAACAACTGTAAAACAGGATTTTCATCAATTGAAGTTGAAACATGAACTATATCATTTACCGGGTTTGGATAGATTTTTATTTTATTTTTCATCAATTCCGGAATAGCTAAAATTTCCTCATCATACAAAAGCATATTATCAAAATACAATTCATTGGTTGACGATAAAACACCGTAATTCCGGATAATACGAAAACCAGTCAATTGATAATCAAGAAGAACCGGTAACCCGGATAGCTTCATCTCTTTAAATTCCCAACCAAAAAAGTTCAGACTACAAAATTTCAAGTAACGGACATCTGTTCCGGAAGTGAATTGCAATTGTAATTCATTTCCCGATAAATCGCCAAAAATATGAAGGCCGATAACTTTATTGCTATTAACAGTAATATTTTGTGTCACAGCTTTAAAAGTGGCATAATCCAATGGTTTGCCCAACGTACAATTAAATACATTTGAATAGGTTCCAAATAATTTTTTAGTTGAATTAATTGTTGCAGTTGTAGCACTTACAGTTGAACTTTGAGTAGCATCAAATAAATATTTCAATGTTTCAAATTCATCTGCTATTGGCTTATTTTCAACCAAAACAGCAGATGTATGGAAATTTATTTCGATAGGATCAACCACCATCACTCCTACTTCATCTTCTACATTTGCCGGGATGATAATCTTGTAATCTTCATTTGCCGCAAGCGCATTCGTCAGTTCAAAATAGCACGAACCATAAGGTGCTGCAACTTTATTATTCAAAAATGTACGGCCGTTCTTTACTAATTCCGTTCCATTTTTGTCATACACTTTTATGGCAGTCTGCAAATTAGATGTATTCAGAACTTTATCAAATACAAATCGGAACAATGGTCTGGTATATACTCCTTTGTCTCCCTGATAAGGATACGTTGTGATTAATTCCAGTCTATTTCTGCCTTTTGTAGTAAATTGAAATGTGAAATCATCAGTCATACTTAAATTATCAGGATGCCTGGCTGTTTTGACTAATTTCACTGTATAAACCGTCGATTTTTCGAGTGGAATAGTTGGAGAAAATCGTAAACGATACTGACTGTCTTCAAAGGTAATTTTTCCGTCCACTGCGGGTGAAATTGAGAAAGCCTGAGTAGTAGATTCAACATCCATGTCCCAATTGAAATTTAGAACAACATCAGTTGAACATTCCACGCTATCGGTTATGGCAACATTAGGTGAGTAACTTATTACCATGGGTGGAGTATTTCTAACTTTATTTAAACTAATATTTAAATAAGAGATATTCCCGTTTGTAACAGTCACCGGAATTGTTTGAGCATAGTAACCGGGAGCTTCAGCCTTTACATTATATTGTCCGGGAGCCAGATTTTTAAAAACATAAACACCATTATTCAGTTGATCGACCGTGTAAGTCTGATTTGTTTCCACTACAGTAATCGTTGCCCCGTTCAATGGTAACAATTCGTCTCTGCCTTTCAGCTTATAATAACTGCCGACAGTTATTACATTACGGCTATCACGAACCGATCCGGCAATATTACCGGTTGGGATAGATTCTGCTGGTTTAAAATAAGTACAAAATGATTTGAAAAAATTCCAGGCTTCCAACCATTTGTATTCCATATTCATTAATCGATAAGTTTCAGGAATATAATCGTGCATAGAACCTTCCGATATTACTCCCGGAACAGTCAGACCACGCAAGACTCCATAACCATCGCTCCATCCCATAGCAATTCTACCAAAAGTTTTATCCCCTGTCACTGAATAAGATGATGACCATGTTGTTATCTGATTGGCATATAAATTTTTAGCAATGACTGCACTTATGTTCCTGCTTTCGTCCGAAACCGGTGTTGGTGTAGGATAAGTTGTGGCATCATTTGCATCTTTTCCGGCATAAAGCTGCAATACACTATTTGCAACACCATTTCCTGCATTGCTGTGGATAGCAATCATAAAATCGGAATTATTCTGATTTGCCATTGCCACAATAACCGAAAGATTCAAATCGTCCGCAGTCGTGTTTGTTTCACGGGTCATAATAACGTTTGCACCGGCAGCAACCAACATGTCGCGAAGTTGTTTTCCTTTATCCAAATTACTTTGCGATTCCCAAAATCCATTATGATCACCCTGAGCGAAAGGAGCAATCGTCATATTTCGATCATCGCTGTCATAACCACCATGACCTGGATTTACACAAATTGTAATTCCTGATAAGTTCTGCGCACGTAAATCCGAATATATAAGTAAAGAAATTAAAAGCAGAAAAAAATTAAATTTCATTTTAATGATATTATTTGTTTGCAAATATTTCGATAGTTATCGTTTGATAATTTTAACCACATCAATTCTGTTACCCTGATATAGCTTTAATAAATAAGAGCCAGGTTTCAATCCTTTTAATGGCATTTTCAACTCACTATTACTGTAATTTCCAAAATTCCGCAAAAGTACCTGCTGACCCGAAACATTATAAACTATTGCCTTAATTTTTTCAGATGTCGATTTTTTCAGCGTAATTCTTAGTTCATCTCCAATAACAGGATTTGGGTAAACACTTATTTCTGAAAAGACTTCCGGATTATTTACACCAAGTACAATATTTTTATAACATAAAGATATCTCCTTCAGGTAGATATTGTAAGTCGCATCTGCAATTTGTGTAGTTGATTCGATATATATTGTAAAATAGTCAAACCAGATAGGAAAACTGGCAATATCTTTTACGTTTGTAGCAATACTGGATGTAGGTATATTAATTTCAGTAACTTTATTTTTTGGAATAACTGTAAAAGTTGAATTTACATTAAGAGTTTGATTGTTGGCACGTAAACCCACGATCAATTTATTAATTTGCACATCACCGGGGTTCATTACCAGTTTAATAGTATCAGGTAAACTATACATTTTCATAGTCTTTGCCATTTTAATTGAAGGTGTACGTGCAGATTTATACATGTAGCGAATGGCAGCACCATATGTCCAGCCAACCGGAAGTCCATCATATGCTAATGTTGTATTCCAGGTTGATAAAGGTGCTGTAATTGTCCATGAATTAGAATTAGTAAAGTCATCCTGCACCATTCTGGAAGATGTTGGTATTTCAACTTTCACACGAATTGTATCTTTAAAGGAACCTAAGTTTCCTATAACCATGGTTGAACCATTTTTCAATCCTTTTAAAAGACCGTTTTCAACAGTACAAATCTCAGGCTGTTGAATTGTCCAGGTTAGTGCAGAAGGCAAAACCTGCATAGTATTTTGTCCAATAATACTTTGAACTTCAATAGGATATTCGAACTTACTATCAATTAAAACTGAATCCAATCGAATAGCTATTTTAGCCTCATCTTTTAATTCAATATTGACAGTAGTCTGAATTCCATTATAAGTTGCTGTCAAAATACCATTTTGCGTTCCTGAAGCAACCAGGAATCCCTGTTCGTTTACATACCCCAAAACTGCTGGACAACTGATTGTCACACCTTGCACATCTGTATTGAGTAATGTGCCGTATTGATTATATCCTAAGAATTTTGGTTTAAAAACTCCAAATTTAGGTAATTGGATTGTGTTTTCATAGGCCCTTATCTCACTTATTGTTGCATCGTCTGGAGCTGAAGAGACTGCAAAAATTCCATTTCCAACTGCACGTTCAACTCCATCACTTCCATTATTCATCACATTGAATTCTTTCACATACATACAACTGGAACCACCACCATCTAAATTTATGGCAGTATATGCTCCGGCACTTTTCATAATATCCGCTAATGATTTAGTACCAACTCCTATGGAAGTATTCGATCGACCATCAACAACACAGAAATATATCTTACTTTTATCAGCTGAGAATCCCATGGCTGTACGAGGATTTAATTCAACCCAATCATTATCTGTCACTAGTCCATCCTGCAATATTAGTCTGTCACCTCCAACCATATCAGTCAACATTGGTTTTGCACCACCAGCACTGATTGTAATCCCAAGATTTATATCAATTATGTCATTCGCTTTTAATGTATTCAAATAGGTCTGTGCAGTGCCGTGACCTGACAAAACAGCATTACCGGTTGGTATTGACATATTTCCAATTCCTGAAACAACTGAAACAACTTTTGCTTTCAACGTTTTGTTTACATCCCAAGTAGGATCAATTAACTGAACTAGTACTTCTGTTCCAAACGAATTTGTATGAGTAAATTTGCCATTCAGGCTATTGTACATTATCAACTGATTTGTACTTCTGGTTGTGTTGACATTTGTAATAGGAAATGAAATACTGGCTGCACTAACATTTGCTGCAAAAACTTTTGTTCCAATATAGGGGATTAAATTCCTGTCGAACGCAATATCCGGCCTTGAGTTTGGAATAACAGCAATTTGACCTTCAATCATACTACCTGCCACAGGAACTCCCACGGGTGCCGTAGTATTAAAAAAATCACCATTTGTTCCTCCAAAGTACATTGACCCTGCTTTGGTTTTTCGTTTTGCCATGTCTGACGGACGTTCGCAAGTAACAGTAGAGTCTTTACCTAAAACACTTTTAAAACTTATATATGGATTTGTGGCATCCACTTCTAAAAAAAACACACGAAGGGGTTTGGTTGCATCCCTGAATTGCAGATCGGTGTAATAACTTCCGGGACCCACTTTAAAATGGGCCAATGTATCAACCGGATAGATTTTAGTTCCAACTGTAATATTGCCGGCAAATGAAAAGGAGAGAATTAATGTGAAAAGGAGAGAAATAATAATTATTTTTTTCATGACTGCAAATATTTACATTTCTGTCAATTTGTAGAATCGGCAGATTAAGTATTGAGGTATTGAAAGATGAGTGTTATAAAAAAAAGAGGTGATGAACCACCACCTCTTAAGCTTATTCAATAAAATGGCATTTAATTAACTGATATTTTTTGAATTAATTTTTTTCCGTCTTTATCTACAACTGTTACAATATAAATACCTTTTGATACCGGAGCATTAATAGAAGCCACATTGGCCTTTGATGCCACTTTCTGTCCTGTAATACTATATACCTGTACCATAGCAACTTCTTCAGAAAGTTTAATTTGATTCTCTGTTACTGAAACTTTGACATTTGACATTTGGTGTTCATCAACAGCAGTTGGTAATAAAGTCAGTTTATAAGCAGCTAATCCATTCGCTTGACCATATACATATATAAAAGCAGTATTACCTACAACATCAATATAAGGAACAGCAGTTCTTACGGCATTTGATGTTGCACCCATACCACCTTTAGGGAAGATATACAAACGAGACATATTAATTAAACTTTGACCTGCTCCTAATTCTGCAACTGCCCAGGAAGAAGCTGGTGCAACAGCAGTATTTGCGTGAGAAAATACAACAAAGTTATGATTACCAATTGTAAATTCATCAACTCCATTATTTCCGACAGAAGCCGGTCTGAAAGCCATAGGAATACTATCCACTAAATTACCATCCATATCGTAAAGCGTGGCTATTGATTGTTGTCCATCCAAGTAAAATAAAGTTTCAGAAATTGGTTTAACTCGAGGCGCTGTATCATTAAATTTTGCAGTTGTACCAGGAACATATTTTGTAATGGCAATAGGTTTGAAATTTTCGTCTGTAACGCCGTTCACAACATTCCAACGGATCACCATATTGCCTAAACCAACAGCTACACCTGAAACAGGAGCCATAAAGAATCCGTTTCCGAACATATCTCCAAATACATTAAATGTATCGAAACGAACTGTTGCTAAATCAGGATAAGCTTTATTGAAAATTCTTTTAGCCTGTGTAACGGTACCGGCAGTTAAATCAACTTTTAATGCAGCAACAACAAATGGACTGGTTGCCAAATTAATTGTCATACTCATTAAAATTACATTACCTGCAGCATCTACCTGAATATCGTTTGATGGATAACCGATAGCTCTTAAAGTGTCACCAACAGCATCTTTCTGGTGAAACAATGAATCAGGTACAGGAATTGTTTTAAGTAAAGCTCCTGTTAATCCATCATAAACCAGAATATTCGACTTATTCATGAACTTTTGAATACCTGTACCTGCTGCTTCACGACGGCAAATCAAAATTTTACCATCTTTTCCTGCCATACCACGGCAACTGGTGCCACTTAATCCATAACCATCTGTTGGAAAATTACTGGAATACTGTGATTGAATCCATAAATTCTCAAAAGAATAAAGAGCTGAGTTTACATAAGTTCCTGTATCTTTCTTCAATACATCTACGCTAGCACTTAGAGTGCCGGCAACGAACAGTAAGACTGCCGTACAAAGTAATAACTTCTTCATGATTGTAATTTTTAAATTAATAATTAATAGAGTGTTTATTTTAAATATGTTCAACTTAGAAATTGAATTTTTTTTGAATTTTGTAAAGTTATCTGATAAACTTTAGAACGTATGACTCTTCATTTGTTCTAACATCCAGCAGATATAATCCCGTAGCCAGATTCTTGATCGGAATATAAATAGAATTTGAACCTACGTTTAATGATCTGTTTGAGCAAAGCTCACTTATTCTAGTTCCCGACAATGAAATCAATGAAATTGAAACTTCAATTTTCTCGGAAGTATTTAAAATAAGACTCATTTCAAAATCATTATTCTTTAGAATCTTATATTCAATACTACCCATTTTCAAGTCATCAATACCCGTATTACTTTTTAGAGTTGTTTTCAATGTATCTGACCATAACGTGTAGGTACTACCTGAATAAACTGCACGGGCTCTAAAATAATAATCAGCCGGAGTTAATCCTGTATAGGTTGTCTCGAAAATATATGCTCCAACAGTTTTAATAGTCGTACTTCGTACAGGGAACGTTGCATCTTTCGACATTTCAACCCAATACCCTGATGAAATCCCTTCATTCCAGGTCACTTTTATTTCAGCACCAAATACTGAACTGTTCATTATTGGTGAAATCAGTACAGGTATATCCGGAATAATTATTAGTGTACTAAAATTAACTGAATTCGAAATTGTTTTTACACCTAAAATATCTGTTGAAACACGAACATAATAAGAAGTTGCACCTGACAGAATTTTTGCAGGAATAGTAAAGCTATTGGTTGATACTGTCTGGGAATAAACCATTGTATTTTGTACAAATTGATTACTGGTTGCAATTTCAAGTAAATATGAACTGTTCGTTCCCGCATTTTGCCAGTTAATAACAGGAGTTAACGATACGTTAGTTGCACCGCTCAAAGGTTCTGAAATGGAGAAACGTTGAGAAGTAAAACTACGGATTTCTGAAACGCCATCAATCGTATTTGGTTTTCTTGATTTAATTCTCCAGTAATAAGTCCTGCCGGATTTTAAAACATCCAGCAATGTTGTTGAAAAACTGTTGGTAGTCAATTCACGTGAAGTTACAAGTTTAGAAAAGTCAGAGTTTTCTGCTACTTCTAAAGTATAAGAGTCAAGTGTTGGATATGCCTGCCATGTAAAATTGAAAGGCATTATTTTACTCTCCCCATCAACGGGACTAATTAAACCGATTGTTACCGGTGTTCCCTGTGTTTGTCCTTTGATTTGAGCCGGAGATTCATTTCCATATCTGTCTAAAATCGAAACTGCGAATGTATTTGTTGTCGTTGAAACAGTTGCAGGTATATTATATAAAGTAGAATATGAGACACCCAACAAATAAATTGATGAGTTGAAATTTCCAACTGTAGCAAGATTATCATTTGGAATTGCGTAAACTGCATAACGAACGTTTTGATCAGAGGCTGTCCAACTTAATGTATTACCATTTAATACAATGTTACTTACCATTCCCAATGATGGATGTTGTTTCCAATCAATTGCCGGAACAATGGCTTTTTGTGTAAATTGATATTTCTTCAGATAATTTATAAAGCCTTTTGTTGTATAAAATGGTTTTGTGGAAAAGAAAATACTTCCAGGAGCATTATTTTCATCTGAACTCCTGTTAATTGAGATTTGTTTTCCTATTTCCTCTTGTGAAAAACTACTTTTTGCAACACGCTGAGGATTTGAAAAAGCAATATTTCGTTCCATTAAAGTCAAACTATTAAGATTCATTCTTTGGCCATTTATTTCAACGACAGGGTTACGTCTGGAATTTTTTACACTTGGCGCATAATTTGATGCTGCCAACCCTGATAAATCCTGGCTAGAATAAAATTGTTTCCCAAATTGATTTGATATTGTTGACCACCATGGGCAAAGAACGCCATAATCCTGTGCCCCACCTGTCGGCCAATAAAGTTGAGGAGAAACATAATCTACTTTCCCTTGTTTTAACCAGGCAATCGGATCGCAATAAATTTCTGCATACATGTTGCCACCGGTTATGCCGGGAGGCAAAGTAATACTATCTTTTATTGCAACCGTTTGATCAGTTGTCCAAATCCCAAAAGGAGATACTCCAAACCGCACATACGGTTTTATTATTTGAATTGTATCGTATACTTCAGAAACCATTTTGTTGACATTTGCCCGTCTCCAATCTCCAAGATCCATTCCAGCCGGTTTATATAAAGCCTGTGAACTGGCATCCAATGTTGTAGGAGTTCCTCCATACGCATAAAAATAATCATCGAACAAAATGCCATCGACATCATATTTCTGGATAATATCACCCACTATTTGCTTTATGCGTTTAACAACTTCAGGATTTCCTGGATCAAGAATGCATGTGCCGGAAGAATAACTCAAAATCCAATCTGGATGTACTGTACGGTAATCGCCTGCTTGACCTGTCCATTGATTTACCACAGTCTCATAACGATACGGATTTAACCATGCATGTACTTCGATGCCACGTTTATGTCCTTCATCAATTACAAATTGTAATGGATCATATCCGGGATTTTGTCCTCTTGTAGCAACCAAATCTGTTGACCAGGGTTCATATGCTGAATTGTACATGGCGTCACAACGTGAACGAACCTGAAAACAAACGGCATTCATATTTGCTGAAACCAGTGAATCCAGAATTCGAATCATCATATCCTTCTGTATTTGTATTTGAGCAACGTTCCCGGTTGATGATACAACACTTGATGGCCAGTCAATTTGCCATACTGTTGCAAGCCAAGTTGCACGCATCTCTCTCTTGGGAGATTGTGCAAAAATCAATATAATTGACAGAGAAAAGAATAATATGAATTTGAGACGTTTCATTAAATCTGTTTTTCAAATATTGACAGGTCTTTAAAAGTAACTTCCTGTCAATTTGCGATAACTGAATATTGTATTTAGAAAATTTAAAACAATTTTGATTTTGTATTATTGATTGTTACACCATATACCTCGACACCATCAATCACACTTTCAACTTTATTTGTAGTTGGATTATACCGTTTTAATCCTGAAGCTACTTTTGTAACATCCCCGGTACGATATCCAAAATAGACAGACCCGTCTTCAGCATCCAGAGCAAGTTGTGTTATATAAACATATTCGCCCGACGATCCTTCAGTATCCGGAGTTAATGCCTGAATCAGACGTCCTGCAACTTTTAAATCATCAAAAGTCCTGATATTTTCAGCATCAGCTAATGTAACTTTATAGAACCCTGCTACAGCATCATCCCTTACTGTAAAGTATACGAAACCACGTGAAGCATCTACAACGAATGATTTAACATATATATCCGGGAATAATATTCCTGCACTTGGTCTTGTTCCTACAGTTATTGCCACATTTGAAATGTCCGATTCATTAAAACGAAAAATACCGACTCCTGTATAGGTTTTTCCCCACCACCAAACTCCATTAACTTTTGTAAAATTAGAAGTAATTGCACCATAACCCCAACCATTGTTATAATATCCTAAACGATCGTTCTGAACCCAATAAGGATCAGTTGGACTTAAGGATTGATTGCGTTTATCGAGTGTAATTTTCCGGATACCGGTATTTCGGTCAGAAAAATAAAGCGTCTTTTCACTTGGTTCTATATAACCCCAGAATGGATCATTGAATGCAGTTCCGCCAACATTACTAATCATTGTTTCTACAATTGAACCATCTTTTGAAATGACAGATATTTTACCATCTCCTAAATTCCCATCCACATCATTCGTATAATTAAATTGCTTTCCTGCATCCAATACATACAACGATGTATCATTAAATAAAATATTAAAGGCATGTTGACCTGATTTAACACCCAAATCGAATGGCGAATTTTTAATATCGGAGGGCAGATTCTTAATGATTTTATATGCCATTATGTTCCCACCTTTTACAGCATAATAAAGAGTCTTCACTGCAGTAGTGTATCCTACCTGAACATTAATATAACTTTCCTCCAGCAGTCGGCCACCAAGTAGAGTTTGCAATCTCACCTTTTGTGATCCTACACTGGTAAATTTCAACGATCCGGGATCAGCTAATGCACTTTCTGTTATAAGTGCTCCATTTGTATCGATTGTTCCATCAGGGAATATCCATTTGTAAACTATTGGTAATTGTTCAGGGTTAGGCGTTTCAAGTGTAAAATGAACTGCCGTTGATTTTACCTCACATACTCCTCCGGCAAACGGACTTAAATAGATATATGTGGCAATATCACTGACCAGTATATTCTTTTTTAATGCACCTTCTTCTGCAATTGTCAATTTAATGACATATGTTCCTGCAACAGGAAATTTGTGATAAATTGTATCGCCTGTAACCAGAGGTGTATTGTCTCCAAAATCCCAGGTGGCCGCTCCTTTAGCAACTGATAAATTGACAAATTGAATATTGGCTCCAACTAAATAATCAAGTCTGTAACCTTCTGTTTTAATAACACTGTATTTAAAGGATATATTCTCATTTGGAAAATCCTCAATAAGCGGTTCATTAGCAATACATCCTGTAATGGTTGCAATCAGTAACAGAACTATTGGAAATATAAATTTTTGCTTTTTCATAATTCAATACTTATTATCGTAATTCGATTTCTTTATTATCGGTAACACCTGCCACATTATTTTTATCGTATGCTTTGAATCGGGCATTCAGTTTATAAAGTCTTGTATATTCTACTTTATAAATTTGAGCACTTGAGTCGTAGATTAAGTCTTTAAATAGAATGCCATCGTACTTCGATCTCAAATCTGCCTTTTTATCTTCTTTAATAAAATAATCGTAACTCCCTGAATTCAGGTTAAAAGTTGAATCCGTATATGCCTTAAATTGAACATCAGTGATGACATTAAGTGATACCATGATTTTTCGAAAATCTGAAACTTTCAACAAATTGTACATACTGTCTTTGAAATGTGTTGCAAAATTTGATGGAAAATAAGAATTAAATTTTGTGTCATCAAACGTTTTGACTTCTTTCCATTCAACAGTCCGAAGTGTTCTACTCGTTGGGAATATCGTATCCAATATGTAAGCCCTTCTTAATGTATCCCAGTTTTGTTCGATGTGTTTATAGACAGCTACTTCCTGAAATTCGCGTGAAAGTGTTGAACTGGAAGCACTGATTGAATATTTGAAAGTAGTCACCAATGGACAACTCACTACAGTTGCTATGTTTTCAGTCACATCATACCAAACTTCCAACCGGTCAATTTTCGCATCACCAATTGTATAATACTGAGCATAAAATGGTACAGGAGAACCTGCATTTACACTATTTGTCGGAAGTTCCCAAAAGACATGTGGAGCAACCTGTCCTACCCTGACTACATTATCGACAGGGTCATTTATTTCACATCCTACCAGTAAAGAAACCAGCAACATGAAGGATAATCCTTTTATATTTAACATATTTTTCATATTGTTTTGTGCTAATTATGAATTATGAATTATTTGTGTGCTTCATTATATACTGCCCAAATCATAGGTTTTTTCAACCATTCGGCATTACGGAAAGCTCCCAGTCGTTCCAATTCGCTCTTATTATATTTCTCTTCCGTTTCCGGGTCATAATTTAACCGTTGTATCCATTCTTCCTTAATTGATCCGTCCAGATTCTTATCTGTTCTCCAATAAGGTTCGTACAAATTGTAAGGAAGTTTTAATCCAGGATATATAACTGCTCCATCATACGTTTTACCGTTGGTGGAGTTGCTGTAATTATACCTTCTCATATCATTCCAAAGCTCGGGTTGCAAGTACATGCAGATATATTTATGGCGCATTATATGTCCTATATTAAAATTATTTACCGTTGGAAAGTATTTTGCCATTGCTTTGAATTTTGTCACATAAGATGCTTTAGCTGCGTGGCGCGTAAGGTTTAAATCCACCGCTGCTGTCATTTGGTTCAATGCTTCCTGTTTCATTCCTCTCCAGTATAATGCTTCTGCTTTCATCATCATCAACTCTTCAGTTAGCATGAGCGTAACATAACCGGTATTTTTGGTATAAACTGACGAAAATAAGTCAGGATAATTAGTTTCTTTGTAAGACACACCCATTCCGATATTACTTTCCAGATATCTGAATTTATTTGATGGATCGTTAGTAGGACCCACTCGTGCTGTCATAAGCTTTTCCATTCTTGGATCTTCAGCATATCCAATGGTGAAAAGATTGGGATTATCATAAGCACCCATCATGTCTTTACATAAAAACTTGGAAGGTATTGATTTGTCCATTTCATTTTTTCGGCTTTCCCATGCATTAATTGCCGGTTGAGCTGGTCCCCATGGACAGTTCTTTTCACCCGACCCACCATCATAATTATAATCAGGTTCCTTCCAGTTTGTAGTTAAAGTGCTGTCGACAGCATCAATTATTGCCTGACATGAAGCCGGTGTATTATCCCAGTTTGGCAATTTACGTAATAAAATACGTGCCTTTAATCCGGTAGTAAATAATTTCCATTTAGTCAAATCGCCTGAATAGATACGATCCATTGACTTGGTAATTGTTTTATTGCTTGTAGCCTGTGTCCATGCAGGATCATTGTAAAGTGTCAGCAAATCATTTGCCTCCTGAATCATCCATGTATATACCTGTTCCTGAGTATCGTATTTTGGGGCAACAGAAGTATATGCCTGTGAAAGTGGCATATCTCCAAATGCATCTGTTGTAAACAAGGTTGACATCAATCGTATTGTCCTCCCTATTAATATAAAATTGTACGATTTTTCCTTTTCAGCCAGTTTGATCATTTCATTAATATTCACTCCCAAATCATAATAATGACGACGCCATTGTGGGTGACGATTCATAGAAAGGAATTCCCACCCGCTTTTATACGCATATGCCCCTGTCTGGCTGCGACCACCGGTTGTAAAAGCCTGTGCGAGATAATTGCCATATTCAGCATGGTCATAATTGATTTGTGCTGCGTAAAATACAATTACCGGTAATTCTTGTACTGAAGTTACCTCCACACTTTTATCCGGATTTTTATTTATATCTAAGAAATCTGTGCATCCGACAAAAATGAGCAACAAGATTGGTAGAATTATTAGTTTAATCTTTTTCATTTCGCTCATGATTTTATAACGTTATACTTAGGTTGAAATTAATACTCCGGGTACTTGGAACATCAAAATTATCAATTCCCCTGCCACCTGTACCTCCGGAAGAAGGACTTGCATTTATCTGAGGATCTGAACCGGAATAACGGGTTAATAAGAACAGGTTCCGGGCTGTAACAGTGAATCTCAAATCTTTAATTACCGTTTTTCTTACATATGAAGTCAAATCACATCCCAAGGTAACATAACTCAATCGGATATAGGATCCATCTTCAATGAAATTAGAACTCACTGCCGTAAAGTAGTTATTCATGGTAGGTTGATCAAAAATAATCGGTTTTGTATTGGGCAAATAGGTTCCATCAGCTTGTTTCACAACACCGTCAAATATGATTTCACGATTCCTGTAAATTTCTAATGCTTTATTTTGACCACTTGAAAATAGTGATCTTCCTGTCAGATTGATAACATCACCGCCTTTTCTGGTATCAAAAAGGAAAGAGAAAGACACTTTTTTATAATTGAGCGTTGAAGATAATCCGAGTAAAAAATCAGGTTCCCGGTTACCTATAAGATTTCCTTTAGCTGGGCTTATCACCGGGTAACCTTCGTCTGTACAAATCACTTTTCCATCGGGAGTTCTCAAATAATCTTTACCGGAAATAGCTGTTGTTGAGCCATGTAAATAAGCTGTAGGGAAAATGTCACCGTACTGTGTTCCCTGTATTTCAACCAACTGATCGGGAAGGGATACTACGGTACCCCTGTTCAACCCAAAGTTTAAATTTGCTGTCCAACTCAAATCTTTGTTTCTTAATATCTCCTGTTCAAGGGTTAGCTCTACACCATGATTTTCAACAGCACCTTCATTTCTGGTTTCAAGAATATTCCCCGATGCTGGTGAGACTCGAACATTAACAATCTGATCTGCAACCATGGTTGAGTAATATGCCATATCAAGTTTTGTCTTGCTATTAAAGAAACGTAAATCTGCACCAATTTCCCATGATGTAGTCATTTCCGGCTTTAATTTCTTAGCTACACTGGACGTAGGGTCTGCTGCATAACCACCATCAGGATAAGTCGGAAATTGTTTAAACTTACGGTCAAATAAATAAGGTACTGCATCTTTCCCTACTTTAGCCCAGTTACCCCTGATCTTTCCGTATGAAAATACATCTGAAGTTAATCCAAATAATTCCGAAAATATAGCACCTCCTGTAATAGATGGATAGAAATATGAATTCATGTCCGGATCCAACGTAGAAGAGTGGTCATTTCTTCCTGTTACGCTAAGTTGTGCAATTCCTTTATAATCCAAACGGACTTCTCCGTAATATCCATAATTTCTCTTTTGACTACGATATAATGAAACATCCTGACCATTGATTACCTCTGCTACATTTTGTTGGCTGTAAAAATCGCCGGGAATAATAAAGTCACGTCCACCAAGTGCTGAAGAAATTCCATCTGTTGTTTTGATTTCGCTACCTGCCAGTAGGTTAATACCAAAATCAGTTGTAATATCCACCTTATAAGTGGCTAAAACCCCGGCTGTAAATAGTTTGCTTTTACTTTGTGAATAACCAAAAGAACCAAAATAATCCAAATCAACACTTGGCAAATCAATTGCACTAAAGTCTGATTTAGCAAAACGGGGTGTTGTATATGAATTTGACGATGAATTTGTCTGGTCATAATTCATTCTACCAATAATTTCAAAGTTCTTAAATGCTTTCCAGTTAACGGCTCCTTGCATCATATTACGTGTTGATTCTGATACACCAAAATCTTCATATCTCGACCAATTGGGATTCATGGGTGAATCCTGTAATTTATCTGCCAGATAACGTCTATGTATGCTACCATCCGGATTCTTATAAATTCTCATATCATCGTTGATAGGCCAGTTATAAATTGAAGCCATTCCAGCACCGAACCCTCTTGATTTGTTATTAATAAAATTGGCCATCATATTTATGGTCAGATTTTTTGAAACTGTATAGGTTCCTTTAAGCATCATTCCAATTTTATTTAAATAATCATTAGGTACTACCCCTTCATTATTTGAATAACTGGCCGATGCATAACCGTTGAAATTACTTGTCCCTCCAGATGCGGACACATCGTGTTTCTGGTAAATACCAGTCTTTAAAAAGTTTCCAACATTGTCGTACGTTTTTTCTCCAGGTTGAATGAGTGGTCCCCAACCACCACCAGTTTGTGTTTTATAAAAACCTGATGCACCGGGACCATACATTGACTGTATTTCCGGTACACGGTATGCATTCTCAAATTCTACACTTGAATTTACAGTCACTTTCACTTTCCCTTCAGTACCGCTTTTTGTTGTAATCATAATGACACCATTAGCAGCTTCCTGACCATACAACGCGGAAGCCGCAGCACCTTTGAGTACTGTTACATTTTCAATATCATTTGGATTTATATCAGCTGATTTACTGGCACCACCTGAAATTGGCATACCATCAATAATAAATAACGGTTCGTTATTCTGGGAAGGATTTATGGAAGAAACACTTCGTATAATTACCTGCGAACCGGCGTTGGCAGAACCACCCGAATTGGTGACACTAATACCTGCCACTTTTCCCTGAAGGGAATTCACAAAGTTTGCTGAATGATCTTTAGTTAAATCTTCCGAATTAACACTTTGTACTGCAAAATTCAATTTCTTCTTTTCTTGCTTTACACCCATGGCGGTAACAACAATTTCATCAATTGCCACAGCGCTTGAACTTAGAATGACATTAACCGGAGTTGAACCGGAAACCAGTCTGTCGGCTCTTTCCATTCCAACATAACTAAATGACAAGGTAGCTCCATTAGCAACTGAAATGGAATAGACTCCATCATAATTTGTTACCGTTCCATTTGTAGTTCCCTTTTCGACGATTGATGCGCCAATAATAGGTAATCCATCATCTTTGGCGGTTACGGTTCCGGTTATTGTCACTTTTTGACCATAACTGAATTGTAACATACAAATAAAAACCACAAATAAAAGAATGATTCTTTTCATAAAATTAATTTGTTTGTATTGTTTTATATATCGATCCTATAATATTAAAATTAATTTGATAGTGCAAAAGAACAAAAAAAAATCAACCTGCAAACGTTTGCATTCATGTTTTAAAACATAAAACATTTTTCACTCCGCTTGAAAGAGATTATTACTATTTTTTTTGTAATCTAAATGCATCAATAGCTTTTTTAACAGAGCCATGAATTAACAAAATATTTTTTGCCTGATCATAATCCAACCCAAGATCCTCCACAATCATACGGATTCCACGATCAACCAGTTTTGCGTTGGAAAGCTGCATATTTACCATCTTATTCCCTTTAACCCTCCCCAGTTTAATCATACTTACAGTTGTAATCATGTTTAGAACAAGCTTTTGCGCAGTTCCGGATTTCAGTCGTGTACTTCCGGTCACAAACTCAGGCTCAACAATTACTTCTATTTTTATTTCAGCTTCCTGAGCTATAGGTGAATTTGGGTTACAAGATACCGAAGCTGTCAGAATACCATTGGCACGTGCATTTCGCAAGGCACCAATTACGTAAGGCGTAGTGCCCGAAGCAGCAATTCCGATTACCGTATCCGATACATTCACTTTATGATTCAAAAGCTCTTCCCAACCTCTTTCCAAATCGTCTTCAGCATTTTCAACCGGATTTCTTAATGCTTTTTCACCACCCGCAATTAAACCAACAACCAAATGAGGTGGCATACCAAAAGTCGGAGGTATCTCCGATGCATCCAATACTCCCAACCGTCCACTGGTTCCGGCACCTAAGTAAAAAATCCTGCCACCGCGTTTCATGCGTTCAACAATTTTTTCTACCAACATTTCTATTTGTGGAATAGCCTTTTCCACAGCCAAAGGAACTTTTCTATCTTCCTCATTCATTTCAATAAGTAATTCAGCAACAGATTTTTTATCCAGATTTTCATGTAAAGAATTCTGCTCTGTAACGTTTATGAATGATTTATTTTCAACTACTTTATTTTTACCCATAACTTTCAATGCTGATCTATTTATCTCTATGATGATATTCAATCAATCCTTCCATCGGATTTTGTACAATTTTAGTAATGACAATTCGTCTCTCGGAAGCTACAATTTCAAGCACATCTTTAAAATAATAAGCAATTGAACCTATAAATCCAATTTTAATATCTTCAAGCGGGTATTGCATGACATTACGAACAAAAAACGCATCAAAACTCTCGAAAACTATATTAAATATGGAAGGTTCCTCAATATTTTCATATAAAAACGGGGCCAGTTCAGCTAAGAAACGATTAGGAAATGGTTCTTTATAAACCTTTTCCAATATTATTGAAGGAGTTAACTTATACTTTTTCAGCAACTTATCACACAATTGCGTCGGGAGTTGGTTTTTAAGACAATCAGCAATTAATATCCGTCCCAACACAGCACCACTTCCCTCATCACCAAGTATATATCCAAGAGGCGATACGTTTTCAACGATATCCTTACCATCATATAAACACGAATTTGATCCGGTTCCCAATATACATGCAATTCCTTTTGTATCTCCGAATAACGAACGTGCAGCTCCTAACAGATCACTTTCAATCTCTATAATAGTATTTTTGAAATAAGTGCCCAATGCCTTGCCCACCAAAATCTTCTTTTCGGGATATGAACAACCTGCTCCGTAAAAATAAACATGGTCTATCTTCAGACCCTTCAACTCCGGGAAAAGATGTAACTCCAATTCACAGGTAATTTCAGCTACGGTTTGGTAAAAAGGATTGATTCCTTTTGTTAATATATGTTTTAAAACCACCCCGTTTTCGGTCACGCACCAATGAGTTTTTGTCGAGCCACTATCGGCAATCAAGATCATAATTTATAATTTTAAGAGTTCTTGCATAAATTTTACTGCAAATTAAATCAAAATGATTGACCCGACCAAAGAAAATCGATAAAAAAATGAATTTTTCTGCAAACGTTTGCATTAAATTTGAACATTGAGAATATTTTACTACTTTTGCCCTCAAAATAAACCCAAAAAGCACCCATTTGTGCAGAAAGGAAAAATATATGAGAACAAACCTGAGTTCACAAATAACATTGATGCGCGTTCCAAAAAGATATTTTCAACCGGAAGATGTCTTTGAATTATCACGTGTTACAAGATATGAAAAAATTAACACAGAAATTTTTGATAACGAAAGAAAAGCAGCGCTCAGTGTTGCACTTGAAATTGCAGCCTTAATAAAGGAAAAGCAAGCCGCGAATGAAAAATGTATTCTGGGATTAACGAATGGCAAATCAACTTTCGGGATATATACCGAACTTATTCGTTTACATAAAGAAGATAATTTAAGTTTTTCAAATGTTGTCGTATTTAATTTATTTGAATATTATCCATTGAAAATTTCCACACAGGGATGTTTTTTACAAATGAAAGACATGCTTTTTGACCATATTGATATCCCATCCGAAAATATATTTTCACCAGATGCCACACTGGATAAATCGGAAATTATGTCTGCCTGTGCAGCATACGAAGAAAAAATTTCAGAATACGGTGGTATCGATTTTCAAATACTCGGCATCGGTCGGTCCGGTAATATCGGGTTTAACGAACCCGGTTCACAATCAAACTCCAGAACCAGACTGATTTTACTCGACAATATTTCCAGGAAAGATGCATCCGACCTTTTCGGCGGCATTGATGCTGTGCCTATAAGCGCTATGACCATGGGTGTGGGAACAATTCTTAAGGCTAAACGTATCGTCTTAGCGGCCTGGGGAGAACATAAATCGACGGTTATTAAAGATGCTATTGAAGGAACTATGTCAGATTCATTCCCGGCTTCATTTTTACAATTACACTCCAATGTAAAAATAGTGATTGACTTGCCTGCCGCCGGCGAATTAACCCGTATCAGCCGTCCGTGGTCGGTCACCTCCTGCGATTGGGACGACAAACTTATCCGGCGTGCCATCGTATGGTTATGTATGAAGATAAAAAAACCAATTCTTAAACTCACAAACAAAGATTATAATGAAAACGGATTGAGTGAGTTGCTGGCGGTTTACGGCTCGGCATATAACGTGAATATCCGCATTTTTAATGACCTGCAACATACAATTACCGGCTGGCCGGGTGGAAAACCAAATGCCGATGATACGAATCGTCCGGAACGAGCCAAACCATTCCCTAAAACTATTCTGATTTTCAGTCCTCATCCCGACGATGATGTCATTTCTATGGGAGGTACATTTAAACGGCTGATTGACCAACAACACAATGTTCACATAGCCTATCAAACATCCGGCAATATAGCAGTGGCCGATGATGAAGTAATACGCTTTCTTGCCTTTTTGAAAGGATTTAAAGACATATATGATGGAGAGAATCAATTGTTGGAATCAAAATATAAACAATTTTCGAAATTCATTTTGCAGGACAAAAAAGAAGGTGATTTGGATTCACGTGAAATTTTAGAATTGAAAGCATTGATACGGCGTGGAGAAGCGAAAGCTGCCTGCCGGTACATGGGATTACCCTCGAAAAATATCCATTTCCTGAACATGCCATTCTATGAAACAGGAACGATAAAAAAGGGTCTGCTCGGAAAGGAAGATGTTGAGATAATTAAAAATTTGCTTGATGAATATAAACCGCAACAAATTTATGTTGCCGGTGATTTAGCCGATCCGCATGGAACGCACAAAGTATGTCTTGATGCAGCCTTAGCCGCCATCGACGAAATGAAAGATGAGAAATGGATGAAAGACTGCCGTATTTGGATGTATCGTGGGGCCTGGAAAGAATGGGAAATTGATCATATTGAAATGGCTGTGCCAATCAGTCCCGAAGAATTAAGAAACAAACGGAATGCGATTCTCCGCCATCAATCTCAAATGGAAAGCGCTCCATTTATGGGTAATGACGAACGTCTTTTCTGGCAACGCTCTGAAGACAGAAACCGTTCAACAGCTGAACTTTACTCACAACTTGGCCTGGCTTCATACGAAGCCATTGAAGCATTTGTACAATATATACCATTATAATATTTTTTCGACAAAACTTTATTTTAAGAAATAATAGAACTTTAAACATGAAACAAATTAATTGCTTTATTTCGTTTTCCGATGTGACTCAGGCAACAAAAACAGCTCAGCATTTATTACAATCCAATCTGGTAGAAGCGGTCTATCTGCTCGCCAAACCGGATAATAAATCAACTGTTGAAGGTTGCAGTCGAATCGAAATTGACTCATTGCAGAGCTCGGACACCGTACGAAAAATAGCTGAAAAATCGGATACCCAATTTACGTTGATTTACACAAAAGACACGACACTCGAACTCGGACTTTATGCATTGGAACGTTTCTTTCACATCGCCGATGGAACAAAAGCCGGATTAATTTATTCCGATTATTACCAGATTTTAAACGGAGTTCGTTCCAATTTACCCTTGATCGATTATCAGGAAGGCAGTTTACGTGACGATTTCAATTTTGGATCGGTACTCTTCTATAACACAGCATCGTTGAAAAAAGCAGTTGCCGAAACAACCCAAAAATACGAACATGCCGGACTTTATAATTTAAGATTAAAAGTTTCTCAACATGCAGATTTAATCCACATCAACGAATATTTATATTCTGAAATAGAGTTTGACACGCGAAAAAGCGGGGAGAAATTGTTTGATTATGTGGATCCTAAGAATCGAGCCATTCAAAAAGAAATGGAAATTGCCTGTACCGATCATTTAAAGATGACAGGAGCCTATCTGGCTCCCGAATTTAAAACTATTTCATTCGACGAAAGTAATTTTCCGGTTGAAGCATCGGTAATAATACCTGTAAAAAATCGTGTAAAAACAGTTGAAGATGCCATTCATTCGGTTCTGTTACAAAAAGCTGGATTCAAATTCAATCTGATTATCGTAGATAATTTCTCCACCGATGGAACATCCGAAATTATTGAGAAATATGCCAGACAGGACAAACGGGTGATTCATATAATCCCGGAACGGTCCGATCTGGGCATTGGCGGATGCTGGAATATTGGACTGGATTCACTTCATTGTGGAAAATTTGCCGTACAACTCGATAGTGACGATGTATATGAAAATGAGAATACTCTGCAAACTATTGTCGATACTTTCTACGAACAAAACTGCGCCATGGTCATCGGGTCCTACACCATGATCAATTTCAACAGGGAAGTAATAGCGCCCGGACTTGTAGACCATAAAGAATGGACAGCAGAAAATGGACGGAATAATGCTATACGCATTAACGGCCTCGGAGCACCACGAGCCTTTTACACGCCCGTTCTCCGAGAAATAAAAATACCAAATACCAGCTATGGAGAAGATTACGCGTTAGGTTTGCATATTAGCAGAGAGTATCAGATTGGACGGATTTATAATTCCATCTACCTGTGCCGTCGCTGGGATGACAATTCGGATGCCGAACTGGATATAGTAAAAATGAATGGATATAACCTGTATAAAGATAAAATAAGGACCATTGAGCTGAAAGCAAGACAAAATTTTGTTCGGGGGAAGAACGAAAATTCAGCACGTTGAATGTTGCAAATAAGGCATCAATCATTGAACATGACCGTTAAATAACAATAATATAAATCATTAAATTGCCAATAATTGCGAATTAAGCATTTAACAACACATTACCGTTTTTAACGGAACGGTTATTGTTAAAGAAGAAACATAATCTTAAAATTATAGTATTATGAAACAAACATTCATTAGCGGTTTTATTTTATGTTTTTTCTTAGCAGTATTATCTTTTAATACTTCGGCCCAAGAGTACAAATACGATTTAAACAAGTACTATACGCCTGATATTGTGCGTAATAAGTTGGATTTAAACTTCAACACAAATGGAAATTTCGAGAATAGCATCAGCAACTACAATTTACCTGCTTCGAAAATTGATTCAACAAGTAATTCACAATTATACGGGAACATTTATTCAAGTTTTCAGACTATCACCAATACCCGAAAACGGTTGACTGATCTTAGATTAAGTGGTAGATTATACGGAAGTTTATCTTCAAATACCGACAATCGGGATTCAATACATATTAACAATAATAGTGCTTCCGAAAGAGTAGAAATATATACCAATTACTCTAATCGTTTATATAATTCTCACAATCAATTTCTCCAATTTGGAGGCTCTGTTAATTTATACAATGGTGCAAGTAACAATAACAGAGAATATAATTCAATTCAAATTAAAACGTCTAGCAGTCCACTTTTGATTAGCACTTCGCTCACAATCGCTGTTGGTATTGGAAGAATTGAATCGGTTGAAGATGCGCGTCAGGCCATTTATTTACTTGATGTGTTATCTAAGAAGGGTGTATTAACCCGTCATCTGACCGACGATGAAATTTTCAGACTAGCACAACAAATTTCAAGTGTAAAAAACAAACGCTTTCTTGATTCCAGATTACATTTAATGGATGAAATTGCAACAGTAGATTCCTTCTTTGTCAATAATAATTTATTAAACAAATCGGATGCCGTTTATTTTACGAATTTGTATGACATATGGCAAAACGGAGCAAATTTCGCACGTAATTCGGGTCAGGAATTTACAGTCCTTTTTAGGCCAACGTTTGACTCTAATAATAATAAAAATCAATATAATTATTTTAATCCTGATAGTACATCATGGAATAGAAGTATAAATAACTCCATAGGAGGTAATTTTGCTTTTATGTATAGATATGAAAAAATATCGAATCTAAATTGGCAACATTCAATACAAGCCGATTTTTGGGCAATTTCCGGTTTTGGCAACACTTTATATTCTAACTCAAATAATGATCTGTTTACTCCTTCAAAAAGTTTTGGCAGCACCTTAAATCTTAATGGAAGATATTCAATAGGATATTATCCCAATACCCGTACGAATGTTGTTGCCGGTATCTCTCAGAGTTTTCAAAAAGCTTTTTCGAAAGATTATGTTAGTGATATCTTTGAATCAACTGATTGGAACAGATCTTTTTATTCAATTACTGAATTAAGTTGCTCGGCAAACTATTATTTTTCACCTCAGCTTCGTTTATCAGGAACAGCATCTGTTCGTAAATTGTATTCAGAATTTCTTTCGAATAATAATAATAATTTATATACTAATTTTAATGCATCTTTAATTTATTCTTTCTTCTGATTCTTTAAAATTTCAAAGGAATTGAATTGAAAAAAATTACAGATTAAAGTGAGTGATACCATTTTTTTTATATGAACAAACTCAATTCTAAGACTGCAGAATTATTCCGCGAGCAGGTTTCCAACTGGGAACTTGCCCGTATTCATTATGCCGGTTTGAAATCTATCCGTACCAAATCATTTTCTTTCGATGATTTTGACGTAAACGTTCAGTATAATCCGGCCCGGATAATATCGTCGGGAGCCAAAATGGATACTAAAACCATAGCTGAACGTCCATGTTTTTTGTGTCTGGAAAATTTACCAATCGAACAAAAAGCAGTTGATGCGGGTGATTATATCATTTTAGTCAATCCCTTTCCCATTTTCCCACAGCATTTCACCATTCCACGCAAAAAGCATGAAGACCAGCAAATAAAACCCTATTTCCAAGATATGCTGGAGTTATCCCGTACGCTGGACAAATACCTTCTGTTCTACAACGGTCCTGAATGCGGGGCATCCGCTCCCGATCACATGCATTTTCAGGCCGGAACAAAAGATTTTTTGCCATTGGTGAACGATTATAAGCGATTAAAAGAAACCCATGTACAATTAATCATCAAAGAGGCGGATTATGAATTGTACCAAATGAAAAATTACCTGCGTTTAGTGTATTGCATCGAATCAACCAATATTGCTGCGACTCAAGATATGTTCAATCTCTTATATTCAAGGTTTCAAAAAGAAAAGAACAACGAACCCATGATGAATATTATTTGTAATTTTGAAAATGGAAAATGGTATACTTTTATTCTCCCGCGTGCGACTTTCCGTCCCTGGCAATATACCGCCAAAGATGACAAGCAATTGTTGATCAGTCCGGCAACCGTGGAAATGAGCGGTATATTTATTACACCAATCGAGAGTCATTTTGAGCGAATAACCAAAAAAGACATCGAAGACATACTAAAACAAGTCAGCTTTTAAGCAAAAAGAGTCAGAAGTGAAGTTTTATACTTCAATAAAGATAGATAAAGCTTCTTTATTGAAGTATAAAGTATCTAATTAAACTTATAATACTATAATATAAATGTTATATACTTCATTGAAGAAGTTTTTAGCAATAAAATATGTGTTTTTTAATACTTTACAGATATATTTTATTTCATATTTAAAGTATTATACTTCAATAATGAATATTAAAGCATTCAATCAGATAGAAAAACAACTATAAAGTATTGTTTTATTATTTCTTTGTATTTATCTTTACAACAAAAATAAAAGAATATGAGCAACGACACCATTCAATCCGACACGAACGGTAAAAACATGCCTCACAATGGTAATTTACTAAGCAATTACATACAGAAAAACAAAATTAACCGTGCCGAACTGGCTCGTAAAATGAACCGGTCGAATACCAGTATTTATCAGTACGCAGTGAGTCCATCACTACAAATGAACATTTTATGGAATGCTAGTCTGGCTCTGAATCATAACTTTGTAGCTGACCTCGGTGAATTACTTCCTGTAGAGCATATCTCTAAACGTGAAGCTGAGCTCGAGAACAAAATTAACACACTGGAAACAGAGTTGGAAAAACTAAAATTTGAATTATCGATTTATAAAAACATTATGGGAAAATGAAACAGGATAATACAGAACCCATCATACAGGTCGGTATCTTAACTGCATCGCAAATTACATTCGTATTGAATGGAAATTTTATTAGCACAAACAATTACCTCTATACCGGTAAAAGATTAGCTGTTCACCGGAAAGGAAAGATATTATTCAATGGCGATTTACTGGATGAACTTTCATTTGAACCCACTTCAGATAATTGTTCGTTTGACTTGAACGATGTAGTCATCGGCATTGATTTTCACTGGCAACGGAAAGAGAACCAACGATTCAAAGGTTCGTTGAAGTTTATTGTTGATGGGGACAAGCTTACGGTTATTAATGAAATTAAGGTAGAAGATTACCTCACCAGCGTTATCTCCAGCGAAATGAGTGCCAATGCCTCCGACGAATTATTAAAAGCGCATGCCGTTATTTCGCGGAGCTGGTTACTTTGTCCGTTACAGAGCCAAGAACCAAGAACCAAGAACCGAGACGAAAAAAATGGAAAAAAGCAAAAAACTATAAACTATAAACTACCAACTATAAACTATTTGATCAAGTGGTACGAACGCGATGCTCATACCCATTTCGATGTATGTGCCGACGATCATTGCCAACGTTATCAGGGAATCACACGGGCAAGTACACGATCAGTCGAAAAGGCAATTGAGGCTACACGCGGAGAAGTATTGATGTTTGAAGATAAAATTTGCGATGCCCGTTATTCCAAGTCTTGCGGTGGAATTTCCGAAACTTTTGAGAATTGCTGGGCACCGGAACATTATCCGTATCTCACGAAAGTAATTGACAACTCAACCAAACCCAAAGGTTTTGAATTGGATTTAACGTTGGAGGAAAATGCCGTGAAATGGATCCGCCAATCACCCGAAGCTTTTTGTAATACAACTGACAAGCGTGTGTTGTCACAGGTTTTGAATAACTACGATCAGGAAACTACGGATTTTTATCGTTGGAAAGTTGAGTACCGGCAAGCCGAACTGGCTGAAATTATCCATCGTCGTTCGGGAATTGATTTTGGCGAAATAGTGGATTTAATCCCTGTGAAACGAGGGGAATCGGGACGACTGATTGAACTGAAAATTATCGGAACAAAGCAAACCTTAATAGTGGGCAAAGAATTGGAAATCAGAAAATGGTTATCCGACTCGCACCTCTACAGTTCTGCTTTTGTAATTGATAAATCAGAAATTATAGACGATATTCCGCAACATTTCACCTTAACCGGAGCCGGTTGGGGACATGGCGTAGGTTTGTGCCAGATTGGTGCGGCGGTAATGGGAGAAATCGGATACCTTTACAATCAGATTTTGTTGCATTATTTCACCGGGGCGGAATTGAAGAGGATATATTGATACATTCATTCACGTAGGGACAGGTCGTGACCTGTCCTAATTTTAATATCACAAAATAATGGAATTAAAATCCAGAAAACGTAACAGGAAGGAAGGATTTGATTATAGTTCAGAGCAAATCTATTTTGTAACCATTTGTACTCATGAAAAAACACATGACTTTGGTTACGTTAAAAATGGGTGCATTATTTTGAACAAAAATGGTAAAATAGCAGAGGATCAAATTCGTTGGTTAGAAGAACAACATTCATACGTTAGTTTACATAATGCGGTTGTCATGCCAAATCATGTGCATATTTTGTTCGGAATTGATGTAAAATATATATTTGCAGAAACAAAAATCAAATCAGTTTCGGAATTAATAGGAGCGTATAAAACAACAACTTCAAAATTGATTCATTTATCGGGAAACACAGAATTTAAATGGCAACGTTCTTTTCACGATCATATCGTCCGAGATGCTTACGGATACGAAAATATCTACCGTTACATTTCTGAAAATCCGGTACGTTGGAAAATGGATGTACATAATATCATTGAAATTAATAATTAATATTGAATGAAATAGGACAGGTCACGACCTGTCCCTACGAAATTGTCCCAACAATAATAAACGATGAAAAATAACTCTGCAAAAAAAACTTCCCCCTGGTCATGGATACCAACTTTATATTTTGCACAGGGAATTCCATATGTTGTAATTGCAACAACATTTGCATTAATAATGTACAAACGGTTGGGATTATCAAATACTGATGCTGCTTTATATACAAGTTGGCTTTATTTACCCTGGGTAATAAAACCATTATGGAGTCCATTTGTCGATTTATTAAAGACCAAACGCTGGTGGATTGTAACCACTCAGTTCCTTATTGGAATGGGGTTTGCCACTGTAGCTTTTTTTATACCAACAACATTTTTCCTTCAGTCAACTTTGGCTGTACTTTGGCTAATCGCGTTCAGTTCGGCCACACATGATATTGCCGCGGATGGCTTCTATATGCTGGCACTGGACAGTTCGCAACAGTCTTTTTTTGTTGGTATAAGAAGTACATTTTATCGTATTGCCTCAATCACCGGTCAGGGATTATTAGTTATTATTGCAGGAAGTCTTGAAACTTACACCGGTCTTGAGCCTTTGCAATTCACGGCAGAATCGTCAAACATAAAACAAACGGAAGTGATGTTCCAACCTCAAAATGACAATGTCCCCGCGACTAAAAATATGACTTTTGTTGCTTTCCCGTCCAATCTGGTGTTGAATACCAACAATATTACTACCGATTCGCTGAATAAAATCAAAACTTTCGCTTCAAAACAAAACCAACTTCACAATTTTATTGCCATTGAAAAAACAGCAGAAGAAAAAAAGAAAGACCATGACTCGTGGTGGACACGTAGAGTATCAGAACCGTTGGGAAATTTTATCAAAACAAATTTTGGGGAGAAAAAGGATGCCATCGCCGGTAGCGATGGAAAAGTGGGAAATGCAGGATTGGTAGCTGTTCAATTAACGAAACAGCCCGAACCGGGAAAAAATGTGGTACTGAACTCAAGTTTTGCCAAAGGTGATAAAAGTATTTCGCTGTTGGCCGGAGAGCGGATCGTATTTACGTCCAAAAACTGGAACAAGCCGGCTTATCTGGTTGTACAACTGGATTATAAATTAAAAGATCAGGTAAAGAGTGAATTTAAAGGTATCTCGGGAAATATCCGGTTGGCATGGAGTATTACGTTCTTTATTCTTGCCGGATTCTTTACATTAATCTTTATTTATCACCGATTTGTTTTACCCCGTCCGGTTTCCGATCATCCCACGGTGACGAATTCGGCCGTGGATATATTTCGTGAATTTGGCCATACTTTTGCTTCCTTTTTTCAAAAACCGGGCGTTGGACTGGCCATTACCTTTATGTTGCTGTACCGGCTTGGTGAAGCCATGCTGGTGAAAATGTCATCGCCCTTCCTGCTCGATCCACGCGAAATAGGCGGACTTGGGCTCACGACCGGGCAAGTAGGTTTGGTTTATGGAACCGTTGGCGTAATTTCACTTACCCTGGGTGGGATTGTCGGAGGATTTGCAGCTTCACGTAATGGATTAAAATACTGGATCTGGCCCATGGCACTTTGCATCACCTTTCCACATTTGGCTTATTTATATCTCTCATGGTTCACTCCCGAGAGTTTGATACTCATAAATATTGCCGTGGCCGTTGAACAATTCGGGTATGGATTCGGATTCACGGCTTATATGCTTTACATGATTTATTTCTCCGATGGCGAACACAAAACGGCCCATTACGCCATCTGTACAGGATTCATGGCGCTGGGCATGATGCTTCCGGGCATGATTGCCGGTTGGTTGCAGGAATTACTGGGCTACAATCATTTCTTTATCTGGGTAATGATTTGTGCCATCCCCACATTGGCCATTATTCCGTTTTTGAAGATTGACCGGGAATTTGGTATTAAAAGAAGTAAGGAGTAAGAGGCAAGAAGTAAGGGATATACCCGGATTTAACTGATAATTATAAATAGCAATTTGATTAATTAGCAATTTTGCTTACTTTTGCAATCAAATTCAATTAAAACAATGAAAATCCTTGTTCTTGGTGCCGGAAAAATGGGCACATTCCTGACCGATGTCATGTGCATTCAGCACGAAGTAGCATTGTTCGATACCGATCCTAAACGTCTGCGCTTTGTTTTCAACACCTTGCGCATGACCGATTATGAAGAGGTTCGTGAATTTGAACCTGAATTGGTTATCAACTGCGTTACCTTGAAATTTACGATTGATGCTTTCGAAAAAGTATTGCCATATTTGCCCAAAAATTGTATTATTTCGGATATTGCTTCGGTAAAAACAGGTTTACAGGAATATTATAAAAAAAGCGGTATGCGCTTTGTTTCCACTCACCCTATGTTCGGACCAACTTTTGCCACGCTCGATAACCTGAGTACACAAAGCGCCATTATTATATCCGAATCGGATCATATGGGCAAGGCATTTTTCAAGGATTTGTACGGTTCGTTGAAACTCAAAATATTTGAATATAGCTTTGATGAACATGATGAAACGATAGCTTATTCGTTGTCCATTCCGTTTGCTTCAACCCTTGTTTTTGCTTCGGTCATGATACCGCAGGAAGCACCCGGAACGACTTTTAAACGTCATATGGATATTGCTAAGGGCCTTTTGAGTGAGGACGATTATTTACTGACTGAGATTCTTTTCAACCCTCACACCCACAATCAGGTGGAAAAAATACGTGCCGAACTGAAAACATTGATGGAAATTATTGATGAAAGAGATTCGGATCGTATGGAAGCATTTTTGAAAAAAGTGAGGAAAAACATAGAATAATTCATAATGCATAATTCATAATGTATAATTTGTAAAGACTATTCAGAAAAATTAGTGTAATTCGTATTAATTCGTAAAATTCGTATTTATGGAAACAAAAGAACAAGTATTGGAAGCCATGAAAAAAGCCGGTGTTCCGGTAAATGCAGGAAAACTGGTAGAACTGACAGGCCTCGACCGCAAAGAAGTGGACAAAGCCATGAAACAATTAAAAGCCGAGGAAGCTATTGTATCGCCTAAGGTTTGCTTCTGGCAACCAAAATAAAGAAACCATTTTCAAGAAAAAAACGACAGTCGGTCTGCAAATTGCAGGCCGACTGTCGTTTTAAATTGCCCTTTTTGTCGATGGAAAAAGACCTTCTGTCGAAACTATTTGTAACCCGATTTCATCTGAATTACTTTTGACACCGAATCAAACCAGTACATCCAAATGAAACGACTAACTATTCTAACAAGCTTATTGCTGATACTTGCAATAGGTATTTCGGCTCAGGAAAAACCCAAACAATGGGATTTGACAGCGTGCATTAATTATGCATTGAAGAACAATATCCAGATTCAGAAAACGAAGATTACACTGGATCAAAGTTCAGTTACAACCAAACAAGCCAAATCGCAACTTTTTCCAAGTCTTTCAGCATCCATTAATCAAAATTTCTCGAACTCTCCTTTCCCGGTAAGCGGAAAAGCAGATAATGCCTACTCCGGAAATTATGGAATCAGCAGCTCCCTTATGTTGTTTGACGGAGGAAAAACAATTAAAAACATTCAGCAACAAAAACTGCTGGAAGAAATCGGGAAATACAATGTTCACTATGCTCAGAAAAATATTCAATTTTCAATTTTGCAGTCTTATCTGCAAATCTTGTATGCTGTAGAATCAGTCAATATAGATAGTACCACCCTTGAAGTTTCAAAATTTCAATTGGAACGTGGCAACGATTTATTGAAAGCCGGAAGCATTTCAAGAGTGGATTTAGCTCAACTTGAATCCCAATTCAGTTCTGATAAATATCTTTTAGTTGTAGCTAAAAATAATCTTGAAACTCAAAAATTGAATTTAAAACAATTGCTCGAACTGACCGTAAATGATGAATTAAACATTACAGTCCCCCGTTTGAACGAAGATGACATTTTGAAACCATTGCCCCTTTTACAACATATTTACGAGACATCTTTAAGTGTGATGCCTCAGATGAAAAGCAGCAAATTAAATGTTCAGGTTGCCGGACTGGAAACCGAAAAAGCGAAGGCAGGATATTTACCAAAAGTCAACCTGAATGCCAGCGTAGGCACCAATCACTCGACCATTTCAAATCTCGGTTTCAGTCAACAATTGCAGGATGGTTTTAGCGACGGAATCGGCCTCTCGGTCAGTATCCCCATTTTCACAAACCGAAGCACTAAATCAAGTATAGAGATCGATAAACTGTCGGAGAAAACATCTCAATTAAACTTACTGGATGCCGAAAAGAGTTTGCTGACAGAAATTGAATCATCATATCAGGATGCCTTATCGGCACAAAGTCAATACGTGGCTGCTACCGAAAAAGTAAAAGCCCTGCAAATCAGCTACGACTTAATCAATCAACAATTCAATCTCGGCTTGAAAAACACATTGGATTTATTGACAGAAAAAAACAATCTGATGGCTGCCAAACAAAGCATGATTCAAGCCAAGTACTTAAGTATAATGAGCATACAAATGTTGAATTTATATCAGGATTTACCTTTGGAAATAAAATAAAACAAAGCATATGAAAAAGAAAAATATCATTATCATCTCAGTAGTGAGCCTGGTTGTAGTGGCCACAGCGATTCACCTTATTCTCAAAAAGACTCCCAAGGATGCAATCCGGTTGGAAACAACGAATATGTCATTAAATAAAATCACTACAACGGTTACAGCGACAGGTACTATCGATCCGATCATTGAAATTGCAGTGGGTACTCAGGTTTCAGGGATTATATCGAAAATTTATGTAGACTACAATTCGGTTGTAAAGAAAGGACAGATTTTAGCCGAACTGGATAAAACCAATCTGCAGTCGGATTACAATTCGCAACTTTTAAATTTAAATTCCAGCAAAACTCAATATGAGTTTCAGAAAAAGAATTTTGATCGTTCAAAAGACCTTCACGACAAGAAACTGATTAGCGACATTGATTTTGAAACGGCAAAATACAATTACGATTTAGCCGAATCGACCTACAAACTGAATCAATCCAATTTAAGAAAAGCTCAAACCAATCTGAATTATGCAACCATTCATTCACCTATCGATGGTGTGGTTCTGTCGCGTGCGGTTGAAGAAGGTCAAACGGTGGCCGCATCGTTTAGTACACCGACTTTATTCGACATTGCTCAGGATTTAACAAAAATGCAGGTAATAGCTAATGTAGATGAAGCGGATATAGGCGGCATTAAAAATGGTCAACGTGTTTCATTTTCAGTGGATGCTTTTCCTAACGACTCGTTCACCGGAACTGTAACTCAGGTACGATTAAAATCAACGGTTACGTCGAATGTGGTTACTTATCAGGTTGTTGTAAATACTCCTAATAAAGATCTGAAACTCAAACCCGGCCTGACTGCAACTATTACGATTTATACGGTTGAAAAAAATGATGTTAAGGCATTGCCAAACAAAGCATTTAACTTTAAACCGGATATGGAGACATTGGAAAAGAGCGGATATGTCATTGATAAGAATCTGAAAATCGAAAAGAATTTGAAAGAAAATGAACGGATGCTTTGGGTACTTTCCGGCAAAACCCTTCGAAATATAAATGTTGAAGTTGGTGATGCCGATAATTCAAATACTGAAATAGTTTCAGGATTAACAACGAATGATTCGATTATTCTTGACCAGAAATCACTGGCTGATAAAACAGCTGTCGCCAGTAATACCACTGAAAAAAGCCCTTTCATGCCAAATTTCAAGCGAGGAAGCCGACAAGGCGAAACGAAAAAATAAAAACATCATGAACAAGTCCATAATACGATTAGAAAATATTAAACGGGATTTTATTGTTGGAGAGGAAACTGTACATGCCTTGCGTGGTGTTTCATTCTCAATTGACGAAGGAGAATTTGTAAGCATCATGGGTTCGAGCGGTTCCGGGAAAACCACCATGCTAAATCTTTTGGGTTGTTTAGATACTCCAACTGAAGGAGATTACTTCCTGGATAATGTAGCAGTAAGTACCATGAATAAAAATCAACGATCGACCATACGGAATAAGAAAATAGGGTTTGTATTTCAATCATACAATCTGTTGCCAAAAACTACCGCCGAAGAAAACGTGGAGTTACCGTTAATGTATAATCCTTCGTATACGGGCAAAGAACGGCGTGAAAAAGCAATCAAAGCGCTCAATGATGTTGGACTCAGTGATCGGTTGAATCACAAATCAAATCAGATGTCCGGCGGTCAAATGCAACGTGTAGCCATCGCCCGCGCATTGGTAAACGATCCGGTTTTGATTTTAGCCGACGAAGCTACCGGTAATCTGGACACACGAACAGCTTACGAAATAATGGTTTTATTTCAGGAATTACATAAAAAAGGGCGAACAATCGTATTTGTAACTCATAATCCTGAATTGGCAGCCTTCACTAGCAGGAACATAGTACTTCGCGATGGGAAAGTGATTAAAGATGCGCCAAATGAACGAATCGAATCTGCAAAAAAAATGCTGGATGCTCTGCCTAAACAGGAAGATTAAATTTTTCTAAACAAACTTTCCCAAAATTCAAACTTTGGAAGGGTTAAACTAAAAATCGAAAACAATGAATATAGGGAATTTAATAAAAGTATCACTCCGTGCACTCAACAACAACAAAATGAGAGCTTTCCTGACCATGTTGGGAATTATAATCGGAGTGGCTTCAGTCATCACTATGCTGGCCATAGGACAAGGATCGAAAAAAAGTATTCAATCCCAAATTTCGGAAATGGGTTCAAACATGATTATGATCCAACCCGGAACCGGTAATATGGGCGGTGTACGGTTAAGCGGAGAAAGTCAGCAAACTTTGAAACTGGAAGATTATTACGCGCTTAGAGATAAAACAAATTACATTTCGGCATGCTCTCCCACTGTGAATAGCAGCGGTCAGTATATTTTTGGTTCCAACAATTATCCCTGTTCTATAAGTGGTGTAAATTCTGACTATCTGGACATTCGGAAACTCAGTATCGATGAAGGAACAGTATTTAGCAAACAACAAATTGAAGTGGCAGCAAAAGTTTGTATTGTCGGTCAAACGGTTATTAAAAACCTCTTCACAAATGGAGAAGACCCCTTGGGAAAAGTCATACGGTTTAATAAAATCCCTTTTACCATTATCGGAACATTAAACGAAAAAGGTTTTAACAGTATGGGGATGGACCAGGACAATATTGTACTGGCACCTTATACCACCATTCAAAAACGGATCCTGGCAATCACCTATATTCAGGGGATTTATGCATCAGCCACTACGGAAGCCGATACCAACAAGGCAATTGATGAAGCAGAAACTTTATTACGGGCAAACCATAAACTTAAAGCAAGCGATGCAGATGATTTTAATATCCGGTCGCAGGAAGAAATAAGTAAAATGCTCACTTCAACCACAGACATACTGACCATTTTACTGGCATGTATTGCAAGTATTTCATTACTGGTCGGCGGAATTGGCATTATGAATATAATGTACGTATCGGTAACAGAGCGTACACGGGAAATCGGGTTGCGCATGTCCATTGGGGCTAAAGGAAGAGATATTCTGTCACAATTTCTTATCGAAGCTATTTTGATCAGTTTCACGGGTGGAATTATTGGCGTTTTATTTGGATTAGGTGCATCATTGTTAATCCAGTTTGCCTTCTCCTGGCCTGTTTCCATCCAGCTTTATGCGGTCCTGTTATCTTTTGTGGTCTGTACCATTACCGGTGTGTTTTTTGGTTGGTATCCTGCTAAAAAGGCATCTCAGTTAGATCCGATTGATGCATTGAGATATGAATAATGTCAAAAGAATGAATTCATAACGTTGACACTTAAATCTAAATAATTTTCTATCTTTGTCAAATACATAAAACAAAATGAACCGAACTCAAAATAGAAATTTACTTCAATTCCTTATTCATTTTACAGCATGGGGATTGGTCTTTGGTTTACCATTTCTTATTTTTCTTAAATACAATGATACCGACATTGTGGATAAAATCATTCACAGTGCGGTGATTGTACTATCCCTTCTTACGGTTTTTTATTTCAACTATTTTGTACTGATAGAACGTTTTCTGTTTCGTCGGAAAACATGGAAATTTTTAGTATATAATACATTACTCATTTTAGTCGTCGGCATCTGTGTGCACTACTGGCAGGAAACTCATATACCCGTCATTCAACATGGTCCAAAATTTCAAACCGATCTGATTCCAAGGACTATTTCCTTTCTGCTTCGGGATATTTTTTCACTGATATTGACAACAGGATTGAGTATAGCCGTCAAAATGACCGGGAAATGGTATAAAACAGAAGCAGAAAGACAGGAAGGAGAAAAAAAACGGACAGAAGCCGAACTCACCAACCTGAGGCAACAACTCAATCCGCATTTTCTGTTTAATACCATGAATAATATTTATGCGTTAATCGAACTGAGTCCGGAAAAAGCCCAGAAATCTATGCTGGAACTCAGCAAGCTCCTGCGCTACGTTTTGTATGATAACAGCGAAAATATGGTACCGCTGGAACGTGAACTGAACTTCATTCAAAATTATGTAGAATTGATGCGAATCCGGCTCAACCCGGATGTGGATATGAAGATAGATATAGATATAACTGATACAAGTAAAACGGTTGCACCACTTCTGTTTATAACACTTATCGAAAATGCATTTAAACATGGAATAAGTCCCTCGTTGCCTTCGTTTATTCATATAGATATTCATCAAAACAAAGACGAACAGCTTAATTGTACAATTAAAAACAGTTTCTTTCCAAAAAACGAATCCGATCAAAGCGGTTCCGGTATCGGGTTGGAAAATTTACGTCGAAGACTGGAAATTCTTTATCCACACAAACATATATTGCGTACGGAAAAAGAAGGTGATACATTTACATCAGAACTAATCATACCACTCAATAATCTCAATGAACTATGATACTCAGTTGTTTTATTATCGACGACGAACCCTTAGCGCTCGGATTGCTTGAAAGTTATGTTGCCAAAACACCCTTTTTAAAACTTACAGGCAAATTTTCATCGGCGGTTGCTGCTGTTGAATCGGTACGGGGAAAAGCTCCTGACGTTCTGTTTCTTGATATACAAATGGCCGATCTTAGTGGTATGGAATTTGCAAAAATTGTACCTGAGAAGTCAAGGATTATATTCACAACTGCTTTCGAGCAATATGCACTCGAAAGTTATAAAGTCAATGCGCTTGGATATTTGTTGAAACCCTTCAGTTACGCAGACTTTCTTCAGCCTGCAAACAAGGCACTTCAATGGCATCAACTAAATGAAAAAACCATGGCAGGGAAAAAAGAGAATACTTCTGACTGTATATACGTGAAATCCGATTACCGGCTTGTTCAAATTCAGCTGAATAAAATTTTGTATATAGAGGGATTGAAAGATTATCTGAAAATATACCTGGAGGGTGAAGTGCAACCTGTTATTTCACACATAACCATGAAAGCAATGGAAGATATGCTTCCCGGGCAACTGTTTCTACGTGTACACCGCTCATTCATTGTTCAAACCGACAAGATTAAAATTGTTGAACGAAACCGCATCGTTTTTGGTAAAACCCACATCCCGGTTTCGGATTCCTACAAAGAAACATTTCAGGATTTCTTAACCAAAAGGACTCTGATTTAATGTTCCGACAGCGGTTTCCCTTTTTCTCCCATGAAAAAAGCGATCAACACCACATCATCTGTACCCTTGTTTGTTCCGTTGTGAAGCGTATGTATGACTTCCGAAAATGCCGAACCCGGCAGAAAAGTATTTGATTTGCCGTTTTTGGTTTTCACAGTCAGCGTTCCCTGCATCACGTACCCGAAAACGGGGAAAAAATGTTTATGCCAGCCCGTGGATTTTCCGGGAGGAATGGTCACTTTAAGAATAGACACTTCGTTGTTGGCAAAATCTGGGTAAACAATTTTCTGACCAATGGAGGTGGTTTCGGTTTTCAAAACCGGTTCTAACAAAACCCCTTTGTTATATTGGGCATTGACACCGAGCATCAGGCTAATGAAAATTAGAATAATGAATAGCTTTTTCATAAATCTAATTAAATAATCTGGGTTCTTGGTTCTTGGTTCTTGG
>DIZI01000041.1:147267-294602 GCA_002427885.1 Paludibacter sp. UBA6032
CTTGGTTCTTGGTTCTTGGTTCTAAAATCTTTATCCCAAGTCAATATGTTCGGCCTTAATTTCTTCATTCAGGAAAATGGAAGCCGACGAAGCAAATTTTTCTACCGATTCGGTGGTTAAGTATCGTATCGAACTTCCTTTTGTGCAACGCTCATCCATTTCCGGATGTCGTTGAAGGTAATCCTGAAGACTCTTTGCTACAATATCGCCCTGTGAAATCACATGAATATCATCGGGTAAAAAAGATTTTATTTTATCCAGTAACAAAGGATAATGCGTACAACCCAGCATAATGGTATCAATTTCCGGGTCATTCTGCAGAAGATTTTCAATATTTTTTCGTATAAAAAAATCAGCTCCTTCCGATCGATGTTCATTGTTCTCGATAAGCGGTACCCACATGGGGCAAGCTTCGGATGTTACAATAATACCTTCGTGGAGTTTATCAATTTCGAGTGGATATGAATCGGATTGAACTGTTCCTGTAGTTGCCAGCAAACCGATATGTTTGCTTTTTGTCATTGTTCCAACCGCTTCAACAGTCGGACGAATAACCCCTAACACCCGCCGATTTGGATCAATTTTCACTAAATCATTTTGCTGAATGGTGCGCAATGCTTTGGCTGAAGCTGTGTTGCAAGCTAATACAACCAAGTGACAATCCATTTCAAATAACTTGGTTACACATTCCAGGGTGTATTTATAAACTACTTCAAACGAACGGGTTCCGTAAGGTGTCCTTGCATTATCGCCCAAATAAATATAATCATATTCCGGTAATTCGGTACGGATTTTCTCCAAAATTGTCAAACCGCCATAACCCGAATCGAAAATTCCGATAGGACCATAATTTTTCGAAGATTCTACATTCTTCATTTTCATAATCTTGATTCTTGGTTCTAAAAATCTTTGTTTTGTTAATCAAGCATTTCACCTGAATTATTACTCATTTGTACCATACGATCATAATCAGCAGGGGACAAATCGAGGAAGTAATAATTTTGCGGATTCATGATCTGTCCTTTATAATGAACTTCGTAATGCAGGTGAGGGCCTGTCGACTTACCAGTACTTCCCACTAATCCTATCACTTGACCTCTTTTTATCGACTGTCCGGCGTGTACTTTTATAGCACTCATGTGACCGTACAAAGTCAAATAACCGTAACCATGATTGATTTGAACACAATTCCCATAACCTTGTTGCCAACCTGCACTTACTACAGTACCATTTCCGGTTGCAAAAATATCTGTACCTATAGGTGCCGTAAAGTCCATACCTTCATGGAAACGACGTGTATGATAAACCGGATCAATTCGCCAGCCGTAACCGGAAGCCATACGTTTTAAATCTTTGTTAAGCACGGGTTGAATTGCCGGAAGATTTTGCAGCATGTTTTCTTTATTCTTAGCCAAAAGAACCAGCGCATCATAGGATTTTGACTGAGTGTAAAGCTCTTTTCTTAATTCACTTAGTTTTTTAGAAGTTGTTACTACTATTTCAGAATTGGTCATATCCAGCAATTGTTCGTAGTATTCGTTATTCGTAGCTGTTGCTCTTCGAACCGAAAAAGGAATGGGTTCCGCCTGAAAAACAACACGGTATAAGTTATCATCACGATCTTGTAAATCTGTGAGTACTAATTGCATTTCATTAAACTGACGTTCCAAAACATTATACTGGGCTTCCATATGACTCTTTTCCTGAACAAGTTCCTTTTCCTGAGGAGATTGTATGATAGAAACAAAAATTAAGAAGAAAATGGCACCAGAAAATAATCCGGAAACAACATGCAGTAAAAAATTTTTAAGTTTATGTGCAAATGTGTGTTCTATTTGCTCATAGCTTAATGATTCGGGATTAAAATGAAATTTCTTCTTAGCCATAAAAGAGTATCGGTTTTTACCTGGGTGTAAAACACACGCAAGCCGAAAATAAAGTGGAAAATGAAGTCAATTCATTATTTTGTCAAGAAAATCAACAAGTCATCACATTTTTTATATCCACATTGACTGCAAAAATAATAAATTTGAGCTACTTTTGCAGTCTTTATTTGATATTATTAACCCTATAAAGAATAATACCTTCAAGAAATTCGTCTTCGATGATATTATTTCATGACATTTACCTTCGGCGATACAATAATATCAACGTAGTTAATATCTATAACTATAATATCGCGATCGAAGGGAGCAAATATCTATAAATATCGCGTAGCTAATAACATTTGTAAAATATGACTTCACAAGAAATTCGTCAATCATTCCTTGATTTTTTTGCAGGCAAACAACACAAAATTGTGCCATCAGCACCCATGGTTATTAAAGACGATCCGACGCTGATGTTCACCAATGCCGGAATGAACCAGTTCAAAAATATCATTCTGGGAAATGATCCTATCAGGTATTCACGTATTGCCGATTCGCAAAAATGTTTACGTGTAAGCGGGAAACACAACGATTTGGAAGAAGTCGGACATGACACCTATCACCATACCATGTTCGAAATGCTTGGCAACTGGTCCTTTGGCGATTATTTCAAAAAAGAAGCCATTGAATGGGCCTGGGAATATCTGGTGGATGTTTTAAAATTGGATACCGACAGACTTTACGTGACCGTTTTCGAAGGTTATGCCCCCGAAGGGTTGGAACGTGATGACGAAGCCGCTCAAATATGGGAACAATTTCTGCCAAAAGACCGGATTATTAATGGAAACAAAAAAGATAATTTTTGGGAAATGGGCGATACAGGACCTTGTGGTCCTTGCTCCGAAATACATATTGATATACGTGATAACGCTGAACGTGCCAAAATTGATGGATTGACACTTGTAAACGGAAGTCACCCGCAAGTAATTGAAATCTGGAATAATGTTTTCATGCAATACAACCGTAAAGCCGATGGTTCGCTCGAAGGACTACCCGCAAAGGTGATTGATACCGGCATGGGATTCGAACGTCTGTGCATGGCCATACAAGGTGTACAATCCAATTACGATACCGACGTTTTCACTCCCATCATCAAGGAAATAGGGAATATCTGCGAAGTAAAATACGGACAAAACGAACAAACCGACATCGCCATGCGCGTGATTGCCGACCACATTCGGACCATTGCATTTTCCATCACCGACGGCCAATTACCTTCCAATGCCAAAGCCGGTTATGTGATTCGTCGCATCTTGCGTCGTGCAGTCCGCTACGGTTATACGTTTCTGAACCAACGTTCGGCTTTTATGTATAAACTTATCGATGTCCTCTGCGAAAACATGGGTAAGGCTTATCCTGAATTGATTTCACAGAAATCATTGATCGGGAAAGTCATCAAAGAAGAAGAAGAATCATTTTTACGCACCCTGGAAACTGGAATCAAACTGTTGGATAAAGTGATGGAAGAAACCAAAAAGGAGGGAAAAACAGAAGTGACCGGTAAGGTGGCATTTACGCTTTATGATACCTTTGGTTTCCCATTGGATTTGACCGAACTTATTTTACGTGAAAATAATTTCACAGTAAATATTAACGAGTTTAATGTTGAAATGCTAAAACAAAAAGAACGTGCCCGCAATGCCGCCGCTATCGAAACAGGCGATTGGGTAACCGTTCGCGAAGGCGACAGCGTGTTTGTCGGCTACGATTTCAATTCGTTTGACACCGAAATTCTGCGATACCGCAAGGTGAAACAAAAAAATCAGGAATACTACCAACTCGTGCTTTCCAATACGCCGTTTTATGCTGAAATGGGTGGACAAATTGGAGATTGTGGTATATTAGTTTCTGATAATGAAACTATTGAAATTTTGGATACTAAAAAAGAAAACAATCTGGCTGTTCATATTGCAAAACAACTACCGGCTGATGTAACGGCAACATTTACGGCAACAATTGATATAGAAAAACGGAAAGCCACCGAATGCAATCATACGGCAACTCACCTGTTGCACGAAGCGTTACGGGAAGTGTTGGGGACACATGTGGAGCAAAAAGGTTCGTTTGTTAGCCCTGAATCACTTCGGTTTGACTTTTCTCATTTTCAAAAACTATCCAAAGAAGAAATCCGTGAAATAGAACAAATTGCCAACCGAAAAATTCGTGAGAATTATCCGTTGAATGAAATGCGCGATACACCGATTGCCGAAGCTCAGGCGTTGGGTGCCATGGCTCTATTTGGAGAAAAGTACGGCGAATCGGTTCGTGTGATTCAATTCGGAACTTCTACCGAGCTTTGTGGAGGAACACATGTGAAAGCTACCGGCGAAATCGGCATGGTGCGCATTGTTTCCGAATCGTCCATTGCCGCGGGCATTCGACGCATCGAAGCCATCACTGCCAAAGGTGTTGAAAAATTAATTGATGCGCAACAGGACAGTCTGACCGATGCCCGTGATTTCTTTAATAACACACCCGATCTTATGTCGGCCATACGCAGATCGATAGAGGAAAACAGCGATCTGAGAAAACAGGTTGAAGGATTTGTTCATGAAAAAATCATGAGTCTGAGAGACGAACTATTACAAGAGGCAATTCTTATAAACGGCGTAAAAATAATCAATCTGGAAACCGATTTACCTGCAGATATGATAAAAACGCTGGCTTTTCAAATTCGCAACATCGAAAAAGACAAACTCTTTTTTGTAGCAGGAAGTGTTTACGATGGAAAACCTTCTCTAACAGTGATGCTATCCGATGCACTGGTTGAAACCGGATTGAACGCTGTAAATATTGCACGCGAAGCAGCTAAAGAAATTCAGGGTGGCGGAGGTGGTCAACCTTTCTTTGCATCAGCGGGAGGAAAAAACGTGGATGGAATTCCAAAAGCAATTGAAAAAGCATTGGAAGCTGTAAAATAATCTCATTTAACTTTTTCAAACTTTTAAACTTTGGAAAAGTTAGGAATAAAAAAAAGAGGAACCTTCGTTATGGGAAGTTCCTCTTTTTCATATAAAAAAACCGTTATTAGAAACGATAGCGAGCTGATAGGCAAATTCCATCATAAGAAGGATAAAAACCATCCAAAAAGAAGATTCCGGGACGATAATCCAATGAAAGTTGTATTGGAATATTAAAGTTATATTCAAGTCCAACTTGTCCAAGAATACCAACATTTAATGTATTGCTTGTGTAATAACTGTATGAACCTACATTTGCACCTACACCTGCATACCAGTTAAAACCATCCGCCAAAGATGACAGATCCCAAACCCATTGATAAACTCCGCTTAAGCCAAAACCATAATGATTTAAGCCAAGGTCTAATTCCAAACGGTTGGCATTTCCCAACGGCTGTTGATAAGAAACTTCAGCACCATAACCGTAGAGACCTCCAAAACGAAGTCCAATGGCTTTACCATCAACCTGTGCACTTACTGCACCTACCAAACTCACTACTAAAGCGAGCGTAAAAATCAGTTTTTTCATACTTTATTCTTTTATTTATTGTTAAATTACACAATATAACACTGTGGTATGCAAAATTAAACAAAATATCACAAACTTTTGTTCAGAAGGTTTTATTTATTCGTGCCAGTCACCATTTATTTTAATCAGGTCAATGAGTTTATCCACCGCTTCGTCTTCAGGAATGTTACGTTCCAGGCATTCTTTTTTCTTATAAAGGCTAACCTTTCCACGTCCTGCACCTACATAACCGTAATCGGAATCGGCCATTTCACCGGGACCATTGACAACACAACCCATAATGGCTATTTTTAATCCTGTCAGTTGCGAAGTACGTGCTTTTACACGCGCTACAACCGTTTGTAGATTAAACATAGTCCGCCCACAGCTCGGACAGGCAATAAACTCGGTTTTAGTGACACGAACACGCGAAGCCTGCAGAATACCAAAGGCAACCGAGTTGATGGCTTCAGCAGAAATAGTTCCTTGATTTTGGAGAAAAATTCCATCTCCGAATCCATCTATAAATAAAACACCCAAATCAGCCGCAGCTTTAATTTGCAGGTATTCCAATTCATTCTCGGCATAATCGCGACACAAAATTACGGGTACCATGCAACCGGCATTTAACAAGGCATGGAAAAAGGTACGTTGCTCCCCTACTCCATTGGAATGTTGCGTATGTAGTAAAACAACGATATCGGACCGTTCTGCCAACAAATTAAGCATTTCTGCATCCAAATCGGGATATTTCAGGTTTAAAAATTTAATTTTAGCTGTATCTTGTTGTAAGGCTTTAATATCACCAGCATTATAACGCGGATAAGTTTCTCCGTTCAGGCCCAGCACTTTGCCGTCCGACAAAATATAATCGGGGATAACTGCATAAGCGCCATCGGACGAAGCAATCACAACCGGCACATTGTCTCCGCCAATATTGGCAACAGCATGCGTTTTGCGACGACTGTATTCGAAACGCGAAAGCAACGGACTTTCAGTTCCAACAATTGTTTCCTGATTTTTTCGGTCGGAAACATAAGAAACCAATAATTTACCTACCGGAATTTCGGCTTCAGGTTCTTCGCACAGAGACACCCGGATGGTATCACCAATGCCATCGGCCAACAAGGCACCAATTCCTACTGAAGATTTTATACGCCCATCTTCTCCATCACCGGCCTCTGTTACACCCAAATGTATAGGAAAATGCAAATCGGCTTTTTCTAACCTGTCAACCAACAACCGAACCGTTTGAACCATCATAACCGTATTGGAAGTCTTCATCGAAATAACTACCCGGTTGAAATTTTCTTCCCGGCAGATATTTAAAAACTCCATACAGGATTCCACCATACCCAGTGAAGTATCACCGTAACGGTTCATCATTCGTTCGCTCAAAGAACCATGATTTATACCTAATCGAATTGTCGTACCATGCTCCTTACATATGTTCAGAAAAGGAATAAAACGCGAACGGACTTTCTGGTATTCTGTTTCAAATTCTTCATCCGTATAGTCTGTAGGATCACCTACTTTTATACTCCCCACGTAATTTCCCGGATTGATACGGACTTTCTCAACCTGTTGGGCAGCCACATCGGCAGCATTGGCATTGAAATGAATATCAGCCACCAAAGGAACTGTATAATGTTGTTCACGCAGTGCTGCATGAATCAGACCAATACTCTCGGCTTCACGAATGCCCTGAGTGGTAAAACGGACTATTTCACCACCGGCTTCGACAATGCGAATACATTGTGCAACAGAAGCGGGAATATCATTGGTATCCGTATTGGCCATTGATTGTACACGCACCGCGTTTTCACCACCTAACAATACCGTTCCGATTTGAATGGCATCCGTTGGACGGCGGCTATAATTAAACTGATCGGGTTTCCACATAATAAGATGTTACAAGTTTTTAAGTTTCAAAATAAAACTGACAGTTTTTAACCGTCAATCAAAGAAGCGCAAAATTACATATTTTTGAACTTCTAACGCTTGTGATAGGAAAAAGTTATTTGAAAAGGAAGAGAAATTACATCATTTCATATTTTTTAAAAGCTAAAGTCTGGCATTTCAATACAATTCTTGTCGTTTATTATTAATTTTGTCACATAAAACATAAAGCTCATATAAAGCTATGTATCTGTAAATTAAAATACAGTAAATAATAAAACAGCCTGATATTGAATAATCTTAGCTGTTTTTTAGTAATTTTGCAGTTCAAAAAAAAATATTTTGCATGATAGAGTTGATTAATCTGAGTTGGATATTAGCACTTCTGGGAGCCTTAACAATCTATTTTGTCCCGGCCAACAAAAAAGCAACCCTGGCTACAATAGCCGTTGTTGGCAATTCATTAGTTACAAGTTGGCTAGCCATACTCGCGCTGACAGGGCAAATTGTAAGCTTTACTTTTAACGGTGGAGGAATAATGGGTGATGTTATCATTCGTGTTGATGAACTATCTGCCTGGTTTATACTTATTATCAACTTCACTTGCATTACAGGTGTTTTTTATGGTTCGGGATACTTGAAAGCCTATGAAAATTCTTCAAAAAAGCTCAGTTTACATTGGATTTTATATGTACTTTTTCAATTGTCCATGGTTTGGGTTTGTATGATTCAAAATGGCTTTGTATTTCTTATTGCCTGGGAAATCATGTCTTTATCTTCGATGATGCTGGTTATTTTCGATGCCCACAACCCTAAAACGTTGAAGGCCGGAATAAATTACCTGGTTCAAATGCATATCAGTGTGGTATTTCTGACCATCGGCTTCATCTGGGTTTATTTTCAAACCGGGTCGTTTAGTCTTGATGCTTTTACGACTTACTTCGGATCGAACAGTAATATCTGGTTGTTTTTGGTATTCTTTATCGGCTTTGGACTGAAAGCCGGATTTATTCCCCTTCACAGTTGGTTGCCTCATGCACATCCAGCTGCCCCTTCGCATGTTTCGGGAGTCATGTCCGGTGTAATTGTAAAACTCGGAATTTACGGAATTTTCAGAGTGGCATCCTATCTCAAAAGCGATTACCTGATTTTGGGCGAAATAATAATTACAATTTCCATTTTGTCAGGTTTGTATGGCATCTTAAACGCAGCCGTTCATCGCGATTTCAAAAAAATGCTGGCCTATTGTACGATCGAAAATATTGGTATAATTGGTGTTGGGATTGGGATTGGATTAATCGGTTTGGGAAATAATGTTCCGATATTATATTATCTTGGATTCGGTGGAGCATTATTGCATGTACTGAATCACTCGTTATTCAAATCTTTGTTGTTCTATTCTGCCGGATCGGTTTATCAGCAAACCCACACACGAAACATGGAAAAACTGGGCGGATTGATTAAAAGTATGCCACGTACTGCCGTCCTGTTTTTAATTGGTGCCGTTGCCATAGGCGGAATGCCTCCTTTCAACGGATTTATTTCCGAATTTTTGATTTACAGCGGATTGATAAAAGGAATTCAGTTGCAGGATATGACGCAAATAATTCTAATGATATTAACTTTAGCGGGGATGAGCGTAATTGGTGGACTTTCAATACTGACATTTACCAAGACTTTCGGAACCATTTTTTTAGGAAATCAACGACAAACCTTAGCACATAAACCCCACGAAGTATCTTCACTGATGTTGATTCCACAATATGTTATCGTTGCTGTTATGCTTAGTGTAGCCGTTATTCCTCAATTTTATCTCCAGATTATCGGCAATATACTTTCAGGTCTTACCAAAAGTATCGTTATTCCTCAACCGGTAGAATTTGTCGGATATATTTCTATTATGCAGAGTATCAGTTTATATTCAGTATTACTAATAGGCACAATAGCCTTTTTTTGGGGAATAAGAGCGTTGGCATTACGCGGGAAACCACAGGTAGTGGGTGCCACCTGGGGATGTGGTTATACAGCCGGAACCAGCAAAATACAATATACAGCCAAATCATTTTCCAAATCATTAAGTAAAACATTCAATTTTATCGTTATCGAACGAAAACAATATGAAGAGTTGCAGGTCGGTGAAATTTTTCCAAAAGAGAAAAAATACACGTCCCATTATCATGACTTCTTTGAGTTTCGGTTGATTCATGTTGTAACCAATCGACTGATTTATTCAGCCAATTATTTCAAATTTATTCAAAACGGGCGCATACAATCTTACGTGCTCTATGGTGTTATTTTTATTATCGCTGTTTTTATTCTGACTATCTTTAATATCGTATTATGAACCTCGTTTGGAGCTTTATACTTATTCCATTCATAGCAATATGCCTTATTCCTTTTCTAAAAATGAAAGGAAAAGCCATTGCTGTTTATAGTGTTATAAGTTTTATTGCTCTCCTTACCGGTTATTTGGCCATTCAGACATTGAGTGGAGAAAACGTTCATCTTACATTGCCCGGAAGTTTAGTAAGTGGTCCTATAAACTTAGAAATAGATGCCCTTTCAGCCTGGTTTATACTGATTATTAATTTCGGATTTATTACAGGCGGTTTTTACGGTTTATTTTATATGAAAGCATATATTAATCAGCCAAAGAATTTAAATTTACATGGGATTTTATTCATCCTGCTTCACGCATCGTTGCTAAGTTTATGTGTCATTCAAAACAGTATTGCTTTTCTGGTTGCATGGGAAATCATGGCACTTTCGGCATTTCTGAGTGTTATTTTTGAGCATGAAAAAGTGGCAACTCTCAGAGCCGGCATCAATTATCTGATACAGTCACATATTTCAATTCTCTTTCTAATGATCGGATTTATCTGGGTGGCGAGTCAAACCGGTAGTTATGATTTCAGTGCCATCCACAATTATTCGCTCACGCATTCGGAACCGGTCTCATTGATATTATTTTCATTCTTTTTTATTGGTTTTGCTATCAAAGCCGGTTTTGTTCCTTTTCACACCTGGTTACCTTACGCACATCCGGTTGCACCGGCACATATTTCAGGAATTATGTCCGGAATACTCATTAAAATCGGCATATTCGGCATATTACGAATGCTCTTGCTTATTCAGGTAAATTATACCACGATTGGAAGTTTTATTTTAGTAATTTCAATCATTTCGGGAATTTATGGGGTGATGTTGGCCATTCTACAACATAACCTAAAGAAATTACTGGCCTATCATAGTATTGAGAATATTGGAATTATCGGAATCGGAATCGGATTGGGATGCATTGGATTGGGAACCAACAACCCGGTGCTTAGTTCATTGGGATTTGCAGGAGCTTTGCTGCACACGCTCAATCATTCGCTTTTCAAATCGCTCTTGTTTTTTACTGCCGGCAATGTTTATCAGGCAACCCACACGCTTGATATTGAGAAATTGGGCGGAATAGTCAAAAAGATGCCACAGACAAGCATTCTGTTTCTGATTGCGGCTCTTGCCATTTGCGGATTGCCACCCTTTAATGGTTTTATTTCCGAATTCATTCTTTATACCGGTCTTTATCATTGGTTTCAGGACGCGCAAATGGATTCTTTAATCAGTATTATTTTTACGGTTACGGCTTTGGCAATGATTGGCGGATTGGCTCTAATGTGTTTCACGAAAGCTTTCGGAGTCGTTTTTCTGGGAAATCCACGACATGCCTTTCAACACGAGGTTAAAGAAGTGCCGGTTCTTCAATTAATGCCCTTATATGCAATTGCTGCATTTATAATACTCATTGGATTGTTTCCCAAAATTTTTATGGATATACTCATACAACCGGTACAACTGTTTACCGGTTTGAAGAAACTACCTTTTGCAGGTTTTCAGTCAAATGACCTTGAAGCGCTGGTATCGATCAGTCATGCCAGTTGGTATCTGATCGTAATGGTATTATTAATTTTAGGTATCAAAAAATGGGTTTTGAGTAAAAGTACAGTCACTGTTTCTCCCACCTGGAGCAGCGGATACACAGCACCTACAGCCAGAATTCAATATACAGCAAGTTCATTTGTAAAGACTTACAGCAAATTATTCGGACTATTTTTTCTGATTTCAAAAAGAGAAAAGGAAACACAGGGTATTTTCCCTTCTGAAGCACATCTTGAAACACATCCTTACGATAAAATTGAAAAATGGTTGATCGATTTTCCGACTGTCAATTTTAAAATTTTCATGGGACGTTTCCGTTTCTTTCAAAACGGGAAATTACAATTTTATATATTGTACGGAATCATCTTTATCATATCTATTATCAGTATTCCGCTTTTGTACGACAAAATTATTCAGGTCATTGATTTTTTAAAACAACTTTAAGTCAATGCACAATTCATAATGCTTAATTATTAATTAATTAAAAATTCTATGTTGAGTTTAATATTAATCATTTTAACAGCCACTTTTTTCACAGGGATTATAATCCGCACTAAAAGTATTGCCTCAGGAAGAAAAGGACCGGGTATTTTTCAGCCGGTCAAAGATGTGATTCGTCTCTTCAAAAAAGGAACGGTGTATAGCGAGACTTCCAGTTTTGTGTTCCGCATTGCCCCGACCATTTATTTTTCATCTGTCTTTGTAGCCATGTTGGTTGTTCCTTTCGGACAATCGAAAGGAATTATCAGCTTCAACGGAGATTTTATTTTCTTTGCTTATGTATTGGGATTGGGCAAATTCTTTAGCATTATCGGGGCAATGGATACAGGCAGTAGTTTTGAGGGCATGGGTGCGAGTCGAGAAGCTCTTTATTCCATGTTTGCTGAACCTGCTTTCTTCATTCTTATGGGTTCGCTGGGTTTACTAACGGGTTATACTTCATTCCAGGAAATTTTTTCAGCTTTGCATTTAGGTTCACCAATAAGTTATGCGTTGGCTGTATTGGCTGCATTTGTTTTTTTAATGATTGCCATGATAGAGAACAGCCGCATGCCGATTGATGACCCTAAAACACACCTTGAACTTACCATGGTACACGAAGTCATGATACTCGACAACAGCGGATTTGATTTAGGATTGATATTAACAGCCGGATTCTTAAAATTTGCTATTTACGGAACAATCATTTTTAATCTGTTTAGTGGAACTATCGCTTACGAATATGCAATTCCAATGTTTTTTGCCATGCAATTGTTTCTGGCATTTGCCGTCGGGATGATTGAATCGTTCATGGCCCGGTTCAGAATGAATCAAAATGCACAGTTCATCGTGGTTTTATCGTCAGTTTCATTACTCATCTTTTTTGGGGCTTTACTAATCTCCGGAAAATTTATTTAAAATACTTCATTATAAACTTTTTATATCTTTGAAACTCAGAAATTATTAATTCTTCATTATTAATTTTTAATTTAAATCTTATGTTACACGTACTGCTTATCATCTTTTTGATATCGCTTTTTTATCTGGCTATTGCCAATCGAATGTCCACTTATGTAAATATGCTGGCTTTACAAGGCTTATTACTTTTTTTCGTTGCATTTTTAGAATTAAAACATATCAATACCATAAATCTGATTTTAATTTTGTTGGAAACCATCATTTTTAAATCGGTAGCAGTGCCTGTTTTTTTAAATTATGTATTAAAAAGAAATCACATAACCCGCGAAGCAGAGCCTTATGTTCCTAATTTCGTATCGTTAATTATTACAACGATTATTGTTGTTACAACCATTATACTTTCCAATACCATGGAAGAAGGAAAATTAGACAAAATGTTCTTTGTAGTGGCACTTTCAACACTTTTCACCGGACTCTATTTTATTGCATCACGGCGAAAAATCATTACGCACGTGATGGGTTATCTAATCATTGAGAACGGAGTATTTGTACTATCTCTGGCAGTTGGAAACGAAATGCCGATGTTAGTGAATCTGGGAATCATGCTGGATATTTTTGCCAGTGTACTGATCCTCGGTGTTTTCCTGAATAAAATTGGAGATGTATTTAAAGATATCGATGTAAATCAATTGACTAATTTGAAAGACTACTAATAAAATGCATAATTCATAATATATAATTATGAATTGTGAATTATAAATTATGCATTATAATCAAATCAACAATTTATGATATTAATCTATTTAATAGGATCAATTTTAATTGGAGGGGGAGTCTTTTTCAATCGGGGGAAAAAGACCAATTACAGTTTGGTGAGTTTGTTTCTCGTTTTGCAAGTTGTTTTTTCCGTTTATGCCTGTTGGCATTACAATGAAACGGCATCTACTTACTTCACTTTCGATTCGCTGGGAATTATCATGCTACTCACTGCAACCATTATTTCAATTCCTGCGGCTTTCCACAGCTACGTGTATATTGAAGAAAGTGAAGAAGCCACACCCGAATCGAGAGCAATTTATTTTGGAGCTTTAATCCTCTTAATTACTGCCGTTAGCGCTGCGTATCTGGCAAATCACATTGCAGTAGTTTGGATTTTCGCAGAAGTAACCACGCTAAGTGCTTCAGCGCTAATCTATCATCACCGGAATAAGTTGGCTTTGGAAGGAACATGGAAATACATTTTTATTTGTGCCATTAGTATTACCTTTGTTTTTATCGGTATTTTATTTTTGAGTCTCTCGTTTGCCAATGCCGGTTCCGACGATTTAGCCTATAAAAATTTACTCGCACATAGTTCCTCATTAAATTCATCGTGGTTACAATTAGCTTTTTTGTTTATTTTTACCGGGTTTACAGTCAAATTAGGGCTGTTTCCAATGTTTACTGCCGGTGTTGATGCAAAAGACAAAGCTCCGGGTCCTGCTGCTGCCTTACTATCGAGTGTCATTATGTGTATGGGTTTTGTCGGTATCTTCCGTATTTATGTCGTTGTTGCCAATACGCCACTCCTTCATTGGGCAAGTCTTGTTGTTGGTATAGCTGCTTTCATATCTTTATTTATTGCTGCGGTTTACATGGTAAAAGTAAAAAATATTAAACGGATGATGGCCTATTCTAGCGTGGAACACATGGGTATTGTTATGCTTGGAATTGCAGCAGGCGGAATTGGGTATTATGCTGCCATACTGCACATTGTGCTTCATTCATTTGTAAAATCAAGTCTTTTCTTTCAGTACAATCAACTGTATAAAGTATTTAAAACCAAGAATACATATCAAATGGGGAATTACTTTAAATACAACACCACGGGTTCCATGGTCGTACTTTTGGCCTTTATTAGCGTTACAGCCATGCCACCTTCGGGAATGTTTGTGAGTGAATTTCTCGTATTCCGTTCCATGTTCGAAGCCAATCAATTGATTTTATTAATTGCCGTTTTATTGCTCCTTACTTTTATTATCTGGGCGTTTGCAAAAAATATTCTCAAAATTTTATTCATTCCGGTAGTGGATTTCGATGAAAGTAAAGTTGCAAAAGTAAGTCCATGGCGTTCAACTTTTCAGTTTATTATGTTAGGTGGTTCTGCTTATTTGGGATTAAATCCCCCGGCAATATTCGTAGATTTGATCAATAAAAGTATTATGCTTTTACCACATTGAAATCCGGAAGTAAGCGGAATGAACAAAAAATTATGAATTGTGCATTATTAATTATGAATTAATTATGAATTATATCAGCATAAAAAACAATCAGACCATCTTACTTTCGGATATTCCTGAAAGTAACTATGAATGGTTTTACGATAAAAATATCGATTTGGTTTCGGGACATCCCGAGAGGCACTGCGTAAATTATTTCGGATATAAATCGGGTAACAATATAAAACTGATTTGTTGTATTGCCGATGATTCAACCCACGAAATTTTAATTTCCACCTGTCTCGTAAATAAAGCACATGATCTTGAGTCATTTACTAATAAATTGTTGTGTTTCGAAAAATTTGAACGTGAGATTCATGAGAATTTTGGCATAAACTATATTGACCATCCATGGTTAAAACCTGTCCGTTATGCCAATAATAGATTTGATAAATCCCAAGTTATCGCAAACTATCCTTTCTATTCAATTGACAGTGAAGAATTACACGAAGTAGGCGTTGGTCCTATTCACGCGGGTATTATCGAACCCGGCCATTTCCGGTTTATTTGTAACGGGGAACAGATCTTACATCTCGAGATTCAATTAGGGTATCAACACCGGGGCATTGAGCAACTTTTTATCAAAAAGAAAAAATTACTTCAACGTGCTACATTGGCTGAGAGCATAGCAGGTGATACAGCGGTTGGTCATAGCGTGACTTTTGCACATGTTTGGGAAAGTTTATGTAATTTTCAAACTTCAAGAGATATTGAATTTTCACGTACACTTGCATTGGAACTGGAACGCATAGCCATTCATGTAGGCGATTTAAGCGGAGTATGTACCGACGTTGCCTACCAGTTAGGCAGTTCAGTATTTGGACGTTTGCGGACACCTATCATTAATTTTCTGCAAGAATGGGGTGGAAACCGATTAACGAAAGGATTAATCCGTCCCGGACGAAACCAGTTTCCATTCACATCGGCACTGGCCGAACGTTTAAAACAAGTTCTGGATATTTTTGAACCTGAGTTTAACGAAATGGTTGAAAAACTTTTTTCACTGCCCAGTGCCTTGTCGCGTTTCGAACGAACCGGTGTTGTATCAAATGCTGATGCGCTGTCGATTGGGGCAGTTGGTATGGCGGCACGTATGACCAACCTAAACAGAGATATTCGATCATCTCATCCTTTCAGTTTTTATCCCGATTTGAATCATCAACCCATTTTAAAACGCCACGGAGATGTGTATTCACGTGTTCAAATACGAAGAGAGGAAGTTGAGCAATCTATTTCATACATACGAAAACTGATTTCCAAAATCGAACCATTCATCGTACAAGAAGAGATTTTGAAAACTCCAAAACCAAATTCTTTTTGTCTTTCGTTAGTTGAAGGTTGGCGGGGTGAAATTTGTCACTGTGCTTTAACCGATAAAAACGGAGAATTAATGTTTTATAAAATCAAAGATCCTTCATTTCATAATTGGCTGGCTCTGGCTTTATCCGTAAGAAATAACGAAATCTCGGACTTTCCGATTTGTAATAAAAGTTTCAATCTGTCCTACTCAGGTCACGATCTATAATTAAGAAATAAAAACCAGAAGCAAATAGAAAAAATTTAGAATCCAAATGCGATGATAGATAATATAAAAATAGTATACCATCAGGGGAAACAATTTATTCCAAACCCGACAACAGTAGAAGTACCCGGTGTTTTCAGGGGACGACCTTTGATTAGTCGTGAGAAAGTAAATGAAACTGAACTGCTAGATTTATGTCCCACTGATGCCATCACAGATAATCCGATAAGCATAGATCTTGGTAAATGCACATTTTGCGGAGAGTGCGCAAGGTATTTTCCTGAAAAAATTTCGTTTACAAAAGATTACAAACTTTCCAGCAACGAACGAAATAGATTGATAATCAAAGAAGGTGAAGTGAATCCGATTGAAGTGAATCCGGATACTGTTCGAAAAGAGATACATCGTGTATTTGGCAAATCACTTAAGCTGAGACAAATTTCAGCAGGTGGAGATAATAGTTGCGAGTGGGAATTAGGAGCATCCAATAATGTACAGTTCGATATGAGCCGGTACGGGATAGATTTTGTAGCATCACCCCGGCATGCCGATGGCATTGTCATTACCGGACCCATAACAAAAAACATGGCTGAAGCTGTCCAAATCTGCTATGATGCGACGCCAGATCCTAAGATAATTGTACTGGTTGGTACGGATGCTATTAGCGGCGGTATATTTGCCGAAAGTACTGCTATTGATCGTAGCTTTCTGGAAAAATATCCGGTTGATCTTTATATTCCAGGGAATCCGGCTCACCCGCTATCCATCATTAACGGTTTATTGGATCTTACACGGAAACATTAATTGTTGAATAATTTCTGCAAATCCAAAACTCCTGATAACACTTTTAAAACGATTTTTTAAAATATAATCCAAAATATTTCCCTAATTGAAAGCAAAAGTGTATTTTTGTATAGATTTTTTTTGAGAAATGACAAACCGATACGAAGAACTTATAAACGCATTTGAAAAAAGACTGCGAAAATTAATTTCGGAGTATAAGTCATTACAGGAACAAAACGCTGCTTTGAAAGCAGAATTGGACCGGAAACAGACCGATTTAATGCATGCATATCAGGAAGTTCTGGAACTCAGAAAAAATTACGACCATTTGCAAATAGCAAAAAACCTGGGCGGATCGGAAGCTGAAAAAGCCGAATCCAAACAACAAATTACCAAAATGGTGCGGGAAATAGACAAATGTTTAGCGCTTTTGGATGAATAGAGCGTATGGAAGACGATATTTTTTTAATAAATGTGCAAATTGGTGGTTTAAGATTACCACTGCGAATTGCTCGAAAAGACGAGGAGTTGTACCGTAAGGCCGAGAAATTGTTAGTAAAACAACTGGAAAATTTCCAGATAAAATACAGACAAAGACCTACAGAAGATATACTTATCTTAGTTGCATACCAATTAGCCGTAATGGTTTCAAAACAGGAATTATCAGAAGATACTGTTCCATTAGCAGAAAAAATTCAATCGCTTGATAACGAGTTAAAAGCATTGCTTTCCAAAGAATAGAAAAGCAACATCGTTATTTTTAAACAGAACATTCCGCATTACGTTGTCAAAAGTTCAGACTCTTATTATTCAGAGTTTTAAACTATTGCAATGTTAATGCGTTTTTTATGCAACTTAATCAAACTATAAATACACAAATTATTAATCACCAACAATTGACAAAATGGAAAATATATTGATAGGAATAATTGCTCTAGTTGTGGGTGCCGGAGGGTCTTTCGTCCTCTTGCGCTTTGTCAACAAACGTGCAGTTCAGGAAGCCGAGGCAGAAGCCGAATTACTCAAGAAAAACAAACTCATCGAAGTAAAAGAAAAATTCATTGGTCTGAAAGCAGAACATGAACAACAGGTTCAGGAACGGAATGCGAAAATTCAGGCTGTAGAAATGAGACTTCAACAAAAAGAGATGCAACTGAACCAGAAACAAGGTGATGTTCAACGGAAAGTAAATGAAGTAGATAGTTTAAAAGAGCAATTGGAACACCAACAAGGTGCTATTGAACTTAAAAAGAAAGAACTGGAACATTTAAGCCATCAGGCACAACTTCAACTTGAAGCAATTTCAGGTTTATCTGCTGATCAGGCCAAGGAACGTTTAATAGATGCTTTGAAAGAAGAAGCGAAAACCGAAGCTATGTCATATGTAAATGATATAATGGAAGAAGCGAAAATGACAGCCAATAAGGAAGCAAAAAAGATAGTTGTTCAAAGCATACAACGTATTGCTACTGAAACAGCTATTGAAAATTCAGTTACTGTTTTTCATATTGAATCCGACGAAATAAAAGGACGGATTATAGGTCGTGAAGGTCGTAATATCCGAGCATTGGAAGCAGCCACCGGTGTTGAAATTATTGTAGACGATACTCCCGAAGCCATAGTACTTTCAGCATTTGATCCGGTTCGACGTGAAATTGCCCGCCTCTCGTTACACCAATTGGTTACCGATGGACGCATTCATCCAGCCCGCATTGAAGAAGTTGTTTCTAAAGTACGGAAACAGGTAGAAGAAGAAATTATTGAAATAGGAAAACGGACTACAATAGATTTGGGTATTCATGGATTACATCCTGAATTAATCCGTTTGGTTGGTAAAATGAAATATCGTTCGTCATACGGACAAAATTTATTGCAACATTCACGTGAGACAGCCAATCTTTGTGCCACTATGGCAGCCGAGCTGGGATTGAATCCAAAAAAGGCAAAACGTGCCGGATTGCTTCATGACATCGGCAAAGTGGCAGATGATGAACCTGAATTGCCACACGCAATTCTTGGCATGCGTCTTGCAGAGAAATACAAAGAAAAACCGGATATTTGTAATGCTATCGGAGCTCACCACGATGAAGTGGAAATGGAAACTTTAATTGCACCGATTGTTCAGGTTTGCGATGCTATCTCGGGAGCACGTCCGGGAGCACGTCGCGAAATTGTAGAAGCTTATATTAAAAGATTGAACGATTTGGAAGCGCTTGCGTTATCTTATCCGGGAGTATTGAAAACTTATGCTATCCAGGCAGGGCGTGAATTACGCGTGATTGTTGGAGCGGATAAGATTGACGATAAAGAAACGGAATTATTGTCGTTTGATATTGCTAAAAAAATACAGGATGAAATGACCTATCCGGGTCAGGTGAAAATTACCGTTATCAGAGAGACGAGAGCGGTTAGTTATGCAAAATAGTTTATAGTGAGTAGTAGGTAGTTTATCGTAAAAAGTAAGAAATTGGTGATGTTTGTTACCAGTTCGATAACTTTAATTTTTATTCTTACTATAAACTACATACTATAAACTACTTACTAAAAAAAAAGGGGCTGTTTGGTTTTGACAGCAGGTAGAAAGGGTATGTAAGCATGTCGAGCTATGAGAAAACAGCTCGTAAATCCAGAGTCTCAAAATTCTAACTGGCGAAAATAACTACGCTCTTGCTGCTTAATCGAATAGAGTAGATTAGGCTTAATTCCGGCACTAGGTGCTGGAACGGGACATTTCCCAAATGCCCTCTCCTCGAGGCGATTTGATATGGAGATGCAGCTAAATCGGGGATAGTTACGCTTAGCCTTGGAGGCGCAATGAATTAAAAAGGATAAGGCACAGGTTGGTGGCTTCGGTCTTGCCAGTGCACGAAAATCTAAGCGAAGATAAACATGTAGAAAGCTTATTATTTCCTTGTTTGGACGAGGGTTCGACTCCCTCCAGCTCCACTAAAACCAGAAAAGCGTTTAACAAATAATATTTGTTAAACGCTTTTTTTAAAGGCAAATTAAGAGTTGCTCTGTTTTGAGTTAAAAACTGGTAATGTATCGGTATACAAGCAGTACTTATCGTTGTTAAATGAAGAATTAAAACTATCTTTGTTTTCGATTAATATGTATAAATCTATCATCCAACAAAATGAAAAAGGTATTGAAAATCAGCATTTTCGTATTGTTTATTATTTCAACATTGAACCTTAGTGCTCAAAAGTACGCGATTGAAGCAGGATATCTTAATCCAAATCAATCAGGTCCGCTAGTAAGTACTACCTATTTTAACGGAATCAGGCTTGGTGGAAATGCCAGCTTTGATTTAAAGAATAATTTAAGCTTATTGACCGGTGTGCTGTATTCTGTCGTTTATTCCGACAAATTGCAGGGTTATCCAAATTCTACAAATGTTACCTATAAAACGTTGGGACATTTTCTTGATATCCCGCTTCGGATAAATTATACATACCCTATTACTAAAAATCTCAGTGTTTTTGGATTTGCCGGCCCAAATATCAATATTGGTCTTTATCAAGGGCAGACAATTAGCTCAACCCAAACATATTTACCTTCAAATCCGCTTTATGTTGCTCCGGGATTTACAGAATTATACAAAGCATCGTTATTAAACAGGCTTAACCTGCAAATCGGAGCCGGTGGTGGAGTTCAATGGAATAAATTTCAACTCAAAGGCGGTTACGATTTCGGAATAACCAATCTGAACAAAATTAACACTGGAAATATCTACCAAAAAGGTTGGTATGTTTCTTTTGTCTACCAATTCTGATAGTAACACGTTTCAGTATTTATATTTAAAGACTAAACACGAATGCGGTTTAGTCTTTTTCATTAATATTATAGGCTTTATATCTTTGATTTCTTAGGATTATGATTATTTTTGCATAATATTCAACAAAGAATTATTTTTCAGATAAATGGAGTTATATCCGATCTTTCAACAGCATCCGGTTATTTGTACCGACAGTCGGGTTTGTCCTGATGGTTCATTGTTCTTTGCACTCAAAGGCGATAATTTCAATGCAAATGCTTTCGCGCTATCGGCTTTAGAAAAAGGCTGTGCCTATGCAGTTGTTGATGAAGCAGAATTTGCTATCGACAAACGGTTTATTTTAGTTGACAATGTATTGGAAAGCTTGCAACATCTGGCAACATTCCACAGGAAGCAAATAGGAACAACCATTATTGGCATAACCGGTACAAACGGGAAGACCACTACAAAAGAATTAATAGCCAATGTTTTAAGTGAAAAGTACAATACACTTTACACCCGGGGGAATTTAAACAACCATATTGGTGTACCGCTGACATTACTTCAACTTAAACAGGAACATGAATTGGCAGTGATTGAAATGGGTGCCAATCATCCTGGTGAAATAAAAATATTAGCCAATATTGCTTGTCCGGATTACGGTATTATTACAAATGTAGGCAAAGCTCACCTCGAAGGATTCGGATCTTTTGAAGGAGTAATGGGAACAAAAGCCGAACTCTATGAATATATTTTTGAGCATGGAGGAAAGATTTTCCTGAATAAATACAATCAGAATTTAGTTGCAATGGCCACTAAAACAGGATTTAATATTGACAATTCCAATGTTTGTAAATATAGTGCCGATCCTGATGATTCATTTTGTAATATTTATGGTAAGATAATTGATTGTTCCCCTTTTTTAAAAATGGAATGTACAATTAAACAGACAAATAGTTTTGACGTAAATACAAATTTAATTGGTGCGTATAATGCTGAAAATGTGTTAGCTGCAGTGGCAATTGGGGATTATTTTGAAATTGGGACTGAAAGCATAAAACATGGATTGGAAAATTATATTCCGCAAAATAACCGGTCGCAACTAACTGTTACAAACAAAAATAAATTAGTTGTTGATGCATATAATGCAAATCCTACGAGCATGCGTGCCGCGATTTTAAATTTTGCACAGATGGAAGTGGAGCATAAAACACTGATTTTAGGAGATATGCTTGAATTAGGTGAACAAAGCGATGCAGAGCATCAAATCATTGCTGACTTATTACAACAATACAAGTTTGAATCCGTTTTGTTGGTAGGACCTCAATTTAAAAAAACACATAATTCTTATCGTTGTTTCGATGATACAGACGAATTAATCAATCATTTAGAACAAAAACCCATTTCGGGCCATTATATTTTGATTAAAGGTTCAAGGGGTATTAAACTGGAAAAAGTGTTACAAACGCTTTAACCTATTATTAATTTAAAGAAATTACATGAATTTCAAATCGATGAAAAAAGGGAATTTAATCATATTGATCATTGCTTTAATAGCTATAGTCGGATTAATAATTGCCGTCTTTTACTTTAATAATAAAGTAAAAGAGAAAGATGCCGAAATGTCGGAAGTAGTTGCAATGATGAATTTCGACAAAGAACAGGTTGAAAGGGAATATACTGATCTCAACTCTGAATTGGATGGTTACACCAGTGATATTCACAATGATTCTCTGGTAAAATTACTTCAGGACCAAAAAGCAAAGGTTCAGGAATTATTGGAAGAATTGCGAATTACCAAATCGACTAATGCTGTACGTATTTCCCAGTTAAAAAAGGAATTGGCGACTGTCCGAATGGTTATGATACAATATGTGAATCAGATTGATTCATTGAATACATTAAATAAAAATCTCAAAACAGAGAATGTAGAAGTACATCGCAAATTTCAGGCTGCAACAGCAACTGTTCAACAATTGTCGAAAGAAAAAGATAATCTTAGTCAGGTTGTGAACCGGGCCTCCATAATGGAAGTCACAAACTTCAGTATGGAACCTCTTAACAGTAAAAACAAGAAAACAACCTGGTTTTCACAAACGGCAACCCTAAAGTTTAATTATACCGTTGGAAAGAATATTACCGCCGAACCCGGTGAAAAAACAATCTATTTGCGAATTACAAAACCCGATGATGAATTATTGATAAAAAGTCCGAACAATGTTTTCCCTTATGAAAACAAGAATATCGGTTATTCATTAACAAAGACATTTGAATACACGGGAGATGCCCTGAATGATGTATTGTATTGGAAAGTAAATGAAATTTTGTCGAAAGGAACTTATCGTGTCGATTTTTTCATCGATGGGAACAGGGTGGGTACTTTTCCATTTCTTTTTGAAAAATAGTCAGACTAAAAAAATATTTATTACACAGACAAGTAACTTTTAAAAAGTGGAAATAATCATGTTACAATTGTAAATTGTAAATGATTAAATTGTAAATAATGATATCTCAATCTCATAAATTCACGCACGATGCTGATGCAATCGCTTTCGATGACAAACATCGGAAAACGATTCAGTTCAACATTTCACGCTATGACACGGCGGTGAATAAAGGGATGGCACGATACAATAATGTTGAAGAAGCAAAAAATCAGGCTGCATCCATTAAAAGAGATGTACTTCAAAACTGGGATAAATACTTACTTCAATTTGAAGAAACAATCAGTAACCGTGGTGTAAAAGTATTATGGGCAAAAGATGCAGTTGAAGCAACCGGCTACATTGAACAAATTCTGACTGAGAACGATGCAAAATTATTGGTCAAGAGCAAATCGATGACCACAGAAGAAATCGAGTTGAATGAAACTGCCGCACGTATGGGGTGTGAATCAGTGGAAACAGATCTGGGTGAATTTATTGTACAGGTGGCAGGCGAAAAACCTTATCACATTGTAACGCCGGCGATGCATAAATCGAAAGGTGATATAGCTAAATTATTCAACGAAAAATTTGGTACACCGATTGATAGTACACCGGAGGAAATGACTGAATACGTTCGGCAAGTATTAAGAAAAAAATATACACAGGCACAAATAGGTGTTACGGGTGCCAACTTTCTGATAGCGGATATCGGAGCTGTTTCGGTAACTGAGAATGAAGGAAATGCTTTAATGTCAACAGCCTTTCCAAAAATTCATGTTGTTATAGCGGGGTTAGAAAAAATTATTCCTAAAATGAGCCAACTCGGATTATTTTATCCTTTGCTTGCAGCTCATGGTACCGGTCAACAAATTACGGCTTATAATACTATATTTACAGGAGCTAAGCAAAACATAGAAGAACAACAAAGTGAAATGATTGTTATCCTTTTAGATAACGGACGAACAACGGTTTATGAGGATGATGAAGCTTTTGAATCGCTGGCGTGTATTCGATGCGGTGCCTGCCTCAACGGCTGTCCGGTTTATAAAACAATCGGAGGTTACACTTACGACACGACATATAGTGGCCCAATCGGTTCGGTATTAACGCCTTTCCTGCGAGGATTCAAGGATTTTTCTCATTTAAGTTTTGCTTCAACACTTTGTGGGAAATGTGTGGAAGTTTGTCCGGTAAAAATACCGTTAACGGATATTTTATTATCAAACAGACGAAAGGCAGTAGAGCAGAACCTTAGGCCGATAGCAGAAAAAATACTGATGAAAAGCTTTAAACTGATGAGTTCAAAACGAATCGGGTTTGATTTTTTTCCGGGCATGATAAAAAATGTCGGATCTTACCCATTAAATTACTTTGGCTGGGGATCGAAAAGAAAGATGCCTAAATTTTCCAATCAATCATTTTCACAACAATATAAAAAAAAATTTGAAATTCAAAAAAAACATTCATAACGAAAATTAACATGAAACGAACAGCACAACTCTTTCTTTTTACTTTATTAATGTCTATCATTTTACCTGCCTGTAAAGAAGATGTATATATGGATTGGAAACTCAAAAATGAAGTATGGCTTGAAAATAATAAAACACAGCCGGGCATTATTACAACTCCAAGCGGGTTACAATACAAAGTTCTTTATGAAGGTTGGAAATTTAATCGTCAACCAAGCGTAAACAGTATTATACGTGTAAACTATAAAGGATCATTAATAGATGGTTCGGTTTTCGATTCGGTAGCGACAGGTAAAACGATAGATATGTATTTATCAGGTGCAATTCAAGGCTGGAAAGAGGCATTACCCAAAATGTATGATGGAGCAAATTATATCCTTTATATTCCAAGTAAATTGGGTTATGACACTATTAAATCGAACGTCGAAATTCCACCTTACTCAACGCTGATTTTCAATATAACTTTAGATAGCTCCTATAACTAAACAATACCCCAAAAGGGTTTTAAAAACAGACAGTATGAAAAATCTACTTATTTTCTTTTTTTGTTCGATTGCCGGTATTGCATTTGCAACAGAATATACTGTGCAAACTGTTCCAAATCCAATTGCTAGTGATGCCCATGCCTTTGTAAGTAATCCGGATGGCATTCTAAAAATGGAAACCGTTCAACAAATGAACATTATGCTCGATTCGCTTAAAGCCCAAACAGGGGCTGAAGTGGCTGTTGTTGCTGTGAATTCAATTGGAAATGCCGACATAAATACATTTTCAACAGAGCTCTTTTCTACCTGGGGAATTGGTAAAGCCAAACAAGATAACGGATTATTGGTTATGTTTGTCATGGATCAGAAAAAGGTGAAATTTGAAACCGGTTATGGCCTCGAAGGTGTGTTACCTGATGCTATTTGCAAACGTATCCAAATGCAAAGTATAATTCCTGAATTCAAAAACGGTAATTATGATGCCGGTTTATTGGCCGGGGTTCAAAATATTATTTCCATAATAAAAAAAGAACCGGTAACCATTGAAGAAGCAACTCCATTTCCATGGAACCAAATTTTGCCAATTGCAATTGGAATCTATATAATATTAATTCTGATAACCTGGTTTTTAGTCGGGAATTCTATTCAAAAAATAAGAAATGATAAAAAAATTCAAACAAATATAGCCCGGTACAAAGCAATTAAAAGTTCAAAATCGGGCATAATGAGTTTAGTCGCGGTAATGTTACCGATAGTTGCTGTAGTTGTCATTCTTTTCTTTTCTAATCCTTTATATTTGTTATTTCTGATTCCGGTACCATTTACAACCATTCCTGCCAATATATACGGGAAACTCATGATGGTAAAAATCAGGCGCAAACCAATTCCCTGCAATGTATGTGATGGAACAATGCATATTTTGTCTGAGAAACAAGAAGATGCGCATTTGAAATTAGCTCAACAATTTGAAGAACAATTGCATGCTATCGATTATGACGTATTTGTTTGCGATAAATGCGCTAACGAAGCCATTTTTACTCTCGATAAACCAAGTGCTTACTCCGAATGTCCGAAATGTGGAACGAAAGCATTTATTCTAAAAGATAAACGAACGATTGTTGCACCCACCTATATCAGCTCAGGAACAGAACGAACGACATATCATTGTAAATTCTGCGGTTATGAAGAAAATGACAACCACAATCTTCCCCGTTTAACCCGTAACACCGGTGCATTAGTTGGAGGAGCCGTTGCAGGTGGATTCTTTAGTGGTGGTGGAGGTTTTGGCGGTGGAGGAGGCGGAGGCGGAAGCTTCGGAGGCGGAATGTCAGGTGGTGGTGGTGCCAGCAGCGGTTGGTAAATACATCAAATTTTTATAGGAATTAAATTAATTTTATTATTCTAATTATAGACATATATATTTTATAATCAGTCTTTAAACTCACTTATGGGTTTAAGACCTAAACACAATTATTCAAATGAAAAAGAACACACTTGTTATTATTTTTGGAATTCTTGGTGTAATTGCTTTGATTACAATTATTACCATTTCGTGGGGCGTATCGCAATATAATGGTTTAGTTTCCGCACAAGAAAACGTAAACAGTCAATGGGCCAATGTAGAAAGTCAATACCAACGCCGTGCAGATCTGATTCCCAATTTGGTTTCGACAGTAAAAGGCTATGCAACACACGAAAGCTCAACGCTGGAAGGTGTGGTTGCAGCACGTGCCAGAGCAACACAGGTAACAGTGGATCCTGCAAATCTTACACCTGAGAAACTGCAGGAATACCAGGCTGCTCAAGGGCAGGTAAGTGCGGCTTTAGGAAAACTGTTGATGATCACAGAGAATTATCCGGATCTGAAAGCTAACCAAAACTTTCTGGAATTACAGGCTCAACTGGAAGGAACTGAAAACCGTATTTCGGTAGAACGTACCCGTTTTAATGATGTGGCTCAAAGCTATAATAAATCTATTCGTACATTTCCAACCAATATCATTGCCGGAATGTTTGGATTTGGTAAAAAGCCTTATTTCGAAGCAGAGCAAGGAAGCAACAAAGCTCCTGAGGTAAAATTCTAAAAAATATTTAAACACTCAAAGATTACGATGTATCTTTGAGAGTTTAAGTTACTTGTATCACTAACGAAAATTACTTTGTGTACAATGACTACGCAAAGAAATTTCACACCTAGAAAATAAAAATCATGTCAAAAACAACTTATATTCCGGCACCGGATCGCTATACTAATTCTGTTGGCTACCAGGCTTGTGGAAAAAGCGGCTTACAACTACCACGTATTTCGCTTGGATTATGGCATAATTTCGGAGATGTCGACGATGCCGGTGAAGCATTAAAAATGATTCAGTTTGCCTTTGATCATGGAATTACTCATTTCGATCTGGCGAATAACTATGGAACTCCATTTGGCAGTGCCGAAACAAATTTTGGAAAAATCCTGAAAGAACATTTCTCTTCATACCGTGATGAAATGATTATCAGTACCAAAGCCGGACACGAAATGTGGAGTGGTCCGTATGGTGATGGCGGTTCACGCAAATATCTCATTACCAGCTTGAATCAAAGTTTGCAACGAATGAAACTAGACTATGTGGACATATTTTATTCACACAGGTATGATCCGAACACACCGTTGGAAGAAACTATGGGTGCTTTATCGGATATGGTTAAACAAGGGAAAGCTTTGTACGTGGGAATTTCGAAGTATCCTCAGGATAAAGCAAGAGAAGCTTATCGTATATTGCGTGAGAACGGAACACCCTGTTTGATTTTTCAGGATAAATACAACATATTCACACGTCATATCGAACAGGAAGTTTTACCTTTAGCACAGGAAAACGGAGTTGGATTTATTGCTTTTTCGCCATTAGCACAAGGCATGCTCAGCGACAAATACCTCCACGGTATTCCTGAAAATTCAAGGGCCGCCCACAGTTATGGATTTTTACAAAAGAGCCAGTTAACGCCTGAAAAGATTGAAAGCATAAGCCGGTTGAATGAAATTGCCGCACAACGAGGACAAACTTTAGCACAAATGGCCTTAGCCTGGTGCCTGCACAATCCACAGGTAAATTCTGTTATCGTTGGAACAAGTTCGGTTACACAGTTACAAGACAATATCGAATCGCTAAAGAATACATCATTTACAGATGATGAATTGTGGCGAATCGGAGAATTGGGAGCTTAGTGTTAGAAATTTTCATATTATCACAACAAATTTGTTAAGTAATATTTTGAATCGCTTATTGATTAAATATTATATTCTTCCTGTCGTTCTTGCTTTTTCGTTTGCAGGCTGCAAGGATAATGTTCAATCGTCAATTCCTGATTTTCCGGTTTCATTAAGACTTGATCTTACTTCAACCTACCCAACTTTTAAAAATTCTGTCAACCAATTTTTGACTTTTAAAACTCCAATAAATGCAACTGATCGAATTGGTTATGCCGGGATCATTGTTTGTACGGGAATTAGTCTGGATGACGCCGGCAATAGTCAATACTACGCATTTGATATGGCTTGCCCCTATGAAGCAAAAAATACAATCAGGGTTTACCCTGACAAAACAGGTTTACCTCAGGTCATTTGCGAAAAATGCGGATCGGTTTTCGACACAAGTTTTGGTTATGGAAATCCAATCTCAGGTCCGGCAAAAGAGTTTTTGAAAAGTTACAGAACTTCTTTATCAGGAGATAATCTTTATATTAGTCCAAAATAACTACATTTATCATTCTGAAAACGGCTGTTTCGTTTCCGAAACAGCCGTTTTTATATTTAACAAAACAATTCAGATTAATTATAACCGGTATTTTGCAGGAATTCACCTTTATTAGTTACCGCATCTAATTGAGCCTGAGGTATCGGACGATAATATTGAAACTCCTTAATATTTGCAGATCCCTGAGCATTATAAGCATCCACTCTTTCAATTAATTTATGTGTACGTTTCAGATCGAACCACCGTTGTTGTTCTCCACAAAGTTCAATGGCACGTTCATCAAGAATTACATCAATAGTTACCGGTCCTGATATAGAATTATCTTTACCACTGATTGCACGTTTTGCACGCAAGGCATTAATAGTTCCCAAAGCATCTCCACCTGTTGCAAGTTCTCCTTCAGCTTTAATCAAATACATCTCAGCTAATCGTAGAACAAAGGCATCCCGACCGGAGATATCATTTGTAGGATAAGTAGGATCATATACATTGTCGAGGAATTTCTTAATTCCGGGGAATGAGCACCAACCACCGATTTTGTATGAATTGTAACGGTTATCGCCATACACAGCCGAAGTAGCTACTGCTGCTTCAGTCGGTTTAGCTGTAGCCGGATCATTTGTGGTATAAATTGGAATATCACCACCCGACATAAACTGAATACGATAACGGTTCTTTGCCCATGCCTGTTTAGCTATACCTTCAGGTGAATTTCCATCCAGTGGACAATAATAAATAGCCGTATCCTGTAAGTTCGGATATTTAGCTGCATTACTCGATAAATCCGGGCTTGCTATATCATAATGATCCAGCAATGTAGCTTCTGTTCGCTGATCTGTTGCTCTGTTTCTATCAAGTAACTTCCATAAATATAATGATGGTAAATAGCGTGTAAAACCACGACCATATGGAGAGTAAGCTTGAGAAACTCTTACAGGAAGACCTGTCTTTTTACTATGAATAGTATCGGTTGATGCTCCCAAAACACGAACAAATACATTTGTACTCTTTGTTCCATCATTTCCGAGATCACTTGCACCATTGTTCCACATACCTACAAACATAAGAAGCATAGCACTTCCACCTCTGGTGTAACCTGTACGGGTTATTAAACCGTTGTATGACATCTGAACTCCACTTGCATCGGTTTTGTAACGGTATGGAATAGTATTTACAGTTGTAAGCAGGTCTCCGGAATATCGTATACCAAAAATTGCTTCACTGTTTTTAGTATAATCTTCATTTGCCATTGACCATGTATCCGAATATTTATTATACATAGAAAATGGGCCATTTGAAATGATATCTGCTGCTTCATCTTTTGCAAGCGTATACAAGTTTTTACCAGTATAATTTGCATTTGAAGTTATGCTGGTAGCACCAAGCCATGAAGCGGCATAAAGTAAGGTGCGTGCTCTTAGTGCTTTTGCTGCCCAATAATCAGCATGTCCATCGGCTTTTGATTTATTATTTTCCAACTTCTGAATAGCCATATCCAAATCGGAAAGCATATTACCATAAATTTCTTCTTCAGATGTTTTTGTGGCAGTGGTAACCATACTCGTAAACGTTTCAGCATTATAGGGTATAGCACCCCACAAATTCACCATATGGAAATAATAAAATGCACGCATAAAATAGGCTTCTCCCACGTATTGTTTTTTCAGTGCTTCGCTTATAGCTGTATTTTCAGGTATATATTTTAAGGCAGTATTACAAACATCTACTGCACAATAAAACATTTCCCAGTATTGATCCAAACACGCATTATCTGCTGTATTTCCATCCAAGCTTTCAGCTGTGATATTATATGAACATAGAGATTTTTGTTTATTATCATATCCGTAATAAAACAAATCTGTACCCATTTCAGAGAGACCTAAACCGGCTTCCTTTCCATACCAGCCCCGTGCAAAACTATAACATGAAGCCATCAAACCCTGTGCACCCGATGCAGTATTATAAACAAGATCGGCAGTTTGTCCCACTTTATTATCTTCATCCAGAAAACCTTCACATGAAGTCATTCCAAAAGAAAGGACCAGAGTTAATAATATAATTAAATTTTTTGTCTTTTTCATTGCTGTGATTTTTAATTATTTAAGTATTTAAAAGTGTAACATTATAGTTCGATATTCAAACCGAATACCATTTGCTTGGCAAGTGGAAATGATATTGAGCCACCTCTTTCCGGGTCATAGTTTGCAATATTACTAAACGTAAAATAGTTTTTCAATGATCCGTATACCTGTACGCTACTTAAACCGAGAGGTTTAATAACACCCTTTGGAAGACTGTAATTAAGAGTTATATCTTTAATTTTAAGATAATCGGCAATCTCATATTTCAAAGCACCTCCATAACTCGCCCATGTTGAACTTGCAGCACCCGGACTTGGGAAACGTGCAGTAATATTTGTTGGAGTCCAGTAATCAAGATTTCCCCAGTTAGCTGTTTCGTAATTTAACTGTGTATTCATGTCATATGATATGTAAGCACCCAAACGAGCATATGCAAAAACAGATAAAGTGAAACTTTTATATGTAATTGTATTGTTCATCCCAAAAATATGTTTTGGTGTACGATCATATACAATTTTATCATCATCATTCAGTTTACCATCATCGTTCTGGTCCGTCAGTTTAATTGTTCCCGGATCACCATAACCCGACACAAATCCAATAGTTTCACCTGTATGACGAGCTTGCCAGTCGGTTTTATATTGTGCAAATTCGCCTACACCCCAACAACCATTAGCCTTGTAATCATAAAAAATCTGTAATGGTTGACCCACAATTTGACCTGTATTACCGGAGATATTTCTTGTAACACCCTCATATAGTGTCGTAATTTGGTCAGTTCCTTTGGAATAAGACCAGTTAATGTCCCATTTAAAGTCTTTTTGATTAATAACCAGTGTATTTAATGTTACTTCAATTCCCTGCCCATCAGATTCTCCAATATTAGAAAGTACTGTCGTATAAACTGATGATGGTGGCAAACTTCTGGGATACAACAAATCGTATGTATGACTGAAGTAATATTCAATTGTTCCTGAAATTCTGTTTTTGAAAATTCCGAAATCAAGAGCTATATCTTTTGCATCGGTAGTTTCCCATTTTAAACTTGTATTTCCCAATGCATTGGGTACATTACCGCTGACAGTTGTGGTTCCGAAATAATAATAAACAGGAGAATTACCCAAAGTTGCCATAGTTTGATATGGACTTACAGCAGCATTACCGGATATTCCCCATGAAGCGCGCAACTTCAAATTATCCAACCAGTCCAGACCTTTCATAAATGATTCCTCATTAATTCTCCAGGCAGCAGCTACCGATGGAAAATTAGCAGTTTTAAGACCCGGTGCAAGTGGAGAAGAACCATCGGAACGCATGGTGGCGGTTAGTAAATACTTGTCATTAAATTTATAATTTAGCCTGCCAAAAAATGACAACATACTGGACTTGGTATATGTTGTAACTGTTGTTACAGCTCCGATTTTTGTCATATCATAAAACAAACTGGTGTAATAATGTTCCTGACCTGCTACTCCTGATGTATATGTGGATTCATAAACACTTTGTATGGCTGAACTTCCTATCAAAGCCGTAAGATCGTGTTTAGAACCACCGAAATTTGTACTATAGGTTAACGTATTATCCCATGTATAAGCAGTATTCATATCGTATTTTTCCGACATAGTGCTTTTACCCGGAGACTGGTAGTTACCTACACTTTTATAATCTGCATAAATTCCATTTCGTGAATCTGATTTATCCAATCCAAAATTTGATTTAAATACTAACTCTTTTATTGGTGAAATTTGGATATATGCATTTCCAAATATTCGGTTGGATAATGTATTATTTACATAAGCACCTTTAGTTTCATCTAATAAGGGATTACAATGTGCGGCATAACGTGGATTTGGCGTTTCAATTAAAGTTCCATCGGCAGTATAAGGATGAGTGATAGTTGTCATTTTCATTGCCTGCGAATATACACTGGAACTTCTGGCATCATTATTTTTATAGGTAAACATAAGATTTGATCCTACTTTAATATATTTATTTATCAAATGATCAATACTTGTTTTAAAGTTGTACCTGTTTTGCAAATCATTTTTCATTAGTCCTTCTTCGAACATTCCTCCTAATGAGAGACTAAAAGTAGTTTTTTCATTACCTCCGGATACTCCTACTTCAACATTTTTAGTATAACCGGTTTGCATAATCATGTCAAGCCAGTTGGTATATGATTTGTCGTTATAAATACCAATTTCTGTAAAATCAGCCAGACTTTCGGTCAATACCTGTTCAGGAGTTTTATTGCTGGTGCCCCATACATAGTTTGTCGGATCGGCAGCATAAGCAGCTTTATCAATCGGATAATTTGCTTTGTCAATTAAACGCTGAACTTCTTTATCTCCATACATCATTTGAGGAACATGTGTAGGAGTATTTACAGAAAGATACGAATTGACATTTACTTTTGTCACGCCAGCTTTGCCTCTTTTAGTAGTAATAATAATAACACCATTGGCACCACGGGTTCCATAAATCGCTGTAGAAGAAGCATCTTTTAAAACCTCCATCGATTCAATATCGGAAGGATTTAAGTCAAGAGTAGAACCATACTCAATACCATCTACTAAAATAAGAGGTTTGTTAGACGCAGAAATGGACCTATTTCCTCGAAGTGTGATATCTACACCTGAACCTGCCTGGCCACTTGATTGCTGAATATCCAATCCGGCAACTTTTCCCTGCATTGCTTGCATAGCGTTACTGGAAGATGTTTTCATAATTTCGGAAGATTTAATAGAAGATACCGAACCTGTTAGATCCCGTTTTTTAACTACACCATAGCCCACTACTACCAACTCTTCAAGATTTTCAGCTGTTTCCTGTAAACTGACATTAATAACGGAGCCTGAAATTGCGATTTCTTTCGATTCCATTCCTACATAGGAAAACACTAAAGTCTTAGAACTTAAGGGGACATCAATTTTGTAAGTACCATCAACACTTGTAATAGTTCCACTTGTTGTTCCTTTAACAACGATTGAGGCTCCGATAATCGGATCGCCTGTGGCATCTTTAACCACGCCGGTAATTGTCTTTGTTTGTGCCAATAAAGTCCCGTGCAGGACAATGGCTACCACAAGAAACAACATTCGTTTCATGAGTGAATTGTCTTTCTTCATTTTGTAAATTAGTTTTAAGGGTGATAATTTCGTTTTATAATTATTTTATAAAATAAATTGGTCAAATGTACAATATATTATAAAATATCATGTGGATTTTTTGACAGTTTTTGTGCATATTTCAACTAAACTGAAACATAATACACATAAATAAAAGAATGAAATTGTTGGAGAATTTAGCTAAAGACTGATATTAACAAAAGCACATTGTACTATATATCTACTTTTTTACCAATGTCTTGATTTGAACATAAGAGCAGAAACACCTACAAAAGATATGTAAAACGGATAGAGTAGTGACAACAGAAAAGAGTACAGTATCACCTGACGAAGGTCAAAAAACCGACTAACAATAATTATAAAAAAAGTGTCAACAAAACACTTAAAACTAAAAACAGGAAAAAGGAACAAAAGGTATTTTATATTAAATATTGAGGAAACAACTAACAGAACTTCCAGAATACTTATTATTAAAACTAGGCAGGATGTAAGGATTATTGGCCAGTTGGTATAAGATGGTGCTTTGGATGCCCACCTCCGGCGTTGTTTAAAAAATGATGGAACAGATGCCGATGGTTCGGTGACAACAAAGGCCGATTCTGATTTTAGAAACCGAACAACACCTCCCCGTTTTTGAATACTTTGCAATAAAAACACATCATCGCCTGATTGATCTTCAGCATGCAATTCATTTTGACTTTCAAGCCACGCTTTTTTAGTAAAAGCCAGGTTTGCGCCGTTACACATAATGGGCATTCCGGCTCCCGCAGCTCCGGCTCCTGAGGCTACCAGACTTGTAAATTCCAACGCCTGCAAGCGTGAAAAGAAAGTTCCATTTTCCGAAAGTCTCACGGGACATATAATTAAGTCGGTGGGGAAATTGGTTGAAAAGCAAACGATCGTTTCAATCCAGTTCGGGACGGGAGAGCAATCGGCATCAGTGGTAATAATCAAATCGTTCCTCGAGTTCAGAATACCTTCTTTCAATGCATTTTTCTTTCCGAAACCGACAGCATTTATCAGTTGTATATCGCGAAATATTGATTTTGCATTTTCCATAATCAATCCCGTATTATCAGCAGAATGATCATTTACCAACACCAGTTCAAAATTCAAATAGCTTTGACTGGACAAACAGGAGAGCAGCCGTGGTAAATATTCTTCTTCATTTTTACAGGCAACAACAACTGTTACATTACTCTGAATCAATTCATTTTCATTCGGCTCAAAAAGGGGCATCCGCTTCCAGCCAATCGTAAAAGCAGCAACAAGAATCAGGTATAAAAGACAGATAAAAATACTAATATAAAGTAGCCACATACTGCTTAAAAAAAACGTCCTTTCAGTTGAAAGAACGTTATTTATTGAAATACTAGAATAAATAATTCAACCCGATATACATTCCTGTATTCCCATCCTGTTTATCGAATGCTTTCCCAAAATCGGCAGAGATGATAAAGTTTTCATTCCAGCCTATCTTCAGACCGATTCCAGCTGTCGAATGAAATTTACCGGATGCATAATCATTAAAGTACATAGCCTTATCAGGAGTCGAAACGTTTGTCAAATCCATAGCTATCGGCTTCAGAATAATTCCTGAATCGAAAAACACATTCGTGCCCAGATAAAAATTTTGCTTCAACCATTCAAAACGCAGGAACTTATAACGGAATTCGAAATTACCAAAACCAACTGCATCTCCGATTATCCTGTTTCGTAAAATACCACGAACCGAGACCTTACCACCCAGTCCCTGATTAGTAGCTGCGATTAAATAACTGGTGATCAATTCAGGTTGTGCATAATACGGAACCTTATCGCTTCCCAGAGTCGTTTGATAATCGAGACGGTAAGCAAATATCAGATCTTTGGCCAGCGAAAAATACTGACGATGAATTATCGCCATTTTGGTATGAGGATTTGTCTGATTTAGAAATTTAGGAGCAGTCTGAACGACGGCCTCCGTAAATATCCCTTTTGTCGGACAGGCCAATTGATCGCGGGTATCATATTTCAATCCAACCTTAAAATAATTTATACTGCCGCCAGCTGCTTCATTCGCATCAATGATTCCCCATGCTTTATATTTTTGAAATAAATCACCGCCCGGTACTGGTGATAAACCTAATTTTGTAATATTTACGGTGTCCATTTTGAAATTATAAAAAGCATAACCGGCAACCCATCCAAATTTTGATCCGCCAAAATATCCCTGAAAGTCGGCTTTTATTCTGAATGTATTTTTCTCGTTTTTGTAAAAATTACGATACAACTTACTTGTGGCCAGATCAAACTTACTTTGGTAACCGTTGAACCCATAAAAATCAGACATTTGATCTGGGACATAGGCTATATCGAGTGTAGAACGAACGTTGGGAATCAACCTTTCAGAATCGTAACGCAACCTGGCAATTGTTGTTCCTTTGGTATAGGTTGATAGTTCAAGATAAAGGGAATGATTGTATTTTGGATAAGCCGAGCCATCACCATAGTCATATAAATTAACCAGAGCACCATACTGAAAACCCAAATCGGAATCGTAGGAAATTGCAGGTAAAGCGCCAAAGCCAAATCCCTTTTTTACTTTCTGTTGAGAAAAAACCAAAGCTACTGTCAAAAACAGGCACAAAACAAGTGTAATTCTTTTCATAATACTCTTTCTTTTTAGTCGTTAGAAAAATTTGAATTTTAAATAGAATATTCCAAAGACATATTTCACATTAAAATCAAAACGGTCAATTTCTCTTTTTTTGATCGGGTCAAAGATATTAAAAAAAACGAATAAAAAAAAGCACACTTTAAAAAGTGTGCTTTTAAGTTATCAGTCCTGTTGCCTAATTTCCTTTACATGAATCGCAAATACCGGAATACGATATTTCAACCGAATCAATTTTAAATGGAGTATCCTTCGGCAGTTGAAATAAAACCGGTTTCAAATTAAAAATATCAAAAACCTTACCACAGCTCTTACATATAAAATGCGCGTGTGCCGAAACATCAACATCGTAGCGGGAATTCTTTTCATCAATAACCAACGCTCTTACAGCACCCTTTTCAACAAAAATGTCCATGGTATTGTAAACCGTTGTTTTTGATAAAGTCGGCATTGACGGGCTTAATGCAGAATAGATTTCATCTACCGTAGGATGAGTCCTGTTTTTCATTAAATAATCCATAACCGCTGTACGTTGTACTGATGGTTTGATGGAATGTTGACGTAAATACTGATGAGATTCCAAAGATGTATGCATAGTTTTAAAAATTTCAATTTGTGTAATGAGTACAAAGATATACTAATTCTTTTACTAAAGCAATAAAATCAAAAGCTTTTTGATTTATTTTAATAATGTAAACAGTTATATTTCAATGTATAATTAATAATCTTGTGTATTCCAATATTTCTTATATCTGTAAGATTTACTCAATACTTTTATACAATTTACAATACATTAATTTCTTTCAGTACATTGTTGGTTGCACGAACCGCAGCTGCACTCTTTTCGAACAAAGCTTTTTCATCGGCGTTCAATTTGTAATCAACGATTTCTTCAACGCCATTTTTTCCAATTGAAACAGGCACACCAATACAAATGTCGCTTTGATCGTATTCACCTTCAAGGAATACACAGCAAGGAATAATCTTCTTTTGGTCATGAATTATCGATTCAACCAAATAAGCAGCTGCTGCTCCGGGAGCATACCAGGCAGAAGTTCCGAGTAAACCGGTTAAAGTTGCACCTCCAACCATGGTATCGGCTACAACTTTGTCCAGGGTAGCTTTGTCTAAAAGATCGGCAACCGGACGACCTTTGTAAGTAGCAAAACGGGTTAACGGAATCATTGTCGTATCACCGTGACCACCTATAACCATCCCTTCAATCTCATTCGGATTCGCATTCAATGCCTTGCCTAAATAGCATTTGAAACGTGAACTATCCAACGTACCACCCATACCGATCAGTTTGTTCTTTGCAATTCCGGTAGCTTTCAATGCCAGATAGGTCATTGTATCCATTGGATTACTTACCACAACAATAATTGCATTCGGGGAAAACTTAAGAATATTCTCAACAACACTTTTTACAATTCCGGCATTCACACCAATCAACTCTTCACGGGTCATACCCGGTTTACGTGGAATACCCGAAGTAATCACAACGACATCGGAACCGGCTGTTTGGGCATAATCGTTGGTACAACCTACAATTGTTGAATCATATCCAAGAAGGGTTGCGGTTTGAAGCATATCCAATGCTTTTCCTTCCGATACACCTTCTTTCACGTCGAGCATAACTACCTGATCCGCTACTTCATTGAATAAAAGAACATTTGCACACGTTGCACCTACATTTCCTGCACCTACTACAGTTACTTTTGACATAATAATATATTTTTATAGTTTTGAAATAATGATTTCTTAATTTGGACGCAAAGATACAATTAAAAATTTATTATAATTACAAATAAACATTCATTAAAGAAATATTTCCTTATTTATTTGAATATTAAAATAAGCGTTATCAATATTCAATACCTAAAGGTTGTATGTTCATTTTATATAACTTTTTTTGTACCTTTGTAGTCGTCAAAATAAAAAAAAAGAACCTTCGGAACCCGGAATACAAAGAGGAAAAGGATTAGATTACGGGAAATATTTTAATTGAACAGGACAATTGCAGGTTTACACCCTATTTGTTTGAATAAGAAATAACAAACCATTATAATAATAACAATATGCAAACTATTGACAAATTTAATTTTGCAGGTAAAAGAGCATTCGTTCGGGTTGACTTTAATGTCCCTTTGAATGAAAACTCCGAAATTACTGATGATACAAGAATCCGGGCTGCCATGCCAACTTTGAAAAAGATTTTGAGTGATGGTGGAAGTCTTATCATTGCTTCGCACATGGGCCGGCCAAAAAAGAATCCGGATCCCAAGTATTCGTTGAAATCTATTTTAGCTCATGTCTCAGATTTATTAGGCGTTGATGTAAAATTTGCTCCCGACTGCATGGGCGAAGAAACAGCAAAAATGGCTGCCGGATTGAAAGCCGGTGAAGTATTATTGCTTGAAAACCTTCGTTTCTATGAAGAAGAAGAAGGAAAACCCCGCGGTGAATTTGCAAACGACGACGAAAAAGCAGCTGCAAAAAAGGTAACCAAGGAAAATCAAAAGAAATTTACGGCTACTCTGGCTTCGTATGCCGATTGCTACGTAAACGATGCTTTTGGAACTGCACACCGCGCACATGCATCAACCGCTCTTATTGCTAAATATTTTGATGAAAACAACAAAATGTTTGGTTATTTGATGGAGAAAGAAGTAATTGCGGTTCATAAAATTATGACCGATACTGCCCGTCCGTTTACGGCAATCATGGGAGGTTCCAAGGTTTCTTCGAAAATTGAAATTATCGAAAATCTGCTGACTAAAGTCGACAACCTGATTATTGCCGGTGGTATGACTTACACTTTTACCAAAGCGCTGGGTGGCAAAATTGGCAATTCATTATGCGAAGATGATAAACTCGATTTAGCCCTCGAATTACTTGAAAAGGCAAAAGCCAATAATGTGAAGGTCGTTTTAGCTGTCGATGCAAAAATTGCTGATGCATTCAGTAACGAGGCCAACACACAATTCGTTCCGGTCGGTGAAATTCCTGATGGATGGCAAGGTCTGGATATTGGGCCTGCTACCGAAAAAATCTTTGCCGATGTAATTAAAGCATCAAAAACAATCCTTTGGAACGGACCAACCGGAGTATTTGAATTCGAAAACTTCACTCACGGATCACGTGCGGTTGGTGAAGCTATCGTAGAAGCAACAAAGAAAGGTGCTTTCTCACTGGTTGGTGGAGGCGATTCAGTTGCCTGTGTCAATAAATTTGGACTGGTAGATGGCGTTTCTTACGTTTCAACCGGTGGTGGTGCTTTGCTGGAAGCTATTGAAGGCCGCGTTTTACCGGGAATTGAAGCCATTCGTGGATTTTAATTTTTGCTGAATATACAAATTTACCGGAGTGTAACAAGAGATTATACTCCGGTTAATTTTCTCTCCCGATCTTACAACAGTCAGCTGATCATTTATATCTCATTTTTCACTGATAGCTGTTCATATGATTTCAGACCATCTCGATAATAAATTATCCCATCAATCCATATTCCAATGGATGCCTACCTGTGCATTGGTTATTGATGCAAAAGGGAATATTCAGGAAGTCAATCATCAAGCCATTCAGTTCTTCAAAGCATCCACCAAAGAAGATTTTATTTTTGACAAACAAAACATCAAAAATATGATTATTGATTTCCGTCGGGCAACAGAACTGATAGAATTAATAAACAGGAATAAAGAATTAATAAACAAAGAAATACTGCTGCGCCGGTTTGACAAAACCATAGCGAGTGTTGACCTGAATGCCAGTGTATTTCCCGACAATCCCAATTTTATCCTCATCCAATTCACGGAAACCTATTTACAAAGCCAGGAAATTCTCAATGAATTATCCGAAGCATTCCGCCACGAGGCACAACGCCTCAAACCCTATCTGAATAAACCCGGAAAAGATTTACTTGAAGAAATTATTGTGAATAATATATTGGATGGCATCACCACCAATAAAGCTACAAGACCGTTTCAACCTGTTAATATCGGGGATGAAAGGATGAATCAACTGATAAAATTGTTTCCCGATTTATCAAAAAATGAATTGATTCATTGCGGTTATCTGTCGTTAAAAATGTCCACAAATAATATATCTAAAATAACAGGGAAAACACCAAACAGCCTGCGTGTTGCTTTTCACCGGATACTACAAAAAACAACTGTGTCAAGCGGGAAAGAGCTCATCCGAATTTTGGAATCTATAAACACTGAAACTTAAATTCTACGAAATTATATGTTCCTCTTCGTTTATAGAAAGTCAAACATAATATCCATTAAAGAATAAGGCTATTCGATTCGAAAACTTACTGAAATTTCACAAAACAATAAGGCGTTGAGAATAAATCTTCAACGCCTTATTCTATATTTAAGTTTATCTTTTATTTCAGTTTAGCCAACGCTTCCTTTACCCATCCAAAGGCTTTTACCAGATTTTCGTCCGAAGTGGCATAAGAGAAACGAAGACAGTCGGGGGCTCCGAACGAACCGCCACCCACGCAGGCCACATGGCCTTCTTCCAGCAAGTACATGGATAAGTCACCTGAATCTTTCAGTACTTTTCCGTTGAATGATTTTCCGATATAAGCACTGCAATCGGGGAAAATATAGAAAGCACCTTCGGGATCGTTCACTTTCAGTCCGGGAATCTGACGGGCTAAATCGACCACCAGTTTCTTCCGGCGTTCAAAAGCCACACGCATAGTTTCAACGCAGGTTTGATCACCGGTATAAGCCGCTTCTGCAGCTTTTTGGGTTACCGAACAAGGACCGGAAGTATATTGTCCCTGCAAAGTATTACAGGCAGATGCTATCCATTTCGGAGCGGCAATCCAACCCAGACGCCAACCGGTCATGGCATATCCTTTGGAAACACCATTGATAATAACAACCCTTTCGCGCACATTTTCAAATTGGGCAATACTTTCGTGCGTTCCCAAATAGTTGATATGCTCGTAAATTTCATCAGAAAGGATAATGATATCCGGATATTTTGCCAACACATCGGCCAGACCTTTCAGTTCGGCTTTCGAATAGACACTTCCTGTTGGATTGGAAGGAGAGCAAAGAATAAATGCTTTCGATTTAGGAGTTATGACAGCTTCCAGTTGTGCAGGCGTAATTTTAAAATCCTGATCAATTCCGGCAGAGACTATAACATTTGTACCATCAGCTATTTTGACCATTTCTGGATAACTTACCCAGTATGGTGCAGGAATAATTACTTCGTCACCTTTACCAATAATTGCTAACAGAACATTACAAACCGATTGTTTAGCTCCGTTGGAACAAACAATTTGTTCAGGTTTATACTCAAGACCATTTTCAGATTTCAATTTTGCACAAATAGCATTGCGCAAAGCAGGATAGCCGGGTACGGGCGAGTAAAATGAAAAATTATTATCAACAGCCTGTTTGGCTGCCTGTTTTATATGGTCGGGCGTATTGAAATCGGGTTCACCTACACTAAGATTAATCACATCAAAACCCTGAGCCTTTAACTCATTACTTTTCTGGGACATGGCAAGCGTTTCCGAAGGAGAAAGAGCTGCCAAACGTTCTGATACTGGAAACATAATTTGTCTGTTTAAATTGTTATTACGGCACAAAAGTAATCAAAAAAAAATCAATTTTCATTATTACAGCACCGTTGTCTGATAAATTCAGACAATTAAACAATCTTTTCATTCAATTTGTTTGCCAGCAATTGACGGGTGGAGAGATAACCCAATTCGAAGATTTCACGTCCTTTATCCACATCAAAAGTTTCGTAATTTCCCATATCGACGGGTTCGATCAATAAGTCGCATAATTCTTTATCGTACAAAATATTGGCTTTAAATATAAAATGGTAGGAACGAAAAGCCACGTTTAATATGCTTATTTTATATTCGTCAGCCACCAATGGACTGGCATTGATTCCAATAATTTTATCGCATTCGTTTCGGATTGTTGTGACAGGGAAGTTTTTGAGAACTCCACCATCGACATAATTTACACCATCAATCGTCTTGGGTCTGAACAAGACAGGAAACGAGCAAGAAGCAACAATCGGATCAACCAGATTGCCTGTAGAAAAAGTTACGCTCCTGCCTTTATCTAAGTCTGTAGCCACAACCCGCAAGGGTATAGCCAATTCTTCAAAAGTCTTTGCCCGAAGCTTCCGCATTAAAAAATCCTGGAAAACATCGGTCTGAAAGAATCCTCCATCCGGAATATGAATTTTTGTCATATGCCGAAAACTGATGTCCTCGAAAAGGACGGCAATCTCATCGGGGGTATAACCATCAGAATAAAAAGCACCAATAACCGACCCTGCACTCACACCGGAAATGATATCCGGCTTCAATCCCTGTTCCTCAAGTGCTTTCAGTACACCTGCATGACATAAACTTTTAATCCCACCCCCACTGAGTGCGATACCGATTTTGTATGGTCTTTCATTAAAAACAGTTGCCAGTTCCATGATTGTTTACAAAGTTAATTGATTGGTTCTGATAATATTTACGGAGACAGTTACAAGCTAAACCGAGTATTTGGAGAACTTGGTCATTACCCGTTCGTAATAGGTTTTGGATACAGGAATGTCCGGTGTATTCTCCGTATCGAGTTCTAAAAAGATCCCATCCTTCGTTTTCCGGAGGACTTTCACTTTGTCAAGATTCACTACATATGATCGGTGGCAGCGAACCAACGGACTTTCTTTGGTCAAATTTTCTTCAATCCATTTCAATGAATTTCGGATTAAAAAGTGAGATAACTTGGATTTATTCAGGTAATGAATGGTGGCATAATTATCGGCAGAATCGATATATAACAAATTTTCAAGAACAATGGTAATTTTCAATTCTCCTTTTTCGTCGGGAAAAGCAATCAGATTCTTCTTTGGCAAATCGATGTTTTGATCTTCCATAGCCATCTTTTCCAGCATAATATTTTTATCACGCCACGAAAAATAAAGCCAGAGAATGGAATAAGGCAACAAAAGAACCAGACTTGTGTTGACGGTTGATTGATGAAAAATTTCAACAAAATCGCGACTCATTCCTTCCTTAGGAATAAATTTAGTAAAAAGGGCATAAAAAAGCGACATAGATAATATTTCAACCAACACCCAAAGTCCATATTGCCAATAAGTCAGGGTGTTTTTTCTAGTAAATGCAAGCATTATAAACCGGCTAATCACCACAACAAGCATTCCAATTAGAATGATAAGGCTCGAAAAAAAGAAGTAATTAAAGGGTGAGATATCTTTATACCAATGTTGTGAATCGAATGGTTTAAATATATTGATAAACAGGAGTGCAAAGATGGCCGTAAAGAATATCAACCGAATGATATTGGACTTCTCGTATAAATAAGCGGGAATCTTTGTATTCATAGTTTTATTTTGATTAAAAAAAACTTTTTACAAAGGTATATTATTCTAATCAAAGAAACAAACAGCTTACCCCAACCAACATTTCTTTCAAACCAAATAAACGATTTTTGTCCCGCATTTTCATTTTTTATCCCTTTCAATCGATTATTTCACCACTTAATTGGAAACCGGTTTCTAATGCTATTACTTTGTATTTAAATTAGTTAACAATCAAAATGACATATACACAACGACACCTAGAACTTAACAATCAATTCCAATTGGGCGTGGACACGCACATTGCGAATTCCAGTATTGACATACGATCATTATCGTTTAGTAGCTCGCTGCTATTGGTCAATGATAAATCACAAATTGAAATTGCCGACGATTCCAAAATAGGCGAAAACTTTTCATTTGAATATCCAATTTTCATGCCTTCGGGTGTGACACGTTCAGATAAAGCCATTTTTTTACTTCATGGCCTGAATGAGCGTAACTGGAGTAAATACCTGTCTTGGGCGGAATATCTGTGTGAGAAGACAGGGAAACCGATTATCCTTTTCCCAATTGCTTTTCACGTGAATCGCTCACCTTTAAGCTGGACGAATCCCCGGAATTTAAAATACCTGCTTGATATGCGCCGGCAACGAAACGGAGACGATCGTTCGCTAAGTTTTGCCAATGTAACTTTCAGCGAACGAATTAGTGAACATCCTGATCGTTTTTATAAATCTGGCAGACAAAGCCTGAATGATTTGAGCAAACTTACCGCAGATATCAAAAATGGTTCACATCCGTTTTTTGTTGAAAACACTCAGATTGACATTTTTGCATATTCAATCGGGGCTTTTTTAGCCGAAATAACAATGATGACGAATCCTCAAAACTTATTTACCGATTCAAAACTTTTTATGTTATGTGGTGGTGGTATTTTTAGTTCTATGCAGGGAGAGTCCCGTTATATTATGGATAAAAATGCTTACGAAAGGTTGTTCAATTATTATCAGTATCAATTTGTTGAAGAAACTAAATCGACCTTTTTGCACGATAAAGCATTCGAATCATTCAATAGCATGATTTCGATTGAAAGAAACCAGAAAGAACGGGAATCATTTTTCAACCGTATGGGTAATCGAATAAAAGGCATTTCATTGATGCGGGACAAAGTGATGCCTTATTTTGGAATGACCGAGGCATTGGGCAAAAGTTGCGCAAACGAAAGGATTTCTTTACTGGATTTCCCATTCGATTACTCTCATGAAAATCCATTTCCAGTGGGGAAACTAATTGATTCGAAAGAAGTTGATCTCGCTTTTAATCAGATTTTTGAAGAAGCTGTAGAATTTTTAGCGTAAAAGAAGGTATTCAACTTTCCCAAAGTTAGACTAATTAGTTGGACAAATATAATGTCGTATTTATTAATTCGACCTCTCCCTAAATCCCTCTCCCAGGAGAGGGACTTTGCAGAGTGCAATTATGCAAATTATACGATATTATTTAGTTCTTATTACTTAATTCAACGTATTCAGAAGTTCATCAATCGAAACCAAACTTTGTTCCCCCGTCTTCATGTTTTTCAACATCACTTTACCCGCACTCATTTCGGTTTCACCCACAATGGCAACAAACGGAATGCGTTTATTATCGGCATAACTCATTTGCTTTTTCATTTTGGCCGGTTCGGGATAGATTTCTGCATTCACTCCTTTTGACCGCAAACTGCTTAACCAGGGCAGGCAATAAAGGAGCTCCTTTTCGCCAAAACTGACAAACAAAACTTGTGTTTGTTCCACCGAGGTTTCAGGATAAAGATTCAACTGGTTCAGCACATCGTAAATGCGATCTGCACCAAATGAAATACCGACCCCTGAAACACCTTCCATACCGAAAACACCGGTCAGGTTATCGTATCGTCCTCCACCCGTAATGCTGCCCATTTCCACATCCAATGCTTTCACTTCAAAGATAGCACCGGTGTAATAATTCAATCCGCGCGCCAAAGTCAAATCAAGCTCAATGGAAGTTTGGACTTTCATCGCTTCGCAGAGTCCAAAAATGGTTTCAAGTTCGGATATACCCTTCATCCCCGTTTCCGAAGTGGCTAAAACTCCTTTCAGTTGGTTCAGTTTTTCGGAATTCGTCCCGCTCAACTTTAAAATCGGCTGTAACTTTGCAATGGCTTCGGCAGAAATTCCTTTTGAGGCAATTTCCTCGTTTACTTTTTCCAGACCTATCTTGTCCATTTTATCAATGGCAACGGTAATATCGGTAATTTTCTCCGCCTCTCCAATGATTTCGGCAATACCCGAAAGAATTTTCCGGTTATTGATTTTGATCACTACATTGATTTTCAACCGGCGATAGATATCGTCAACAATTTGAATCAATTCCAGTTCATTGAGTAAAGAATCACTTCCCACCACATCCACATCGCACTGGTAGAATTCACGGTAACGACCCTTTTGCGGACGATCGGCACGCCAAACAGGTTGAATCTGGTAACGCTTAAACGGAAAGGATATTTCGTTTTGATGTTGAACCACGAAGCGGGCGAAAGGCACGGTCAAATCATAACGGAGACCTTTCTCTGAAATTTTATTCGTCAGTTTTGTACTGTTCTTTCCCAATAATTCTTCGTCATTCAGGCCATTCATAAAATCACCCGAATTCAGAATTTTAAAGAGTAATTTATCACCTTCTTCACCGTATTTTCCCATCAATGTGGAAAGGTTTTCCATGGCAGGCGTTTCAATCTGCTGAAAACCATACAGACGAAAAACATCTTTAATGGTGTTGAATATATAGTTTCGGTTCGCCATTTCCTGCGGCGTAAAATCACGGGTTCCTTTTGGAATGGAAGGTTTTTGCATAATATTTAAAGTCATCTACCCTTCCGATTGTTATCTTCGAGGGAACAGAGATTTATTAGTTGTTTATATTTAATGTTTTTGCTCTACAGCATCCACTCCTTTGGATGAGTTGGGCAGGTTTATTTCTTTTAAAATCAATTCTGTCGCACCGGTATTATTCCTTACATATTCACCCGCAATTCTTCCGGCTTTGTCATCTTTTAAAAGCCTGTCTAAGTGTGCCTCAAGCACTACATAATTTGAAATTGAAAAAGCTCCGCCAATGGCAATCAGTTCTCGTGCTTCCCTGAATTTTTTGTAGTTTGTTCCGAAAACCACGGGAACACTGTACACTGCGGCTTCCAATGTATTATGAATGCCAACTCCAAAACCACCGCCAATATAGGCCACGTTCGCGTAACGATAGATGGAAGAAAGAACGCCAATTACATCAACAACCAGACAATTTGTTGTTTTTACATTTTCAATCGTTGCATCGGTATAGCGTACGAATTTTCCGTCAAGTAATTTGGAAATATCCATAATATGCGACTGATGGATTTCGTGCGGCACCAAAACCAACTTCGATTCCGGATGCATCTTTAAGTATTGCACAAGTAATTCTTCATCTTTTGGCCAGGTACTTCCAGCAACGATTATTTTCTTCCCATCCTTTACAAATTCTTCCATCAAAGGAAGTGATTTTGCCTGTTGAGCCAGATCCGAAACCCTGTCGAAACGGGTATCACCACACACAGAAGCAGTCGCGATTCCGTTCTTTTGAAGTAGATCAAGTGAGTTTTTATCCTGTACAAAAATATGTTTAAAAGTACCCAACAAATCCCTGTACCATTTCCCATACCAGCGGAAGAACACTTGCTCCGGACGGAAAATAGCGGAGATACTGTAAACGGGAACTTTTGCTTTTTGTAATTCAAGCAAATAATTGGGCCAAAACTCGTACTTAATGAAAATGGCTTTTGAAGGCTTCACCTTTTTTACGAACTTTCGGGCATTATGAGCTGTGTCAAGTGGTAAATAAGCCACAATGTTGGCACCCTTATAATCCTTACGAACTTCATATCCCGAAGGTGAAAAGAACGTCAGTATTATCTTTGTGTCCGGTTGTTCACGTTTCATCTGTTCCATTACCGGTCGCCCTTGTTCAAACTCACCCAACGAAGCCGCATGAAACCAGACATAACGGGATTTGCGTTCAATTTCTTCTTCCAGCAACTCAAATGTTTCCTGTTGCCCTTTTCTTAGTTTCCTTGCTTTTTCATTAAAAAATGAAGCCAGGAAAATGAAGATTCCGTAAATGTGTATTCCTAAGTAATATAATACTTTACTCATGATTTAATTATCAAATATATTATAAGACCATTTTAAAGCGATATAAATTACAAGAATATTCAGGTTGAATCAGCGGTATTATTCAACTAAATCACTAAAAGGTACAAAGATACATTAAGTTTTCATTCATTGATATCGAATGAGGTTTTTTTCAAAAGAGAAGAGGCATTTCAAAATAAATTTTGAAACGCCTCTTAATGTTTTGATGGTCAGAATTATTTTCTGATACCCAACTCTTTGATAATTGCACGGTAACGTTCAATATCTTTCGATTTTAAATAATCGAGACGACGACGACGTTTTCCTACCAACATTACAAGAGCGCGTTCAGTGCTATAATCTTTTTTGTTTATCTTCAAATGTTCCGTCAAATGATTGATACGGAATGAAAACAATGCAATCTGGCTTTCAGACAGACCGGTATCTGTTTTAGACTTTCCGTATTGTTCGAAGATTTCCTGCTTTTTCTCAGCTGTTAAATACATGATAATTTGTTAGGAATAAATGTTTTAAAATACAAACTTAGCCTTGCACACATCACAAAACTACATATTTGATTTTGAGTGTGCAAAGATAAGTCTTTAATTTATACTATCAAAGCATTCAGGATCTTTTTCTCGAAAAAACATCCCTTAATGAGCCATTTGCCCATTTCAGGGCATATTTATCGTAGTAAAATTTACATAACATCGTGCCCAATACGCCAATAAGTGACCCGACCAGAACATCCAACGCAAAATGTTGAGACAAGTAAACTCTGGAAAGCCCGACCAACAAGGCTAACACAAAATAAAGAAAATGAAGAGCCTGTTTTTTGGTATAAAAGGCTAATGCTAAAAAGAATGCAAAAGCGGTTATGGTATGTCCGGACGGAAAACTGTGCATCGAGTGCAAATGCTCGCCGGCAACCTGATGCAGTTCAACAGAAGGAAAATGTTGTTTAAAATACAGAATGGGTCTCGGTTCGTTCCAGGTTTGTTTCACAATAATTGAAATCAGGCCTGTAGTCAGTTGCGATAAAAGGACAAATAATGCCATCCTGTACCGATAAAAAAGCAATCCGGCTATCACAAGATACGGGATCCAGTCGCCGACATAGGTATAATAATGAAAGAATATATCACCTACAGGCGTATTAAATGAAGTCAGCCAAAGATGCAAGTCAGCCTTTTCGTTGCTCAAAATCAGTACAACGAAAGTCAGGACAAATATTAAATAGGGAATGTAATATGCTAAATATCTTTTCATTTCATACTTTTTTAAATCACTCTTCTTCCTCTCAGAATCTCTCTTTTCCCGGGAGGACCGGGCAAACGTTCTACTTTAAATCCTGCAGACTGCATGGCCCGGCGAACGCTGCCTTTCGCACAATAAGTTGTAAAGATTGCTCCGGCATTACAATGCTCAAAAATCATTTCAAAACGTTCCTGAGTCCACATTTCAGGTTGTTTCTCCGGCGAAAAGGCATCGAAGAAAATTACGTCAAACTTATTATCGGGAATATAACAAGTAAAATCGGTTTCAGTTTTATTCAATGTAAAAAAAGGAGTTATCCTTACATCTTCATTCCATGCAGAAGTATGCATTTGTTCAAAAAAACTCTTTTTTTCAGACGCTAATATCTCAGGATAATTCAGCTGTGCGGCTTTCTCCAGTTCAACCGGGTATTTTTCGAGTGAAGTATAATGGATTTGTTTTCCACTTTGATCCGCTTCTATCAGGCTTAGAAAAGCATTTAAACCTGTACCGAATCCGATTTCCAATACACTGATTTCTGACTTCTCACATTTATTTAATCCTGCATCAATAAAAATATGTCGCGATTCCTGAATAGCACCGTGCGATGAATGATAAGATTCATCAATTTCGGAAACATACAAAGAATGAGAGCCATCCTCAGTAATTAATAATTCTGAATTCATAATGCATAATTAAGAATACGCAAAAGTACTGAAAAACCACGAAACAAAGCAACCATTACTCTCAAGAGAATAATGGTTGCTTTAATTATGAATTATGCATTATTAATTATGCATTCATCTTAGTAGTTTTGTTTTTCCACTTCAAAATAAGCCTGGGGATGAGCGCAGGTTGGACAAGCCTTCGGGGCTTCCTTTCCAACGTGAATATGACCACACTCGCGACATTGCCAAACGGTTTCTTCTTCGCGAACGAAAACGGTATTGGTTTCAACACGTTCCTGTAAACGGCGATAGCGTTTTTCGTGTTGTGCTTCTACGGCAGCAATTTTACGCCAGGCAACTGCAATATTGGCAAAACCTTCGGCTTCTGCCACATCAGCAAAGTGCGGATATAATTCCGACCATTCTTCGTTTTCACCATCAGCGGCGGCTTTCAGGTTTTCGGCAGTTGTAGTAAGTACTCCGGCCGGATAGGATGCGGTAATTTCGACCATTCCGCCTTCCAGATAACTAAAGAATTTCTTGGCATGTGACTTTTCCTGCTCAGCGGTTTCCAGAAAAATAGCGCAAATTTGTTCAAAACCCTCCTTCTTTGCAATTTTAGCATAATAGGTATAGCGCATACGAGCCTGGCTTTCGCCGGCAAACGATTTCAACAGATTCTTTTCTGTTTCAGTTCCTTTTAATGATTTCATAATGTTGAATTTAAATATTGATTCGTTATTTCATAATTTTTCTATTTTCGGATTCTTGCAGAATTTTCATCTGCTGAATGGCAATCCGGTTTAATTTGATCAGCCTTTCGGATTGAGAAACTCCCTCATTTATAAATACGGCATTAATATTTTCCATATTTGAAAGACAGATTAATTCATTGATCGAAGTATAATCCCGGATATTGCCTTTTAAACCGTGATTCCCCTCACGCCATTGTTTTGCCGTCATACCAAATAAAGAGACATTCAATACATCAGCTTCATTGGCATAAACCATGGAGATTTGCTGTTGAGTCAGTTCCTTTGGAATAAGATTTTGTTGTATGGCATCTGTGTGAATATGGTAGTTTATTTTTGCAAGTTCCCGTTTAGCTGACCAACCAAATGCCTTTTGTTCATCTTCTTTCAGACGTTGGAATTCATGAATCAAATAAATCTTGAATTCGGGACTTATCCACATTGCAAACTCAAATGCAATATCTTTGTGCGCATAAGTTCCACCATAGCGACCAGTTTTGACTTGTAGTCCAATAGCATTCGTTTTAGAAGCAAACTCTTTTACACTAATTTTAAAATTATTCAAACCTGCTTTATTTTTAATTGTGGCGAATTCGCCATAATTAAAAATTGGATTATATACCTGCTCCCAAATTCCCAGATACTCAAGAGTATTCCGATTTCTTAACCATTCGGATACAAAAAAGTCACCATCTTTAGCCTTAATCATATCTGTAATACAAATATAATCTTCATTGTTTATTCGAATGACCGTTACTTCCGTGTCTTTTACTGTGATTTTGCCATAGTATCTGAAGTCCTGAAACCTGAATCACTTTAAGATTCCAAAGTTACACATTTCCATTTGAAACAAAAATAAATCATTGAATTATTTCGATTAAAAGGTATGAATTGTATCGTCCTTTTTAATTCCGTATCTTTGCAGTCTCAAATTACAACTACCGATTACAAACTCCCTATTAAATTATGATCAGTTACCTGCAAGTAGAGAATCTCACCAAATCTTTTGGCGACAATCTGCTTTTCGAAAATATATCTTTCGGCATATCCGACAATCAACGCATGGCGCTGATTGCAAAAAACGGTACCGGGAAAACCACTTTATTGAATATCATTGCCGGACTGGAAGATTATCAGGGCGGTTCTATCTCGTTCCGCCGCGATTTACGGGTGGGATATTTAAACCAGGATCCTGATTTTCCAAAAGAATTATCGGTGCTTGATGCCTGCCTTCAAACGGATAATGAAGCCGTAAGAACGATTGCCGCTTACGAGCATTGCATGATGTCGCAAAATCATGATGGGTTGGACGAAATTCTGAGCCAAATGGATCTGCACAAGGCATGGGATTACGAAACCCGCATCAAACAGATCCTTGGAAAATTAAAAATCACCAACTATGAACAATTAATCAGTGAACTCTCCGGTGGACAGTTGAAACGGGTGGCGTTGGCAAATGTACTTATTGCCGAACCCGATTTATTGATACTCGATGAGCCAACCAATCACCTCGACCTGGAAATGATTGAATGGCTGGAAGATTTTTTGAAACGCTCCAACATGGCTTTACTTATGGTGACACACGACCGTTATTTTCTGGACCGGGTATGTACTAACATTCTGGAAATTGATCATCAGGCCATGTTCCAATACAACGGTAATTACAGTTATTACCTTGAAAAACGTCAGGAGCGAATTGAAAACTGGAATTCCGAGAGTGAACGAACGGTCAATTTATACAAGAAGGAACTGGAATGGATGCGCCGACAACCGCAGGCACGTGCACACAAAGCCAAATCGCGTCAGGAAAGTTTTTACGAGATTGAAGAACGCGCCAAACAACGCCGTAACAATGACAAAGTGCAACTGGATGTAAAAGCCAGTTACCTGGGTTCAAAAATTTTCGAAGCAAAATATATTTGTAAAGCCTACGGAGATGTGAAAATTATTGATAATTTCTATTATAACTTTGCCCGCTACGAAAAAATGGGAATAGTCGGGAAAAACGGAACAGGCAAAACAACTTTTCTGAAAATGTTACTGGGCGAAGTAAAACCCGATAGTGGGAGTTTTGATGTGGGCGAAACAGTTGTTTTCGGCTACTATAGTCAGGATGGCCTGGCATTTGATGAACAAATGAAAGTGATTGATGTAGTTCAGGATATAGCCGAAGTGGTGGATTTAGGCAATGGAAAAAAAATGACGGCTTCGCAGTTTCTGCAATATTTCCTGTTCACTCCCGAAACACAATACAACTACGTGTATAAGCTCAGTGGTGGAGAGAAACGCCGCTTGCATCTTTGTACGGTTTTAATGCGCAATCCTAACTTTCTGGTACTTGATGAGCCGACCAACGATCTGGATATTGTGACGTTGAATATTCTGGAAGAATACCTTCAATCCTTTAAAGGTTGCGTAATTGTTGTAAGTCACGACCGCTATTTTATGGATAAAGTGGTGGATCATCTGATGGTTTTCAAAGGCAATGCCGAACTGAAAGATTTTCCGGGCAATTACACCGATTACCGAGAATGGAATGAATTGCTGGAAGAACAGGAACGGGATGAGAAAAAGAAGAGTAAAGAACCAAGAACCAAGAGCCTAGAATCAAAGAATCAGATCACAAATACAAAACCACAAGATATAGAACGAAAAAAACTAACTTTTAAGGAAAAACAGGAATTTGAAGCATTGGAAAAAAAAATTGCCGGACTGGAAACTGAAAAAGCAGAAATTGAAACTCAATTATCTTCAGGTAATTTGAACAGCGATGAAATTATTGCTGCCTCGCAACGTCATGCTGAAGTCAATGATTTGATTGACAAAAAAACCATGCGTTGGCTGGAGTTGAGTGAGATTTAAAAATTTTCTTATCAATTCGTAACTCCAAAAAACAGAGGCTGCCAAATCAGGCAGCCTCTTGTTATGATAGATATTGTGAAAAAAATCTCATTTTTCTTTTAAAAAATTATTTCTTGATTATCAGTTCGTTGTTTACACCCTGATTTGAATATACTTTTACCAGATAACTTCCGCTACTCAAGTTAGTCATATCTATTGTTTGGATATTTGCCTCCACTCGTTTTACCAAAACACCTGCCAAACTATAAACTTCAAGCTTTTGCACTCCATCATTTGAAGAAATGGATAAGCTGTTTACTACAGGATTCGGATACAGTAGTAGTTTTGATGCTTTAGTATTTTCAACTCCCGAAGTATTGTACACAACGCTCATGTAAAAGAGGTAGTTTGTACCAATTTTCTTAATCGTATGAGAACCTGACGCAATTGAAACTGTGACAATCCCTGATGCTGGTGTATACGATGTACCATCTACTGAAACAGCTCCTGTATAAGTACTACCAAATACAAGTGTCAATAAGCTTGGGGCAGTTGTTGTAAATGCTATATTAGTACTTGACTCCATTTTTAAACACTGGGTTAAGGTCAACCCGGCATAGCTGGCACTTCCATAACTTGTTGAAAGGTTTCCAGTAATAGTGAAGAAGGTACTTGTTTTGCCCGATGCAGTAAAGTCCTGTACGATGTCTCCCGGAGTAGTACTTCCCCCAATTGTGATTGTTCCCGATAATGTTACCGGTGCACCTGCACTACCACTGGAAGTAACTGAGAATGAAATATTAGCCGTTGGAGTTCCCGAGATAGTGATTGTTTTGGCAGTAGCATCTTTTACAAAGCTTATTCCTGATGCAGGCAATCCTGTTACACTTGCATCGGTTGCATCGCCACCCCAGGTGAAAATCATGGGTACAATCGCAGAATCAGCTGCTACGGTTTGATTGTTGTCTGTATTTGTTGTAAGTGTCTGACTGCTTACAACAACAGCCAATTCGCCCTGTACAGCAACTAATGAGCCTGTATAATTGGTAAGGGTCGTTTTTATCGTTGTGTTCACCAAATAGGCAGCATCATCAACTGCATTATTAAATGTAAATTTCAAATCACCACCATTTACCCGACCGGCATATTGTTTAGCTTTATCCCTGGCAACGGATGGTTCATCAATTACAATATTCTTAATATATAAAGCAGCATCTGTATCAAAGTTGTTGTATATATTACTACCTGCAAATGATTTCACTGTGGATGGAACCTGAGTACTACGTGTCGAAACTACATAAGCATCGAAATCAACAATTGTGTTCGTATATTTACCACTTGCATCGGCGTAAGGGACGAAACGCATATCATTGTAACCGGTAGCTGCAGTACCATCATTCGCATCGAAAATATTGTTATACGCTTTAATAATTCCACCATCTTCACCGGAGAAAGTTCCGTTAGCTACTCCGCTTGAAACGTCAGTTCCTTGCAAAGAAATCATCATAGGGTGTTTACAATCACGGAAGTAATTTCCTTCAACAAATACAGAAGAACCCATTGTAGACCCTACACCGTATTTGGCATTTCCATCATAATAGTTATTGAAAACATGTGCTGAATAAAAACGTACACGCGGATGACGGGAATCAGAGTGGTCGAACCAGTTATGATGATAAGTAATATACAAACCGCTTGTAGTTCCTTCGCTCAAACCCAACAAACTGGCTTTTCCGTTATCCCAAAAGTGATTATACGAAAATGTAATATAGGTTGAACCTTTATTATCCAAAGCACCATCTCCTTTTACCTGATCGGCGTCACTACCTGCATCGCCATAGAACATGTCACAGTTATGGAGCCAGATATGATTATTATCCTGTTGTAATCCAAAATCATCGCCGGCGGTACTGTTGCAGTTCATAGATCCAAGATTACGCACTTCGATGTTGGTTGCGCCTTTAATACGAATACCCATACCATTAATAACAGCATCGGAACCAACACCTTCGATTGTAAGATAACTCAATGGATTTTGTGCATTTTCGATCGTAATATCTCCGCCTTCCATAACAGTCATGTCAGTTATATTTCCAATTAAACGGATGATAAACGGACGTGTATCTTTCCCCTTTTTAATACCATACAGAATATTTTGCAGACCGATACAAGGATTTGCACTGGCACCCGTAATAGTCGCTGAAATAGTATTTTTAGTATTTTGGGTAATGTATAGAACTACAGCACCATCTTTGGGTGTACCATCGGCTTTATAAGCACCCGGAACACGTCCGCCGTCAAAAGCAAAACCGGTACGATCCTGAGCTAATACTGTAAGATCCCCGGTAGAAGTTGCCGTTCCTTCTACTCCCGCGATAACGGGAGCTACTTTGATAGTGTAAGTACCGGCAGCAAGACCCAATACATCGGCACGGAAATAAGTGCCATAACTGCGGATAAGTTGCGTGTCAATTTTTTTGTCGGTAGTGCTCATGCCGCTGTAATATACATTGTAACTTGTGGCATTTGTAACAGGCGCCCATTTTACATAAGCAGATTCCAACCATCCGGCGGATTCATTTATAACAACCGACTGTGCATCTACTTGTGCCGAAGCCAACAGGACAATCAGAAAGAAGAGTAATCTTTTAATCATTTTGTTTGTGTTTTTCATGGAATATTAGACTAAGCTGTTACACTAATTTATATGATGCAAAATTACTATATAGTTTCAATGCTAAGGTAGATAATTTGTTTTATAATGTGGAACTTTTGGCGGATTGTTTTTTATAACACTTTTAAATTACACCAATACTCCTTGTTTAAAAACGCAAAACAAATCGTCGGGACATTTGTTTACAGAGTACAGTTTTCGACATTGGCTTTCTATTATTAAACAAACGAGATATGTACAGATTAGGTATTTTAGGATTGGGCGAAGGGCGCAGCACCATGTCGGTAGCCCTGCAGAGCGATAAATGGATATTGCATAAAATATGTGACCGGAATGAAGCCTTGTGTAAACAGCGGGCTAAAGAATTTGATTTTCACAACTACTGCACGGATTATCAGGAGCTGTTTAACGATCCGGAAATTGACGTTATTGGCATTTATACTCCCGACCGGTTTCATGCCGAACATATCAAATTGGCCCTGCAGGCCGGAAAGCATGTGGTTTGCACCAAGCCACTGATGGTCGACCTATCGAAAGCACATGAATTGGTGGAGCTCTGCGAAAAGTCGGGGAAAAGAGTTTTTGTAGGGCAAAGTAGCCGTTTTTTCGAACCCATGAAACGTCAGCGTGCCGATTACCTGGCAGGAGAAATTGGGAAACTGGTCACCGTGGAAGCGTATTACCATGCCGACCACCGCTGGTTTCTGGGAAAAGGCTGGTCACTCGAAAAATCGTTTAAATGGTTGTATGGCGGCCTGAGTCATCCCATTGACCTGGTGCGTTGGTATATGCCCGACATTGTTGAAGTGATGGGTTACGGCATGTTAAGTCAGAACGGACGTGCCGGCGGATTGCAAAACGAAGATACCATGCATTTTATTTTCAAAGCCGCCGACGGTCGCATTGCCCGGGTAAGCGGCGTGTATTCAGGACCGGTACAACCCACCCTGCGCGACAGCGAGATGAGTTGCATCCTGCGCGGAACCGAAGGCTGCAGTCAGGGCGATTATATGGATTTACGATATGCCATCACCACCAAAACAGGGGAAGAAAAACTGATTACTTTCGATCATAAGTTGAAACATTATTTCCGGTTCGAAGGCAAATCGCACCATGCGGGCGAATACCAAAACTACCTGGAATATTTTTCCGATTGCCTCGATTCCGGCGAAACCGCTTTCCCCGACCTGTACGAAGGCATCAAGACCGTTGCCGTGATGCAGGCCATGGATAAATCCTTATGGACAGGCATGCCGGTACAAGTGGAGAGTTGGTAATCAACGGCAAATCTATATATAACTATCCGGGACTTCACTCAAAAAAAGTTGAAGCCCCGGATCGTTATTTTATCTCTACCAAAATAAATCATCTGACAACTGGAGATGATCGGGCAGACAATGCTATTTATTTGCTTTAATTATTTTTTCAGTCTTACTACCAACTGTAACCAGATAGATTCCGGGAGCAAGATTTCCCAAACAGACCGCATTTGTATTTGAACCGGTTTTCACAATCACACCAGACAAATTCCTTACGATTACTTTATCGCAGAAGACATTCAGGTTCAGATAGTCGGTTACTATTGTATTTTTCACAAGGGCAGACAGTTTGTCGGACTCAATATTTTGAATAGCAGTCGGGGTGGCAATGCTGATATTAAATACAAATGTTGCTTTTACCGGAGAACCGGTTGCAGGCGTATAAACCAGTGCCTGACGAATGGTGATTTTATCTCCATTTTTGCATAAATTCGGATATTGACCGATATTGAAGGTCAGACTGCTCTGTTTAAATTCAGAAAACACATAGCTGCTATTGCCCCAATTGGTGGTGTAACCTGTTTTGCCAAACCAATGTCCCGGGGCATTGGCTGTGGATGTATAGTTGAGACCGCCATTGGGATTGACAGCACAGTATTTCACTGTCGACCCGAAAGCCGCTTTTATATCCGGCAATTGCATACAAAAAGCCTTGCAAACACCTTCCCAGTTTGGTTGAATTGCAGTGCTGGGATAAGGATTGGTATTGACGGTAACAGGTGCAAGCGTCAGATCCTGAGTCAAAGTTACGTTTGCAGGCACATTGTCGGGTGAAAATTTATAAATTCCGTAGAGGTTTGTATTTTCAAACTTTACCTGCCAGGGCCATTGTTCATCATTGGCATCGTTATCATCCCATGCATGATGCCAATGCAATGCCGGTGCACCGGTAACTACCAACCACAGTCTCGAACATTGATCGGGACAATCGAAAGTGAGCGAGTCCACGGGGTTTGCATAAGATGCTGACCGCATAGGACTGTAAAAGCGTTTTCCATCTTGTGTCAGGGCAACAACGCCATATCTCCAACCGGCATAGCCCTTATAAAGGGAACGAAATCCACTTGCCCCTGCCTTGCCTTCAAAGTGAATTTTAATGGGCGTACCCTGATCGGGAACATTGAGCCTGACAGTATTGTAACCATAGTTTTCAATGCATTTGGTTGAATCGATCATCCAGTAATTACTATCCGCCGTAAGCTTCATTGGACTTGATTCACGGGCATCGATATAGCCTTTACCCCGTTCGCGGAGGGCCGGAATATCCCAGGTGACAAAACGGGAAGCACAATCGTAAATTTCATCGTTGAATTGTGACTGTGAGACCTGTGCTATTCGTTTGTAGGCATCGACAGGATCTTCAGGAGATTTAGAATCACGCCACAAACGACCGATAAAATCCATCCCATGGAGATAAGTCCAGTAGTCCTGAATAAAATAATTAGCATACCTCGGAGTTTCATGAAGGATGTTTTTATGAGCTGTGCCAAGATAATTGGGAAATTGATAATTTGAAAACTGTTCATCAGGCAAAGCTTTGAATGCCTGCCATTGGGCACATTGCTCCCACCAGCAGTTTCCACCCGAACCATTTACGCCAAATCCATACATCCAACCGCCTGAGAAACCATCACAATGCACCTGGTATTGAAAGCAGTGCCCTACTTCATGCGCCACAGTCACCCCAAGAGCCTGTGCTCCGTTAGCACTCAGATTTAGTAAACCGATCATATTGTCGACACCGGAGCCACTGGCCTGCCAGGTAGTTGAGTAAAACAGGAGGATAACCATTTTATATGTATCGGTTTTTGAATTTCCGGCTGAGATGAATTTCAGAGAATCCCTGTACATCCTGAAACCGGATTCGGCAATATTCAACAATGCATCCACATCCACTCTGTAGTTGCTGTCCGTGGTAGTTTTAGGATTGGCTCCGTAACCGGCTTCCCAAAACACAATAAAATCTTCCGACTGAACACTACGATTGTAGCACCATTGACTGGCAGTATTGTTCAAATCCATATTCCCAAAAGAAGTAGGTACATAAATTGATTTCGTATCAGTGACATTTACAGCCTGAATATAAATTGCCTGAGCCAAAAATAAAAAGGGTATAAGCCGTTTTGGGAAAATTTTCATTTCTTTCAAATTTTAAAACTACAAATGTAGTATTTTTTCAGCATATGCCTGAATGAAGATTTGCGTTTTTATTAAACTTATGTTCTCTGGTAAAACAATTGGAAATGTTATGTGTTTGTTTATTGCAATTGTATCGATGCAATTAAACCTGAATCAGTTTTTGCTTTTAAATAATTTTTTTGTCTGTCACTTCACTTAAAAAATCTTGTAGAGAAGAAGTGGTAAATTTCATAGCAACAACCAATTTAAGTATATTATTTCGTCAATTATGCAAAAAAGACTTCATTTCAGGGAGAAATCCGTATTTTTCTACCATAAACAGGGTATTAAAAATACCCTATGATTGCGATTGTGGAGATGTGAAAACCACGGTATTTTTGCATTAGAAAAATAACAAACCCATTAAACTTTACAGTCATGGCAAAAATAGCAAAAGATCTGACCGAACTGATTGGTAATACACCACTCGTTTATCTTTCGAATTACAGTACAAAAAGAGGTTTACAGGCAACTGTCATCGCAAAACTTGAATCGTTCAATCCGGCAGGTTGCGTGAAAGAGCGCATTGCCTTGTCCATGATTGAAGATGCCGAAAAGGCCGGAATTCTGAAAGCCGGAGTTGAAATTATTGAACCTACCAGTGGAAACACCGGAATAGGGCTGGCCATGGTAGCCGCCATAAAAGGTTACAAACTTACTTTAACCATGCCCGAAACCATGAGCGTGGAGCGCCGCAATCTATTGAAAGCATTCGGAGCCAACCTGGTTTTGACTCCCGGAGCAACCGGTATGAAAGGTGCAATTGCACGAGCAATTGAACTTCACGAAGAAAATCCGGCTTCCTTTATTCCGCAACAATTTGAAAATGCATCCAATCCTGCCGTTCATAAACGTACAACCGGTGAAGAAATCTGGGTTGATACCGACGGTCAGATAGATATTTTCGTTGCCGGAGTTGGAACAGGCGGAACAATCAGTGGTGTGGGTGCCGCACTGAAAGCGCATAACCCGGGTGTCAAAATCATTGCCGTCGAACCGGCTGACTCGCCGGTACTCTCGGGAGGCACACCGGGTCCTCATAAAATCCAGGGCATTGGTGCAGGGTTTATTCCCAAAAATTATGATGCAAGCGTGGTGGACGAAGTGATTCAGGTTACCAACGATCAGGCAATACTTACTTCACGCCAGTTGGCCCAGGAGGAAGGATTACTGGTTGGAATTTCATCGGGTGCCGCTACTTATGCAGCCACCATTTTGGCTCAACGTCACGAAAACAAAGGAAAAGTGATAGTAACATTATTACCTGATACAGGCGAACGTTATTTATCAACGCTGCTTTATGCTTTTGAAGAATATCCTTTGTAATTTACTATTTAATCATTTACAATTTAAAGCTATAAATTTAAGTGATTGCACGCATACCGATGCTTGCCTCTTACTTACCTCTTACTTACTTACCTCTTACCCCTAAAAAAATATGTCAGACAACAATTATCAATTCGAGACACTGCAGGTACATGCAGGGCAGGTAGTGGATGGAACCACCAAATCGCGTGCTGTTCCGATTTATCAAACAAGTTCATACGTGTTCGACGATGCAGCCGATGGAGCCGATCTTTTCGCACTGCGGAAATTCGGAAATATATACACCCGGTTAATGAACCCAACCACCGATGTATTTGAAAAACGAATTGCAGCACTCGAAGGTGGAGTCACTGCTTTGGCAACTTCGTCCGGTCAATCGGCTCAATTTATAGCATTAAATAATATTCTGGCAGCAGGTGATAATTTCATTTCCACCTCACACTTGTATGGCGGAACGTATAATCAGTTTAAGAATCAATTTAAACGGCTGGGGGTTGATGTCAAATTTACCCCGAAAGATTCACCAGAAGAATTTGAAAAATTAATTGATGATAATACAAAAGCACTTTACATAGAAACAATCGGTAATCCCGATTTGAATATTCCCGATTTTGAAGCCATTGCAGCAGTTGCCAACAAATATGATATTCCCTTGATTGTTGATAATACTTTCGGTGCAGGCGGAGCCATTTTCCGTCCATTGGAACACGGTGCCAGCATCGTGGTGGAATCTGCTACCAAATGGATAGGTGGTCATGGAACTTCGCTGGGCGGTGTGATTGTCGACAGTGGAAAATTCAACTGGGGAAATGGTAAGTTTCCAACATTTACCGAACCGTCGGACAGTTACCACGGATTGGTTTTCTGGGATGTGTTCGGGTTCAATGGTCCTTTTGGGAATATCGCTTTCAATATCCGTGCACGTGTCGAAGGACTGCGTGACTGGGGAAATGCCATTAGTCCGTTTAATTCCTTCCTGTTGTTACAGGGATTGGAAACGCTTTCATTACGCGTGGAACGTCATGTGCAGAATGCATTGGAGCTGGCAACCTGGTTGGAAAATCATCCGGCCGTAGAGTATGTCAACTATCCCGGATTGAAAAGCAGTCCGTATCATGCATTAGCCAACAAATACCTGAAAAGAGGATTTGGCGGAGTACTTTCTTTTAAATTGAAAGGTGATGGAGAAAAAGCCGACACCCTGATCAACAATCTGAAACTTATCAGTCATGTTGCAAACGTGGGAGATGTAAAAACATTGATTATTCATCCTGCCGCTACCACACACGAACAACTTTCGCCCGAAGATAAAATCTCGGCCGGAGTTTTCCCCGGATTGTTGCGTGTTTCGGTGGGTATCGAAAATATCGTGGATATTAAAGCCGATATTGAACAGGCTTTAGCAAAACTGTAATATAGGATTCTAAATTAAAAAAAAGGGTTGGTTCTTCTGAAACCAACCCTTTATATCTTGAATAATAAAATAATTTTTTTTTTAAAATTACGGATCACAGGTAAGACAACCCGGCACTTTATTCAGTTTCCAGACAAGCATCAATTCATGCGTACCGATAAAACTTGTACGCAGACCTCCAACATTAAAATCATAACTATACCACAAGTGTAAATTCCTGCCCAGGTTCATCCCCAACAGAACCCCCATATCACCACGGGTACGGTAAAACAACCCTGCCTGAAAAATATCGGGTTGATTATAGTATTTAAAGTAAGAAGTAATACTAAACTCCATTTGCAAAGCCGAGCCGTATTGAATGGCTGAAGCCCCATATTGCATATCAATGGCTTGATTTGTTTTCTTCCGGTACTTTGCATACAGAAAATTGGCATTGGTTTGTAAACTGTTTTCAGCAAAAAATATTGACAATAAATTTTGAGCGGATAAGCCTACAGTCAATGTTTTATTGGTCAGTTGGGCTCCGACATCAAAATTATAATTATTCTGTTTCAATAAATGCGATATATCGGTAGTTTCACTGTTCGGGGACCAAACAATTTTGGTAAGGTCATAGGAAAGGCTTTGGAAACTGGCTGCCAAACCCAAATGAAGTCGCCAATCAGGATCCAAAACTACCGAATAGGCATACGAAAGTGAAGCATTGGTTATAAGGGTATATCCAATCTGATCGGAAAAAACTTTCAACCCGAATTGAGTTTGCATTTGATCGATATATTTGGTGCCGGCTACAAAATATGTGCTTGGAGAACCCGGAATCCCAAACCACTGTTTACGTGCGGCCATGCTGATTACAGCCGCATAATCATCATCGATGGCTGCAGGGTTAATAAAGTAAGGATTTTCCCAATAATTATTGATGCGTATATTCGATTGAGAAAAACCCAACAGAGAGAGACACACAAACAGGAAAAAGAGTATAAATTTCTTTATCATTTAATGAATGGATTACCTGATAACTGTAACATAACCTGTTCTGGATTTAGTTCCCGATTCGGATTCATAATACACCACATAGAAATAGGTATCTGCTGAAACCGTTTTTCCATGGTAAGTGCCGGGCCATCCGTCCTTACCCTCGAATATTAGAAGTCCGTTTCGGTTATATATCTGAACGTGCCAACCTTTCAGGAAATCGTTTCCATCGTTGTTGGGACTAAAAGTATTAGCTTCGGAATTATTCGTAATCCAGATACGCTTGGTAGCGTATTCAGTGCAACCGTTAGGGTTTATAACTTTTAATTTAATATCGTAATGACCTGCCTTATTTGCAGTATAAGTATGGTACAAATCATAATTCTGATCGGTGCTTATACTGTCCCCAAAATCCCAGTAATAGTGTGAATAAGGGATTCCTTCACTCCAGATATGAAGAGGTGCTCCATCAGTAGAGACTTCATTTCTATCGGTTTGTATGGTATAATTAAACGCATCATAATAACTTGCCGTAAAATACAGCGTATCCAGGCAACCTGTAATGGTTCTTCCTATCAGACTGTAATCGCCGGCTTGTTTAATCCATATACTGTCTGCCGTAGTACCATCGTTCCAGCGATAAAAGTTAGCTCCAAGGGCATGTAGGTTTACCGAATCACCGAAGCAAAGTTTGGGTTCACGGTCAAGGGATAAAACAGGTCGCGCCTCCACAATCAAAGTTTGTTCGAAGACAGCCGTACACGTTGAACTTTCTACAGTCAGTTTCAAGTTGAAACTTCCTGCTTTCGGGAAAGTATGCTTTGGATTCATTAAATTAGAACTGGTACCATCTCCAAAATCCCAGGTACAATTATGATAATCCTGATCATCCAGTACAAGAGCATAGAACTCATAATTACGTGCATTGCAATCGGAAACAACATAATCAATACCCAGTTTTATGACAGACACATTGATCGAATAATTCTTTGAACAACCCAATGCATCTACTACATCGAGATTAACCAGTCCATTCTGATAAGTCTCCATTATTTCATTATTCGAACCGCTCACTGTTCCCCTCGACCATGTTAGTTGATAAGGTGGAACGCCACCGGTAACTTTAGCGGTATAGGTTTTTACCGCTTTTTGAATCGTGCAGTTATAACCATCAATGCTTGCCATACTAATATCGAGAGGTAGTGGCCTTGCAATGGTATATTGAGCTGTTTGAATACAATTGTTGGCATCCGTTACGGTAACAGAATATATTCCCGCTGCTATATTAGACAAATCTTCCGTTGTTGCTCCATTCGACCAGACATAGGTATAAGGAGAAGTACCACCGGCTACAGTCAGATTAATGGCTCCACTGTTGGCACCAGTACAATCAACAGCATCGGTGGTGCTTGCTGAAAGCATCAATGACAACGGCTCCGTAATCACAAATGAATTATTAATAACACAAGGTTTGCCATCGCTAATGGTAACGGTATAAGTTCCCGGTGCCAGATTTGTCCTTAAAGTGGCTGAAGTTGGAGCATCATTCCATACAACAGTCACAGGCGGTTTTCCACCCACAAAGTTTAAATTAATGATTCCATCATTAGCTCCGTGGCAGGAAACATTTTTCAGCACAGGATTAATATGATAAATAAGTGCCTCGGGAATGTTCACCACCATTGTTTTGGTACAACCTATATTATCGGTTACGGTAATGGTATAATTTCCTGCTGCAAGATTATTCTGGAAAGTACCGGTTCCCGAGTTACTCCATTGAATCACATAAGGAGCAATTCCGCCCGAAACTGCCAGACTTATGCTCGCGTTGTTGTCACCATAGCAAGTGATGGGTGTAGTGATAGTATCAATAACAATTTCACTGGATTGCGTAATGGTGACCGACAGAGTTTTTGAACATCCTGAAAAATCTGCTACAATCAAGTTATATGTTCCGGCTACAAGATTACTCAGATTTTGACTACTACTTGTGAAACCATTTGGTCCCATCCACAGATAAGCGTAATCAAATACCCCGGGTGAAACCTGAGTAGGAGTTCCACCGAAAGTATTCACCGTAATTGCTCCCGTGGCATCACCATAACATAAAACATTGGTTTTACTTACCAGATTAACTCCCAAAATAGATGGTTCAACTATGGTGTATGAAGCTGTTACTGCTGCACAACTATTGGTATCAGAAACAGTTACTTCATATAAACCGGGTCCCAGATTCGACAGATCTTTCGTAGTTGCAAATGCTACATTGTTTTTAGTCCATGCATAATTATATGGAGTTGTACCTCCTGATAAACTGATAGTTATCTCACCGTTTGAAGCACCGAAACAACTTATATTTTTTTGTTTGACTGTAGCGATTGTAATTGCAGCAGGTTCGACAATGGAATAACTATCAGATAAAGTACAACCGGCAGCATCAGTTACAGTAACAACATAATTTCCGGCTAGTAATCCTGAAATATTGGCAGTGTTCGATGTAAATCCAGTTGGTCCTGACCAGGAAACTAAATAAGGAGCACCGAAACCAAAAGGAGTTCCTCCTGATATATTGGTTTGAACAGAGCCATCATTGGCACCAAAACAAGTGATATCTTTGACTGTTGGATTAATTTTAATAGCCGGATTAACGGTTACAACAACATTAAAATTTGTTCCTGTACATCCGCCTGAAACCGGAGTTACAGAATAAGTTGCAGTTGCCAAACCTGTTGAAGTATTAGTCAAAGTCTGATTTATTCCTGCTTGAGGTATGGATTGAGCAGCTGCTCCTGTAATAGAACCGACAGGATTCATAACAGGATAAGACCATGTATAAGTTGTCCCCGGCGGTACTATATCGCCTGTTAGATTATCGGGAATAACCGAAAAAGATTCGGCACTACAGATTGAAGTATTTTTGGCAGAAATAACAGGATTTTGATTAACTGTAATTTGTGCAGGATTTGATGTCAGACTGGTACAACCGCCTCCCGGTGGCAAGGTAATGGTGCAATAATAATAAACTGTCCCCACTGTTAATACCAGTGGAGTATAAGTTGCATTCGTAGCGCCGGCTATTGGATTTCCACCTAAAGAGCTGTTTACTGTATTGCTGTACCATTGATAAGTTGGCACCCCTACTCCATTTACATAAGTAACAGATAAAGCAGTTGGCATATCTCCTTCACAAATAGTACTTGAAACCGGCTGATTTGTGAATGCAAGTGCAGGAACTACAATGACTTCAGCAGTTTCACTGGTAACATCACAACCTAAACCGGAACCTTGAGATACAACACAGTAGTAATAACTTGTGCCTACAGTTGTTGTAGCTGGTTTATATGTGGCACCAATTGCACCCGCGATTATAGTTCCGGTGGTTTTATTATTGACTGTATTTTGATACCACTGGTAATAAAAAACATTTAGTCCGCCAGCTGCTGTTACTTTTAAATCGGCAGGATCGGAATTTTGACATAATGTCTGGGTAACTATAGGTTGAATACCGATACTTGGATCGGTATGAACAATTACTGCTGCAACATCGCTCACTACCAATGTACAACCACTTCCGCTAAAAGTCATCTCAACATAATAATAATAAGTTCCGGCACTAGTGAAAACCGTAGGCATGTAGCTTGAATTGACAGCTCCTGAGATTGCCGTACCGCCAGTGTTGGCATTTACCGTATTTGAATACCATTGATAAGCAGGAGTTCCTGTTCCACCGGTATAGCTGACAGACAAAGGACTTACTATTGATCCTCCAATACAAATATCCTGAGTTGAAGTTGGTTGAACATTAATTGCCGGAACAGGGGTAATAACAACTTTAGCCGTGTTGGAAGTAATACTTGAACAGGTCCCAGAAGGAATGCTGATGATACAATAGTAATAAAACGAACCGATATTTATGGAAGTTGGAACATAAGTAGAATTGGTAGCTCCGGGAATCAAAACTCCATTTGTTGTATCATCAAATATATTCCCATACCATTGATAAGTCGGGACTCCTATTCCATTCACATAGGAAACCGATAAAGTGGTAGGTGTACCACCCTGACAAACTATACTGGAAACCGGTTGACTGCTTAGTGACGGAGGTGAAACTACAATTACTTCTGCCGTGTTACTGATTGCGTCACAACCCAAACCTACCGTTTGTGTAATTATACAATAATAATAACTTGTTCCTAATGCTGCAGTTTCCGGTTTATATGTTGCACCAGTTGCACCTGCTATTAAAGTACCAGATGTTGTATTATTTACAGGATTTTCATACCATTGATAAAAATAAGAACCCACACCACCAGTTGCTGTTAAAGTTAAATTTTGAGGATCAGAATTTTGACATACAGTTTGAGTAACCAGCGGTTGAACACTTACAATCGGATCGGTGACAACATTCACAACAGCAACATTAGTCAAAACTTTATTGCAGCCGCTTCCTGAAAAAGTTATTTCTGCATAATAGTAATAATTACCGGTAATTGTAAGGACAGGTGGTGTATAACTTGTATTTATTGCAGCAAAGATTGGAGTACCACCAATATTTGAATTGGTTGTATTCGAATACCATTGATAAGATACGTTACCTGTTCCTCCTACATAACTGAATGTCAATGGAGTTTGTAAAGTTCCACCTATACAAATATTTTGTGAAGGCGTTGGTTGTATACTGATTAAAGGTATGGCTGTGACTGTTACATTTGCAGTATTGGAAATGATATTGGAACAGGTTGCCGTAGGAAATGTAACAATACAATAATAAAAAGTAGTCCCGACTGATGTAGTTGGAGGGTCATAAGTCGCTGAATTTGCCCCCGGAATAAGGGTTCCGGAGATATTATTATCAACAGTGTTAGCATACCATTGGTATCCGGGAAGTGATCCATAATTAAAACTTACCGAAAGTTGTGTGGCTGTTCCTCCCCGACAAACTGTACTTGAAGCAGGTTGGCTGGTAAAAACCGGAACCGGATTAACTGTAACAACATAGTTTGTAACCGAACCTGAACATCCACCCAAAACCGGAGTAATAGCATAGGTAACGGTTCCTGCAAAATTATTGGCATTTAAAATCGTTTGTTGTGGGATCGTATTTGAGGTACCCGATGTGGTATAACCTGAAATTCCGGCTGTTCCCGTGGCGATCCATGAAAATGTAGTACCAGGTATATCAGCAGTTAAAGTAACTAAATTCGTTTGTTCTCCGGAACAAATTGCTTGGGATAAAACCGCATTAGTCAGTACAGGTACCTGATTTACGGAGAATGATTTTGTTGCAGTTACAGACACACCGCATGCGTTAGATATATTAAGTGAAACTGTATAATTACCCACAAAATTATATGTAACAATTCCCGGATCTTGCGTATTGGCAGTAGCCGGAATTCCCCCCGGGAAACTCCAGGTATAAGTTAAAGGGCTCGATGGTGGAGCACAATTCGTTACGACTGCTGATGGACTTATAGAAGCTGATCCACAAAAATCAGGTATATCATTTATTACCACTGTAGGTGGTTTCTTTTCCACAATGACAGATTGCGATGCTGTTTGAGTACCACAAGAATTGCTAATTGACAATCGAATCGTATAAGTCCCCGGGTTTACAAATTGAAAATTCGGATTTGCAGATAAAGAACTCGTTCCATTGGTATAAGTATAAGCCGGAGCCGTTCCACAATAACCTGCTACATAGCTAACATCCCAATTATATACTGTTGCATTACACGCATTCGTAGTAACCGTTGAATTTATCACATTCACATCTAATGTCGTGCAATTAGCATTCTGAACTAACGAAAATTGAGGTACAATGGGCGTTTCTACACAAATCGTTTTTGTTTTCTGGTCGATTCCACATTTATTCCCCACCTTTAAAGTAATTGTATACGTGCCCGGGGAAGTAAAAGATGGACATATTTGATTTGATCCGGATGACCAGATACTCTGATTAGCTGAACCAAAATCGTTTCCAAGTGTACCACTCGTCAATGTAAAACCGGTGGAAGGAGATATTGACCAAACAACGTTCGGATTAAGGCAACCGGCCGGATCAGCAACAGTCCCTGCTGGTGTTGTATTTGTCAAACATACCGGGCTGTTTATACAACTCACAGGAGCGGGCAGTGTAAAATCAACAACAGGAGCTGTGGAAACATAAATCGGAGCCACTACTACTGTCGAATTTCCGCAAGGATTTGATGCTAAAATCGTTGCAGAATATGAGTTTGGATAAGCGCCACTTGTGGTACCACACGAAGGTTTCGAAAAAGTATGCGATACAGAAGTCGGTGGTGGATGATTATAAACTTCCGGTGCTGACCCATCAGTATAGGTTACCGTATAGGTTGTTCCGGGAGGATTATTTCGCGTTCCGCCAATCGGGAAAGTCAATGTAGTCGGATTACAAATATCGGTATTGGAAGGCGTGCTAAAAATTACGGCGGGCGTGCTTCCGACAAAAACTATATATGCTTTCGTTATGGTTGAGCCATCGGATCCATCTACTTTATAAACCATATTCCAGAATCCGGCTTTATACGTATGTGAAGTTGTTGTCCATGATGTGGCAACAAAGTCCGGTGCACCATCACCCCAACTTATTGTATATTTTGCATTTGTGGAAATTGTGGTGGAAGCGTTGGTAAATGTAAATAAAGTGGTGGTATTGGTACAGGTCTCAAAAACCGGAACACCATTGTATGTAGTTCCTGAACCCGTACCGGTAATTGTAGCATCGGGTGTTGCATTTGCCGTTTTATCTTCCATTTCAAAATTTCCAATTTCAAAACGGGACAAACCGGTATTACCTGAATTTACAACCGAGCCATAGGAATTCACGGCAACAATTGTAAAAACAAGAATAAACAAGTACCTAAAATATTGTCTCATAAAATATAGTTATTGATTTGCCAAAAGGTCCTCAAATGATTCAAAGAAAAACTTTTAAAAATGGCAAATTACGAATAAACACTCAAAACAAACATTGTTAAAAACGATGCAAAAGTACAAATTAATTTTGTTAATTAAGTATGATTAAGCCCGCAAATTGCGGTAATTATTCTCTAATTCATCGTTTTTCAAGCTATCCGATTATTCAAATAAAAGATTTTATGATTCAAATTGAATAATCAAACTCAATAATCTATAAGAATCGATTATTTTTAAAAAAAATGTCGAAGTTAATTGATTTTTAAGAATATAGATTCAGTGAATAAGTAATTAAGACAATGAAATTGTTAACAAACAACAAACTAATAATAACAATTATAACATTTATCAGGCTTATCAAATTGATATGAAATTATTAACTCGTGCGATCCTATTGAACTTCTGCTAAGACCACCTAAGAGAAAACCATAATTATAAGAAACATTGATATTATTACTCAAATTGAATCCCAGAATTGCACCCATCTGATTCATCGTTTTATAAAATACACCAATATGAAACTGGTCATTGTTTTCCGACAATTTAAAGTAATTTGCCACGCTGACTTCCATTTGATAATAATTTGCATATTGAATGCCACATACACCAACTACAAGATTCAGCAATTCCGTCGAATTTTGGCGGTACATTGTATAAAGAAAATTCGTATTTGCATATTGCTTGTTAATATCTGAAAACAAGGAAAATATATTTTGGCTGGCACCTCCGAATTTCCATTTTTTATACAGAAATTCAAAACCCAGATCCGCATTAAAATTATTCTCGCTTAACAACTTGTCATAAAATTTTGTATCAGTGCCATTCTCAAGGTTGACCTCAGTCAGATCATACGACAACATTTGGTAACTTACAGCCAATCCCAAATTAAGCCGCCATTCCCGGTTAAGCGTAACTGCATACGCATACGAAAGGCTTATATCGGAAGTTGATGTAAAACCAATTTTATCCTGATAGACTTTCAGTCCGAATTGTGTTTTCAATTTATCAAGATAGGTAGTACCGGTAGCGAAAAAAGTAGTAGGCGAACCCGGTAAGTTTAACCACTGCTTTTGTCCTGCCATACTCACTTCACCTAAATGAAGAGCATTTATTGATGCCGGATTTATATAATATGTGTTCTCCCAATAATTGTTTAACCGAATATTCGATTGAGCAAGTCCGATGAGACATACTATATTTAGTGCAAACAGGATAATGGTTTTTTTCATTCTTAGCATAAATTATTTAGCAACCATTACATAACCTTCTTTGTACTTGGGCCCGGACTCAGAAATATAATCCATAATGAAAAAGTAAGTTCCATTCGAGACAATACTCCCTTTATAAGTACCATCCCACCCGTTATTTCCTTCAAAAATTAAAATTCCATTCCGATTATAAACTTTTATGTGCCATCCTTCCAAAAATACATCGTTCACACCATCACCATTTGGTGAAAAGCTATTTGTTACGGAGTTATTTACAATCCAAAAACGTTTTGTGGCGTATTCGGGACAACCATTCGGATTAATTACTTTCAATTTCACATCATAAAAACCTTCTTTCAATACATTGAATGAATGTTCCACATCATATCCATTACCAACAGTTCCATCTCCAAAATCCCAGGAATAATTGGAAAATGGAATATTTTCGCTCCACAAGTGTAAGGGCTTTTTATCTAGGGACAATTCCTCTCTATCTGATTGTATGGTATAGTTGAAAAGGTCACAAGTCACTTTAAATTTCAAGGTATCCAAACAACCATCCGTTGAGGTGCAAATTACACTATAATCGCCCTTATGCTTAATCATTAAACTATCGGCCATAGAATCATCACTCCATCTGTGAGTTACCGCATTCGATACCCGTTGAATGATTGAATCTCCTTCACACAGCTTTATTTCATTCTCATACAACAATTTAGGTAAGGGTGCAAAAACAACCGTTTTTTGATATATACTACTGCAAGACTCACTTGAAATAGTTAATTTTACATTATAGGTCCCATAGGTTGAGAAACTATGCTGGACATTTTTAAGTGTCGAGTTTTCACCATCTCCAAAATCCCATGAATAATTATAATTCTGTCCGATAACATCCGGATCCAATGCATTAAATTGTGATAAATACCTCGTGCAATCAATAAGTTGATAATCAATTCCAACAAAAGTTTCAATATTAAATAATATACTGGATGATAATCCGTAAGCATCAGTCACCTTCAAATTCACAGTTCCATTCTGGTTTGTTGTCATGATTTCATTATTGACTCCACTAACAATTCCTCTGCTCCAAACGAATTGGTAAGGTGGAATTCCACCCGTAACAATAGCTGTACATACTTTTACCGGTTCTTTAGTACTACAATCAAAATCGTTTTTCATACTCACGTTCAGAACGATAGGTTTTTGGGTAAACACCTCAAACTGTGCCATTTGTATACACTGTTTTGAATCGGTTACACTCACTAAATAATTACCTTCGGGAATATTGCTAATATCTTTGGTGGTAGCTCCATTAGACCATGCATAAGTATAAGGTGGATTGCCACCGGTTACAAAAATATTTATTGCACCACTTCTGGCATCCGCATTATTGATAATATGTGTTATACTCGAAGTGATTACAATTTTAGATGACTCTGTTAAAGTAAATGATGCAATTTGAGGGGCACAATTATTTTTATCTGTAACTGTAAAATCATAAACTCCTGGTCCGCAATTAACTAAATCTTCTGTGTTGGCGTAAGCAATTCCATCTTTTGTCCATGCAAAACTATAAGGTAAAGTTCCACCCGAAACAGTTAAAGAAATTGAACCATTTGCAGCTCCGAAACAATCAATATTTTTAACATTATCTGTTGTTATTGTAATTGGTCCGGGATCTAAAACGGTAAAGCTTTTGACATTTGAGCATCCAGTAGAATCGATTGCAGTCAGTTGATAAACTCCAGACTTTAAACCGGATAAATTAATTGCATTTGAGCTAAATCCATTTGGTCCAGTCCATGTTGTCAAATATGGATTTGTAATTGTATAAGGAATACCGCCGCTAATATTTGATGTTATTTTACCATCATTAGCTCCCGCACAAGTTATATTATTGATGGTGGCGCTAATATTAATTTGTGGATTTACAGTTACAACAACATTAAAATCTGAACCTGCACATGATCCTGAAATAGGAGTAACTGTGTAAGTTGCAGTAGCAAGTCTGATGGAATTATTAACCAATGTTTGACTAATTGAGTTTTTCGCGGTTGTATTGGCTGAAGTACCTGAGATAGTTCCGATAGGACTGATAACAGGATCAGACCATGTGTAAGTTGTACCCACAGGAACAACATCGCCATTGAAATTAGTTGGTATTACTGAGAAAGTTTCACCACTACAAATAAGCAAATCATGTTCTGAAATTACCGGATTTGGATTTACAGTAATTTGAGCAAGGCTGGAAGTCAGATTGTTGCAACCTCCGGATGAAAGTGTAATTTTACAATAATAATACATAGTTCCAATAACGGGAACAGGTGTTGTATAAACAGAATCAGTTGCACCGGGAACCAAAGTACCTGTTGTATTATTGTTCAACGTATTTTGATACCATTGATAACTGGCCTTTCCTACTCCATTTATATAAGTTACAGACAAAACAGTCGGTGTTCCTCCTTCACAAATTGTGCTTGAGGCTGGCTGATTAACAAATGTAGGAGGTGGAACCACAATTAGTTCCGACGTATTACTGGTTGCATCACAACCCAAACCAGATGGTTGAGTGATTAAACAATAATAATAACTTGTTCCTACTATTGAAGTTGGAGGAGTATATGTCGATGTAATTGCACCTGGAATAATACTTCCGGAAGTATTATTATTTACGGAATTTTTATACCATTGATACGAAAAAGCACCTAGCCCACCCGATGCAGTAACATTTAAATCGGCCGATCCGGTACTCTGACATAATATTTGTGAAACAATAGGTTGTAAGGTAACAACCGGATCAGATACAACAGCAATTTCGGTTGTGTTGCTTGTTAATGATCCACAACCACTTCCGGAGAAAGTCAGGACTAAATAAAAATAGTAATTTTTGGGTATTGTAAATACGGCCGGTGTAAATAATGAATCAGTTGCGCCGGGAATAATACTTCCACCTACATTTGAATTAACATTGTTCGAATACCATTGATAAGATGCATTTCCTGCTCCTCCGGTATAACTTATATGCAAAGGAGTTGAAGTTGTTCCTCCAACACATATATTAATCAATGGTGATGGCTGAACACTTATTGCAGGAACAGCATTCACAGTAATTCTAGCTGTATTGGATGTTATTACCGAACAAGTTCCTGTTGGTAATGTAATAATACAATAATAATAGGTTGTTCCCAAAGAGGATGATGGTGGATTATAAGATGAATTTGTTTCACCTATTATTTGAGTTCCAGTTGTATTGTCATCCGAATTATTAGAATACCATTGGTATAACGGAATTCCCGATCCGTTAATATATTCTACTGTTAATGTTTTTGGAATTCCGTTAAGACAAACTGATTCTGAAACCGGTTGTTTACTGAAAACCGGAGAAGACATAACATTTACTTCTGCCGTGTTACTAACTACTTCACAATTTAACCCGGGTGCTTGAGTTACCAAACAATAATAGTAATTTTTACTAACCGAAATTGTAGAAGGAATATATATAGAATCGGTTGCACCTATAATTTGAGTTCCGGTAGTTGTGTTATTGGATGCATTAATAAACCATTGAAAATTATATTTCCCAACTCCTCCTGTAACTACGACAACCAGCTTTGATGGCGTGGAACCCTGACAAACTGTTTGTGTAATTAATGGTTGTGGATTATTAATTATAGGATCAGTAACAACATTAATTTGAGCAGAATTACTGGTTATTGAACCACAACTACCGACTGATAGGGTTAACTCAACATAATAGTAATAACTTCCAATTGCAGTAAAAACAGGAGGAGTAAAACTGGAATTTGTTGCACCGGTTATAGCCGTGCCACCACTATTAGAATTAGTCGTGTTTGAAAACCACTGATAAGAAGCTGTTCCGGCCCCTCCCGAATAACTTACAGATAATGGGGCAGTTCCTCCTACGCAAATATTTTGTAATGGTTTTGGTTCTGAACTAAACGTTGGAATCGCAGCCACTGTTACCCGGGCGGTATTGGATGTAATTCCATTACAAACACCTCCTGATGGAAATGAAATAACACAATAATAATAGTTTATTCCCGGAATCACAGAAAGTGGATCATAAGTTGCATTAGTTGCTCCTAAAATTTCAGTTCCGGTAGAAGTATTATCATCAGTATTTGCATACCACTGATATGATGGAGCACTTAAAACTCCGGTAAAAGAGACTGATAATGTTGTTGGAGTACCGCCCTGACAAACAGTACTTGAATCGGGTTGTGAAGTAAAAACGGCAACTGGATTGACAGTTATAACATAATTGGTTACAACTCCCGAACAGTTTCCAGACTTCGGAGTTATTGCGTAAGTGACAGTCCCGGGTACGTTGTCTGTTGTTGTTATCGTTTGAGTGGGAATCGTTTTTGTATCACCTGAAGCCGTAAATCCTGAAACTCCTGCAGTAGCTATGGCAGTCCAGGTAAAAGCAGTACCGGAAATATCTGAGGTTAAAGTAACCGGAATTGTCTGTTGTCCGGAACAAATGGTTTGACTTAAAGATGAATTAGTCAATATCGGAATCTGATTTACTTTAAAAGTTTTAATTGAAGTTATTGAAACGCCACATTCGTTGAATATTGAAAGTGAAACTTCATAATTACCAGGATTATTGTAAGTTATTGTTCCCGGATTTTCAGTATTTGCAGTAGAAGGAGTTCCTCCCGGAAAACTCCAGGTAAAACCCGATGTCGGTGAACAGCTATTCACAACTGCAGTAGGAGTTATGGCAGCAGTACCACAATAATCTGGTATATCATTTATAGCAACAGTAGGAGTTTTCTTTACAGTTACAGTTTGCGTAGTTGACTTATTCCCGCACGCATTTCCTACTGACAATTGAATAGTATATGTTCCGGGATTGGTAAACTGAAAAGATGGGTTATTTGATGATGAGCTAGTACCATTTGTATATGTATAAGCCGAAGTTGTACCACAATTACCGGCTGTATAACTAACATCCCATTTGTAAACAGGTGTGGTACAGGCATCTGTTACTATTGTGGAATTAGTTGTAGTAACAGTCAGAGGAGTACAACCGGTATTTGTATCTATAGTAAAAAGAGGCGTTATCGGTCCCTCAACACAAATTGTTTGCGTTTTCTGTGCAATTCCACATTTATTTCCCAACTTCAACGTAATGCTGTAGGTTCCCGGTATTGAAAATACCGGACATATAACATTTGAACCGGATGTCCAGACACCCGGATTAGCTGATCCGGAATCATTCCCAAGACTTCCACTTGCTAAGGTAACTCCTGTTGAAGGCGAGATTGACCAGACAGTACTTGGATTCAGACAACCGCTTGAACCGGCTGTATTACCCTGTGTGGATGTATTTGTCAGACAAATAGAATTATTTGAACAAATAACTGAGCCGGGTAATGTAAAATTGGCAACCGGAGGACTTGAAACATAAATTGGTACAACAACTCCTTCCGATTTTCCACATGGATTCTCCGCAACTATTGTTGCTGAAAAGGAATTCGGATAGGCACCACTTGTCGTTCCACAAGATGATTTTGTAAAAGTATGTGAAACTGAAGAGGGCGGTGGATGATTATATATTTCAGGCGATGAACCATCAGAATATGTTACTGTATAAGTAGTTCCAGCCGGATTATTACGTGTTCCCTGAATTGGAAAAGTTAATGTCGTAAGATTACAAATATCGGTACTGGCGGGAGTACCTAAAATGACTGCGGGATTAGCTCCGATAAAAACTATATAGGGTTGTACAGTAGAACATCCGTTTGGACCTTCAATAGTATAAACCACATTCCATAATCCGATTTTAAAACTATGATTTATCGTTGACCACGATGTGGAAATAAAATCGGCTGTACCGTCACCCCAATTGATTGTGTATTTAAGGTTGGATGAAATAGTTGTCGATGCATTTATAAAAGTCAATGTTGCAACTGCATTGGCACAGGTTTCAAAAACCGGTACTCCATTAATAATTTTACCTGATCCGGAACCGGTTATTGTTGCATCAGGTATCTGAAACAAAGTAATTGGTTTCGTTATTGATTCCGAGCAATTGGTTGTCAGGTTTGTAACTGTCAATTGCACATTAAAAGTCTGACTACCTGTCCCGACACCTGTTGTAAATTTATGAGTGGGATTCTGATCAGAAGAGCTAGAAGAATCTCCAAAATTCCAGTTATAAGAATAAGAACCGGAACCTGTTACAGTAGATGTGAATTGAACTGCTGCGCCGGAACATTGATTATCGGCAAATGAAAAATCAGGAATTGGTAAGGGATTAATCGTGACAGTTGCTGTTCCGTTTTGTGGCTCTGTTGAATTTGCATCGCCAACGCTCTTAAGGTTATAAACAAATGCTCCAGCCACATTAGTTGGCACAGCCAGCGTTACACTACTTCCGGAAGTCGTTTTTATTGGGGTATTACTGCCGTTATTAATGCTGTAGGTAAAAGTATAAGGAGGTGTACCTCCTAAACCGGTGAAAGTAATGACCGGACTTGTTGCATTCTGGCATTCGGTTGTAGTCCCACTTATGGTAGCGGATATTATATCAGGTACTTGCGCAATTTGATTAGTTATATTTTCAAATGAGTATATTTCATTTTCAAATAAACTTCCATTCGCTGCTGATGAATTGTTCGCAATAAATATAAAAAATAAAAAAAAGATGAACCTAAAACACTGTCTCATAAGCTCTCTATTTTGTAATCAGCAGCGGGGATCAATTGATTAATTTAATTTAAACTTCATTTACAAGAATGGAATATTCAAAATGAACAGAGATATTGTGAATATTCAAAATACGTTGTAAAAATACAAAAAAAATAACAAAAAAAAAGCATAAATAAATAAAATCTAAATTATTTCTCCACTTCCAATGCAAATCTTAGATTCAGCATCATAAACAACCCCAAATTGTCCTGGGGCTATGCCTTGAAGTTTATCATCAGAGACTAAATGGAACGTACCATCAGCATATGAGATTTTGCCGCGAATGAATTCTGGAGCATGCCTGATTTTAAAAGTTACATCAAAATCAATAGAGCTATTGAAAGGATTATCTGTTATAAAATGAAAATCACGCATTGAAAATTCGTATCCATATTGAGCTTCAGCATCAAAGCCCTTGGAAACATATACTATATTCGCTTCAACATTTTTCCTGATAACATACCATGGCCCTCCGGAAAGTCCTAAACCTTTTCGTTGACCAACTGTATGAAACCAGAAACCTTTATGAGTACCTACTTTTTTCCCTGTTTCCAATTCTACAACAGGGCCTTCTTTTTCACCTAAATAACGACGGATAAAATCATTATAATTCACTTTTCCTAAGAAGCAGATACCCTGACTATCCTGGCGCTTTGCACTTGGCAGGCCTGCACGTTCGGCTATATCACGGACTTCACTTTTCATTAAATGTCCGATTGGAAACATAAGTTTCGAAACTTGCAAATAATTGATTTGAGCCAAAAAATCGGTTTGATCTTTAATCGGATCTTTCGCTGTGGAAAGGTACACTTTTCCGTCCCGTTCGGTAGTAGTTGCATAATGACCCGTTGCTGTTTTATCAAAATCTTTTCCGACCTGTTGTTCAAAAACACCAAACTTAATCAACTTGTTACACATCACATCAGGATTAGGAGTTAATCCCTGTTTCACTTTTTCAATAGTATAAGCCACTACATTATCCCAATAATCTTTATGTAAATCAATCACATCCAAAGAACAACCGTATTTTCGAGCGATTAAAGATGCCATTTCAATATCTTCTTCGGAAGTACAATGAAGCAGTTCATCATCATCCATCCCTATTTTAATATAAAATAGCGACGGATTATAGCCTGCATCTTTTAATAGATGAACTACGACAGAGCTATCTACTCCACCCGATAATAAAGTTGCGATATTCATTTTTACTTTTGCACTTTTCTGATTTTGAAACTTAGATATAGTACTCTGCCAGATCAACTATACCGGCACGTATAGCATATTTAGTAGCTTCGTGAACGTTATTTACTTCAATTTTACGGAAGATATTCTTCCTGTGAGTCATAATGGTATGAGCACTAACAAACCGTTTTGCAGCAATTTCTTTTGTCGTTCTCCCTAAAGCCATTTCTTTTAAAATTTCTTGCTCAGTAGGTGTCAGTAATTGTTTATGCTGTTTACTGGTGCTTTTAGAACTATCTAACAACAAGTTACTTACATGATTACAAATAAAACGGTTCCCTTTAATGGCTTCTTTAATGGCACTCGAGAGCTCCTCGTTTGCACTGTCTTTAAGCAATACACTAAATGAATGGGTATTATAAAGTAGTGTACGTAAGAAGTCATCGCTAAGTTCATCGGAAAATAAAATCCAATCTGTCTTATCAAATCGAATTTGCAAAATAATCAATTCGTTGACGCTCTCAAAATCGAACAAAGTATAATCGAGAATAACTAAAGAATCTGGCTTTTCAGTTAATAAAGCAATCAACTCACTTTTATGCGTTACTTCCGGTATTTGAAATAATCCATAAAATTGTTGAATGATAAATTTCCAACCTGCTTTTGTGATATCCTGATTATCTGCAAGTATAATACTTCTCATGTGTATACATAATTAATTAATACCTTCAAATAAATCGAACGAACGTTTCAACTGAATTTATTTTCAGGTAAATGCAAAATAAGGTACAAATTTACTGTTTTTAAATTGTTTAGAAGCGGGATTATCAAAAAAGACGACACGAAGTCGTCTTTTTAAATTTTCATTCAGTATTAATCTAAAGATATAGATTGTTTTTATTTTATTAGTACTCCCAAAGATCTTGTTCAACATTCATAATATCTGTTTCAATACGATTTTGCTCTTTTCTGATTTTCACTGGATCAACAACATATTCCAACAGCATACGGTTGTACATGTTACTGTCCCCTAATAAATAACTGGAATACAATTTTTCAGAAAAGAAATCGTCATATGTCAACCTTTCAGCACCATTACCATTAGCAATTACATATTGTTTGGCTAATTCAGGACGAAGTTCGTCAAAAGCAAACCATCCTAAAATAGAGCCACGGAAATACTGCATAGATTCTTTAGAATCTATATTATCAGGATGTAATGCATACAAAGGTGCAATAGCAATAATTTTCGAATACATACGTGAGGTATGTTTATCGAAGAATATAATCTCCTGAGTTAAAAATTTAAGTTGATTCTTAACATATGCTACGTATTGAGTATTTTCTATTGTACGCTGTTGAGTAACAGAATCAACCTGTATTAAATCATTATCCGCATTTTCATCAAATGCAAAAGCCCTTTCTAATTCAGCTCCTTCCAATGGTTCTTTAAATGATGGTTTTAATTCACGTGGGTCTTTTTTATAGAAATTCACTCCATTGCATATAGCATTGAGCATCAGGTGATATAAACTTTGATATTCATCATTGGCGCGAACCGGAAAGTAAAGTTGGTAATTTTGTTTATCGCGCATATCAATTACACGATAAACAATATGCCACCAGACAACATCGTCGGCTCGATGATTTACTACTGCAATGGTATCAGCCAATTCATCCAATTCCGTAGTTTGAATCCGGACAGCTCCTTTACTATCAAAGAAAGGCACCTGATTCAATTGTGCATTAACCAAGTTAGAAATAAAAAACAAAAAAATGGTCAAAGAAACTATCCAATATTTTTTCATATTATTTTCACTTAATGTGTTCAACTATATCTTGTATTTATATTTGTATTTGTATTAGTCCTAAACTTCTATATTTACCATCCGGACCAACAGCCTTAATATTCTTAAGGGTAAGAATTTCTCCACCTTCCAATTGATTAATATCAGCCAACTGTTCGCGACTAAAATGAGATCCATTAGCATTCTTAGATCCATATACCGTCAACATGGTAAAAGAAGTAACTGTAAAATTTGCTTTCACAAGCTCATCTTCTCCGTAACTGGCAATCAGTGTAACAGAAGGTGAATTTAATATCCTCTTTGATAACGTTCCATCCTGAATATCACGCGGAACACCTCCTGCATCTGAATAGTGAAGATAAGATTTAGGATCAGGTAAATATTTCACCCGGTATAAACCTCCTCCCATAGGGAGTTCTTTACCATCAATTTTAGCAAAAACTGTAATATTAATATTTCCATCCTGATTGGCACGAATATTATACCTGCCACCTGATATTTTCTGTGCCGTACCACCATCTACCCTCACAGATACGTTTTCGGATGCAATACCCGGTACAGAAATGCCGAATATATTGTCAATTCCACGGTAAAGAACATTCAAAGCTTCGTTCGAAACAGTTGCGGAAGGTTCACCTACAATATAATCTCCTTTAAAAGGATATTTATTGATGGATCCATCATTACCTTTCAAGCTTATAAAACCGTTATAATTAAAAACTCCGGCTTTTGAACAATTTACTTCATAAAAACCATTCCTTAGTGGAGTATTTCCAACAAAAAAATCAGGTTTCTTTGTGGAGTCAATAGCTGACAGAACTATTTGAGCACTATATCGTCCACCTCTAATAACATAATGAGAATTTGGAACTATCAACGCATTTATTCTATTTACCCTAAAATCTTTTACATCAGTTTGATCTTTTAAATACTGTACAATTTCTGCTTCGGAAGCACGCACATCGCTTTGATATTTTGTCAGAATCGTAACAACAGATGATGCCGGCATCATTTCAAACATGGCTACTTCCCAGGGTTGCCCCTCCTTATTTTTTCCGGTCGCAAAAATGCTTTTATACATTTGTTGTTTCGAGGGATTGTTTGTGGACAAGCCTACTAAAAAATCCCTATATCCTTCAATTTTTTGCTTTAAAATTTTTCCATTACCACCTAAAACGGCATACTCTCCGGCCTTGTCCAAATTATCTTTGGCTATCATTTGTTCTACATAAGCACTATCATTGGCTTCATCTTTATCTGTTAGTTTCACCAGTGCAACTTTAAATCCTTCAATATAATTATAAATTGAATCGGATTTTCGTTTCACCTCTAATGCTTTATCCAGCCATTCTTTTACTTTTGCGGGATTTTGAGCAGATAAAGCTTCAAAATCTGCATACATTGACTTGTTCCTCTGTTCAGACGATGTAATTGTTTTATGTAAACTATTGTCCACCATCGTAAATCCATTCAAAATATCGCTTGATACATTCAGTGCTAACATCGCTGTCAGAACTAAATACATCATGCCAATCATTTTTTGTCTGGGCGTTTCAGGACAATTTTTTGCTCCACTCATCGAAATAATCTTAAATTTTCCTTACAGTTATTTTTCTGTTAATCAGCTCAACGCATTTAACATATTTCCATATACAAGATTCAAATCAGCAACTTGTTTTGCAAGTTTTACAGTGCCCGATTTGAAATTTTCAGCTTCAGAAGCTGCAACAACAGTGGCAGTTTTCATTTTCTGAACATCACCTACTATTAGATTTAATTCATCGGTAACAGTACGAACACGCTCGGTTTGTTGTGTTAAACCTTCTGATTGAGCTTGAATATTTTTCAATTGTATCTCGTAAATAGAATTAATTGATGAAAGATTTTTATTTATCTCTTCGACTTTTAACGCATATTGTTTTGTATTTTTTTCAACTATCTCCATACCATCTGCAATTCCCTGATAGGAAGTTGACAAAAGACCTGTTGCTCCATTTAATGATTCCTGAGTTTTAATAAATTTACCAGTAACCTGTGAAGCACCATCAATATTTTTTACAAATTGTTCTGTAGCACCCATAACATTGGAGAGTCCGGCAAATTGTTCGGCAGTTGCTGTTAGGTTTTTTATTCCTTCCGATAACTTCTTCACATCTTCATCGTTAATAGTCTCTGAATAGTTAAGTCCGACTGGACGGGTTGAAGTGCCTGATCCTTGCGAACCGGAAGTTATTGATCCATTATTTCCATTGCCAGCCCCGTTAGTAATTCCATGACCGTTTCCGTCAAAGTCATAAACCTTTTCCCAATCGTAATCTTTATGGGGCTGATCAAAAACGCCTAGTGCAAATAAAAATGCCTCAACCGACATTCCTACTCCCAACATTTGTCCGGCTCCTGGAAGATGTAAAATCTTGAACATAGCTCCTACGATTACTACAGATGCACCGAGACTATACGCAGCTCCCAGTTTTTGTTTAACTTCAGGAGTGTTCCACCATATATCAAATTTAGTTTGATGTCCAGACATAAAAATTCATTTTAAAATCAATTAATAAGTTCAATTATTCACCATTGTATGAACGTACACAACGGAACCCAATATAAGGGCGGCTTTCATTTTGATACTCGTATGTTTTTACTCCACATTGCAAATAATAGGCAATATCTTTCCAAGAACCACCTTTTATTACCTTGCGTTTCAATACATCAGGATCGCTGTTTTTTGCATCATATTGGAAACTCGGGTTCATATCAGAGACCAGCGTACTACTGGAAGCGTTATAAGCCGAAGAAGTCCATTCAGCAACATTACCAGCCATGTCATATAATCCGAAATCATTTGGTAAAAATGAAGCGACTTTCATAGTAGTGGCTCCGGTATCATCCGTATAACTTCCCCGCATTGGTTTAAAGTTTGCCAGAAAACAACCTTTTTTATCGCGTACATAATTTCCACCCCAGGGGTACAAAGCCATACGTCGACCTCCACGTGCTGCATATTCCCATTCAGCTTCTGTTGGCAAACGATAATCTTGTCCTCCAACAGCATTCGAATTGTTAAATAGCTGGGTTCTCCATTGACAGAATGCCTGGCATTGTTCCCAGGTTACACCAACAACAGGATAATTGGCAAATCCTGGATGTGAAAAATACATACGCATTTTGGGATCATTATATGAAAATTGAAAATCACGCAACCACATAATCGTGTCAGGATAAACGTTTACAATACGGGTTGAAATCAAATTTTTTCGTGTACTCAGGTTTCGTGTTATTGTTGTATCACGTATAATTCCGTTTTCGTCCACATACGATGAATCTACACGCGCTCTTGCACCTGCCGGATATGCACCTGTATTTACATTAAATTTATTATAAGGTAAAGCAGCCTGATCATAATTTATCCATTCATATTTATATTGCAATTTGTTTGGATCCATTTGCTTTTTACCACTTAAAGCATTATTTCCTTCGTAGTAGAGTTTATCTAATATCTGTTGAACTTCTTCATCTTTTGAGCTCCATGGAGATTTTGCTCTCCAATCCAATCGTGCAGTTTCAGGACTGGCATCATCAGTTTGATTTTTGAATTTCATCCGATACTCATCTCTTCCTGCCATTACTAAAGAACGTAAAGCGATAGAGTCACGAACCCAATATACAAATTGCTTATACTTATCATTCGTAATTTCAGTTTCATCCATCCAGAATGCATCGACAGACACATTAATTGATTTATCGTTGATTGCTCCTACAGCTGACTGGTCATTGGCCCCCATCATAAAAGAACCTCTTTTTATAAACACCATTCCGTAAGGCTGAGCTTCATTAAAAGAAGATTTTGCACCCATTCCTACTAATTCACCTGCTGGTTTATTACAAGCAACAAACATGAAAGCCAATGCTATGATTGTCAGATTTTTTTTCATTCTTATTTGATTTTTTGAAATAAAAAACTGTTATATTTTTTTGTTTTTATTAATAATAACTTTCAATCAATTATTAAAGCAATCGTATACTTTTAAATTTACTCGTTCTTTTTTGAAATATATATTCGAAATTGTATCCCAGAACAATTTCATGTGAACCGGAACTTACTGTAATAATTTGAGAAGTTGGAAGATCATACGAATACCCTAATGACATTCCACCTGCTATATTTATTCCAGCTAAAAATACAACAGCGTCCTGAATCCTGTAAGACAAACCACCCCAGTACTTATTATCATATTCCATCCTTGCTGTAACATCTAACTGTAGCGCACTAAAATCAGTTTTCAGCAAAGTACTTGGTTTAAACACGAATTTCGGGTCCGGTAAAACCCAGTTGTATCCTCCTGTAAAATAGAGAGTTCCAATCAATCTAAAATCATAAGTATCACCCCAGTTTACTTTTGGACTATTCAAATGCGAATAGGACAATCCTGTATAATACGCTGGAGTAGAATAAAACATTCCGACATTCATGTCAAAACTCATGCCTACAACACTAATTTGAGGAATATACTCATCTAAAGTAATATCTTGATGATATTCACCAATTGATGGGATGTGCGCTTTAACGCTGTCTCCGTGAAATCCCAAACTAACAAACCCAATATCTGCTCCAAAACTCAGCACTCCTCCTGCAAGTTTTTTTTTGTAAGCATATTGCAAATGGGCTGTTTGATTTGTAAACAGACCCACATTTTCGTTCAAAAACCGAAAACCAATACCGTGATGACTATTCTCTATCTTTAACGGCGAATTAATACTGAAAATAGTTGTTTGACCGGCATTGGGCATTCCTACCCATTGAATTCGATGTTGACCTGTAATTTGAATCATGTCTCCTTCACCTACCGCTGCAGGATTAAACGAAGAATTATGAAACATATACTGACTTAATTGCGCATCAAACTGAGAAAAAACCGGCCATAAGCAAACAAGTAAAAACAGTAAACTTAGAACAACTTTTCTCATAGATTTTCCCGAAATAATTTTCCTCTAGACTAATGCACATAAACTAACCAGTTAAATGTGCCATTAATCAAACTACAAAACAGCGAAAAAATTGTACAGACTGATTCTTTTATAGATATTGACTTATTTTTATGTTAAATAAGACAATAGCTATTGTTCTACTGAGAATCTATTCTGCACAATGTTTAATACTCTTCTTCGTTGAAAAAAAAGTCTTCTTTACTTGGGTAATCTGGCCAAATATCTTCTATACATTCATAGATTTCACCTTCATCTTCAATTTCTTGCAGATTCTCAATAACTTCCAACGGAGATCCGGAACGTATGGCATAATCAATCAATTCATCTTTTGTCGCCGGCCAGGGCGCATCCTCAATTTTAGAAGCTAATTCCAAAGTCCAATACATAATCAGCTCAATTTTTTTGTTAAATATGTTTAGTATGCTATCTTTCTAATTTTCTGCAAAAATAGGAATTTTTTTTAGAAATCCTAGCTTTTCCAACATATTTCTTTCCCTCCATTTTCAATAGTCAAAAAACGGGATAAAGCAAAAAAATAGTCAGACAAACGGTTAAAATATATAAGTATTTGATTATCAATTATATGAATCTCATTCATATCAAACAACCGACGCTCAACTCTTCGCGTTATAGTCCGACAAACATGACATAATGCACCAACTCTGGAACCACCCGGAAGTATAAATGAAGTCAAAGCAGGTAAAAATTCATCTAATCTGTCAATCTCCTGTTCTAAGTGGGTCACATCACTTTCACTTAGTATCGATGCCTTTTGTAGAGGCACTTTTAAAGTGTCTGTCGCTAAATGGGAACCTATTGTAAACAATCGAGACTGAATCAAACGCAATGAAAGAATGTCTATTTCGGGGATTTGGTAAGTTGTAAGCAAGCCAATAAATGAATTTAGTTCATCAACAGAACCATAAGCTTCGAGTCGAACATCATTCTTCGCAACACGTGTTCCTCCTATCAGACCTGTCTGACCTTTATCGCCCGTTTTTGTATATAATTTCATTTAAGCTATTTTAGTTACAAAAATACTTTATTATTTGATAAAACTCTTTGATTTATGCTATTATTTTATGATAACAGGCTAAAATAAAAATTAAACTAGTCAAAGATATTGTTATTTTAACAATAAAGCATCAATTATCAATAAAATAAGGAGTAATTATCATTAAATACTTTATTTAGCTCAATATTCGATCATCTATTTATTTCAATATTTCAAAGTATAATCAGTCTATTTATTTATAGTGAATAGGAAGTATAAGAAATTTAAATACGCATCTTATAATGTATTTTATGCAAATCTGAATTAAAAAATACGATTCCCATATGAAAAATATCGATAGTAGAAGACACAAGGGAATGCATTTTAATCGAATGCCAGGCTTGTTCCATATCTGATGACCAATATATATCATCAACAATTAAAATTGTGTCTTTATGCACTTTTGAAATGCATTGCTCAAAATACCGAAGAACTGCTTCTTTGCGGTGATTAGCATCAATAAAAATCAAATCCAGTGGTTCCGATTCAATTAAAACATGAGCAAGCGTGTCATCAATATTTCCTGTAATCAATGTTATATTCTTGATTCCTAATTTATCAAAATTATTTTGAGCTACCTGAGCTATTTCCGGACATCCCTCCAAACTAATACATTTTATATCAATAGATGAAGATGCTAAATATGAAGTTGTTAAACCTAATGACGTGCCAAGTTCAAGTATATTTCGTACTTTCAAATAATTAGCAAAACGGTAGAAAAGCTGAGCCTGTTTGGGAGATTTAAGCGTTTTTTTGGCAATGTCAGCGACAGATCTTTTACGATCGCAACCGGTGCCATAATCATTAATATTAAGCACCCGCTTATCTTTAATTAAAATCAATCTGATTTTTTCAATAGCTTCGAAAGCATAAAAACTATGCCTCTCATACAATACAAAACGGGTAAAATTGTACATAAATGGAGAATGAACTCCAAATCCACGCGTATTTTGGGCAATCAAAAAGTGGAGACAATATTTATAGGCTAATCTGAATTTCTTCATTTGTATTGTGTAATTTATGATTCTGTCAAAAATCATCTCTGAAGTATTGATTTTAATTATTCATTGCTTAGAATATATTATCATCTTAATTATTGAGAGAACATAAAAAAGGAAGTAATTACCTTCCCTTTTCTATGTTTTAACCTAACCAGACAAAACAAATTTATCTGTCTGTAATTATAAAGATTAGATATTCATTTGACATAAAATACAAAAAGGTCTATTTCCAAAAACTAACTACATTTATTGCATCAGGATACAAATACAAATAAGTGGTTATCAGAATTATAACGTGTAAAGTATGATCGAGTCCAATAGTTGTAATATATTTTGATTCATCTTTTACCAAAAATCTGACTTTGAGGACACCCGTAAAATAATCAATAATGAAATGTAATACTCCATTGATTAAGCTATAAACAAGACCTTGTGTAAAAGTTAAACCTAGTAAAAGTGGACTTAAAACAATGAAAACAGCGGTGTATATACCTACATGTTCAAATAGTTGTGGTAATTTTAATGCTTTAAGTTTGCTCAGTTTAGCTCCCTGCAAAAAAAAATCGCCTAATGCATGCAGAAAAATGATAATTATTATTTTTGCCATATCCAAATTGTTTAATAATATTTTCTGGTTACTAACTCTATATTCTTTTATAAAGATATTAAAATGAAATATCAATCAACTTTAAATCATATCTGAATCGTTTCCTTTTCTGATCTGGAGTATGATTTGAATCAGAAATAAAACTAAATATTTTCACCAATAGGTAATTTACAAATCACTAAAAACAGAATCAGGCACTTATCCGCCGTTCTAAAAAGAATGTGTATTCATGGCATTCGGATAGAAATACACATAAGTGGTTATAAGTATTGACAAATGAATGGAATAATCAACACCCAGCATTGTATTAAATTTTAATTCGCTTCTTCTTCGGAACCCATATTTAAATTTCCCTGTAAAAAACCAACAACAAAATGCAAAAAACTTTCAATAAACTATATGAACCACACTTTAATACTCAACCCAAGTAACATTGGACTTAAAACTATAAAAACAGTAGTATGAGAAAAATAGGATTAAAAGATAACGTAATTTAATAGCTTTAAGTTGACTCATTCGACTAATTTACAGAAAATAAGCAGCAAAAATATGCATGACAAATAGAGTGAAAATAATCATGAAGGTAAATCATGTTTTTTATTATTGCTATTAGATTATACACTTACAATTCAATAAATTGCTCAAAAAACGCAAATGATTAACATCCCAAAAGTAATACAAATTTTAAAATTGTCAAAATAACTTCCTACTAATGTCCAACTTTAACCCCCTGACATTAACAATTTTCAAAAACCAAATCCAGCCATTTAAAGACTATTTTGATTAATTCTATACTAACACTTCTGACTTTAGAAAAAAACAGAATCCGTAAACATTTAATCCGTTTGATTATTCCATATATTATAATGATATTGATAGGTAATTATTGCATAACGGAAAAGGGTATTCATTTGTTTTTAAAATTCAAATCGGGTTAATTTAAGTTTTTATCAGTGAAATAAAAGAAAGAAAGAATGTAAATAATACTAATTACATTTACTAAATTTCTTGTTTTTCGTTTATGATACAGAACATTCGACCTACAGTATTGTTTTAGAATTTAAATTGGCAAATCATTCTTTATTATTATATAGCTATCTAAAACAACAGAAATGCAAGAAACACTGACAAAATCTGAGGATAACTCATCGTATCAAAACAAGCAAAGCACACAAACAAAATCGTTCGAAATCTTTATCACTGATTTTAAAACGACAATTAAGAAACTTTTTCGGGAGGAAAATGACATTAATCAATTAAGTATATACCGGGGTTTACCCGCTGATATTTTGACTGAAATTATGACTTGTAATCCTCTGTCTTTGAGCATTCCGAAACAGTATGGAGGTAGAGGAGGTACAGTTGCCGAAAACATGCAATTACTTTCTGCGGCATCTTACGAGTCAATGGCATTATCACTGACCCTGGGAATAAACAGCGCACTTTTTCTTCAGCCTTTTGCCAAATACGGACAAGAAGAAGCAAAAAAAACAGTTTTTGACCGGTTCTTACATGCTCAAAATATGGGTGGTTTGATGATCACTGAACCGGGATTTGGAAGCGATGCATTAAATATGCAAACTTCTTATGTTGAAAACACGAATAATTTTCACTTAAAGGGAACAAAACATTGGGCTGGCTTAACCGGACAAGCAGATTATTGGTTACTTACAGCACGCAAACAAACCGAACAAGGTAATCTTCAACGGGACATTGATTTTTTCGTTTGTGATAATACAGCAGCAGGACAAAAAATTGTGGTGGATGAATATTTTGAAAACCTGGGTCTCTATCAGATACCTTATGGAAGGAATATTTTGGATGTTGAAATTCCAAAGACACAAAGATTGATACCTCATACAACAGGCGTTAAAATGATGCTTGACCTCTTGCACAGAAGCAGAATGCATTTCCCGGGTATGGGACTTGGTTTTGTAAAACGCATGCTCGACGAGGCGATTGAACATACTCAACAACGATTAGTTGGTGGAAAATCGCTGTTTAATTATGATCAGGTTCAGGAACGATTGGCAAGCCTTCAGGCTAAATTCACCATTTGTTCCGCACTTTCAATGAAAGGTAGCCAAATGGCTGACATTAGTAATGATTTAACAGGTTTAGGATTTGAGGCAAATATTATCAAGACAGTTATAACTGACCTTATGCAGGAGTCAGCTCAATCCCTCTTAACATTGGTAGGGGCAAAAGGATATAAACACAATCATATTGCTGGACGGGGAACTGTTGACACCAGACCTTTTCAGATTTTTGAGGGATCCAATGATATTCTTTATGCTCAAATTGGAGAAACTCTGGTAAAAATGATGAAAACTGCTAAAGAAGCAAGTTTATTAATCTACTTAAAAGGGTTAGAATTAACTGAACTGGCTGCTAAAAAGATAAAAGATCTTATCAGTTTTGATATCGATTTTCAAATGTCACAGCGAAAATTAGTAGAAATGGGACAGCTTATCAGTAGAATAGCTTCATTGGATATGGTTTTAAAATTAGGCGAAAAAGGTTTCAGATCTGATTTAATTGAAGCAGCTGTTTCGATGTTACGACAGGAGATTTCAAACCTGATTAATAATTATTCCTTTGTACAAAAAACGGTAGTAATTGAGAATTACGAGGAAGGTGGCAATTGGAGTGCTTTTGCAAAAATATAGGAAAAAACTATTTTTACTTTTTGTTCTTCAGGTACTGTAAACTTAAATCTGCTTGACAAAATAAAATTTCTACCCCAAAATACAAGGCTGTATTTTGGGGTCGATTTGTTTTTTCATGCTTTCAGGAATGACTGGAAGTCATATCACACAAGCTTTATGCACAATTTACAAAATTTCAAAACCATTTCTGCCCTTTAATTTTTCGTGTGAAGTATTTTCAAATACTCTCCTCCGGGTTTCAGAATTTGCAACGCTGCTTTCAAATCATTGTCAGTTTTCAATGAATACTGAATATCACCCTTTTGAAAGTAATATCGTTTAATAATTTCCAAACTTAGCAATTCTTTTACATCATCTTTATTCTCTTCAATACTTTTCGCAATATCAGGAACCAGTTTCGCTTTTAATGCGGCAAATTCGTCCTTTGCCCGTTTATCAAGATTCTCATTTTGAGCCATTTCGAACAATTGATCGTAATATTTTTCAGTTTGCGAAGTATATGTAAATTTCTTTTCGACCAAATAGTTGGTAAAAGCTTTAAAATCTTCATCTGACAAAACAAAATCTGCCGCAGAAGCGATAGTTGGATGAGTTAGTACATATGTTGTTGCAAAATCAAAATACAAGTTTTGGGCATAAATATAATAAGCAATGTTCAGCTTACGATCATCCTTGGTAATTGTATCTGGAACAATTCCACCACCATCACGAACTTTACGGCCATTCCGGGTCAAAAATTCTGAAGTTAAACTATCCGGAATATGACCCACACTTCCATCATCATTTCTGTGGCTGTAATCTATAGCCTGAATACAACGTCCACTGGGAATATAATATTTAGCAGTAGTCACCTTCAAATGTCCACCATATCCAACAGGGCGTATATTCTGCACCAACCCTTTACCAAAAGTCCTTTCGCCAACAATAACAGCCCTGTCCATATCCTGAAAAGATCCCGCTAAAATTTCGGAAGCAGAGGCAGAAGAACGATTAGTCAATACTACAATTTTTAATTGTGGGAAAATTGGTTCGGAAGGTGTTTTGTAAGTCCTGTCTGCGTCAATGTTTTTCCCTTTTGTTGTTACTACATCAGTTCCTTTGGGGACAAAATAACCAACAATTTTCACGGCCTCATCGACTAATCCACCACCATTGTTCCGAACATCCAACACCAAAGACTCAATTTTATGCTGTTTTAGCAGATCTTCCACAGCTGATTTAACTTCGATAGCCGCCCGGTCAGTAAATTCATTAAGCAAAACATATCCGACTTTATCTGCCACCAGTGCAGAATAGCCAACCGGATTCACCTGTATTTTTTCACGCTTAAACTCTTTCTCAATGGGTTTCTTTTCTCCTAAACGTTTAAGTTTGATTTTAATCACGGTATTTTGAGTTCCTTTTAAAAGCGAACTAACCTGACTCACTGTCAAACCCGCTACATTTTTCCCGTCAACTTCAAGAATGATATCACCTGCACGAACATCATTTCGTTGGGCAGGCATACCTTCATAGGGTTCGGAAACAAGAATGTCCTTGTCAATCTTCATAATCATAGCACCAATACCTGCATATTCACCGGTAGTCATGAATTTCAAATCATCCGTTTCAGATTCAGGAATATAAACTGTATAGGGATCAAGCTTTTCAAGCATTTTGTCAATAGCAGTCTTCACAACTTTATCATAGTTGAGGGTATCAACATAATACATATCAAGTTCCCGAAAAAGAGAATTGAAAATACTCATGTTTTTACTGATTCGAAAGCTATGTTGATCAACGGTTGGAGCTGCAAAAATACTTGTACTTATGCAAAACAGAAGAAACGATAAATAAATGGTTCTTTTCATAATTGAAATAATTGAGTCCCTGATTGAAAGTCAGAGAGTTTTTACAATTTTACATTAGGGGGTAAAAAAAGTGAAATATCTTTTCCATAAGAAATCAGATCGCGTGCCACCGTAGAGGAAATATAGGAATATTCAGATTCGGTAAAAAGTATAACTGTCTCAATACCTGTAAGTTTCCGATTAGTATCTGCAATAGTCCGTTCATATTCAAAATCGCCAACCGTACGCAGGCCTCTCAAAACGTATCCGGCATCAACCGAAAGCGCAAAATCAACGGTCAGACTATTATAAGACATCACTTTAACTCGCGGCTCATTTTCAAAAGCCTGATGAATCATCTCTATCCGTTTTTCAACAGAAAACAGCGTTTTCTTTGTCTGATTTAAACCAATTCCAATGATAATTTCATCAAAAAAGGCTAATCCTCTAATTACAATACTATAATGACCGATAGTGAAAGGATCGAATGTCCCCGGAAAAATGGCACGTTTCATGACTTATAATTTCAGGTTTTGTTCTGTCAATAATTCGCTCATCTTTTTGAAAATGTCCTTCCCGAAAGATTTGCGATTAAAAACAAGTACAAAGATAGAAAAAATTATTTTAGCTGTTAAAAACAGTAAGATAAGTTTGTTATTTTTAGTTTTTAAGTGAGCTATATCAGTTTATAGATTATCTTTGTATTCGTAAAACAATCTATTTAAACGCTGAACGAAAATATGAAGAATAAAACCGGAATCATATTCTTTTTGTTGGTATTCATTTGTCAGACTTCATTTGCAGTGGAACCTGTCTCTTCAGTTCCAATACCTTCAAAAGTTGAATTTTCCGGACAAACAATATCGTTGGAGCGTTATGACATGCGTGAGCGGTTCGACCGGGAACAAATCGTCATTGCTTACAATCATTCTGTAAGCCTATTACAAATAAAAAGAGCTAATCGTTATTTCCCTGTCATTGAGCCAATTCTCAAACGATACGGAATTCCTGATGATTTCAAATACTTAGCTGTAATTGAAAGCAATCTTGATCCCCGTGCTCAGTCAGGCGCACAGGCTGCCGGTCTCTGGCAATTGATGCCAAAAACAGCCGAACAATTCGGGCTGGAAGTGAATGACGAAGTGGATGAGAGGTATCATATCCAGAAGGAAACTGAAGCAGCGTGCAAATATTTCAAGAGTGCTTATAATAAATTTAACAACTGGGTTACGGTAGCTGCTTCGTACAATGCAGGGATGGGACGTATTTCAGAGGAATTTACGAAACAACAGGCTAATGAATCTTTCGATATTTTGTTAACATCCGAAACCAGCCGGTACGTTTTCCGTATCCTGGCTATGAAACAATTTCTCGAAAATCCGAAAGCGTTCGGGTATCAGTTGCATCGCGATGATTTTTATCAGACGATAAATACCAAAGATGTGATCGTAAAAGATTCTGTAAACGATTGGACAACCTGGGCCGCTCAATACGGGATCAGCTATTCACAGTTGAAAGATTTCAATATCTGGCTAAGGGACAGGAAATTGACAAATCCCAAAAAGAAAGAATACTTTATACAGATTCCCGATAAGGCAGATTTTATATATAATATTTCTAAAGTGACGATTCACAACCCTATGTGGGTGATACTTTAATTTCTTATTATTTACAACAATTATTTCCATTAACCGTTTATTAAAAATTACAGTCTCGTTTTATTACTAATTCTAAAAAATATGTTTATGAAAAAGTTTATTATTGCTGCAGTATTGCTATTCTCTGTTACCTTTACTTTTGCTCAACTCAATTTTGGTATCAAAGCGGGTTATAACTCTTCACTTGGGATGAACAATCTAAGTTCAGTTACAACCGGTGATTACAACCTGAACTCTGTTAGTTCTGAACTTGCAAACGGCTTCCACGCTGGGATATTTGCCCGGTTAGGTTTTAAAAATATCTATTTTCAACCTGAATTCTTATATTCCATGGGGAAAAAAGATTACACCATAACCTTCAAAGATGCCGTTAATAAGGATGTAACTTTCAACAAACTGGTAAATGTGAGCACCCTGGATGTTCCGCTGTTGTTGGGTTATAAATTATTGGATTTAAAGTTAGTCAATTTGCGTGTCTTTGCAGGTCCCAAACTTAGATTTAATGCAGGTTCTTCACTAAGTTACAGCAATCTTACTACCGGTGGATCGGTTACTCAGGACCAGTTGGTAAAAGATGTCAAGGCTGCGCAGGTAGGACTGGAAGCAGGGGTAGGAGTTGATGTACTCATGTTTACTCTGGATGCCCGCTACAACTTAATCGGCGACATGTATCAAACAAAACTTAGTTCTCTTACTATTGATAATATACCAGCCAATACTTTTGTTATTTCCCTGGGGTGGAAATTATTCTAACAAATTGCTGATTTTTTTTTACCGGACGCTTGTTTCTCAAATTGGGAAACAAGCGTTTGTTTTGCTGTATACCTGTCCATCACCCACTGCCATTCGACGTCTTAATCTTATCATTTATTTTTGTATCTTTGCACTCCGAATAAAAAAATGAAACAATGAACTTAGAAACGACCATTGGAATCGTAGTTATGCAAGCCGTAGAAACACTTTACGGATTGAAAACGGAGTTAAATCAGATACAACTTCAAAAGACCAAGAGAGAGTTTGAAGGCGATCTGACCGTCGTCATTTTTCCTTTTGTGAAAGCCGCCCGTAAATCGCCCGAACAGACGGGACAGGAAATTGGAGAATTCTTGAAGCTGAACAATTCAGTAATTTCGTCTTTCAATGTCATTAAAGGATTTTTGAATCTAACCATCAGTCAAAATTATTGGCTCCGGGCATTAAATGATATTCATGCCAATGCTCAATTCGGGATAACTGCTGCAACCGATGACTCGGACTTGATGATGATCGAGTATTCGTCTCCAAATACCAATAAACCACTACATTTAGGACATATCCGCAATAATTTACTCGGATTCAGCATTGCTGAGATTCAAAAAGCAAATGGTTGGAAAGTTGTCAAAACAAATATCGTAAACGACCGGGGTATTCATATTTGTAAATCGATGCTGGCCTGGAAAAAATGGGGTAAAGGAGAAACACCGGAGAGTTCGGGTTTGAAAGGCGACCATCTGGTGGGGAAATACTATGTAGTTTTCGATAAAGCCTATAAAGCTGAAATCAAAGGACTCATGGATAAGGGAATGACTGAAGAGGATGCAAAAAAATCGGCTCCGCTAATTCTCGAAGCGCAAAAAATGTTGCTGGCCTGGGAAAAAAACGATTCCGAAGTCCGTCATTTATGGGAAACTATGAACGGTTGGGTTTATGCCGGATTCGACATTACCTATAAAAAACTGGGCGTTGATTTTGATCAGATTTATTACGAATCGGAAACCTATCTTGAAGGTAAATCGGAAGTTGAAAGAGGAGTAAAAAAAGATATTTTCAAACAACGTGAAGATGGTTCGGTTTGGGCCGACCTGACTGCCGATGGACTGGATGAGAAATTGCTGTTGCGTTCGGATGGAACTTCGGTATATATGACCCAGGACATTGGTACCGCTAAACTTCGTTACAACGATTATCCGATCAAGAAAATGGTTTACGTTGTTGGTAATGAACAAAATTATCATTTTCAGGTACTTTCTATTTTGCTCGACAAACTGGGATTTGAATGGGGAAAAAGCCTGGTACACTTCTCGTATGGCATGGTGGAACTCCCCGAGGGTAAAATGAAAAGCCGTGAAGGAACCGTGGTCGATGCGGACGATCTGATGGATGAAATGATTGAAACAGCCCGTGAGACATCACAGGAATTAGGCAAACTGGACAATTGTACTCCCGAAGAAATTGAAGATATTGCCCGGTTGGTAGGACTTGGTTCGCTCAAATATTTCATTCTGAAAGTGGATCCACGGAAAAATATGACTTTTAATCCCAAAGAATCCATTGATTTTAACGGGAATACCGGACCATTTATTCAATATACACACGCAAGGATTAAATCGGTATTGAGAAAGGCTACAGAGCAGGGATTAGGTTTCATTTCGATTGAAAACACAGCACTTGTTATTTCAGAAAAAGAAAGTTATCTGGTTCAGTTGCTCACTGAATTTCCTTCGATTATCCGTCTGGCCGGTGAAGAATTTAGTCCCGCATTAATTGCCAATTATATTTACGAATTAGTGAAAGAATACAACCAATTCTACCATGACTTCAGCATTCTGAAAGAAGAAAACGAAGGTCTGAAACAGTTCAGATTAGTTCTTTCTGAATCTACTGCTTCAGTCATTAAAACAGGTATGAGACTTTTAGGTATTGATGTACCGGAAAGAATGTAGAGACTATAATAACTTACATTTTAACATAAAAAAACGCCGGAATCCGGCGTTTTTTTATGTTATTCAGGGTTGATCATTCCTGATTAAACTCCTCATCAGCCACTTCAACATTTGATTCGATTTCAAATACAGACAACTGACGACGGAAAATTTCGTCCAATGAAATTTGGAAAGTTTCGGTATGGGCAATACCTGGAATCAGGGTTAGATGTTCCAAAATGATTTGTAATAAATGTCGGTTATCCCTGGCATAAATTTTTACAAACATGGAATACTTACCGGTTGCATAATGACATTCAACGACTTCCGGAATCTTTTTCAAATCTTCAACCACGGCATTGAACATCTTGATATCACTTAAAATTATACCAATATAAGCGCAGGTCTGAAAACCTACTTTATAGGTGTCAACTACAAATTCGGAGCCTTTAATAATCCCTGTATTACGAAGTTTTTGTATGCGTTGATGAATAGCCGCTCCGGAGACATTACATTCGCGGGCTACTTCCAAAAAGGGGATTCGTGCATCCTGTGAAATAAGTTGAAGTATTTTTTTGTCCAACCTGTCAATTTGATGTTGTGCCATAGTATTTATTATTAACTCTTTATTTATCTTTTAGTTTTAATTGGAATAATTTTAATGCAAATGTATTTAATATTTTTGTATTTCGTTCAATATTTACTATAAATTGATAGTCAACTATGCAAAAATATTCATTTTAACGATATTTTCCTTCATGAGTGTCACGCAGAACACTTAAATAACTCTGATATCTGGACAAACTGATTGTATGTTTTTCTACAGCATCCAAAACAGCACAACCGGGTTCATGTACATGCGAACAATTGGCAAACTTGCATTTGGACGAAACTGAAAATATCTCTTTGAAATAATGCCCTATTTCGGCTTCTTCCATATCGATGGTCCCAAATCCCTTTATCCCCGGTGTGTCAATAATATGTCCGCCAGAGAGCAATTCAAACATTTCGGAAAAAGTGGTCGTATGCATCCCTTTATTGTGATACGAAGATATTTCACCTGTTTTAGCCAGGGATTTGGGTGCAATGGCATTGATCAAAGTTGATTTTCCCACACCGGAGTTTCCGGAGAAAAGAGTCGTTTTTCCACTCAAAAAGCTCATCAGATCTTCAATATTTTCAGAAAGCAAGGCCGAAATTTTAAAAGTAGGATAATCAAGCGATGTATACAAATTTACCAACGCTTCAAGGTATTCCATTTCATCGGCGGAATAACGATCCGTTTTATTGAAAACAATGCAGGCCGGAACACGGTATGCCTCGGCAGTGGCTAAAAACCGATCGATGAAGACCAGTGAAGTGACAGGATAATTTACGGTAACAATCAGACTAACCATATCGAGATTTGCCGCCAGGATCTGGAATTGTTTGGATAAATTCGATGAACGGCGGACGATATAATTCCTCCGGTCAGCAATGGTATGGATCATAGCCGTTCCATCAACATTCATATCAAATTCTACATTGTCACCTACAGCAATAGGATTGGTACTGCGAATTTCTTGCAGGCGGAAATGACCTTTTATCCGGCATTCGAACAATTCACCGTCATCCGTTTTCACCTGATACCAGCTGCCAGTATTTTTTACCACAAGTCCTTTCATTTTATATAGAAGTAAGAGGTAAGAGGTAAGAGGTAAGTAATGAGTAGCGTTTACCCAAGATTATATTTATCAATTCATTCATTTTCAAATTGGCACATTTATTCATTTTCAAATTTTCAAATTGGCACATTTGTACATTCTCAAATTGGCACATTTGTACATTCTCAAAAAGCTTCCGTAGCCGTTATATATACCTGTAATTTATCTCCATAATTATTTTGAGCCAAATCGAACCGTAAATGTACACGGGCATCATTTAATCTGTAACGCAAACCGGCACCATAAGTTACCTTCAACTTGTCAATTTTATAACCGGAACTGTTCATTACATCGCCAACAGAGCAGAATACTGCAGCTTTCAACCGTTTGTAAACAGGTATACGGTATTCAGTCTGTAAAACCATCGATACATTTTCCCTGTACATTCCCTGCCGGAACCCACGTAACAAATCGCGCCCGCCAACAGTCGGCAACAACTGAAAAGGAATATTAGCCCCATAAATACCGTTATAACAGGCCTGCAAGGCCAATACATGCGAATGAAACAACGGAATGTATTGTCTGAAATCAACCGATAACTCCTGCAACGTATAACTACTTCCCCACCCTGCTCCCGAAACGGTAAATGATGTCTTTGCAAAAATCCCCCTTTCCGGATAAAATTGATTGTCCCGCGTATCGTAAGCAGCTACCAATCCAACACTCGTTTGCGAAAAAGGTTCCCAGCCGATACTGCCAAATTGATTAAAAATATTGGCTTTATACATTTCAAAGGTCGAATCGGTAATAACACGTTCGGTTCGGAATGACAGCGAAGCTCCCACGAAAAAGTTTTTCGAAACAATATATTGCGGCTGAAAAAGTAAGGCCATATTTCTTGACGTAAATGCCTGTTTCGTATCAATAGGTTTATTCCCGATTCCAAAATAATAATCGGGATAATTTCTGAAATTCAAATTAGAATACAAGAACCATTTACCCTCATCAAAATAGATTTTGGGTGTAAAGTTAAACATAAACTGATTCCGAAAAGTATAAACGGCACTTCCCGAGAAGGAACTTATCCGGCTAATATCCTTGCTTTTGAAATAATAGCCATAGGCAATTCCGGGTGCCAGACTCGTTTCCTGTTGATACGATGCATGAGGAATAACAAACAAACTCCGTCGGGAAACTATACTATCCGAAGGTTCCGCAGCAAACAGATGAACAACAAAAGTAAGAAAAATAAATATCAGAAACGGTTTACTTACCATTGAATACAGGTCAATAATGATAGAAGTCAGTCATCCTACTTAATAGAGATGACTGACTTTATTTTTGTATTATGCATTATGAATTATTAATTACAAATTATGAATTTATTATACGGTCATAATTTCTTTTTCTTTGGCAACATACATTTCGTCAATTTTCTTAATATACTTATCGTGAATCTTTTGCACTGCAACTTCAGCATCTTTCTCTACATCCTCGGGAAGTCCTTCCTTCACCATTTTCTTTACATGTTCAATCGCATCCCTGCGCGCATTCCGGATGGATATTTTAGCTTCCTCACATTCCGCTTTAGATTGTTTGGCAAGCTGCCTCCGGCGCTCCTCTGTTAAGGGAGGAATACCCAGGCGGATAGTTTCACCATTATTCATCGGGGTAATACCAACATCCGAATTTAAAATTGCTTTTTCAATCACTGAAATTAGCGCTTTTTCCCAGGGCTGAATAGAAATGGTTTTAGCATCAGGGGTTGTTACCGTTGCAACACTCGAGATAGGTACATGTTGACCATAATACTCCACTTTTACGCCATCCAGTATCCGTGGATTGGCTTTACCGGCACGTATGTGCGCCAAAGATTCGTCCAAAAAAAGAAGGGCTCCTTCCATGCTATCTTCTGCATGGGTCAGATGGGGTTGTATGTCTTGCATAATAGTATAAATTTATCTCTAACCCCTATCCCGATAGCTATCGTTGAGGGATAAAGAGATGTTTTTAAGAATTAATTTCTAGTTATGTTCATTCTGATTTGAGCTAAAATAATTTCTTTCTCCTCCCCGTCGGGGAGGCCGGGTGTGGCCTTAATTTTTCACCAATGTTCCGATTTTTTCTCCCAACAACACTTTCTTCAGGTTACCAACCGTGTCCATATCAAAGACATATATCGGCATATTATTTTCTTTGCACATAGTAGTAGCTGTTAAATCCATCACTTTCAGGTTGCGATTGTAAATTTCGTCGTAGGTAATTTCGTCAAACTTAACAGCTGTTTTGTCTTTTTCGGGATCGGCGGTATAAATCCCGTCAACCCTTGTTCCTTTCAACATCACATCGGCTTCAATTTCGATGGCACGAAGCGAAGAAGCGGTATCGGTCGTAAAAAACGGATTCCCTGTTCCGCCCGAAATAATAATTACTTCCCCTTGTTCCAATCCTTCAATGGCTTTTTGTTTGCTGTAATACTCTCCTACCGGTTCCATACGGATAGCAGTTAACACGCGGGATTTTACCCCTGAAGCCTGCAAGGCGGAATTTAATGCCAGACTATTGATTACGGTTGCCAGCATACCCATTTGATCACCCTGAACGCGGTCAAAACCTTTGGAAGTACCGCTCAGTCCGCGAAATATATTTCCACCGCCGATAACGATACCCACCTGAACGCCCATACCGGCAATTTCGGCAATTTGTGAAGCATACTCACTAAGCCGTTTCTCGTCAATGCCGTATTGCTTTTCGCCCATAAGCGACTCACCGCTCAATTTCAACAAAATGCGTTTATATGCTGCCATCTTATTTATTTTCAATTTAATCGTTTAACGTCTGGTTTGCCGGGAATATATTATTGCTTCCATATATTTTTTAGCAAAAGTAAATAATTTGCTTCGAATGTGCAAATGACAAATTCATTATTATTATTTCACGACCGGCCATCATTTCAATCATTTTACGACAGACTAGTTAATCATTTTGACATACTATAATATTTTATATCTTTGCAACTACAATTTATAACTAAAACTACAATTTATGCATGAAAATGAAACAAATATTCGAATTGAACCAGCCGACCCATCCGTCTTGGGATTAACCGGTCTGGCGATGGTTACACTTGTGGCTTCATCGGAGAAACTGGGATGGACCACGGGTCTTTCTTTGCTCATCCCCTGGGCTATCTTTTTAGGTGGATTTGCCCAGTTGATAGCCTGTGTTTACGATTTCAAAAAAAACAACCTGTTCGGGGCAACAGCTTTCGGAATTTATGGTTTATTCTGGATAGCCGTGGCTGCCTCCTGGATGATTAAACTGGGTGTATTTGGTCCTATCCTGGCTCAGGGTTATGATGTACGTCAGTTTGGGGTTATTTTTTCAGGGTATTTAATCATTTCCCTTTTTATAACGATGGCTGCCTTTAAATTAAACAAAGCACTTATAGCCATTCTGGTATTCATCGACTTTTTATTTTTTGGTTTGACGATGAGTTCATTTGGAATGGGTGAGTTCTGGTACACCCTGGCCGCCTGGAGCGAACTGACAATTTCGCTGATTGGTTTTTACGCTGCCGGAGCCAATTTATTAAACAAAATGTACGGTCGTGAATTACTCCCATTAGGTAAACCGATTTGGAAATAGAATTTATCAGGGCATAAAAACGGTGGTTATTCTTTATCAGAAAACCACCGTTTTATTTTTATTTCAGGACTTTATTATTTTACATTTTCAATACTTTCCCTGCCTTCAGCAGTTTTCCGTTACTTTTCAACCGGTAAAAGTATAATCCATTTCCAAAATTGCTTAGATTTACTGAATTATGGTTCGCATCTACTTCGGTTCGCAGGATTACCATGCCGGTTATGTTCATTATTTCAACAGTGCAACCCAAAGCAAGTGAAGTTGATTTGAAACTAAAAATCGAATGAGTCGGGTTTGGATAGGCTTCCAGTTCATTATTCCCATTTATTTCATTTATTCCTGTATTTACGGGTTGCCAGTAAAAGCAATTGTCAAAACCGTAAACGTCATTTTTAAAAATCAGGCTGTCGTTTCTTGAGAAACAAAGCAGGTTCATGATTTCTCCGCCGATCATTCCCGGATAATAGCTTGTCAGTAATCCTTTCGTACCACCGATGCCTTCAATCCAAACCTGATTATTAAACTCGCTTCCAACCGGATCATCAACACGCCGACTGTTCAGAGTAATTCTTTTATGTGTTTCGGTAGCTATCTGAATAGAATCAACAGACAGAACAATATTATTGTATATAAAAGAACCATCTGAACGGAAATCAGGGATTTTTATCGTATCATTGGGTTTTACATCGAAATCGTACAACAAAAATTCATTTTTATTCTTCGGCCTGTAATACACTTTATTAGTTATCCGGTCTTCCCGCAAACAACCTATTGTTTTATATTTACTCGCCAACGAGTCATAAGCAGAAATAAGTTTTTTATACATCACCCCTAAGATAACTGTATCTTCAGATAATTTCATTACTTCTGTCTGGTTATATATAAATATATCCGGACAGCTACTTGAATGAAGCACATTCCACTGATTATTTTTAGTTAGCAAGGGTTTGTAATCCGTATTTATCTTTTCCTTAAAGGGTGTCCCCCATGTATCAGAGCCTTTTTTGTAATAAACCAATTCTGTATTTTCCACTTCACCACCCATGCCATGACATCTGGAATAAGGACCTCCCAGTCCTTTCATGTATTTATATTCAGGGTAACAACCATCCCAGGGAATATAGGTCCAACAACTATCGTTTTCTTTGAATAAATTATCAAACATGCTTGGTTCAATTTTCGAAATGATATTTTCTGAATTCATAAAATAAGAAAACAGGTAGTAATCCATGGGTACCGGAGAAGCAGGAAGTTTATCGAATGCTTCGTTTTTATATATAACGGTTCGAATGGTATCGTGGGCATAAGTTACGGATACGATATTGTCTTGCTTTAGTGAGACTATACTTCGATTTCGGTCAATCCGGTAAACGATTGAATCAGTATAATTCTCCCGGTTGATATATTTTAATATATTCCGATTTAAAGTAGAAGCAATGTAATAGTAAGGAGCAGGATAAAGGTAATACTGCGAATTTTCTTTCAACACATGCATTTCGTCCCCCACCTGAAAATCATGCACATCAAACCATTTCAGGTTTTGAATGCCAACAATCGGATTTGATAATCCTACTAAAGTTTGTAATGTAAAATTATCATTATAAAGATAACGCATATCACAATCGGGGAAGACCAGGAAATTACTGCTTTGAATCTGGCCATAGTTTTTACTTAACTTTAGGATTCTTCCTTCCAGTTTATGCGGCATCGGACTCATAGATAAATCGTACACATGTAAAATTATTGTTTTGACTGAATCAGACAGCCCCAAAAAAGCTTGCAGTTCCAGTTTCTCTACCGTGGCAGTTATTGTTATGTCGGAACGTTTATACAGCGTCCAGGTCTCGTTTAGTTTCGCATCCGTTTTAATTTTTATAGTATCATTCAGCATGTTGAAGAAATAATTCCAATGCGCATTCACGATTATTTTTTCGCCCAGCCATGAAGCACCTTCTGTTGTATAACAATTGCCTTTGTCTTGAATATTCTTAAACGGAAAAAGGATAGAATCACCATCAAACTTTGCAGAATCAACCTTGAAACCGATAATCCGTTTCATTTCATTTTCGAATAAAGCGGTTCGGTGCGAATAAACCGTCTGGTAATCGTAAGCCCACAAACAAGTGTTGACAAAGTAGATTTGAAATAACAAAGCCAAAATGCGTTTCATAATACAGGATTTTTAAAAGTTGGTTAGATTTAAGACTTTACAATTTTCCCTGCCTTTACTGATTTCCCATTATCCAACAACCGGTACAAATACAAGCCCTTGCTAAAGTTACTTAGATTGACCGTATTTCGGGTTGCATCTACCTGGGTTCGGAGTATGACAATTCCCCGCACATCCATTAATTCAAAGATGCAAGGTTCGGAAAGAAAGTCAGAACTGATTGAAATTTTATCGGTGGCAGGGTTTGGATACACAGCAATATCCGGTTTTACTTCCGGTTGGTCTATTCCTGAGATAATGAGTGGTGTTCCCCAAGTGGTGGAGCCTTTTTTGTAATAAACCAAATCGACACGATGATCAATAACTCTTTCTTCAATATCGATAAGTATAAACGGTTTTCCATATGGGCCACCAAGGCCTTTTTTATAAATTCTAGAGTATAATGGATTTGTTGTCTGAAGTTTCCAGCAACCATTATTAAATTCATCATATAGATCAGAATCTTCGTATTTTTCGTCATTCTTCATTCCCATCGTATAAGCAGAACGGTTGTCTCCTTCCAAAAATGGAACTCCCGGCAGTTTATCGAAATTTGCTGATCTATCTGATTTTAGAATTATACTTCTAGTCGTATCCTGAAAGTATCTGGGAGGAGAAACGCTATCCCTATATTGATATATGACTGCTATTTTATTTTCTAATAAATACTTGATAGTATCGGTAAGATTTTCCCTTTCTATATACTTCGTAATGGTTTTTGTCGTAAGACTACCATCATAACTATAGTATTTTATAAACAAAGTGTGTATTTCGTCCCCGGGCTGAAAGTCATACACATCAAACCATGTCAGGTTTTGAACACCAACGTTTGGATTAGTTAATCCTGCCAATGTATAATTATCCCATACAAATGAGACATATTGCATTGTACTGTTCTGCAGTGGAAAAACAAAAAAATCAAAGGTATTGATTAGTCCAAAATGCTTGCTTAGTAACAATGTTTTCCCGTCCAATTCTGTTGAAAGTGAATTTGATTTCTGTGCGGAAGAGTTTGATGTTGTTATTATTGCATTAAAAACAATTGTTTTTACAGAATCAGTCAACCCTAAGAATGTAAGCGATTCCACTTTGGTTACAGTCGCCCATACCCATGTATCATTCTTTTGATATACCATCCAGGTTTCATTTAGTTTAGCATCCGTTTTAATTTTGATGGTATCGTTCTGCTCATTAAAGAAATAATTCCAATGCGCATTTACAATTATTTTATTCCCCAACCACGATGCTCCGTAAGGAGTAAAACAGTCTACATCTAACTGCTGAATATTCTTGAGTGGATAAAGAATTGAATCAACATTGAACTTCACAGAATCAATGAACATACTTTTTATTGCGCCTGTGGAATCGGCAAATAAAGCGGTACGTTTCGAATAAACCGTCTGGTAATCATAAGCCGAAAGGCTGAAAACAACAAACAAAAGCATGAAAAACAGTATGATTTGTTTCATGGTTAAGTACTTTTTGGAAAGTTTGTATTGGAAATGAGGCAACCTTACAACACTGTGCATTAGCGCCTCAAAAATAATCATTATTTAACGACCAACCAACAATTTATAAAAATAAAACGAATAGATATAAAAAAACAATATTACCTTCCTTAATATTACCTGATCAGTAAAGTTTTCATTTTATTTTATTTTGCACATGACTTTCAGTAGAAGTCTTAGTTCTCATCAAATCACCTCTGCAACTAACTTATCAGTTCCTGGTTTTTGTTGATGCGCATCGACGATGTCATAGTACCGTATCTTTGAGACTGGAGTTCCGTATTTTCTAAATTGATAATACGGAAGTATGAAAAACATTATAATTAATTCGATTCTTTATTCAATAATATATTTGAGTATTTGATATATAACCCCAATAACGGACTTGAACCGTCGGATATACCCGCCATGCCCGGCTCACCATAAAAAAAAGGAACAAACTTTCGTTTATTCCTTTTTTCAAAAAAATTGTTTTTTTGATTTTGAATTATTCAGCAGCAGGAGTTTCTTCATCAGTAACTACGGGTGCTTCAACTTCTGCCGGTTCTTCAACAGCAACTGCAGGTGCAGCAGCTACAGGAGCAACAGTTTCAGCTTTCTTGGCAGTACCGGCACGACGTGTACGAGCAGCTTTCTTAACAGCTTTTTCTTTCAACATGTTTTCGTTGTAGTCAACCAGTTCGATAATACACATTTCTGCGTTATCACCCAAACGGAAACCAGTACGTAAAATACGGGTATAACCTCCGGGACGGTTTGCAATCTTCACGGCAACATTTTGAAACAGTTCGGTAACCATTTCTTTGTTTTGCAAGTGACTGAATACGGTACGACGCGAGTGTGTGGTATCTTCTTTCGATTTGGTCAGAAGTGGTTCTACATACACCTGCAAGGCTTTAGCTTTAGCCAAAGTGGTGGCAATTCTCTTATGTTGAATAAGAGAAGAAGCCATATTGGACAACATTGCCTTTCTATGAGCCGTTTGACGGCCTAAGTGGTTAAATTTTTTATTATGTCTCATCTCTTTACTCTTTATCTAATTTATATTTGGCAATGTCCATACCGAAGGACAGATTCAGGCTTTCTAATTTTTCTTCTAACTCGGTGAGTGATTTTTTACCAAAGTTACGGAACTTCAATAAATCATGACGGTGGTATCCGGCCAATTGACCCAATGTATCCACATCGGCAGCTTTCAAACAATTGAGTGCACGAACGGATAGTTCGAGGTCAGTCAGTTTTGTTTTCAGCAATTGACGCATATGCAGGATTTCTTCGTCAAACTCATCTCCTCCTTCACCTTCGGTTACTTCCAACGAAATTTTTTCGTCAGAGAACAACATAAAGTGATGTATCAGAATTTTAGCAGCTTCTTTCAGGGCTTCTTTCGGATGAATAGAACCATCGGTACTGATTTCGATCACTAATTTCTCGTAATTAGTCACTTGTTCCACACGATAGTTTTCAATTGAATACTTCACGTTACGGATGGGAGTAAAGATAGAATCAATCGGAATAACCCCAATTTCGGCATTGGCAGGTTTATTATCTTCCGACGGAACATATCCGCGACCTTTGTTTACGGTAATATCTATCTGGAAACTGGCAGAAGGATCAAGCTGGCAGATTACCAATTTTGGATTCAGGACTTCAAAACCGGTAAAATATTTACCTATATCGCCGGCTTTAAAAGAAGATGTTCCCGAAACATTAATAGTAACCTTTTCGTTTTCAATGTCTTCTACGATTTGTTTGAAACGTACTTGTTTCAAATTCAGGATGATGCTTGTAACATCATCAATCACTCCCGGAATAGTTGAATACTCATGATCGATTCCTTCTATTTTGATAGAAGTGATGGCGAAACCTTCGAGTGAAGACAAGAGGATACGGCGTAATGCATTACCTACAGTAATACCATAACCTGGTTCCAACGGACGAAATTCAAATTTACCTTGAAATGCGTCAGCTTCCAACATGATAACCTTTTCGGGTTTTTGAAATGCTAATATAGCCATGGATTCACTTTTTATTTAGAATACAACTCAACGATTAACTGCTCTTTGATATTTTCAGGAATATCTTCGCGTTCAGGAATGTGTAAATAAGTTCCTGACATAGTCGATGAATTCCATTCAATCCAAGGGTATTTACTATGGTTAAATCCTTCCAATGAAGTATTAATAACTTCCATAGATTTATTTTTTTCACGTACGGCAATTACCTGACCCGGACGGGTATGATAAGATGCGATGTTCACAACTTTTCCATCAACGGTAATGTGCTTGTGACTTACCAACTGACGTGCACCTGAACGTGTAGGAGCGAATCCTAAACGAAATACCAGATTATCCAACCGTGATTCCAGTAATTGTAATAATACTTCACCGGTAACACCTTTGGTGCTGTGCGCTTTTTCGTACATATTACGGAATTGTTTCTCCAACACGCCGTAAGTATATTTTGCTTTTTGTTTTTCGCGTAATTGAATACCGTATTCCGACGTTTTTTTACGACGACCCTGACCATGTTGTCCGGGTGGATAATTCTTTTTAGCCAACACTTTATCTGGTCCGAAAATAGCTTCCCCGAATTTACGGGCTATTCTTGACTTTGGTCCAATATATCTTGCCATTTCTATTTTTTTTGTTTAAAATTGATTATATATTCCACGTGCACAAATTGGTCGAACTTAAAACAGCCGCGATTGCTGAGAGGTTTGAATGCAATCTTTTTCTTAACTTCACCCATTCGACTGCCGGGAAACCCGATTTCGAATTTATACTCTTCTCCTTTTTGGAGGACGACAACCATTGTGTGGTAGTGGTGTAACGTCAACTATTTCGGTTACTTCGATGCCAGCACCGTGTATGGTACGAATAGCTGATTCACGACCATTCCCCGGTCCTTTCACGTAGGCTTTTACTTTTTTCAAACCTAAATCTAATGCCACTTTTGAACAATCCTGAGCCGCCATCTGGGCAGCATAGGGAGTGTTTTTCTTTGAGCCGCGGAATCCCATCTTACCGGCTGATGACCAGGAAATAACCTGACCACTTCCATTTGCAAGTGTAACAATGATGTTATTAAAAGAAGAATGTACGTGCAATTGACCTACACCGTCTACTTTTACGACTCTTTTTTTGGCTGCAACTGTTTTCTTTGCCATATTAATTGATAATTATTTTGCTTTTTTCTAAAATTCGCAAACAGTTAATAACATTATTTAGTTGCCTTTTTCTTGTTAGCAACTGTTTTCTTTTTACCTTTACGTGTACGGGCGTTATTCTTCGTACTCTGACCTCTCAATGGAAGACCGATACGGTGGCGAACACCGCGGTAGCAACCGATATCCATCAAACGCTTGATGTTCGTTTGTACCTCTGAGCGAAGGTCACCCTCCACTTTGAATCCCGCTCCAATGATTTCGCGGATCTTAGATGCTTGGTCGTCTGTCCAATCTTTCACTTTGATGTTGATATCAACACCGGCAGTTTCTAAAATCTTTTTTGCACTATTGCGACCTATTCCGTAGATATAAGTCAATCCAACTTCTCCTCTTTTGTTTTGAGGTAAATCTACTCCGACAATTCTTATAGCCATAAACTTATTTTTTCAAAAAATAAATAATTAACCCTGACGTTGTTTAAACTTAGGATTTTTTTTGTTGATTACGTACAAGCGACCTTTTCTCCGCACGATCTTGCAATCGTCGGTGCGCTTCTTTACAGATGCTCTTACTTTCATGGGAAAATATTTAATATTATTTGTATCTAAAAGAAATTCTTCCTTTTGACAAGTCATAAGGTGACATTTCAACTTTCACTTTATCTCCTGTCAAAATCTTTATATAATGCATACGCATTTTACCGGATATATGAGCGGTTATAACGTGTCCGTTTTCCAATTCTACACGAAACATGGCATTCGATAATGCTTCGATTATCTTTCCATCTTGTTCGATTGCTGTTTGTTTGGCCATAAATCAGATTGCTTTGTCTCCTAAAATTTGTTCTATATATTCAAAACTCGATAATATATCGGCTTTACCACGACGAATGGCTATTGAATGTTCGAAATGAGCAGAAGGTTTCCGGTCTAATGTCCGGGTAGTCCAACCATCATTTTCGAATACCAGATTACGTGTTCCAAGGTTAATCATAGGCTCAATGGCAATTGTCATTCCAGCCTTAAGCATGATACCATTTCCCTTTCTTCCGTAATTCGGAACTTCAGGTGCTTCGTGCAATTTGCGTCCGACACCATGTCCGATCATTTCACGAACCACTGAATAACCCCGCTCTTCGCAATAACTTTGGACAGCATAACCGACATCCCCAAGTCTATGACCTTCTTCTGCCTGTTCAATGCCTTTGTACAAAGACTCTTTGGTCGTGCGCAACAAATCAATAATTTCAGGTTTTACATTTCCTACACAAAAAGTATAAGCAGAATCACCATGAAAACCATTAATATATGCACCACAGTCAACCGATATAACATCTCCATCTTCCAGAAAAACTTTGTCAGATGGAATTCCGTGTACAACCTGTTCGTTAATTGAAGTACAAATAGATTTAGGGAAGCCACCATATCCGAGAAAACCCGGTACAGCTCCATTATCCCTTATAAATTCTTCGGCTACTTTATCTAACTGCTCGGTGCTTACGCCCGGAGCAATCAGTTTCGCCATCTCAGCTAACGTTTTAGCCACTATTTGATTACTAATACGAAGGTATTCAATTTCTTCGTCCGATTTTAAAAAAATCATTCTTATTGTGTTTAGTAGGCAGAAGCACCACCTGAACGTCCTTTTATCCTTCCTGATTTCAATAAACCATCGTAATGACGCATCAACAAGTGACTTTCAATTTGTTGAAGTGTGTCAAGAACAACTGCCACCAAGATCAACAGGGAAGTTCCCCCGAAAAATTGTGCAAATCCCTGATTAATGCCCAGTATCTGTGCAAAAGCGGGCATAATAGCTATAATAGCTAAGAAAATCGAACCAGGCAACGTAATACGCGACATGATCAAATCCAAATATTCAGCAGTCCGTTTACCGGGCTTAATTCCGGGAATAAAACCATTATTACGTTTCATTTCTTCAGCCATTTGAGTCGGATTGATAGTGATAGCCGTATAGAAATACGTAAACACTACAATCAAAAGCCCGAAAACAAAGTTATACCAAAAACTTTTATTATCCATGAATGCACCTATAAAACCACTAACAGCTTCCGAATGTGCAAATCCGGCTAAAGTAAGAGGAATAAACATAATAGCCTGAGCAAAAATGATAGGCATTACACCAGCTGCATTAATTTTTAACGGAATATATTGACGAACACCACCGTATTGTTTATTTCCAACAATTCTCTTTGCATATTGTACGGGGATTTTACGGGTTCCCTGAACCAACATGATAGAAGCAGCTATAACCAATAACAAAACGATAAGCTCACCAATAAACATCACCAAACCTCCACCTGAATCAGTTAATCTAGAGGCAAATTCTTTGATTACTGCACCCGGGAAACGCGATATAATACCAATCAGAATGATAAATGAAATACCATTTCCAATCCCTTTATCGGTAATACGTTCACCAAGCCACATCACAAACATGCTTCCTCCGCATAAAATCAGGGTTGAAGTCAGCGTAAACATAAATCCACTTGGAACTGCAGAACCGGCTTGCGCCAACTGTACACTTAAGTTAATCAAATACGAGGGACCTTGTAGCAACAAAATGGCTACAGTCAGGTAACGGGTAAATTGATTCATCTTGCGTGTTCCGCTCTCACCTTCACGTTGCAACTTTTGAAAATAAGGAACAGCTATAGTTAACAGCTGAATTACAATAGAAGCCGAGATATAGGGCATAATACCCAAAGCAAAAACCGAAGCATTTGCAAAAGCACCACCCGAAAACATATCCAATAACGCAAGTAAACCACCGCTTGTCTGAGATTTTAACGCAGACAAAGCATTTGGATCAATACCAGGTAAAACTACATAAGAACCAAAGCGATAAATCATTACTAATAAAGTGGTAGTCAAAAGCCGACTACGAAGATCTTCAATCTTCCAGATATTTGTGATTGTCTCAATGAGTTTCTTCATGCCATTAAATTTTTACGACTGTTCCACCTGCTGCAACAATTGCATCTTCAGCTGATTTCGAAAAACCATTTGCTTCAACTTCAATTTTCACAGTTAACACTCCTTTCCCTAAAATCTTAACTAATTCGGTTTTAGAAACAAATCCTGCTTCTTTCAAATCGCTAATACTAATTTTAGTAAGGTTTTTACTTTGTGCAAGCAGTTGTAAAGTATCTATATTGATAGCTTTATATTCTACACGATTAATATTTTTAAAACCAAATTTTGGCAAACGGCGTTGGATAGGCATTTGACCACCTTCAAAACCAACTTTTTTCGAGTATCCAGAACGTGATTTTTGTCCTTTGTGCCCTTTTGTAGAGGTTCCTCCTAATCCTGAACCGGTACCACGACCAATTCTTTTTCTGGTTTGTGTAGAACCTACTGCAGGGGTTAAATTACTTAAATTCATATCTTATTTTTTAATAGATTCAAAGAATAATACTATTTGATAATTTCAACCAGATGATGCACTTTTGCTACCATTCCCAATATTTGGGGAGTTGCTTCGTGTTCAACTACGGCATTCATTTTTTTCAAACCCAGGGCTTCTAAAGTCAGTTTCTGAACATTAGGACATTTGATTTTACTTCTTACCTGTTTAATTTTTATTGTTGCCATAATTTACTTTTTATCCGTTAAACACTGTATCTAATGAAACACCTCTGTTTTGAGCTACCATATGAGCATCACGCATTTCACCTAATGCTACGATAGTAGCTTTTACCAAATTGTGAGGATTCGATGAGCCTTTTGATTTTGCCAATACATCAGTAATTCCAACACTTTCGAGTACCGCACGCATAGCACCACCTGCCTTCACTCCTGTACCATGCGATGCAGGACTAATAAAAACCTGGGCTCCGCCAAATTTTGAAACCTGAGCGTGAGGAATTGTTCCATTGTGAACAGGTACTTTAATCAGGTTCTTCTTTGCAGCTTCAGTTCCTTTAGCGATAGCAGCGGTAACTTCACCGGCTTTACCTAGTCCCCAACCTACTATTCCATCTTCATTTCCAACAACAACGATTGCCGAGAAGCTGAATGTACGTCCACCTTTGGTAACTTTCGTTACACGATTGATGGCTACCAATCGGTCTTTCAATTCTAAATCGTTGGTCGATTTTACTTTGTTCATATTTGTTGCCATACCTGATTAAAATTTAAGGCCTGCTTCGCGAGCGGCGTCAGCTAATTGTTTAATTCTACCGTGATATAAATAACCGTTACGGTCAAATACCACTTCTGTAATTCCGGCTTCCTGAGCAACTTTAGCTACTAAAGCGCCTACTTTTGCAGCTTGCTCTGTTTTTGATACTTTATCTTTCAAACCCAATGACGATGCTGCAGCTACAGTCACTCCGTTTACGTCATCAATAAGTTGAGCATAAATCTGAGTATTACTTCTGAATACAGTCATACGTGGTTTTTGAGCAGTTCCGTTAATTCTGTGACGGATATGTGCTTTTATTCTTGTTCTTCTATCTAAATTTGTTGTCATAATTTCACAAGTTTACGTAAATTATTTACCAGCAGATTTACCTGCTTTGCGGCGAAGTACTTCACCCGCGAATTTAACACCTTTTCCTTTATATGGTTCCGGCTTACGGAATGAACGAATCTTTGCACAAACCTGACCAATCAATTGTTTGTCGCAACATTCCAAAATTAAAACCGGGTTTTGATTCCGTTCGCTCTTGGTTTCGATCTTAATAATATCGGGTAAACTCATAAATATATTGTGAGTATAACCTAATGCAAACTCCAGGGTTTGTCCCTGGTTTGATACACGATAACCAACTCCGACCAGTTCCATTGTTTTTTTGTAACCTTCTGAAACTCCTACAACCATGTTGCTTATCAGTGAACGGTACAAACCATGAAATGAACGGCTTTGTTTTTCGTCGTTTTGACGGGTTACATGACAAATACCATCTTCAACTGTGACTACAACATTTGGATTGATTTCCTGAGTCAAAACTCCTTTTGGACCTTTTACGGTTACTAACGCATCCTTCACAGTAATTGTAACTCCTGCCGGCACGTTTATGGGTAATTTTCCTATTCTTGACATATTACTTTCCTCTTTCTTTTAATAAATGTAACACAATACTTCGCCACCCACATTCAAGTCAAGCGCCTCTTTGTTAGTCATTACTCCTTTAGAAGTAGAAAGAATAGCAATACCCAGACCGTTCAATACGCGTGGCATATCTTTATGTCCTACATATTGACGAAGACCGGGAGTCGAAACTCTGATCAATTTTTTAATCGAGCTAACCTTGTTAACCTGATCGTACTTTAAGGCAATCTTAATGGTGCCTTGTGGACCTTCTTCTACAAATTTGTAGTTGAGGATATAGCCTTTTTCATGCAATATCCGGGTCATTTCTTTTTTCAAATTCGACGCTGGAACTTCCACAACACGGTGGTTTGCTTTGATAGCGTTCCGCAGTCTCGTAAGATAATCTGCTATTGGATCTGTCATATTATTGTTTTTAAATTGATCCCGAATGCCAGGACAATATTTAATAATTTACTATTGAATTATTTACAATTTACCATTTACACACTATCTGAATAGTAAATGGTAAATTAATAAATGGTAAATGCTTTTACCAACTTGCTTTTCTAACTCCCGGGATTAAACCGTTTGATGCCATTTCACGGAACTGAATACGTGAGATACCAAACTGACGGATATAACCTTTTGGACGACCGGTGATTTTGCAACGGTTGTGCAACCGTACCGGAGAAGCGTTCTTAGGAATCGATTGAAGGGCTTCGTAATTGCCTTCTGCGATATATTTTGCACGTTTCTCGGCGTACTTAGCAACCATTTTGGCTCTTTTCACCTCGCGGGCTTTCATTGATTCTTTTGCCATTGTAAGTCTAAATTAGTTTTTTTTGAATGGTAATCCAAATTCTTTCAACAATGCGTAGCCTTCTTCATCGGTTGCTGCAGTTGTTACAAATGTAATGTTCATTCCCAATAAGCGGGTCAGACCATCAATATTGATTTCGGGGAAAATGATTTGCTCTTGAATACCCAGGGTATAATTACCATGTCCATCCAATTTATTTGCAATTCCCTTGAAGTCACGCATACGGGGTAAAGCCACACGTACCAGTCTTTCAAGAAATTCATACATCCGGTCTCCACGTAACGTAACATGAACACCGATAGGCATTTTCTTACGTAATTTGAAATTGGAAATATCTTTCTTAGAAAGTGAAGCGACTGCTTTTTGTCCTGTAATAGTTGTCATTTCGTTGATAGCTACTTCGATAATCTTTTTATCGGCAACAGCGATTCCAAGTCCCTGATTCAGAACAATTTTCTCGAGTTTTGGTGATTGCATTACTGAGCTGTAACCAAATTCTTTCATTAAGATCGGAACGATACGTTCACTATAATCTTGTTTTAAACTTGCTGTGTTCATTCTTAAATTTCCTCTCCTGATTTTAAAGAAACCCGCACCAATTTACCATCTGCATTCAATTTGCGACCTACACGAACGGGTTTGCCGTTCTCAACAGGATTCAAATTTGAAATATGTATCGTTGCTTCTTTCTTGATTATACCTCCCTGAGGACTTTTCGCGTTAGGCTTGGTGCTCTTTGACACCAAATTAACACCTTCTACAATGGCGCGTCTGTCTTTCACAAGAACTTCTAACACGCGACCGGTTTTGCCTTTGTCAACTCCGGTATTAACGTAAACGGTATCTCCTTTTTTTATGTGTAATTTACTCATCACTATATTGTTTTTCGAAGATTAAAGCACTTCAGGTGCAAGTGAAATGATTTTCATATTGGTAGCACGCAATTCACGGGCTACAGGGCCGAAAATACGGCTTCCGCGGATTTCACCTGCAGTATTTAACAATACGCATGCGTTATCATCGAAACGAATATAAGATCCGTCAGCACGACGAACTTCCTTTTTTGTACGTACGATAACTGCTTTTGAGACAATACCTTTTTTAATGTCACCTGAAGGTATTACACTTTTCACGGCAACAACGATAATATCGCCCAGGGTAGCGTAACGTTTGCTGGTTCCTCCCAATACCCGAATACAGAGGCATGTTTTTGCTCCACTGTTATCGGCTACTATGAGTCTTGATTCTTGTTGTATCATAATTACTTAACTCTTTCGATAATTTCGGTTAATCTCCATCTTTTTAGTTTACTCAGCGGGCGGGTTTCCATAATGCGAACAGTGTCACCAATGTTGCAATCGTTTTTCTCGTCATGAGCATGATATTTCTTTGTTTTATTTACGAATTTTCCGTAAATAGGGTGTTTCTCTTTCCATTTTACAGCAATAGTAATGGTTTTTTCCATTTTGTTACTGAAAACGACGCCCGTTCTTTCTTTTCTTAAATTTCTTGTTTCCATCAGGGTCTGATTTTATTTATTTATTTCTCTCTGACGTAACTCAGTGGCAAGACGGGCAACAGTTCTACGAACCTCCTTGATTTGCAACGGATTGTCAAGAGGAGAAATGGCGTGATTCAATTTTAAACGGCTCAGATGATCTTTTTCAACATCCATGCGTTCCAGAATCTCTTTGTTATTTAATTCTTTTATTTCTCTTGTTTTCATATTCCTTACACGTTTACAGAGGTTGAATCATAATCTCGTCTTACTACAAATTTTGTAGTTACGGGTAGTTTTTGAGCAGCTAAACGCAATGCTTCTTTAGCTATTTCAAAGGATACGCCTTCCACTTCGAACAACATACGTCCCGGTGTGATAGGAGCCACGAAACCTTCGGGAGCACCTTTACCTTTACCCATACGTACTTCGGCAGGCTTTTTTGTAATCGGTTTATCCGGGAATACTCTAATCCAGATTTGACCTTGTCTTTGCATATAACGGGTTACAGCAATACGGGCGGCTTCAATTTGACGACCAGTTAACCATTTCGATTCTAACGATTTTATTCCAAAAGATCCAAATGCCAACTGATTACCTCTTTGGGCATTTCCTTTCATGCGCCCCTTCTGCTGTCTCCTGAACTTTGTTTTTTTAGGTTGTAACATAATATTTCCTTAAATCAAATTCATTAATAACAGTTTAATTCTTTTTCTTTTTAAAACCACCTTTACCTGCTCCGCGGTCGTTTTTCGAACGGTCTCCATAACGATCACCACGATCGCCACGATCACTGCGTTCACCACCACCACGTGAAGTTTCCTTGGTAGCTGTAAAGTTTGGAGCTAAGTCTTTTTTACCGTAGATTTCGCCACGACAGATCCATACTTTGATACCAATTAAACCTACTTTGGTCAATGCCTCAGCATGTGCATAATCGATATCGGCTCTGAAGGTATGCAGAGGAGTTCTTCCTTCTTTATACATTTCCGAACGTGCCATCTCGGCACCATTCAAACGACCAGAACACTGAACTTTGATCCCTTCAGCACCCATGCGCATGGTAGATTGTATTGTCATCTTGGTAGCGCGACGGTAAGCGATCTTACCTTCAACCTGACGTGCAATGTTGTTTGCTACAATTACAGCATCAAGTTCAGGACGTTTTACTTCAAAGATATTCAACTGAATCTCTTTGTCGGTAATTTTCTTCAACTCTTCTTTTAGTTTATCAACTTCTTGTCCACCTTTTCCGATAATGATACCGGGACGGGCTGTACAAATAGTGATAGTAACAAGTTTAAGTGTACGTTCTATAATAATGCGCGATAAACTGGCTTTTGCAAGACGGGCATTGAGATATTTTCTGATTTTGTGGTCCTCTACCAAAGTGTCTCCGTAATTGTTGCCACCGTACCAGTTAGAATCCCATCCACGAATAATACCTAAACGGTTACTTATTGGATTAATTTTTTGTCCCATCGAGCATTAAATTTGGTTATCGTTAGTAATTTTTGAATCTACGTACAAAGTCACATGGTTCGAACGTTTACGAATACGGTATCCACGTCCCTGAGGAGCTGTGCGTAACCGTTTCATCATTGTTGCTGAATCAACAAAAATTGTACTTATATATAAGTTAGCGTTGTCGGCTTTTTGCTCGGTTTTAATTTCCCAATTAGCAATTGCTGATTTAAGTAACTTTTCTAATCTGCCTGAAGCTTCTTTTGACGAAAACTTCAGAACGCTTAAGGCTTTATTTACCTCCATGCCACGAATCATATCGGCCACAAGGCGCATTTTACGTGGAGAAGTCGGTACGCCTGTAAGCTTAGCAAAGTAAAGAGTCTTTTGAGCTTCTTTCCTTTCTTCGGCTGTTATTTTTTTTCTTGCACCCATTTTTACGAAATTTTTATTTTTTTCTGATTTTTAATTTCAATGGATTATTTCTTCTTACCACCGTGACCGCGGAAGTTACGAGTTGGTGAAAATTCACCTAACTTGTGCCCTACCATATTTTCGGTTACATATACGGGGATAAACTTATTACCATTGTGAACTGCAATTGTGTGACCAACAAAATCAGGTGATAACATTGAAGCACGGGCCCATGTTTTGATAACGGTTTTTTTACCGGCCTCATTCATGGTTAAAACTTTCTTTTCCAGCTTCAAGTTGATGTATGGTCCTTTTTTTAATGAACGGCTCATATTATTTACTTAATTTTTCGATTATTTTTTCTTTCTTTCAATAATATATTGACTAGACTGCTTTTTAGGTGAACGAGTCTTGTAGCCCTTTGCTAACAAGCCTTTACGAGAACGTGGGTGTCCACCCGAAGCGCGCCCTTCACCTCCACCCATTGGGTGATCGACAGGGTTCATAGCTACACCACGAACGCGTGGACGACGTCCAAGCCAACGTGAGCGACCTGCTTTACCTGATCTTTCCAATGCATGATCAGAATTTCCTACACTACCAATTGTAGCTTTGCAAGTAGAAAGAATCTTACGAACTTCACCTGAAGGCAATTTAACAATGGCATATTTATCCTCACGTGAAGTGAGTTGAGCAAATGTTCCCGCGGAACGTACCATCGCGGCACCTTGTCCCGGACGTAATTCAATGTTGTGAATTATCGTACCTAGCGGTATGTTTTGCAATGGCAATGCATTTCCAACTTCTGGAGATGCTCCTTCACCCGAAACAACGATTTGTCCAACCTGCAACCCATTAGGTGCAAGAATGTACGTTTTCTCACCATCAGCATAATAAAGTAACGCGATACGTGCCGAACGATTCGGATCGTATTCGATATCTTTTACTGTAGCGGGAACGCCTTCTTTGTTTCGTTTAAAGTCAATTACTCTATATTTCTTCTTGTGTCCGCCACCGAGGTAGCGCATGGTCATTTTACCATCATGGTTACGACCTCCGGATTTTGATCCGCCTATAACAAGAGATTTCTCTGGTGAACCCGTAGTAATTGAGTCGAATGCACCAATAACTTTGTGTCTCTGCCCCGGTGTTGTGGGTCTTAGTTTACGTACAGCCATTTTTCTGTTTAAATATTGCTATAAAAATCTATTTGTTCTCCTTGTTTAACTGTAACAATGGCTTTTTTATAAGCCGATGTTTTTCCTTTGACAACGCCACTTTTTGTAGAACGGCTTTTTTGCTTAGGTGCTACAATCAAGGTATTTACGTCCTCTATAGTTACATTGTACATGGCTTCAACCGCTTGCTTGATTTCAATCTTGTTCGCGTCCTTCTGCACTTTAAAACCGTAACGATTTAATTTTTCGCTCAGCTTTGACATTTTTTCTGTAACAATCGGTTTTATGATAATTCCCATTTTTGTATCTCCTTATGCTTTAAAAATTTGTTCTACTCCGGTAACCGCATCTTCAGTTAATACAAGCGCTCTCGAATCAAGTACTATATAAGTGCTTAATTCAGAAACTGTTACGACTTTTGCAGTCGTCAAATTACGGGCCGACAAATATACGTTTTTATTTGCAGATGCTAAAATAATTAACGGCTTTTTATCAGCTACTTGTAAATTCTTTGTCAATGCAACGAAATCTTTAGTTTTTGCAGCAAAATCGGTTAAGTTCTCAACAATGAAAATTTGGTTGTTTATTGCTTTATATGACAAGGCCGATCTACGTGCCAATTGCTTTACTTTCTTATTCAGTTTGAAGTGATAGTCGCGTGGATGCGGACCAAACATACGTCCACCACCGACACGAACACCGGATTTAATGTCACCCGGACGAGCACCGCCGCTACCTTTTTGTTTTCCCAATTTACGAGTACTACCGGACAACTGGCTTCTGCCTTTTGACGAGTGTGTTCCCTGACGTTGATTAGCCAAATATTGTTTCACATCTAAATAAATAGCATGGTCATTTGGCTCAATACCGAAGATTGTATCGTTCAGCGATACTTTTCTTCCTGTGTCTTCTCCTTTGATGTTTAATATACTTAGTTCCATGGTTATTTATTGATGATTACGATTGAACCTTTCGCTCCTGGAACAGAACCTTTGATTAGAATCAAATTATGTTCCGGAATTACTTTTAATACCAGCAAGTTTTGCATGGTAACTTTATCACTTCCCATACGACCACCCATTCGCATTCCTTTGAATACGCGTGAAGGATATGAAGAAGCTCCCAAAGAACCCGGTGCGCGTAAACGGTTATGTTGTCCGTGTGTAGCTTGACCTACACCGGCAAAACCGTGACGTTTTACAACACCTTGCCATCCTTTACCTTTTGAAGTTCCAACTACGTCGACGAACGTATCGGCTTCAAACATTTCAACGGTGATTGCATCACCTAATTTGAATTCGCTTTCGAATCCACTGAACTCAACCAAGTGTCTCTGAGGTGCTACTCCGGCCGCTTTAAAGCGACCCATTTCGGCTTTGTTTGTGTGCTTTTCGGTCTTCGTTTGAAAACCTACCTGAACAGCTGCATAGCCATCGGTATCTACCGATTTAATTTGAGTAACAACACAAGGACCTGCTTCGATAACGGTGCATGGTACATTTTTACCATCGGCACTGAAAACGGATGTCATTCCGATTTTTTTTCCTAATAATCCTGGCATTTCAATTGTTGTTATGACCCCTAACCCTATCCCGATAGCAATCGGGAGGGGAACGGTCGTGTTTATTATTTAATATTTAAAATCCTTATTTCCAATTTACCTTTAGCGGTTAAGGGTCTTATACTTTAATTTCTACTTCTACTCCACTAGGCAATTCCAATTTCATCAAAGCATCAACAGTTTTGCTGGTTGAGCTATAAATGTCGATCAGACGTTTGTAAGAAGAAAGTTTAAATTGCTCGCGCGACTTTTTGTTTACGAAAGTGGCACTGTTCACAGTAAAAATACGGGTATGTGTTGGTAATGGAATTGGACCACTTACAACAGCTCCGGTTGCTTTCACTGTTTTTACGATTTTTTCAGCTGACTTGTCAACCAGGTTGTGATCGTAAGATTTTAATTTAATTCTGATTTTTTGACTCATTGTCGTTTTTATATTTATTTATTTTTTAATTGTTGAAATCTTCAGATAAGAGTCATTCACTATCCAAAGATTCTACAATTGATATTTATTAATTTAGTCAACTATTATAGTAATTCGACTTTTCCTTTAGCTTCGGCAACTACCACTTTAGCAATTGCATTTGTCACTTCGGCATAGTGATCGAATTCCATAGTAGAAGTTGCACGACCGGAACTAATAGTACGTAAAGCTGTTACATATCCGAATGTTTCGGACAATGGCACTTTTGCCTTTACTACACGGGCTCCTGAACGGCTTGATTCCATACCTTCTACCTGACCACGACGTTTGTTCAAGTCACCAATTACATCACCCATGTTTTCTTCCGGTGTAACCACTTCCATTTTCATGATTGGTTCCAACAGAACAGGTTTAGCTTTTGCACAAGCGTTTTTGTATGCAATAGAAGCACAAATTTCGAAAGATAACTGATCCGAGTCAACCGCGTGGAATGAACCATCAAGAACGGTTACTTTTAAATTATCCAATGGGAATCCGGCTAAAACACCATTCTTCATCGCATTTTGGAAACCTTTCTGAATTGAAGGAATAAACTCTTTTGGAATGTTACCACCCTTTACAGAATCTATAAATTGCAAAGATCCTCCTTCGAAGTCTTTATCCATTGGTTCCACTTTCACAATCATATCGGCAAACTTACCACGTCCACCCGATTGTTTCTTGTATGTTTCACGCAATTGAACAGCTTGTGTAATAGCTTCTTTATAGTTAACCTGCGGACGTCCCTGATTACATTCAACCTTGAACTCACGTTTCAAACGGTCAATAATGATTTCAAGGTGAAGTTCACCCATACCACTAATAATAGTCTGACCAGATTGTTCCTGAGTATGTACTGTAAAAGTAGGATCTTCTTCTGCTAATTTTGATAATCCGAGACCTAATTTATCAAGATCTTTCTGAGTTTTAGGCTCAATGGAAATACCAATAACCGGTGCAGGGAAATCCATAGATTCCAATGTGATTTGATGATTTTCATCACACAAAGTATCACCTGTACGAATATCTTTAAATCCTACTCCTGCTCCAATATCACCGGCTGAAATTAATTCAACGGCATTTTGTTTGTTAGAGTGCATTTGGAAGATACGTGAAATACGTTCTTTCTTACCAGTACGTGTATTATAAATATATGAACCTGCGTCCAGTTTTCCTGAATATACTCTGAAGAAACACAAACGTCCAACATAAGGGTCGGTAGCAATCTTAAATGCCAAAGCACACAATGGTTCTTTTGCATCAGGATGACGAACAACTACTTTTTCCGGATCACGTGGGTCGAAACCTATAGTCTCCGGAGTATCCATTGGACTTGGGAGATACGCACAAACAGCATCAAGCATCGTTTGTACCCCTTTATTTTTAAAAGCTGAACCGCAAATCATTGGATTAATTTCCATTGAAAGTGTTGCTTTACGGATAGCTACCTGAATTTCTTCCACTGTAATGGTAGAAGGATCATCAAAGTATTTCTCCATCAAAACATCATCGTATTCTGCTACAATTTCGAGCATTTTATCTCTCCACTCCTGAGCTTCTGCCAATAAATCAGCTGGAATTTCCTCTACATCATATTCAGCGCCCATTGATTCATCATGCCAAAGAATGGCTTTCATTTTCACTAAATCAATAACGCCTTTGAATTTTTCTTCCGCACCGATTGGAATTTGAATCGGGCATGGTTTAGCACCTAAAACGGTTCTTACCTGACGAACAACTTCAAAGAAATCAGCCCCCGAACGGTCCATTTTGTTTACAAAGCCAATACGTGGCACATGGTATTTGTCGGCCTGACGCCATACTGTTTCCGATTGTGGCTCAACACCACCAACGGCACAGAAAGTAGCTACGGCACCATCTAAAATACGCAGTGAGCGTTCTACTTCAACTGTAAAGTCAACGTGTCCCGGAGTGTCAATAAGGTTGATTTTATATTTTTCACCCATATAATCCCAAGAGGTCGTTGTTGCAGCAGAAGTAATGGTTATACCACGTTCCTGTTCTTGTTCCATCCAGTCCATAGTAGCTGCACCATCGTGTACTTCACCGATTTTATGAGTCAATCCGGTGTAGAACAGAATACGCTCGGAAGTAGTTGTCTTTCCGGCGTCGATATGCGCCATGATACCGATGTTTCTATTATAATTTAAATCTCCTTTAGCCATTTGTTAACTATGAATATCTTTTTTATACTGTAATGTTTGTTCAATTAAAATCTGAAGTGAGCAAATGCCCTGTTAGCTTCTGCCATGCGGTGCATATCTTCTTTACGTTTGAAAGCACCACCCTGGTTATTAAAGGCATCAACAATTTCGGCAGCCAATTTATCAGCCATCGAACGTCCTCCGCGTTTGCGAGAGTATAATATAAGATTTTTCATTGAAATTGATTCCTTGCGATCTGCACGGATTTCTGTTGGGACCTGGAATGTAGCACCACCGACACGACGAGATTTCACTTCCACGAGTGGAGTAATGTTTTCGAGGGCTTTTTTCCAAACTTCAAGAGGGGATTTTTCTTCGTTCGGAAGCTTGTTTTTCACAGTTTCGAGCGATGAATAGAAAATGTCGAATGCTGTAGACTTTTTACCATCATACATCAAGTGGTTTACAAATTTTGTAACCATCGATTCATTGAAAACCGGATCAGGTAGTACGATCCTCTTTTTTGGTTTCGATTTTCTCATTTTTACTTAAAATTTCCGTTTTTGTTTTTTTAGTTGCTTTAGTCTTACTTCAACGACTCCTCCGAGTCATTTACTCAACTTTTCATCTGCTTCCTGAAAACTCAAACAAGTGTTTAAACTTGATTTTGTTAGTTTGTTTTTATAGAAACTGAAATGTTTCGTCAGTTGCATTTTCCTTACGAATTACAACCAACCTGGTATCAATTTACTATTTATTTCTTTTTGCCTTTAACGGGTGCACCTTTTGCGGCTACAGCTCCTGCTTTAGGACGTTTTGTTCCGTATTTAGAACGTCTTTGTGTACGACCAGCAACGCCGGAAGTATCGAGTGTTCCACGAACCACGTGATAACGAACCCCCGGAAGGTCTTTTACACGACCACCACGAACCAATACGATCGAGTGTTCCTGTAAGTTGTGTCCTTCGCCCGGAATGTAAGCATTCACTTCTTTTTGGTTAGTTAAACGTACACGAGCAACTTTACGCATTGCCGAGTTCGGTTTTTTTGGAGTGGTAGTATACACACGAACACAAACACCACGACGTTGTGGACAAGAATCCAATGCGCGTGACTTGCTTTTATCGACGATAACTGCTCTTCCTTTTCTAACTAATTGCTGAATTGTAGGCATTTTACTTTGTTTTTGATAACTTTAACTGCTTTATTTATATCCCTTTGATTTTTCTCCAAAATGGGTTGCAAAGATAGGTATAATATTTTAATGGGCAATAGCCCTGTTGCAAATATTTTATTTTATATAAATATAGTGTGTATTCCGGGCAACACAGAGCTGGTAATTTCAGTCTAATCAATAGCATACGAGATGCATAATTTAATTTAGCTGAAATTATATTTGTCAGTTAAAGCTCCAACCTTCATACTGCATTTCTGGCATCATGAAATGATTTAAAATAGGACTATTCGGGTTCAACGGGAATTTTCCTTTTGACAGAATTCAATTAAATCGGGAAAGAAGAGGGCGAAATCAGTTTCAAGTTCATGGTGGTGTTGCACTAAAAAAGCGATGGTTTTTTCCGGATCAATAGCCGGAATCTTATAATTTGACATAATTTTCAATGAATCTTTCAATCCTTCCAGGCTTCCATATTTTTTCAACCGGTTCGTACCGGCGAAGTGAAAAACAAATCTCTTTACCCTTTCAGGCAATTGTCTGTAATTCAATAATACGAAAAAATAAAATTGGAACGCAAAGACATTCAATGATCTGGAAGTATATTGTTTGAACCGGACAGCTAAAAAATAATCGAAGTACATATCCGATATAATACCCGAATAGCGTCCGAATGTCGGCCTCAAAAATACATTTACCTTCAGTACCACCGGATGCGAATCGGTATATTCATCAATCTTACGGTGAAGCAAAATGCCCCGGCGGATGCCGGCAGGATAATCATTAAAACGGCTGCCTTTTACAAAGTCACCAATAAAATTCCCGATTTGAGTCCTGTGATTACCTCCCGATAAAAAAATATGTGCTAAATAATTCAATCTGTTCTTTCTTTTTTATTGGAACAAAAAACGCGTCGGAGTTTAATCCACCGCGCCAATAGTTATGATAGTATTACGTAATATCCTATGATTGAAATGTTACAACCAGTAAAGGGTGAGGTCTATCCAATACTTATTAACTGCACTCACCTTTTGCTGTGCAAAATTGTCCATCAATCATTTCTATAGCCGGTTGAGGATTTTCTTTTCTCCAACCGTCAAATGCCTTCTCCATTGTTTCGAGAAATACCTTACTGTCCTGCGCACCCGTTACCGCCAGTTTATTATCGAACAGAAAAAACGGTACGCCTCTGACTCCTAATTGACGTGCTTCGTAGATATCTTTGCGTACATCCTCGGCATACTGGTCACTTTCTAAAACGGTTTTAAGTTCATCAGTGTCTAGTCCGATTTCAACTCCCAACTGAATAAGTGTGGGAATATCGTCAAAGTTTTTTCCATCGGTGAAATACGCTTTAAATAAACTTTCTTCCGCCTTATCCTGCAAACCGTGTTGTTTTGCCAAATGAGAAAAGCGGTGGGCATTAAATGAGTTAGCCGGAATGGCCTTATCAAAGTTATAAACCAGTCCATACTGCCTGGCTGAATTTGTCACCTGATCATTGTATTTTTTGGCTTCCTCAATACTTATTTCCATAAGATCAGAAAGAATTTGATGAATACTTTTATCGGGTACTGTTTTCATATCGGGTGAAAGTTGAAAACTTTTCCAAATGATCTCAATATCCGCAGCTTCATTGAATTGTGATAAGGCTGTTTCAAATTTGCGTTTACCCATATAGCAGTACGGGCACATAACATCGCTCCAGATTTCAACTTTCATTTTATTTTTAGTCAACATATTATTTTGATTTTTATTTTATTCGGGTTATTAACAGGTTCGTGATCTGGTTGCACTTAAACAACCTAAGAATTGGAAAGTTTTTCCGGGTGGATTTTCTTTTTATACTTTATGATAACTGAAATACACTACAAATTTCAATTAACAGAAAGCTCCATTTTATCGGCACCAGGCTTTACACGTTTTATTAAGAATACTTCAGGGACAATAAATCTTCCCGGGTTACAGGTATCAAACATGTGAATCATGTAACTTTTTTCACGAATTATATAAGCCTTATCTGCTTAAATCAGACGTACTTTGCATATTGATAAAAATTATTCATTCATAAAAAATAATTCTATGAAAAAGCTTATAATCTCCCTGTTTGTTGTTTTTCTGTTTATCGGATGTACTCAGGTATCGGTGCCAACCTGCGAGCAAAATCAAACCTTCAGCATGGAGTTCACGAATGGGACAAATAATCCCTACGATTTATATATCAATGATCAATATCAACAAGTCGTTAGTGCAAAATCAAAAGTAACATACGATATACCTGCAGGATACTGGAGTGCAGAAGTGGTACAAATATCAGGATATGTTTTATATCCTGTTGATAATGTGTATAGCAATACATACGAATCGTGTACCAATTATTATATAGTTTTTTAATCGGATAGTCCGGTTTCTAAATCGTTCTGTTAAACCTTCACTTAACTCTGCCTCCGCAAACCCGGGTTTTACGGTAGTAGTCCTCATCCAGACTGCTTACAATAACCCCCTTTGATGTGGAAGCATGGAGGAATTTATTATCTTTCAGATAAATGCCCACGTGATTGATTTTTGATTTTGCTTTCGATTTTCCGGCGGTATTAAAAAAAACCAGATCGCCTTCTTTCAGCCGGCTCATACTTATTCGTCTGCAGTTTTTCTTTAGCATGTCTGCCGAATTCCGTTCCAGAATTTTAGCATAAACGGTTTTATAAACGGAATATACCAGAAACGAGCAGTCCGTTCCTTTGCGGGATTTACCACCATCCACATGCGGAACATGTAACCACGAGGCAGCTTCTTTGTATAGTGCAAAATTATCTTTCCTTTCTTTATTCAGTCCCAGGGTTTCATATACCTCTTTACTTTGTCTCTTTTCTAAAAGCCGCGTAGGGCTGCAACTGAAAAACAGGATTGTAAGTCCACAAAGTAGTATATAACGATACATCATCGACTTCAGTACCGTTACTTCCATTCTATTTGCATTAACTTTTATCATTTTTCTGCTATCAGACATCACATTAATTAGTCCTCCATAAAATACTGTTCATCAACTTCTAATTCATTTTCATCCAACAGTTGGCGTCATTCCAGTTTCCAGGTCTCCAATATATCCTGTTCCGAAACGGGTGAACCGTCCTGCTTGTTGTAACCTTCGAACAACAGGTAGTATTGTTTGGCCAGTTGGGCGTAGTACATCCATTTTCCGGGGATAAAATAAAGTTTGTTTTCCAGACAGTATTTCTCCAGATAATTAATCTTGTTATCTTTCTCCGGCATATTGTGGCAAAACACCATTTTACAACCGTCGAGAAGTTCCGACAGACCCGCTGCATGCAGAAAATCCGGATCGGACGAAACGGGTGTAGCATCCACCACCAGATCATAGGGTCCTTCGAAACCGGCTATATGTTCTATTCCCAATTGTTTTTTCTTTTCCAGTACATGCCCGGGATCCCTGCCCATCATCATCACCTTGATGCCCAATTCCGTTAACACATGAAAAGCAACACCCGACACACCACCGTTTCCATAAATCACTGCTGTCCGGATATCCAAACCCGAAGTCTTAAGGCCTTTGATTAAAGCTGTTTTTAGTCCTATCGCATCGGAATTATATCCGTAGAGTTTGCCATCGTTGTTTACAATCGTATTTACAGCCAGAGTTTTCATGGCCAACGATTCAACCTCATCCAGAAAAGGAATAATGCTTGACTTCAGTCCTCCTCTTCCGGTAACAGCCGCGCCTCGTGCAAGAGGCGAGCGTACCAAAGCGGCATATCCTTCAGGTGTAACCGGTTCGTCAAGAGTGAAATAAACCAGATTTAATCCGAGCTTGCGAATGGCATCATTGTGTTTTATAATTGATGATGCGCTTCCGGACGTTGAGAAAATAAATTTAGTCCGGAGATTCAGGTTTACGCTATAATCGTGTTCTTGTGTTATCATATAAGGTGTTAGTTATTTAAAATCAAATTATCCTTCACCGATCCGGTTATCTCGCCACTAAATTTGTATTTCATTATTCAAAGGCATTTCAAACCCCAGAGGATTATTCTTTTTCAGAAAGTTTATCTAACATCTTAATCCGTACATCCATTTGATGCATAATTGTTTTATCGTAATCATTTTCTTTATCTCCCCATTTATTGATTATAATGAATAATTCAATCATAAAGAAAAACAGAAATAATAATATCCAGACAAACATAGCTATTGGCGACGACAATAAAATATCAAATAACGTTTTCAATTCATTCAGAAATCCTACTTTTGATTTAATATCATTCTCTAATAATTGCTGGATATTCAGTTTGTCATTCTCTTTTTTGATTTTCTGGTCTCTAAGATTTTTCAGAATCTTATCTACCTGTGGAATTAACTCTGCTTTCGGATTCAATGTATTTTGAATACTAACTTGTCTCCCTGTCAGAATCAACTTCTTTGTTACACTATCCCTTTTGTACTCATTAATAGAAGTAGGTGCCGATATCATCGGTTTTTTACTGATTTCCATAAGTATGGATGTTCTTTCATTTTCTTTTTTCACAATTTCACTATCCAGTTGCAGAATCTGATTACTCAGTTCAAGTGTTTTTTCGGGCATGATTTTGTTCACCTCTTTTTGGATGTTCGTAATTTTTTCTTTCTCCACATCTTCTTTAAAAATCACCTGATCTAAAATAACAGACCCAATGATTGCCATTACAACCCCGATTAAGATTCTAAATATCATGGCGAAAAGGTTTCTTCGTAACGACAAAATAATTTGACGTTCAATCTGGATGATAATAAAAATCATCACCAAAGCTCCGATGGAAGATACAAGTGTATTACCATGTAAATACCGTTGAGTAAAGGCAAATCCAATGAAACCCCAAATAGTAGAGATGATCAATAACGCGGAGAGATATTTCTTTACAGTTTTTGCAGATGCTTCACTGGAATTTTTAATGATGGTATAATTATGTCCGGTCAGAAAACATCCGAATTTTATCCATATATCTTTCATGGCTCTTAGATTTTTTTATTCAGTACATTCGATTGAGTAATAGCCGATAATCCACGCATAAATCCACGTTGATAGGATAGGATAATTCGTTGGGTCATGCTGTTGGTTTCCTCCATTTCTTTTTTAATTTCCTGCACTTTCACAACATGCTCCAAAACCATTTCTTTACGGGTTTTCAGTTCTTCAACCAGATCGATTAAACCGGCTCTGCTTCTCGAACTGATATGAAAATCGAGTTCTTTCATTAAATCTTCGTAATAGGTATTTACTTTCTGAATCACGATTTGTAAATCGAGTTTTATCAGTTTGATGTTATCCTTTTTATAACTGTCATCAGGGCTGGTTAAAGCATCATTATACCCCCTCGATTCATAATCAGCCTGCAGGAATTCATAGATTAATTCTATGCCTTTTGATTCTGACGAATACTTTGAATCCTGTTGGTTTTCGGATGGATCACCATCCTCTATAAATACATCTTTGGGAATTTCCAGAGATTGATTGTTATTATCAGAACCGGTTGTCTGAAGTTGATTTTTTTTGAAAAAGTCGAACAGTCCCATTGCTTTAATTTTTAAATTGTTATTTTATATATTTTATCGGTACTTTATACAAATTATGTCCTTTCTGATGGCAGGTATTGCAAAGTGTAATCATTAAAGAATCAGTGTATTCCCATGGATTATTGAATACATTCAATGTTCTCGAAAACTGATATTGGCGGTGATGAACCTGTAATTTAATTTTCGATTGACAAATCACACATGTATGATGATCCCTTTCCAAAATTTCTTTTCTCCGTGCTTTCCATCGTGGGTCAAATAATGTAGCTCCATATCCACCATGATTTAACGTGGTTTCATCATAATTAATTGTCTCAAAATTTGGATTCATACCATTTTAGTTTTAATTTGTTGTTTTATAACTCCGAACTGACAAAGGTGATTAAGTTATTTGTTCGAATAATATCTAAAGTTGCACCCTGCTTTTAACTTATCCTTTTACCTTCAGATTTGGTTCATGCAATCCTCGGATATTTCAGGACTTCGCTTTGCTCAGTTCTTAAGCTATCCTGTGTGTGCTATTTTACAAACCCGGACGAAATAAGCGTTCAGACAATTATTTAGTAACGTCCGGAGGAACGATATAGGTATGATTCAAAAAGTATTTTATACGAGTGTCCATATGTTTCAGCAGCTCCTTTTTAATCTCTGTGAGCATTTCAGGAGTAAACGATCGTTTATTCTCGGGCATTTTAAAGTCCTTTAATTGTGTAACCAGATTTCCTCCAAGATTATAATACTCCATCAGTTTATTTGTTTCGGCACGGTATATATTAAAGTCGATGGTAGTATACGGACCGTGCAAAGGACCCCGGCTGTAAAATCCACTGCTATTTTCCGGAATACGAAGATTCATTTCCGTAGGTATGGTTGTATTTGAAACGACAACGATAAAATCGTAACCGACTCTCATACCATCATACCAACGTTTAAACTCCTTGCTTCGTCCCCAGAATGAAATTGCATGCTTTCGGATAGAATCCGGAACTTTCACAATTGTCACATCGTAATTTGTCGACATCCAACCGACCAGTTTGTTTTGAACGTAGTTTGCCAGAGGAATATCAAGATGCAAAGTATCCGTAAAGTTGGTAAATGCAGTGGTACCAAGATGCTGATGCACAATTGTTGTATCCTCCATCGAGAGTAAAGCTATTTTTTTTGTTTGAGACTGCACTATTGCACTAAACGAAATTATGAAAATGAAAATGAAACTTTTTTTAACCGATTTACTATTTCTCATTGGACAGCATTTATTAAATGTTTATTAATTGGATTTCTACTAAAAAGCCCTCGTTCCGTAATCTACCGGCACGAGGGACATTGAATGATACGGACAATTATTCTTCTATTTGTTCCGTGTATGTTTTGCTAAGGATTCTGTCTGTAATTTTGCAACAGGCCCAGGGGTAATAAATACCCAACGTAATTAGGGTCAGAAGCAATTGACCCCATAGAAACAGAAAGTCTTTGCCCGCTTCCAGGTCATAACCAAATCCTTTTCTGCTGCTTTCGGATACCGCGAAAGTTTTCCCCATAAAATATTTATACAGGCGTAATCCGGCATAGGGATAATAAATACCAACCGTAATGACTGACAAAAATATCTCCAAAAGTATTTTACCGGATGAATGCCAGAATTTGGTTTCCCAACGGATTGTATACTCTTTGAACCTGACATTTACCATCCATTTGTAAATATAATACATGTAAGGTATCATTATAAAAAGAGTAAGCACATTTGTATATAAACTAAAGGTTTTTGGTTCAAAATTATTGTTTTTGTATCCAATAAATACCATAACAATCATCAGTACCATTATAGGAAGAAATGTGGTGAAAAACAATATTTTAAATAGTTTCCCTGCTTTTCCTGCAAATGTCAGATTATTCGAGTCGTGCGATGTATTATCGACAAAAAATTTCTGAATTTTGGTAATAAACCAGGGGGAATAAATCCCCAGAGTAATAATGGTAAAGAAGAGTCCGGGTATAAACTTAGCCATAAACTGACCAAAAGTTCCCCCGAAAACAAACGATTTCCCTTTAAATTCAACACCTTCTATGGTTAGTTTAATGATATAAAAAATGATTGCATAGGCTATGAGTAACAACAAAATCAGAATGCCATAAAATACGAATATCCCGGTCGGATGGTCCGGCCGGATAATATCTTTGACCTTCAGAATCAGAAATACATAAGGAACGATAAATAACACCAGAAATGTTAGCCATACAGGTAAAAGCTTTTGAGCTTTTAAATTGAATTTAAAGTAATCTTTCATTGTTTTTATAAATTTAAAATTAGTATTTAGAAAATGATTTATTGTCAATTTTTATCTTTATTCCTGCCTTAATCATCGGGTTGGACAAAGCTTCCGGGTGAAGGATATCATTTAGCCAGTGTCAGCTGTGAAAATTCACAACCAGACGAAATAAGTTAACACACCCAATCTACTTTCTGCTTCGGACTTTCAAAATATAATCCTTTATCTTCTCTATCGATTCACGGGGCAACTGAAATGCAACAAAAGGCTTATCGGGCAATACCACTTCATACATAAGGTATTCATGAAAATACCCCTGATCGGTCGCTTTTTTCAAAACACTCAACTGCGGGTCATTCGTATAGTTCTTTCCCGAATTAGCCAGTGAAACCAGTAAGTCAACCAGACATTCTTTATCTTCGAGTGTGGAATATACACCTTCGTGCACTCCCATAGATGCTTTATAGCCCGGTTCGTAAAGCCACAAAGCCTTAGGCATGGCATAACCGATCCACTTATCATTCATCATTATTTTTATACTTGTATCCGACTCTTTTATTAAATTCATCTGAGGAGTAAAACTCCAGTCGCTGCTATTCAGTTTTGCCTTTTTATAAATCCTGTTCATCGCGTCTTTGATACGTGGATTATTTCTGTTTAAAATACGTGCAATAGTTATCTCATCCACGGCATTATTCAAATCACCCGTTGCGAAATAAGCATCTGCCAGAAACCAGTGAGCCATATAATCGATATAATTATGATTAATGGCTTTCAGATACCAGGCTTTTACATTTTCAAAATCACGCTTGTGCTCATATATCTGTCCGATATACGTCATAATATAATATAAGGAGGTATCCGCCTCAAGTGCCTGATTGTAAAACTTAAGTGCCAGATCAAAATCACCTGAACCAAAAAAGGTTTCCGCGTTATCAAACAAAGGAGTAGCTTCTGCGTTGGGCTTAAAGGTTCTGGTTTCAATGACCGAATCGGTTTGCACCCGGTAACAATCATGCGGATTTATATTTTCAGAACGATCCTTACTTTCCACTTTTGTTTTAAGCATTTCTATTCCATAACTGACTTTGGAATCGGCCATTATTTTCAGTATCTCTGCCGGTGTATGTATTTTTTGTGAATAACCGGAAACCACAAAACCCAATAAAGCCGCCAGGAAAATGTTTTTTTTCATAAATTTAATTTGATAATAACGTAACTATTATTTTTGAGGACAAGACCTCGTTCGCTTTGGTTTGAATTTAGCTAAAAACGCTATGCCCGGAACCTTTAGATATAGAATATAGAAGCACTCATTATTCATTTAATCAAAGATATATCCGGCACAACAGAGTCGATTTTATAGTAGTACCAACTAAGATATCATCCTATAACCTGAACCATGTATATTTATGATGTAGATGGAAGCATCATCTTTTAGATATTTCCGGAGTCTGCACAGATAAACATCCATACTTCTTGCCGTTCCATAGGAGTTTTCACTCCAAATTAAAGTCAAACAATCACTCCGTTTAACCAATACATTATTATATTTACAAAAAAAAGCAAGTAATTGCATTTCTTTTTTAGTCAGTTTTATACTTTTATCAAATCTTGTCAACATTCTGGTTGTAGTATTCAGTTTATACGATCCAATCTGATACTCCTTAACCTCCAGTATTGATTTCAGATCAGCGTTTATATTTGGAAAAAAGAGTTCATGTTTTTTCAGTCGATTAATTCTGTACTGAAAACTCTTCATTAGATTTCTGATATCAATTAACATAAGATCCAATTCTAGAAAAGATTCTTTCGATAACTCAAAATTCTCCGGTGAATTTTCTAACTTCTTAATAACCTTCCCCAGTGATTGCTTAACTTCTTTAAATAATTTTTCTGCCATAATATTTTGATTTTTGGTTATTTATAGTCGAATGAAAATGAAAATAAAAAACGTTAGTATCCTATTATAAATACCACTTCATTCTTCCGTTTTAATTTGTATTTTGAAATAAAAAATATTGATATTTTCCTGATCACGGGTAATATCGGCTGTTTATTCAACAGGAATATCCACTTTCGAGCTAAATGTTTTTGTCATTTGTCTGCCATCTATCGTTATTGAAAGTTCTCCTTCAATAAAAATAAATCGTTTCGTATTGGACGGAATTTGATACCGGTTTATTTCATAGGTACCATTAACCGGTAAATCCTGACTAAAAGTTACTGCATTGGTAACTCCATTCATGCTTAAATAAACGTTGCCTTTTTCGGAAGTTGTTTTAGTGATTCGCATTCTAAATATGCGTTCTTCATCAAGTTTAGGATCGTATTTAGTATCTCTTACACTATAATTCAACATCCAATACTGTCCTCCGTTTGCATATACACTTTTACAGGTCAATTCCCACCTGTTTCCAATAAGTACTACATTTGCAGGTGGATTATTAACCGGTTCAATATTGGCAGTAGTGTTCACGTTAATATTCACTTTTTTGGTATCATCAAGTGCATTTAATTCAGGTGTCTTTGAAATTTTACCTGTTGTCGATGTAAGTAACGAACCATCATTGATATCAATTGCTTTTAGGGTGAGTTCATAATTATCACCCATAGCTATTACCTGTCCCGTAAGAATTACCTGAATTCCAATTTTAATACACGCATCCTTAATTGAAAAAATATCGTTCATCCTGTCCTCGGGTATGCCATTGTTTAATAAGGCCTGATGTACCATATTCTTTTCCATCACTTTGTAATTCGTACTTTTTTTCGAAACTGCCATCGATACTTTATCTGCAAGATAACGCCCCAATCCTGTAATTTTACCTGAATTATCTGTAAAATCAATGATTGAAAATGCAATTTTATTGCTCGTGTATAGCTTGCCTGATATATCATCTATCATGCGGGCTATTACAACTTCCTGATCACCCTGTGCTTGTACCGATTGTAAGGGTGAAATTCCGATTACAAAAAACAAAACCAAAAAAACTGTTTTAAAAATAGATTTAATCATTGTTGTAAATTTTAAGTTAGTAATTTATTTTATTTATTCAAAAATAATTTTCTTTCCCCTTTAAAAATACGTAAATCCTGTCTCATTCCTTCTGCCCCTCGCTTGCTCCCCCCGATAGCTATCGGGGCTATCGCGGAGGGGCTTATGGTTTGTTGTTTCCAACAACAAAAAACTTATTTCATCTATCCGTTTAAAAACGGTTTACCAATTACCTTCGCTGCCGCACGATTGCATCGTGTGGCAGAACTAAGTTACAAAACATTATCTAAACCTCAACCTCCTGCTGTGCCATTGTTTCCCACGCGATACCCCCGATAGCTATCGGGACGCGCGGGAGCGGGGGAGGTTGGTTATATTTTATTTTGAAAATCTATAATTTAAACTAAATCCAATACCAAATGGTAGATATGGATAATTATAATGATTATCATAATGGGTATACTCATTAGTAAATTGGTCGATGTTGTTGGATATTTGTTTCATGTAACAAAAGCTTGGCTTGATATTAAACATTAGTCTATCACTACCTAATTTAATTGAAAAAGCCGGCTCAATAAAACCAATTAATTTATTAAAAATATGACCAGTTTTTAATGTATATAATCCATTACTAGGTGAACCCAAATCATAGACATCCTGAACCGCAAAATGAGAGTTCATCAATCCGAGTTTTAATCCAAAAGCATATTCGAAAAATTTATGTTTAATACCCCGGCGACCTATATTTCCCTGCACATAATAGACTTGATAATTCCCTAATAAAGTACCGGAATGATAAGTATAATCATAAACAGTAGAATACCCGTTACCAATTCCAACATATAATTCTTTTGTCCAGTTATTGGTTGGGTTATATTTATAGTATCCAACAGCACCGTTTATCAAATATTGGAATAATGGATTAGAATAATGGGCTGCTCCTGGCATTAAATTACCAGAAAGCTGAACCGCAATTTTATCAGTTAATCCATAACTGACTGTTCCGTTAATCGCCGGGAATAAAGAAATGCCTCCATCTACTCTTAGTTCTTTTTTCTCTTTTATCAGTGGAATATCTGTCGTTTGAGGATAATATATAGCACATCCATTAAAAAGCAGCCCTGAAATAAGTATTAGTAAAATCTGAGGAACTAATATTCTATTTAAACTTCTACTAGTATACATATCGGAATTAATTATTTTTCAAAAAACTCACTTCCTTACGCTGCCTTTGGCTTCAGTCACTTACTTTTTAGATACAAGTTCTGTAAAACTTTTTGCAGCATTTGTAAAATCTGAAGGTACCAGAACAATAGTTGTAGTATTATTGTCAATGCCAATTTCAGACAACATTTGCATTCGTCTTAATTCAAGAGCAATTGGGCTTCCTTCCATTACTTTTGCTCCTTGTGTTAATTTGATTGAAGCTTCTAATTCGGCTTCGGCTTTTACAATTCTTGCTCTTTTTTCTCTTATCGCTTCAGCTTCCCGTGCCATTGCTCTTTGCATTGCTTCTGGAATTTCAACATCTTTCATTTCAACCATTTCAATTTTAATTCCCCAAGGTTCGGTCGCTGAGTCAACTATTTTTTGAAGTGTTCCATTTATTTGTTCTCTTTCACGTAGAACTTCGTCAAGTGTATGTTGTCCGATTATATTTCTTAAAGCCGTTACAGAAAATTGATATACAGCCTTATTGTAGTCAGCTACCTGAATAATAGCATTTTCAGGATTTGTTATTTTAAACCATAGTACAGCATTCACTTTTATAGTTACGCTATCTTTAGTAATCGTTTCTTGTTGTTCTAAGTCAACAGTTTTTGTTCGAATATCCACACGCTGTTGTGTCTCAATAAGTGGAATTATCCAATAAAGTCCTGGTCCCTTTACTGACTGAAAACGTCCGAGTCTGAATACGATTGAACGTTCATACTCTTGTGCAATTCGTAATCCTGATAAAAGAATCACTAAAACTAAAAGGCTGATAATTAGTAGTGTCATAATGATTAATTTTTAATTTGTTTATAATGTAAACTATCTGTTTTCTGTTTTTTTTCCTGCTGCAAAAACGAATATATTTGAACACGAAGTAGTGTATGTGAATTACATTTCGCCTTCGCCGAATGTCCCCTGATCTTCGTACTGTATAAAATAAAGCATCCTATGTTTGGCATAGCGTCCCGTCCCCCCGATAGCTATCGGGACCCATCAACCATAAACAAACTTTACTCTTCTAATAAGTATATCCACGTGGACGGGGCGATTACTTTATCCTCAACTGTCGGAATCAGAATTTACAGAATTTTAAAATTTACAGAATAAGGATCATAATTTATAAATTATTAGAATTAAGAGTAGGATTAAAGATCAGTTTATATTGCAAGCTTGTTGCCCCGAAGTTTATCAATAATCCTTTCTCAAACTGGTACGCCACAACATAGTTTTTAGCTTGCGCTAAATGTACAGGCTCTAAATTTATCACTGCTTTTAATTCAACTATTACTTTATTCTCAACTACAAAATCAGCCCTGCGTGTTCCTACATGTATACCTTCATAATAAATGGCTTGTTCAATTTCTCTCCCAAACTCAAACGCTGCCCGCTTGAGCTCTATTGCCAAACAACGTTGATATATTACCTCCTGAAAACCGTTCCCCAGCGTATTATGTACTTTCATTGCACAACCTATAATATCAAATGTCAATTTGTCCTTTTCCATTGACGTATTATTTATATTCTCTTATTATTCTGTAAATTCAGATCCTTATTCTGCAAATTGTTTAATTCTGCAAATTCTGATTCTGACAATTTTCCAACTACCAGTCATATCCGCTAGGACAGGGTTGATTAATAACTAATTTCGATATATACAGGCCAATGATCGGACACATTAGTAGATTTAAAATAATGCAATACCTGATAACCTTTAATTTTTGGAAGAAGCGTATCAGTAACTACAAACCGATCATAGGCACATGTTTTTTTTGATAAGTTTGTTTTAGTCGTATCAGACACTATCCAGTTATAGGGTTGTTTATGTATGGCTAATTGTTGGAGTTGTTCCGGAGAAGCATAGCTGCAGGATGCATTAAAGTCTCCACAAAAAATGATATTATCACTTGAATTAAATTTTGTAGGAATCCATTTGGCCACATTAATCAATGCTCCGATTTCTTTAACTGCATATTCAGGGACAGTATGTATTGTGCAAATGATAAAAGAAAAATCATCCTCTTTAGTACTGAACTTTGCAATATAAGGTTCCCTGTCAAAATAATCATGGTTGGAATCATCGTATAACAAAGCATTCGATAGAGTTACAATATCTGAATTATAATAAAAAGCATACTGTTCCTGTTTGCTAATATCATCAGTTTGTACTCCGGTTCGCTTACTGGCGATTACTTTATAATGATATTGCCCGGCATTGTTTATTTTCTTCAAAAATGCCGTTGCCACACTATTGCTCTTATCCGAAATTTCCTGCACGGCAACAATATCAAATTGCCGGACGATTGCCGAAAGCGTATCTACAATAGTGGTTTTTGATAATTTCGATTTACCAAAATTCTGGATATTAAAGGTTGCAACTTTTAAAACATGCTGGGAAAATATTGAAACAGATAATCCCAGACAAAACAAGATAATGATTCTTCTTTTCATGGTAGTAAATTTTTATTATTCAACTTTGTGTTTATTGTACTTTTAATCAAAGGAACCCCTGCTGCCGCACATCCCTGATCTTCGTAGTGTATAAAATAAAGCATCCTTTGTTTGACCTAGCGTCCACGATAGCTATCGGCATCAAAGCTAAAAGGAAGTCTCCTGTCTTCTACAATCTATTCCATTATGGAAAGCAGGAGCTTTCATTCTAACCCGACGAATCCCGATAGCTATCGTGGATGGAGACTTCGCCGAACAACCGCACCAACTACGCTACACCGAACAGAGGTTTACTTTGCTGACTCTGTACTTCTACTATCGTTGAATAACCAGTTTTTTTGTTTCTATTGTGTTCTTCGATTTAATACTAACCAGATAAATTCCGTTAGGCAATTTGTTTATTGAGACTGTCTCATTCAATGTAACTTCTTTCGTAAGCAATAACCTGCCGTTTAAATCTGATATGGTTATTGTTGCTGTACCTTCTATGCCGTTTAGTTGAAAAGCTTTAGTTGTAGGATTTGGACAAAGGCTTATTATATTATCTACTTTTGTTTCGACTACAGCGTTTAATGTACTCCCTATAAAGCATGGATATCCGTCATTATTACTTTCGTTTATATTCCAAATGGAAGTAAAGTTCCAGCCGGCATCTGTATAAGTACTTTGAGTTTTCATTTCTGAAGTAGTTTTGCCTGTGGCACTAAAAATTGCCCCATCTTTTTGTCCCCCATATCCATTTGATTGGCCCGAAGATGCTGTATCCCAGAAACTGTCGTTTACCTTTCCAATGATATCATTATATTTATTGTTATATCCTATCAGACCACCGATAAAACTAGAATTATTATTGCTGACATTGCCAGTGGCATAACAATAGCTTACTTGTGACCAGTTTACTCCTATCAAACCGCTAATACAAATAGTATTCATTCCGATAACATTGCCTCTTGCATAACAATTACTTACAATATCGTAATTTTCCCCTATCAAACTACCAACATCACTACTACAACAATTTCTACTTATAACATTTCCTGTGGCGTAGCAACGATCTACGATTCCACTTCCATTTCCTGATTTTCCTATTAAACCTCCAATATCTTGACAAAGATAACCAACGCTTATATCACCAGTTGCATAGCAATTGTATATAGTCGTTTTTTCATAAGAACTCAATCCTATTAACCCACCAACATTCCCAGACTTTCTTCCTGTAATTATATACTCATTAGCATGGCAGTTAGTCACTTTACACGAATTTAGTCCTATCAAACCACCTATTTGATAATCATTCCACCCTCCGCTGATAATTTTACCTGTGGCATTGCAATTGTTTATAGTATCGCTATTAAACCCCACTAAGCCACCTATATTAGATGAATTTAAAATGGTATCAGAAAGATAAACACCACTAATATTGCTGATAGCATAGCAGTCTGTCACTTTACTACCATTATAACCTATCAAGCCACCAAGATCCGCGTCCCCGTTAATATTGGCTATGGCATAACAATTATGCACCGTTGAATAGTTATATCCAATTAAACCAGCTACATCAATAGACCCACTGATACTATCGATGTCATTGTTTCTGACAGAGCAATTAAATACCTTTCCTCCATTAGATCCTATCAGACCACCAACTCTATTAGTTGTAGCTCTGATACTGCCGTTAACATAGCAATTACTCACATTTGAATTTACATTATAACCAATCAAACCGCCCACATCATAATTACCAGTAATATTTACCCGAAGCAGACCTAGATTATTAATATTAGCTGATCCTGAAATACAACCCCAAAGACCAATAGAGTTTTTAGATGGTCTGTTGATGAAAAGTCCAGATATTGTATATCCTTGTCCATTATATGAACCTGTGAATGCCGTATAATTTGTTTGACTTACCATGCTTCCAATAGGTGCCCAACCGGCACCACTGTCCCACGAAGATGTGGCGGAAGCATCAATGTTGGCCGTTTGTAAAAAATAGCCACTCCACGAAGAGGCATTTTGCGAAATCCAGTAAAGATTATTAAGCGAAGCAATCCGGTAAGGATCGCCGCTTGTTCCACTTCCCGAAGGTACAGTAGCTGTTTGAGCCGATAACATACATACTCCGAAAATCAGAGATGTAAAAAGAGGTGTAAAATTTTTCATTTTGTTTTTGTCAGAGTATATAGTGCTGACGATGCGCTGTTAAATTGTTTTATGAAAAATATTTTGTTTTATGTTTTTTCTTTCAGTGAGTTATCAACCAAATCAAAGCCGCTGTTTCTCATTTTTTGCTGGTGCCTTCGCTGCCGCACGTCCCGATAGCTATCGGGGGCATCATGTGGCAAAACTAAATTACAAAACATTATCTAAACCTCAACCTCCTGCTGTGCCATTGTTTCCCACGCGATACCCCAGATAGCTATATCGGGGCTATCGGGAACAAACGAGGGGGAGGTTGTAGTTTGGTTTTCTACAATATAAACTCAAAATGCTGTTGCTCAATAATACTTTCGTATTGTCTGTTTAGTGATTCATAATCCATAAATGAAACCCGGTTACCCAGGTTCAGATCATTGAACGAAGAGTATTTTATCTTATGTACGAATTCATTTTTCCTCTTCTGATCGGCTACAATCACCATCCGTGAATTAAAGTCTTGCAGGTCATTAAATTTCAACAACGAATTTTGTATATCCGTTGAATGTTCTACTTCAAAAAATGAATGTGGCATACTACGCTGATTAAACCAGATAACATCAATGGTTGAACTACGTTGAACCAATTCGGGATAACTAAATGATGGTAAAGCCACCAACGTACTTATCTCACTTAATTTAGTACTTAAATACAATCTGTTTTTATCCTGATTCGGAACAAAGGTTTGTAATCCTTTTAAATTACCGACTGTAAGCAACAATCCCTGAAAATAAGAATGATTAAATTCAATAACTTCATCCGAATCTTTGTTCTTTTCGGTTTCCTGAATAATACCTTTACCCTCTAAAATCTTTTTGTAATCCGTTAATCCATATAAACCGGGCTTAATCTTATAAATACGTTTGTCGGTTTGCACAATACGCCGGATACTTGCAAAAGGTGTTTTCGTTTTCCATTCACAGTCCTTGATTGAAAACACTTCCTGATTTAGCTGCCCCAAAGTTGCAACTCCTCCAAGCCTTTCGAGTGTTTGTATAACTGCTTCGTATTGTTTCATTGTGTCTCACTTATAAATTTAGATAAATTTTATTGATCGTTTCAAATTCCGAATCTATAAAGTAAATTCTAAAACTCAAACAAAATTCTTGTTCTGTATATTCTCCAATTCTGTAAATTCTGATTCTGACAATTTCCCACCTACCAGCCATATCCGCCAGGACTGGTTATATCCGCCTTGACAGAATCCCAACAACCAGTACAACCTTTTTTTTATTTGATATTCATATCCGAAAGGACAAGATTAGGGATTATAAATAAAATTATCATATTCTTCAGTTGGGTAATAGAATTTTATAAATAATTTAGATCCTGTGTTTTTACCTAAATGATATAGTGCAGCAAACATATAGTAAGGTATTTCGTGTCTTAAATCATTTGTGCGATTTTCATCAGTTATTTCAGTACGCCAAATAGGTTGCATAATATTGTTGTTAAATTGTTCACCATTTAAAGCTTCAATTATAATGCTAACATTATATGTCGTATATTGATAATTATAAGGAGTAGCTCCTGTTATCCCATATGAGGGTGTTTTGATTTGTACACTGTTTACATTAAAACTGTTTGTAAGAGGATTATATGTGATATTGGAAGTTGTATTCGTGTATAGTGTACCAGTTACTCCATAATTGTAAATTGTACCTGTGCCCAACTTTTTATCAGGATCACCTACTTTATATTCTAAAGCAATAATAACATTTGCTTTTTTAATATCAGGGGATAAATAATAACCATTTCTAGTCAACCCTTTTATAACCCATTTCGATATTTCATTAAATTCCAAATCACTAACATCTTTCATTTTTTCAGACTTCACTAAATAAAAACTTTTATTTGTGATATTATCATCGCTACCATAAGTATTTACATAAGCAGTATAAGAACTACAACTACTAAGAAAAATACTCAATAAAACAAAAGCAATAAAATAAGGATAATACCTTCTTTTTGTCACCTTGATTTTCATAATTCATAATTTTAAATGGGTTATGTATTTAATTACTTGTGAGAAATGCGAAATCACATATATTATCAACCCCATGCTGTCGCACGATTGTATTGTGTGGCAGAACTAAATTCAAAACCATTATCTGATTAATCCGCTTAATTCGGATTCAGATAACTTAACTGTCAGAATCAGAATTTACAGAATTTATAAATTATCAGAATTAAGAGTTGGATTAAAAATCAGTTTATATTGCAAGCTTGTTGCCCCGAAGTTTATCAATAATCCTTTCTCGAACCGATAGGCCACAACATAGTTTTTAGCTTGCGCTAAATGTACTGCTTCTAAATTTATCAGGGCTTTTAATTCAACGATTACTTTATCCTCAACTACAAAATCAGCCCTGCGTGTTCCTACATGTTTACCTTCATAATAAATGGCTTGTTCAATTTCTCTTTTAAATTCATACCCTGCCCGCGTCAGTTCAATTGCCAAACAACGCTGATATATTACTTCCTGAAAACCGTTCCCCAGCGTATTATGTACTTTCATTGCACAACCTATGATATCAAATGTCAATTTGTCCTTTTCCATTGACCTATTATTTATCCTCTCTTATTATTCTGTAAATTCAGATCCTTATTCTGCAAATTGTTTAATTCTGCAAATTCTGATTCTGACAATTTTCCACCTACCGGCCATATCCGCCGGGACTGGTGACTGTAACCCGTATTATTTTTCAATGTAATTATTCATTTCTTTATTTGCACGGATTACAAATCCGAAGAATACATAAGTTGGGATTACAAATCCCAACTACGAGATATATCCGCTAGGACAGGGTTCAATCTTATTATTTTATATTTATGATATTATAATAGGTCTTTACTTCTTCAAATGTTTTGGCCCATTTAAAAAAAGACCACATTTTTTTTTCATCAATTAAGCTTATAAAATTATACCCATTTTTTTTCATCCAATCATTATTTTCCCAATTATCATCATGACTAAGTCTGATTTCTCTAATTACATCTTTGAATTTAAATCGATAATAATATCCGTCTAATTGATCACCATTAGTTTCATCGCAACTTATTACTTTTTCTCTAGTGAAAAAACAATAGCCAGTTTTGTAAATACTCATATCATTTATGTATTAATAGTTATTCAAATAAATATAATCTGTATTTGGTTTAATTAAATATAAAGTATATCTCATTTCAGAATCTCAAATGACGCAATAAATTCATCAGATACTACAACTCAAACAATTTATGTGCATGTATAAAGATTTCCTCTTTTAGCCTATAAATCGACTCAAGTTCAATTTGTAAATCTTCTTCTGAAGTAATCAATTTTTCTTGCTCTTCAATTAATATAGTATGACTTGTAAAAACTTTTTTAGCTTGTTCTTTCCAACTAATTTGGTTTATTTCAGTCTTAGTATTTCTAAGATTTTTATATTCATTTTCTAATAATAAGTTTTCCTGTTTTCTAAGTTCAACCCTACGAAGTTTCCAAATCTTTTTGTATTGACATATTGTAATCCATCTATAAGTATATAATGGAATTAATTCTGAAAAATATTTTTCTATATTATCACGATCTTCTTTTGTGTATTTTAATTCACTATTTGATATCGAGTATTTATTTTTTAATCTATCCAATTCAATTTTAAATAGTTCTCTGGTAATTGGGGTGAAATCAATTTCTTCGTCTATTAGATTCAATGAAGCATATCCTTTTCTTAGTTTTTCAAATTTTTCATTTTGATCTTCAACTGGTTTTTTTAAAGCCAATTCCTTATTTGTTAATTCAATACCACGGTCATCGAGATTGTCAATTCTTTTTTTTATATCTGTAAGAATGTTATTTTCCATAACGAATTTAAAAATTGAAAATCATTAATATTATATCTCATTTATCTCTTTCTCAATACCCTTAAACTTATCCTTCACATCTTCACTCATATAAAAATCAAGCAAGTCTTTTTTAGTAAGAGTACCTTCTTTCAGGAATTTCTTCATATATTCCTGATTGAATTCCATCAGAAGCATTGATTTCTCCAGTTGTTTCAATATTGCTTTATTGTTTTCAATATTGCTTAACACTAATGATTTTACAGATAGAATCTCGTTTATATCTTTTATAATACGATTTACAATCATTGCCAATAAATCCTTATCCAAATCAATTGTTCTGGCATTTAATACAATATCACGAGCCAGCATATAAGCAATGGCAAGATTTGAGTAGTCTCCTTTCTGCGAATTAATAATGGCTACAAAACCAACTGCAGGAATATAACCTACATTTTCAAAATTCTTTAATATAGAGTTTTCTACCAGCGAAATATCAAAAACAATAATACTAACCTTTGAGTCTCTGTTTGCTTGTGCTTCTATTAACTGACTCCAAGCTGTATCAGATTTTCGTGTAAAAATGTCTTTAGTTTCAATATCTGGATATTCCGGCGATACTGACC
>DIZI01000028.1 GCA_002427885.1 Paludibacter sp. UBA6032
GTATTGGTTACATAATAATCGCCGGCTGTGCTAACGGTTATAGTTGGGGTTGTTTCTGCATTACTCCAGGTTCCTCCGGCATTTCCTGAAAGGACAACACTACCGCCAGTGCATAATGCTATTGCACCACTTGCAGTAATTATTGATGCTGCTGGTTGCAGTGTTGCATTTACCACACTATTATGCACTGCAATTGCTCCAGCAATTGTAAGACCTCTGCCCAAAAGAGATGAACCATCCAGTAAACTAATAGCTCCACCAGCAATTATAGTACCTCTGAAAACAGAACCAGCACCTAACTCGAATGCTCCACCATATATCTGCCAATACACATTGCACAAAGAAGCTGAATTAATCAGTTTAACGTTTGCGCCTGCACCTACAATTAAAGCACCATTTATCTTGATAATAAATAAAGCATCAGGATTATTTTGCCCATCTAGAGTTAATTCTCCATTTAAAGCTGCATCACCTACTGTGTTGTATACGCCTGGGGTAAGAATTTGCGTTTCTAATGGTGTTCCTAAAACAAATTGGTTCGTAATTCCACTCATTTGGTTATAAGCAGCAAGCACGTCTGCAGCAGCTGTTCCTGAAATAGTAGCCGATGCATTATAACTATTCCCAACTAAGGTTCCCGGAGGGAATCCGGTAGGTGTTTGTGTAAAACTACCAATATCGCCTGTTACAGTTGATGCTCCATCATTGGTAAGATATCCGGATGCGGTAAATAACGCAAAACCGGAAGTTGACCCTAAGGTAGGCGCTTGCCCGAAACTTACATTCGGTGCTAAAAACAGTACAATCGCTGTTAATGTAATCAGTAATTTTGTTTTCATAATTATTATATTTTACGTTGCAAATGAATTTCCACAACATGTCAAAGATAAAAGTCATCATCCATAACGTAGTTACATAATTTTAGAAATAATTTATATGATTCACACTTTAATAGTTGATAGATTATTGTTGAAAATTCATAGTTATAGAAAAAAACCCACCACAAGAATGTGATGGGCTTTATTAGTTTGAATTTATAAGTAATAAATTTCAAAAAGACACCTGACTTTTTGTCAATGCCTGAAATACATTGACCACTTTAAAGTAACAAAAACATCTTAAAAGTGAAACTACCTACTATAAACTACTTATTGATTACTAATCAGTTTTCCTGATTGAACCACTTTGTCATTTTCCATCACTTTGTAGAAATAAATTCCCGTGTGAAAATTACTTGTATTTAGTGTGGTTAGTTGATTGGTGATAGTGGTATTCATTACCACTTTACCCATTACATTGTACATGACTAATTCGTACTTATTGATTTTGGAAGCATCACCCAGTGTAATGGTCGTATACGAACCGAAAGGATTCGGAGCAATTGTTACAGCATTATTAGTACTTAAAGTATTAACTGCGGTAACAGTACATGTAGAAGGCATTGTTGTTGTAATACCGGCAGTTGCAAAAGCACCGGTAGTTGTATAGGCTCTGCCATCAAGAATTACACCCGTTTTTAAACTTACTGCACCGTTGTTGGCAACAATAATTCCCTTAAATTCAGAGTAGTCATTTATATCAACCGGACCATCAACTTTCCAGTACACATTTTTGGACTGAGTACCATTAATCAAAATTACTTTTGCATGAGTACTTGTGGATAAAGCACCACTAATTTTAATAACAAATACTGCATTCGTATTACCCATAGCATCCAGGTAAAGTGAATCGGTTAATGCTGTAGCAGCATTCAACAGGTATGTATGAGGTGTAAGTACCAGATTCTGACCAAACTGTGCCGGGTAAAGTAACTCGATATCAGCAGGTAATGTATTCAATGAGTCATACATTACAAGCAAGTCGGCTGCACATTGGGCTGTAGATCCATCAGCAATGGCATGAATTGCACCTGTAACTAAAAGAGCATCGAAACCGGATGTTAAACCTACATTTGTTCCCACATCACCCATAACAGATGACACTCCCAGATTTGAAACCGGTCCGTTGGCCGAAAATAAGGCATAACATTTCGTTGATCCAAGGTTTGGAGCAATAGGTCCTGTTAGTAATGGTGCTCCGGCTACAACCGGTGTATAAGCCAACACACCACTAATTGTGATTGCTCCGGCAGTTGTAAGTGCCCGCCCTTCAATGGTATCGTTTGTTGTCAAAACTATTGCAGCATTGTTAGCGATGATTGTTCCACGCATTTTAGTTTTTGATGCTAAACTTACCAATCCTTCGACAGTCCAATACACATTACTGGCCATGGCTCCGTTAATTAAGTGAACTTTAGCAGCAGCGTTAGTCGAGAATGTGCCTGCAACATTAATAATAAATACTGCATTGGAATTTCCCTGGGCATCCAGGGTCAGACTAAGATTTAAAGTAGTGGCACCAGCTATAGCATATACTCCGGCAACCAGCGTTTCGCCGTTACCTAACAAAGGTGCATGACTGAAAGTTGCAACCGTACTATGTAGTTGGTTGTAGGCAAGTAATAAATCGGCAGAACATTGAGCACTGGCTCCATTATTATTGTTCATCACGCCATTTACATTTCCAAAGCCGGTACTTGAACCGCTATTGCTACCGACATTACCTGTCAGGTTCGATATTCCGGTATTGCTCAGTGCACCATTCGAAGAAAAGAGCACGAAATTAGCAGCAGTACCTAAGTTTATAGCTTGACCGAAACTTGCATTTGACATTAAAAACAGGAATGCTGCTGTTAATGTTAGAAGTAATTTTTTTTTCATTTTATTCTTATTATTAAATTATGAGTTGAGTTTCATAATAGCACAAAGATAGATGCAGTGAACATGGTAGATGTTACACAACATTGGGAAAAAGTTACATGATTCACACATCTACAATTTACAATTTAATCATTTTCGATTTACGATTGGGATAAGGGATATTTAAAAATTTACAATTTAATCATGCCCAATTGAGATAGTTTTAGAAAAAAAGTCCACTACAATAATGCAGTGGATCTTTTTTAAATTCTCTAAGTTTTTGAAATGATCTGAGGCATACTACCCACTTCTAAAAAACTATTTACTATAAACTATTTACTATAAACTATTTACTATAAACTATTTACTATAAACCATTTATTACAAACCATTTACTGTTTCGAAATCAGTTTGCCTGATTGTATGGTTTTGTTGTCATTTATCACTTTGTAGAAATAAATTCCAGATTGAAGTTTACTCATATCAATGGTAGCTCCTTGTTTCGTGAAAGTTGTATTCAGGACTTCTTCACCCAAAGTACTATAGACTTTCAAATCGCATTCATTTAATTTTGAATCATTTTTCAACAGAATGGTCGTGTATGAACCAAATGGATTTGGAGCTATTGTAATTTCAACATCAGTATTTACGGTTTCAATAGAAGATATATCAGTGTATACACTTGAAGGAATGGCAACTACATTATTATGTAACAAAATGGCTCCCGAAGTTGAAAGTAATCTACCAGAAAAAGTAGTCCCTTCCATCAACTCGATTTGACCGCTGGCAATTATTGTACCTTTGAAAACAGTACCAGCTCCTAATTCGACGAATCCATTTACCAGCCAATACACATTACTCGCCGATGCTGAACCGGTCAGAAGGATATTCGAGCCTGCGCTTGTTTTTAATGCACCATTTACATTGATAATGAATATTGCATTCGGATTACCTTGCGCATCCAACGTAAAATTTCCATTTAAGTCTGCAGCACCCACTGTGTGATAGGTTCCTGTGTAAATAAAGCCAGTAGTATTATAGGTTTCTAACGGTGATCCTAAAACACTGCCGTTAGCACCAAAACTGCCAAATGCAGCACCCAAATCTGTGAAAGGTTGATTTAAATGTGTATCCCCAACCGGATAGATAGTACCGTTTACTGTTCCTGGTCCGGTAAAACCAACAGGTGAACTATCATAACTACCAATGTTGCCTGTTATGACTGATGCTCCATTATTATTAAGTGCACCTGACCTGGTAAATAAGGCAAAACCTGACGTTGAGCCTAAGTTAGGGGCTTGTCCGAAAATTGCAGAAGGCATTAAAAACAGGCATGCTGCTGTTAATGTTAGAAGTAATTTTGTTTTCATTTTATTTTTTGTTATAGGTTGAGAATTAATTTTCACAACGTTGTAAAGGTAAATGCCGGAGGTAGGGTAGAAGTTATATAACTTTGGAAATAAGTTACATGATTCACATATGAATATTTGATAATTATAACTTACGTGCCTTTTGGTATTCTTTCCGTGGAGCTTCATCATTTAATTCATTCAGCTGCTGGTATGCCTTGATCAATGAAGCCGGGAATTCACCTTTATATGTTATTTTGTAGAACGAAAAACCATTATAAGGAATCACATTTTTAGCCCTGACTATTCTAATTTGCTTGTCAACTCCCCTTTTCTTAAACTCCATAAGAAATGCTTCTTTCCGTTGTTTATTCAATTTATCGTATTTTGCTTTGATAGCACTTGCATGAACCAACAAAGCACATTTTTCTTGAATAGTAAATACGAGCGAGTCATTTACGTGTTTATTTAAATAGTGAATAAATGAGGCGTCTCTGATTGACATTTTATCAACAGCTATTGAATCCGCGTCATTGAATGCAGCGGATTTTTTGTGATGACGAGCAATAAAATACTTTTTTTTTGCTTCAAAAAACAGGATGTATTCCTGCTCTTTTACAGCGTAAAACTGTGGATGCACAGTGATAATTGCATCGCTGTTTTTCTGAAGAAATTCTGCCATTTGTTCAATAAACTTTTCCTTGTTCGATTGAAGCGAACTCTGCCGCATCTCCCACTTTAACGTGAGTGATTTCTCAATTTCTGTTTCAATATTATTGACCATTATTCCATAAGGTGTTGTAGGAGGCTTAATGAATATATTCCCGAGTAAATCGAAGATTACATCCTGTATATGAAATTTTGGATTTTTCATATTTCCGGTAATCGGAATTTCGTAATCAATCACATTACCGCGTTCACGCACAAACGACATGATAAGCGGCAGTGGAATCCATTTCATGTCTTCCTTTCTTATTTGCTTAGTGACTCTTGGATCGATAATTATCAAGTGATTGTTGCTTTTAATAATACCGTTTCTCACTCTCCAGTTACCATTAAACGTTATTGTTCCTCTGTCCAAAGGGAAGGAAGTCAGCGTAATAATATAGGGGTTAAACATCGCCACCGGTAATTTCCGGAAATGGTACTGCATATCAAATTCTCCATTGTCCTTGGGATTTATACTGAGCGCAACCGATATATTTCCATAGGGTTTCACAGCAGATTCTAAAGATACATTTACTCTTTTGTAATGCTTATCGATGGAATCGGCCCAAACATTTATCGGGTTTAATTGAATGGCAAATTTTTCGCTGCCTGAATAATCATTAAACCGGATGTCGCCTTTGTAAATGTCTACACGGCCAATCTTAAAATTACTTTGAAAGAAATTCTTCGCAAGCAATTTTACGTAATTGGCTATTTCAAAAATAAGGTTGAATTGAGCCGTATTTGCTTTTGCGGATGTAATGTTGGATATATTCTTACCAAACATTGTTTGTATATTATCCAACTTATCGTAACGCTCATATTTTAAATACGGATGGTCGAGCGTAATCGAATCATAAAGATATATATGGTTTTTCGGGCTCATCTCTTTTATTGCCAATATCAGTTTGTCGAAAGAAGCGTAATCGTCTTTGGCATTTTTTCCCAAATGAAAGTCATTAATGGCCAGTAATCCCGAAGCAGTCATATTTTCCTGATCGTTTAGGTTACCTATTGATTTCAAATCGGCATCCAGATTAGCCGTGAAACTTCCATAGTTCGTTAACCCGTTGAGGTATTGTTCTATAATATTCAAATCGAATTTTTGAACTACAATTGCCAGGCGATAATTCTTGTTTTTTAAATTGACCGTACAATTGCCTTTCATATCGCCTTTTCCTATACCTGATAAAAAGGAAAAATGTGCAGCGATCGTATCACTATTCCACCGCTTTCCGGTGCTTTCGATATTTACATTTTTAATATAGTAGTTTATTGGATAATGATTTTCACTGTAATGGAATTCTCCATCTATTATTTTAATATTGAGAATATTAAAATGAACATTTGAGGCTTTTGTATCAGTCTTTTTTGTTGTTAATTTCTTTATTAAATCGTCAAAATTAAAATCTTTATTCTTCTGAATAATGAATCCTTTAGGCCGGTCTAAGGTAAGTTTAGATATTTCGATAGTTTTCGATAATAATTTAAACAGGGCTATATTGGCACTTAATCCATCGATTGAAATGAAAATACTATCGCTTTTTAATTCATAAATCTTCAGCTTGTTGAAATGAATATAGCCGGTAAAAGGATTCACATAAGCCCTTTCCATGGTGATTTGTCGTCCTGTATATTCCTGATCGTATTTTTCTATTAAATGCTTGGTGATAGGTGAGATAAAGGCAATGACAATCACTGCCAGGATAATAATGGCAGTGAAAATAATGAGTAAAATTCTAATGATTTTTTGTTTGCGAGTCATTAGCGGGTATTTTAAGGTTGATTCAATTCACAACTTACAAAGATGAGCCAAATTACCGGGGATAGTATTACATAATTACGAAAACTAATTACATAATTCGTACATTTCCGGTGAATTCCAATTAGCTAAGTTTGTTAATAGGATATAGAAAATTGAGTCAGGGAACGCATAACACGAAACGCAAAACTACAGAACAGAAAACTTCCTGACAAAAAAACAGAGACCCCAATCGAGGTCTCTGTCTTATCAGAAATTGTAACCAAAAGATAAAAACTATTAAGGTATAATGTCTATGATTACCGTTCGGTTATAAAAGCGTTCTTCCGGATATTTATTTTCGAAAGGTGCTGTAGTCACATCTTCTCCAAGTCCTTTAACATCGAACTTAACATCCTTACGACCGGCTTTTGCCAAGGCATCTTCCATAATATCTCTGACATCATTAGCACGTGCCAATGATAATCTTAGATTATATGCTTCGCCTCCGATAATATCGGTATGACCGTGAATTATAACTGTTCCACCAATAGGAATCTTAGGAGTTACAACATTTATCAGGTATTTTTGGTACATGCTGTTGGCCTTCGAATTATTGAATTCATACAAAACGCTGAATCTTGTTCCAGTTTCGGTAACCGCTGCTTTCCATAATACAATGTGTGCAGAAGCTTCTTTCGTTACTACCTTGCCACTTTTAGTATTACCAATCATTTTTACTTTATAATCACCTTCGGCTCTGGCACCCAAAATGGTTTTTCCGGGTATTGCCACTGTTTCTTGTGTATAAGGTCCGTAAGTTTGAACGGCTCCTGTTGCGTCGGTCATTTCCAACGTCCATGAAGAGTAAGCTTTATTGGCTCCATCAACCTTGACTGAGAAATAACTATCAATGGGTGCTTCCTGTACGACAACTATTTCTATTGGTTTCAACGGAGCATTAGGTCCACTCTGGAATTCCATCAATAAAGCCGGTGAATTGCTTTCGATTGTAACCCTGCGGTCTCCCTCACGAAGCATGACAAGATCAATCGTACCCCCTTTTTGCAAGGAAGGTAAAAGTGGCTTGTTGCGGCCTTCAATAGAAATCCGTTTAGGATCAATAACAAATACGGTTACTAAATAATCTTTAACCGATTCTGCCATAGCACGACCGTCTTTTGGTCCCTGTTCTGAAGATCCCACTAAGTCTATGGTTACCGAAGGATTGTTCACCATTCGTTCGCCAACTATATTCAATACATTGTAATACACCTTCATTTGTCGTTCCGAACGTCCGGAAAGATTTTTTGGAGTTGGCATATTCATTTCGTCTTCGCCGAAGTCTTTCACCTGATCTTTCTTTAATAATACATAACGATTAGGTATTTCATCAGAAGCTAAATCGAAGAATATGTAATTACGAAGAGGGAAAATTTCTCTTACTTTACGTTCGGTCACAATATTCTGTGGCGAATTTACGGTGAATGTTACTTTAGGTTCTACTAACACAATTGTTTTTTCAGGTAGAGTTTCCTTTTCCCGTGTTACAATTTTGTGTCCTGTTCCCAGTTTCAAAGCAGCTCCAACTCTCAAGGTGGTTACATTCCATGTTTCGATGGTCCGTGGATCTTGTCCAAAATACGGTTGAAACGATACAAATGGAGAAAGAACCCATTGAGTCTTGTGATAATCAGATGAAAGATGGATATCGTATCCGGCTCCGATTTGCATCGAAATCAAACTACTGCGAATATCACTAAAATCACCATCTACTGCCGGTGTGGCAGGTTGATCCGGATAAGCCGGATTAATTCCCAACCGGTAGCTGAATCCTTTTGACAAATTGAAAGCAAAACGTGGACCCGCATACAAATATAAATCAGATTTGAATGGTGCAAAGCGTAAACTTGGTTCAACGGTCAGATAACTTAAATCGCTAATCAGATCTGCAGGACAATTACAGGGAGTATTCACACCATTAAATGCGCCTTTACGACTGTCATAACCTGCCTGAAACATAATTCCCCAACGTGAGCTGGCGGGACGATATTCGATTAAAGGAGCCAGATAAAGCCCTAAACCGGTACCATCGTGAAAAGTAGTTGGAACGGTTAAGTCAGCATTCAATTGCTGGGTAGAACCCCGGTAGAAATTGATATTTCCACCTGCAGCCACACCAAAGTACCACGAAGGTTGTGTGTATCGAATAGAATCTTGTGCCTGAACAGGTGTTTGCATACCTAATAGAATAACAGCACCAAGAATAAAGCTTTTTATGCCCCTGGCATAAGGGAACCGCGCTAAGCGCGATTCCTTTTTATACATATTATTTGTTTTCATATTTTTAATATATTACGGTTTTGAGATTGTATTTGTACTTGTCATGGTAACTGCACCATTTCTGGCTAGCATTCTGCCTACAGCATTTGAATAAGCGCCCATTGTTATTGATTGCAATGCCACTACGTTACCATAAAAATCTGTATAGTCTCCAATTGTAGCTGAACTGCCGGTTTGCCAATAAACATTTTTGGCTTGAGCTCTACCCGTAAGTATTATACTACCACCTGCTCCACCTACTGTGGTGAAAGCTGATGCCACCTGGAAAATAAATACTGCATTCGGATCACCCTGAGCATCCAATGTCAAATCACCATTCTGAATTAACAGGGTTGAAGTTGATTTATAAATACCCGGTGCCAGTGTTTTTCCACCCTGATCGCCCGAAACTGTGGCTGGTGCTGGAGCTGTTGCTCCTTCAAGATAAAGATATGCTGCTACTAAGTCGGCTTTTGCCTGGTCTAACATTGCAGGAGTACCTGCTGGTACTAAATCATCATAGCAATATATAGCTCCACCAACTACTGTTGCAGGTGGGAATCCTGTAACCGATGAACGAACACCCGGATCAATACCTACATCTAAATTATTTATTACAGATGCGCCTGCATTATTACTGATTCCCACGCCGGCAAATATACCAAAACGGGCAACTGATTTAAGAATATCAACAGTAACTACCGGAACAGTAGGAATGCTAAATGACCATACATAATCATTGACCATATTTGTGCCGGTTGCATTTTTTACTCCGTTCGTTATTCTGGCTGTATAAGTTTTACCAGCTACAAAATCACTGTTTGGATTAAATGTGGCAGTAGTTCCTGCATAAGTTACAGCACCCAATACCGGATTTAAACCTTCCATAATGGTAAATGTAGTTGTAGAAATGGTTGTATTATCCATTGCTTCATTAAAATTAGCCATCACATTTTGACTAAGTGTAACACTTGCGTCCTGATCCGAAGGATCTGTTGAAGTTACAAATGGAGCTAAAACAGTTGCAGTTGTAAATGTCCATACTGTGTCTTTTGCCAAAGCTGTTCCATTTGTATTTTGTACTCCTGCTTTAATAGTAGCTGTATAAACGGTATTCGATAATAAATCGTTTGTCGGATTAAAGGTAGCAGTTGTGCCCGTGTACCCTACCACTCCATTAACAATCACACCACTTCTTTTTAACATGAAGGTCGAATTTGTAAAGGTTGTAGAGTTCATAGCTACACTAAAGGTTGCTGAAACCGTTTTGTTAAGTGGTACCAGAGTAGCCGCTTTTGTAGGGTCGGTTGTAATCACTCTGGGAACTACGTCTGCAGTAGTAAATGTCCATGTGGTATCTTTTGCAATTGCAGTACCATCCATATTCTTAACTACTGTATAGATTTTTGCAGTATAAACAGTCAAAGGATTAAGTGCAACATTCGGTGTAAACGATGCTACAGCTCCTGTAGTTGATACAGCTCCTAAAACAGGATTTACTCCATTCATAAGGGTAAAACTTGAAGTCGTAATAGTTGACTGATCCATTGCTACACTGAAGGTAGCAGTAACCACTTTATTCCATGCTACATTTATTGCCAGATTAGCCGGACTGGTAGCAGTTATTACAGGTAAAATAGTAGTACCGGTACTAAATGGCCACACCTTATCTTCCTGAAGTGTGTTGCCCATCGGATCTTTTACTCCTGTTGTCACTCTTGCTTCATAAGTAGTATTGTCGGCAAATTTACCTGAAGCAGTAAAGATGGCCGTTGAATCTGCAGCGTTGTATGTTACATTTCCATCAACCTCAGCACCACCGGTTACTTTTACGATAAATGTGGTTCCGTTAATCGTTTTAGGATCCATTTTTTTATTAAAGGTTGCAGTAACAAGAGTTGTCCTTACAGCCTGTTCGCTGGCATTTACTGCGCTGCGTCCTACCAAAGTTGCACCACTTACAGGGGTAACTGATATTACAACAGGGCAGGGCCCTCCATCAATTGCGACATAATCGTCGTTTTTACAACCCGCAAACAATACAACCGAAATGATTGCCAAGGTTGTAAGTAGTTTATTCTTTTTCATACATTTGAATTTATTTGTGAATGAATTTCCACTCTGCAAAGGTGAGGACTTTAAGTTGCGGATGTGTTACATAATTCCTGATAAAAGTTACAAGATTCACACTCGAAATATCTTAAATTTGACTTTTATCATTTTTCAATCAGTTTGTATTAAGCATATTACAAACTGTAATCACAAATTAAATAAGTGTAAAAAATAATTGCTTATAACAAACAATGTAAATGTATGTGAAACATTAAAAATTAAACATGAGTTTTTATTACGGATGTCTCTTTTCAACTTTACTGCATAAATAAAAGAGGCTGTATCACTTTTGATACAGCCTCTTATACCTGTTCAAAAATTTATTTGTGACCGTGTTTCGTCGTTGTAGTTGTAGTAGTAGTTGGTTGAGTAACCGTATTCATTTGCAAAGTTACTTCGGTTTGTGCCAACAATCTTCCGTTTACTGTGGCTCCGGTTTGTAAATTGATAGCAGTTTGTCCAAGGATAGTTCCTTCAAAATGACTGGTAGTTCCCAGGGTTACGGCACCTGATGTTTGCCAGAAAATATTCCTGGCTTGTGCACCACCGGCTAAGGTAATTCTTACTGCATTACTCATATCTAATGTTCCGGCAACCTGGAATATCCAAACATCGGTAGAATTTCCCGAAAGAGTTATATCCGAGGGTATGATAAGATCGGTAGTAAATTTATAAAGACCTGCTTTAAGCGTTTTTCCACCGATATTCCCAGCACCTAAATTCAAATAGTCAGGATTAGAACGTCCGGCGGCATCGGTATAAGCTGTTTCCATATTGGCTACGGCTGTAGTTAAACGACTTGCGTTGGTTACCTTGCATGCAGGACCTGCAGCGTCAACACTGAAAATTGTTCCGGTAACTTCATCACATGCCAATGTGATAGCAGCACCTGTTATTGGACTTGTTCCTATATCTCCTGTAACAGCAGATTTATAAACATCGGTAATACCGCTTTTCGACAAGATAACAAACTCACCTGAAACGCCCAGATTGACAACCTGCAATGCTCCACCTTTTGGAGTATTCTTATTCGATTTCGACATCGATGAAGCAACAGTAACTGAATTATCTGTTGATAACTTTCCCGAAGCTAAACTGGGATCCATAGCATTTGAACAACTGCCCATAAACCCAACCATAAATAAGGCTGAAAATGGAATTACATTTTTAATTTTCATTGTTATTAATTTAATTTTGTGACTTTATTATCACGAAACAAAGGTAGATGCTCCGATATCGTTAAAAGTTACAGAACTCTTGGAATAAGTTGCAGTATTCACACCTTGATATTTACTCCCGATAGCTATCGGGATTATACATTTACTATTTACTATGTACTATGTACTATGTACTATTTTCGCATTCGGGTATATTTCTGTTTGCTTCCGTTTTTTAATTTCTACCCTTGACTTCAAAGGCAAAGTCGTCTTAAAGTCAGCACCGAAATCCTCACAGTTCCTAAAGCATGATGATTGAAAACGCTGAATTAAAAATCCCCTCCTGGCAAATCCTATTGCCGTGAGGGGATTTTGAATTCAATACACACAAAAATCATTGAATCGTATTGAAAAAAAAGACCTTTATGTTATACCGTTACATTCATCAGGTAACTGAAAAGTCCAAATACTTTAAGAATCCATATAATAACAACAATCACAACCACAATATTTAAAATGTTTTTAATCTTACGATCCATTGGAATGTAATTATTCACAGCCCATAGAAGAATACCTACAATGATAATGACGAGTAAAATAGCTAATAGTGACATAATAATAAGAATTTAGAAGTTTAAATAAAAGTGAATCATTTGCTGAGAATTGAAGTTGAATCTCTGAATTTATGTTTTTTTGAATGTAAATCATTTCTCAGGAACAAAAATAGATGTTTGAGTTTGTAAGAGAATTACATAATTTCTGAAAAGAGTTATAACATTCACACGTTGTTATTTATTCATTTACTTCCGATAGCTCCCGGGATAGTACGCGCGACGGGTTGATCATTGGCTGATCCGAATTATTCGGGTCAGCCTCTTTTGGATTCAATTCAGATTTAAACACAATTATTTTACAATTTAAAATAATTTACTACATTTGTATTGTTAATATCAATGCATATGTATCGATTTATTCCATTTACATTACTGATATTGATTGTTTTGAATTTAGTCGGTTGTTCATCCACAACCGATAAGCTGGGTACGGCCGAACGACTCATGGAAACGGCTCCCGATTCGGCTTTATCCATTTTAAAAGAAATCAATCCTGATTATTTAACCGGGCGTTCAGACGAGGCTTTATATGCCTTACTCATGACGCTGGCTCTGGATAAAAAAGATATCAGGTTGGAATCGGATTCGTTGATTCGAATCGCTGCGGAATATTACAATCAGAATGATCCTGTACGTGCCGGCTATGCCTGGTATTATATGGCACGTTATGCCGGAAATCAGGGAAAATCAAAAGAGCAGGCCGCTGCTATATTCTCGGCAATGGAATTTGCAAAGAAAACGCGGGATTATTATTTACAGGGATTGCTGTATGTTGAAAAATCCAACTTATATGCTTCACAGTACCAAACCGACAGTGCCCTTGTTTATCGGAAATTATCCTATCGTGCTTTCAAAAAAATCAACAATACCTATAATTGCGTCATAAATCTATTTAATATAGGACAAGTATATCAGCATGCACAACAAGCTGACAGTGCCATTATCTATTATTTACTGGCTAAAAAACTATCCAAAACACTTAACGATACCGTTATCAATTCTTCGGTGTTCAGAAGTCTGGCGGCAGGTTACATCCAAAAAGGGGATAATAAAAGAGCATTATACTACATAAATCAAACTCCTTTGACTCATATACCCATTTACGATTCAAATACTACTTATTTAAAGGCACGGATTTTCATAGAGACCGGTAAATTCGATTCGGCCCGTTATTATCTGAACCGGGTGAAAGAACCTCAGGAAATGGCGCCGGATTATTATCATCTGTGGCAAACCGTATATGAACATGAAGGGAACTACCAAAAGGCGCTATATTATGCCAATAAGCTAACAGAAACGAAAGATTCAATATACAAACGGAAACTGGACATCAGTTTTGCCGGTCTGGAGAAAAAATACAAATTCGAAAAACTGCAGGTATCAAATCAAAGGCTGACTATAAAGAATAACGAAAAAAAGATACTCCTCTTAATGGGAATAGTTATGATCAGTTTAACCTTACTTATCATGCTGTCGCGAAGTAATCGGGCGAAAAGACAGGAACTGAAAGATCAGATAAAACTGGTTGAGAAAGAGAAGGAAAACAGTCAATTACTTGAACAACAAATTAAAATGCGCAACATTCTGCTTTTAAATGTTGAACAATACCGCCGGTATGCCATTAAACGTCCCGCACTTGCTTCCGAAAAGCAACCCGTGATCAGTCCCATTCAGAATCTCACTTTCCACGAAGAATTAATTGCCTGTATGGATATTGAATACCACGATATTTCCAAAAGACTTGCGGACCGCTTTCCCGATTTGACCGGACACGACATCCTTATCTGCTGCCTGATACTGGCCGGTTTTGAAAGCGGGATGATGGCGACTGTACTCGATATAAAAATCGAATCCATTAGCAAACAACGTTATCGTCTGCGCTCAAAACTCAACATGCAAAATTCCGACAATATGGTCGAATACCTGCGTAATTTTTGATTTAATTTTAACTGTTTTCTGCCCTTTTTTGCCTTCAAAAACCCTTGTCCATATAAGCCCTTTTTTTGACCTCTTTAAACACCTGTAATTCAATTTATTGCAACAACGCCTTTTGGGGCTTGTCCATATAATAAATATTGAAGATTTCGAATCTTGTCCATTTATTTTATTTTAATTTGCATAGCGATCAATCAAAAAATCGGTTGTTGAAAAATGAGGTGTCGCGTGACTGTAAGTATTTCTGAAACAGATCACGCCAAAAATGCAGCTAACTTCGACAGCTTAATTTCTTCCGTAATTGCTTTTGGAGAGATATACAACCCCAAAAGAAAGTGTAAAAACTAAAAAAAAAGATCTTCAGATTGATAGAAATAACAAACAAACAAAATATAAAATTTTAATATGTAACTTTATGAAAATGATTAAACATCTAATCTTGATTTTCTTGTTTTTTATTACTGAATTTTCAGTAAATGCGCAGTGTGAACTAGTAACCTGTGTAAAAAAAAATGTAACCTGTGGTGATTCGGTACAGTTAGACGCCGAACCAATTCTTGACGGAGTTTGGGATTCTGTTCATACAGGATTAACAGATAATTTTAATTCTATTTATTTCAGAGACAGTAACACTGGTTTTGCAGGAACAACTACCGGTGGTATTTATAAAACTTCCGATGGTGGAACTAACTGGATTAGTAAGTCATCCGGAACAACAAGTAGTTTAATTGCAATTCGTTTTTTTGATAAGAATGCAGGATATGCTGTTGGAACAAACAGTACAATAATAAAAACTACCGATGGAGGTGAAAGCTGGGTTCCTGTAAATTCGGGAACTACTACTATAATATTCCGTTCATTGTATATACAAAATGAAAATACCATATTCGTTGTTGGAAATAACATTGTTATGAAAACGATAGATGGTGGGCAAACATGGACTGAAAGTCAATTGAGCAGTACACTTTTTGATATCACTTTTACATCGGTTAATAATGGATATATAAGTGGATCAGCCGGAACAATATATCAAACAAAAGATGGTGGAATGACATGGATAAAACAAATAACCAATATGAATAGACCTCTATATTCGCTTTCTTTCGTTTCAGATTCTATAGGATATTCAGGTGGAGGAAATTCACTACTTAAATTTTCAAGTGGAATGTCGAGTGCTGAAAATATTATTTTACCAATGCTTTTACCTTCCAGTATTATAAAAACGATCTATTTTTTTAATGCAGATTGTGGTTATATTACAGGATATGACGGTATACTTAATTTTGCTTTTGTTTTCAAAACGACTGATGGTGGTCAAAACTGGTATCAGGTAGCTAACTTTGTATCAAAAAAATCAATGTGTGGAAGTTTTATTGGCTTAAATAGAGGATATATTTGTGGTTCGGGAGGATTTATGGCCAAACTCAAGGTAGATTTTCCTACAGTAGAAAACTATTCCTGGACACCTACTACAGGATTAAATAATCCGAACATAAAAAATCCTAAAGCAAGTCCATCAGAACTTACCTTGTATGAAGTTACAAGAAACGCTAACGGTTGTAATACAACTGCTTCAGTTTATGTAAATAATGCACCTTTATATGTAAATGCAGGTTCAACTAAACACATAGTATGTGAAGGAAGTACACAACTTGGTCCTGTTGTTACAAGTTACAGCGGTACAGCTAGACTACGTTATAAATGGACACCTTCTACAGGTCTAGATAATGATACAATTGCAACTCCAACAGCTTCTGTATCACAAAAAACAACTTATACTGTACAGGTAACAACTCCGGCAGGTTGTACTGGGACAGCATCTACAATAGTAGATAATGTGCCACTAAAAGTTAATGCAGGGATTGATCAGTCAATAAGTTGCGGAGGAACTACACAACTTGCAGTTAGTTCAAATTATAGCGGAACAAATATTCTTAGTTATATATGGAAACCATCTACAGGTTTAAGCAATGACACTTTAGCTAATCCACTATGCTCCCCAACTGTTACAACCACTTATATACTAACTGTTAATTCAACTTCTGGTTGTATTTCGAAAGATACCGTTGTTGTTACAGTTAATCCATTGACTATAAATGCAGGGGTAGATCAGACAATAAGTTGTGGTGGTAGTGTTCAATTATCAACTATCACAAATTACACAGGTACAGGTAATTTAAAATATAAATGGACACCTTCCATTGGATTAAGCAGTGATACTGTTGCCAGTCCTATTGCTTCACCAACAAGTACAACAACTTATTACGTAACTATAACTGCTCCGTCAGGATGTAATGCAACTGATAATGTAATAGTAACAGTTAATCCGCTTGTTATTAATGTAGGAAGCGATATTTCTGCCACCTGTGGTTCTTCGGTACAATTGGGCATCTCTTCGTCTAATTATAATGGTACAGATTCTATTAAATACAAATGGAGTCCATCTACAGGTTTAAGTAATGACACAATTGCCAATCCTGTAGCTACAGCAGCTAATATAACTTATACACTTACAGCAACTACTGCAAAAGGATGTTCTGCGACTGATAATATTGTTATTAATATTATTCCTATGAATGCTCCTGCCATTAGTTATATTGGTATTAATGAAAAAAACAAAAACATTATTTACTGGTCAAAACCATTGGATGTAAAAATTAACACCTTCAATATTTATAAGGAAACAAATGTTACCAATTCTTATATTAATGTTGGTACTATTCCCTTTGATTCGGTTGCTGTATTTATAGATATGAACTCAAATCCTGATGTACAATCCAATAAGTATAAATTGTCTATTACAGATGGCTGTGGAAACGAAACAGCTCTAAGTACCTATCATAAAACCATGCATCTTACTATAAATAAAGGAATAAATAATATCTGGAATTTAATTTGGGAACCCTACGAAGGATATCAGGTATCGACCTATAATATATACAGAGGAACCAAACCCGAAAATATTCAAATTATTGGATCACTCTCTGGAAGTAATTCTCAATTTTCTGATTACACAGCACCGGAAGGAATAGTTTATTATCAGGTCGAGGCGGTTAGTACAACTATTGCCGGAGTAAAACAACAAATTAAATCAAGTATAAAATCGGATAACCTGTCTGTATATTCTTCACGTTCCAACATAGCAACAAATGGAATTTCTGGTTTAATAGAACTTTCTGATATTTCAAATCAATTCACGATTACACCTAATCCTGCTACTGACAGAATTCAATTATCTATAAATTCCGAAAACTTTGAACCAATGAAAGTAAGTATTTATAATATATTGGGCTCAGTAGTTATGACAGAAACAGTTACTCAAAAGGTTTCGGAAATATTTACGTACAAGCTGAAAAGCGGTGTATATATGATTGAAGTTAAATCAGCTAAAAGCTCAGGAATTCAAAGACTTATAGTTAAGAAATAAGTTTTCTAAATTGAGATAAACTAAATGAAACGAGAATTATTCTGAATCGAAATAGAACTAACTCAAAATGAAAACGGCCTAGCCCCTAACACACGCCTATGGGCACCTGCTGGCTGACCCCGATAGATCGGGGCAAGCTATGCACTTAGCAGCATTTGCTCCCGCTTTCACTTTTTCTCCCGATAGCTATCGGGATTGCGAAAGTGAAAGCACCCGCATCCCGATAGCTATCGAGGACGCAGGTGCGCATAGATTCGGTCGTTAGCAGTAAGCATAAAAAAAATAGAAGACGATGAAAAAAATCATGACAATTGCACTTTCGACACTTTTTGTGTTGACTATTTACGCACAGACTGAATCAACAATACTTGAAAAAGCAAACGGACTCGTGGTAAATAAAAAGTACGAAACCGCATTCAAAACACTTCAAGACTTTGATCCTAAGAACGAAAATCCTAACATAGTTTTATTAAAAGAGGACATTGCGTTGAATTATTTCGTTACTAGTATAATGCATGAAATGTTTGCATTTAAAGACCTGAAAGAAAATGAAGATATTATGGACTTTAGAGGTAAAAATGGTTCGTTTGGAATGTATAACTTCTCAATTGATTCAATACTTGGGAAACTCATACAAATTTATCCAGACAACTATAAACTATACAAAGGACTTGGTGATTTTTATTATCAAGCACAACTGAAATATGGTGGAAAGTGGCTTAAAGATGAAGAAACACTTACAAATTTAATCATTAAAAATTATCAAGTTGCAATTGATCATAAAATTGCTGACGACAAAGTATATTACGCAACAGGATATCAATATCTTACACAAAGCAAATACAAAGAAGCAATTCCACTTTTTCTGAAATCAATAGAACTAAATAATGACTTCTCAGATGCACATTATAACCTCGCTTTTGCATACCTTTATGTAGACGACAGAGAAAACGCATTGAAATATGCAAAGAATTCACTTGAACTTTATAAAGACGCTGAACTTAAAAGTGATGCAGCGAGAATGATTGCACAAATTTATTCGGAACTTAAAGACAATAATAATGCTATCAAATACTATGAACTTGCAGACAAGATAGACAAAGAAAATTATTACAATCTAAAACCACTTCTTGCTCTCTATGTTGAAACTAATAATCCGAAGAAAGAAGAAATGTTGAATTCATTTTACAATCTAGCACCCGACAAACCGACAATTTATAATGATCTTGGAAATATCTACTTTGAAAACAAAAAGACTGGTGAACTTATAGAATTTTTCAAATCAAAACTACTGACTTACAAAAATGAAAACAAGATTATAGGTAACTTGAATTTTTATTTGGGACGACTTTACATTGACTCTGACAAGAAAACTGCTAAAGAGTATTTTCTAAAGGCAAAGTCTACTTTTTCAATTATTTACGACAAAAACAATCAAGTTTTCAAAGCAATTGAAGACGGAATTAAACAGACAAAAAATTGACAACCAAATGCCTACTGCTAACACACGCCTCGGTCGTTAGGCGGTATTTTAGAAAAAACAACAACTAGGACAACGAACATACAAACATTGAATTATAGCGACTTAATTATCAGTTAAACGTAATTCAAAAATATTGACATTATGAATGAATCCACAACAAAGGATAACAGAAAATTTATCATACGAGAACCTCTTGTTGAAAATGCAGAAGAAATTATTGACTACTCCAAGATATTATTTGCATCTACTGACCAGGTTTTGACAACATTGGAGGAATATACTATTACAGTTGAAAGCGAAAAACAATGGATAGAAAAGATAAATGGAGACCCCAATTCATTGATTCTTATTGCTGAGATAAACAAAAATATTGTTGGACTACTGTTCTTTATCTCAAATTCAAAAAAGAAGATTTCCCATACTGGAGAATTCGGAGTTAATGTACATCCAAAATACCAAGGAATAGGAATTGGTTATGCGTTAATCGAGAACTTATTGAAATGGGCAAGACAAAATGAACAAATTGAAAAGTTATTTTTGCAGGTATTTGCCTCAAATGAAAGAGCAATTAGATTATATAAAAAATTTGGATTTATTGAGGAGGGAAGATTTGTTAAAGCAGCAAAACAATTAGATGGTCAATACATTGACATCATACAAATGTATATTGAAACTAAATAAAAAACACCACATAACACACGCCTGCTCCCTATTCGTCCCGGTTTGCACATTTGCAGTCGTTGTCTAGCGCAAGTCTGAGCGAAGCGGGGACTTGTGCTGGAAATAGTTTAAGTTTGTAACTTTGACATTGTCAGTTGAAAACTGCATTGGTTTTCAGTCCAAGTTACACTTCGTTAAACTTGAACTATCCACAGATTACATATATAGACTTGGACTAAGAGAGGAACACTCCGTCCTAGCAGATATGCATATTAGATGAGTAAAGTTTGGAACTAGTGGGTGGGTCCCCCCGATAGCTATCGGGGCTATCGCGGATGTGATCCCACCCTTTGTATTATAAGGTCCCGAATTCTATCGGGACGGTAGTAGTAAAGGATTATTTAGTTTTTAAGCTCCGTAGGAGCGATATTATACAATCATTAAAAAGTCAGGACGAACTCATTATATGGTCCCGATAGCTATCGGGATATAATCCGAAATAAACAAATCCGACGAGCGGCTGGACACGCTACCGGACTAAATCCCGATAGCTTCGGGATTACTATTTTATTGATATACAACAATATCAAATTCACAAAACGGTTCTGTTTTCTATACAAAAAAGAGTATCATTCATCGTAAGATGAACCATACTCTTAATATTAATCCCGATAGCTATCGGGAGTAAATGAATAAAATTGTAAATGTAATTACATTCTCTCCATATACCAGTTCAACTCTTTTTCCATCTTTTTATACTTAAAAATGGTGGTAATAATTTTTTGCAGCCGCAGGAAAGCAGTTTCACTTTTCACTACATAATCGAAAGCGCGGTGATGCATACAGTCAATGGCCACATCAATTTTATCTTGCGACGAGAGTATAACCACTGGTATATCGGGATTAACCGCTTTGATTTTATCCAGGGTTTTAATTCCGTCCATTGCTGTTTTATCAATACCATCCAGAAAATAGTCCAACACAATTACATCCGGATTATTCGATAAATGATCCAGACACAACTCGCCTGTGGTATATGTTTCTATTGTAAAATCTGCGCTTTGTAAAAAGTCAATTTCCAATGATTTCAGAAATATTACATCATCATCCACCAGAAAAATTTTTATCTTATCTTTAGTCATTGGATCTCGTTTTTTATCTTATTAAATTCTATTTCTAACTCTTCGCATGCCTGATTACATACATTCCCCAGTTGAAAAACCATATCTTGCATTAAATCTAATTGTTGTAAGGTAGAGGCGTATTCCTGAATTTTCTTCGCTATATTCTCGAAATCGGTGCTTATTCCCATGATGGCAAACGACGGAATCATTTTATGCACCGCGGCATGTAACGTACCCCAGTCTTTATCGGCTAACCCTTTATTCATAGCAGTTATTAACCGGGGGGTCTGTTCCAGATAAAGCGAAATCATTTCCATCATTAGCTGAGGATTTGATTTGGTTCGGGTATTCAGGTATTGTAAATCGATGCATCTGATTCTTTTGTTATCAACAATTTCAATCGATTCGGATTCTAATTCAGAGCTTGTATTCATAATATGTGAAGGTTTTTTTACCAGACCAACAATTTTACTAAATAATAACCGTTCATCCACCGGTTTTGCAATGTAATCGTTCATACCTACTTTTTTACATTTTGCCAAATCGACGGTCGTTACATCGGCGGTTAAAGCAATAATTGGTATGTTGGAATGCATCGTGTTACGAATATAATCGGTAGCTTCAAACCCATTCATTTCCGGCATTTGTAAGTCCATAAGAATAACATCAAACGATTTTGCCTGCAATTTTTCAATGGCAATCTTACCGTTGGAAGCTATATCCCGTTCGAACCCAAAATCATCAAGCAAGGTTTTCATCAATAATTGATTCAGCGGAATATCTTCCACTACCAACACTTTAATGTTTTTCATATCTGTATCCAGTTCCTCTATTTCTGTTTCTATTGCAGCTTCAGCGTCCGTTTTCTTAAAACTCAATGTAAAACTGAAGGTAGAACCTTCATCCAGTTTACTTACAACTTTTATATTGCCGCCCTGTGGCTCGACCAATTGTTTCACAATGGCCAGACCCAACCCGGTGCCTCCATACAAACGTGATGTGCCACTGGATGCCTGTTGGAAATTATCAAATATACTATCCATATTACTTGTCGGTATGCCAATGCCTGTATCGGTTACTGAAAACTCTATACTTACTTTCTCGTCATCTTCGGCTACTAAGCGGACACTAACGGTAATTTTACCTTTTGAAGTAAACTTCACCGCGTTGCTTACCAGATTCAGAATAACCTGATGCAACCGCACAGGATCACCCAATAAAACTTCCGGAATTTTATTGTCGTATTCTTTAATCAACAACAGGTTTTTTTCCCATATTTTGGATTCAAATAAATGCAACATGGCGGAAATGGATACCGACAATTTAAACGGAACCTGCTCAAAAACCATTTTTCCGGCATCTACTTTTGCTAAATCGAGAATATCGTTAATAAGTACAATCAGGGCATCTCCACTGAGTTTTATGGCAGTTAAATACTCCTTTTGTTTGGCAGTCATATCCGTTTTCGTCAGCACTTTTGTGAATCCGATAATGGCATTCATTGGTGTGCGTATCTCGTGACTCATATTCGATAAAAACTGCTGTTTTGCCTTTACTGCATTTTCGGCTGTGAGTGTTGCACTTTCAGCTTTATTCTTTGCCTGTTCGGCAATTTCAGTTGCCATTTCGGCAAATACAATGGCTTCGTTCAATTGGGTTTCAATTCTTTTTCGCTCGGTAATATCTCGTGCCACAACCACTGCACCAATCACTGCTCCCTTTTCATCTTTATACACCGAACCATTAAATAATACATCGGTTAGTTTACCATCCATAATTGTCAACGGGAAATCGGTTACAAAGCCTTTGGCAAATACTTTCTGATACACTTCACGTGCTTTTTGAGTGTCGGTGAAATAATTAAAGAAATCGCTTCCAATTAGCTGTTCACGGGAAACTCCGGTACTATTGATCGAAGCATGATTCATATCGGTTATTTTTCCTTCGGGATTTATAGTGAAAAGAGGATCAAGACTGGCTTCAATCAAGCTTCTGGCATATTGCGAAACCAATTTCAGGGAATAACTTAATTCTTCGAGTTCTTTATTGGCCGTTTCACGTTTTTCCTTTTCTTCATTCAGAAATAGAAGTTCTTTGTCGGCAATGATTAGCTCGGCAGCACGTTTTTCTTTTTCTTCGTTTTGAAATACAAGTTCTTTGTCGGCAATGATTAGCTCGGCAGCACGTTTTTCCTTTTCTTCGTTTTGAAATACAAGTTCTTTGTCAGCAATGATTAGCTCGGCGGCACGCTTTTCTTTTTCTTCGTTTTGAAATAGAAGTTCTTTATCGGCAATTTTTAATTCAGCAGCACGTTTTTTCTTTTCACTTGTTTGATACACAAGTTCTTTATCCGCAATAACCAGCTCAGCTGCACGTTTTCCCTTCTCTTCATTTTGAAATACAAGTTCTTTGTCGGCAATGATTAGCTCGGCAGCACGCTTTTTCTTTTCACTTGTTTGATACACAAGTTCTTTATCCGCAATAACCAGCTCAGCTGCACGTTTTCCCTTCTCTTCATTTTGGAATAATAATTCTTTATTCGCCAGAATTAATTCTGAGGCACGTTTTTCTTTCTCTTCATTTTGAAATATCAGCTCTCTGTTTGCAATGATTAACTCGGCGGCACGCTTTTCCTTTTCATCATTCTGAAAGGCAAGTTCTTTGTTGGCAATAATTAACTCGTCAGCACGCTTTTCTTTTTCATGATTCTGATAAACCAGCTCCTTGTTAGCAATGATCAGTTCAGCGGCACGCTTCTCCTTTTCATCATTCTGAAAGGCAAGTTCTTTGTTGGCAATAAATAACTCGTCGGCACGCTTTTCCTTTTCATCATTCTGAAAAGCAAGTTCATTGTT
>DIZI01000030.1 GCA_002427885.1 Paludibacter sp. UBA6032
TTACTTATTCCTATTGGAATATTACTTATTCCTGCTGGAATAGCACCTGTTCCTTCTGGAATATTACTTATTCCTTCTGGTATAGCACCTGTTCCTTCTGGAATTAGTTCTATTTTATATAGACCAGCTTTAGTTCCGGTAACAATTTCTTAATTAGAGAAAAAGGGACCTGACTTACGAATAAGATCAAGTCCCTTTTAAAGAATAACGAAAAACTAATCTTTATTTATTTTCGTCTTTATACAATTTGGCAACCTGACCATCGGTCAAAGCAACATTGTAAACTTTAAGTTCATCCATTGCTCCAACAAAACCATCCCAGTTTGCAGGTGTTTTTGCCCATGCCCATGTCCATTCAGCATTTGCTTCGGCATAAGTTGTACAAGCTCCGACCATTAAAGGCAATGTGTTTTTATATACCCAGGCTCCTGTACCGGTTAATCCGGGTTTCGATGTAGCATCCCATACCATTGTACTTGTACCATTTACATAAAAAGTCAATTTTTTGGTATCCATATTCAATGTTACCACTAATTGTGTCCATGCCTTGTTTGGAGCCGAGAAATCCATTTGATTGTCAGCATCAACCCAACCATCAGCATTGGTGTGTACGGTAAAGAATGGTTTATTTTGTTCCTGTAACTGGAATTTCCATGAATTCCAATAATTATACGACATAATGTAGTTACCGGCTCTGGTTGAATCAGGTTTTACCCATACCGAGATGGATAATTGTTTTCCTAATAAATCAGAAGCTGTATAATTACTGATTTCAAGGTGCGATCCGTTATTGAAATAGATAGCTTTACCTATTTTACCGGTAACAAAAGTTGGTAAATTAGTGGCAGTTCCAAAAATTTCAGATGGACCTTTCGTTAAAACAGCTGTCAAAGGTTTACCTTCAGTAGTAAACTGGTTTGAAGCTACAGTTTCGTCAAATGTCATTCCCATTAATAATGCAGATTTTGGAATCGCACCATAAGCCGCAGCCAGAAATGTGTCTTTAGCTGCTCTTAATTGAACGACTAAATTGTCAACTGCTGTCTGTGAAATAGCAGTGTTAGCAGCAGCTGTTTTGGCTGTAGTCAAAGTGGTTTGAAATGCTGTAATGGCATCTTGAGGGTAATCAGTTGTTGTTGCACCATCTAAAAGGGTTTGGCAAGAGTCAATTACAGTTGTTAATGTAGCTGTGTTTGCCAAAACGGGATCTGTGGTTTTACAAGAGCTAAATACGCCTGCAAAAAGAGCCAGTGATACACATGCAATAAATGCAGTTTTGAAAAGATTTGTTTTCATGATTTTTTAATTTAAAAGTGGTTGTTTAATAGTTAGTTATTTGTTATTAGTGTTTATTTGCCTGCGTTCCCGAATTCAATCGGGATTCAGCGCAGTGGATTTTATTGTAATGCTTTATTTGTATCCAGTTCCGATTGAGGAAGTGGAAAATAGAAACGGGGTGCCGTCCATTTCAGATCTGTTCCCAGGGCAGCTTCTGCAGTAGCTTGTCCCCATCGCATCAGATCGAAGAACCGGTGGAATTCAAATCCAAGTTCCTTGCGCCTTTCGTTTTGAATCACGGTTCGCATAGTAACTTGTGTGGTTGCTGTGGTTGGAGCTAAACCGGCTCTGCCACGAACTTTATCTACTTCAATCGCAGCATTGGTTACAGCATCTGTACCACCAATTTCGTTCAGGGCTTCGGCTTTCATTAGTAAGATGTCGGCATACCGAATCGCATTGTAAGGGATGGTTGATTGGCTTTTGGTTGATCCAACAGGCATAGTTTCGTCATATTTTTTCACTAAATAACCGGTTGCTTCAGACCAGGATGATGAGAAAGTTGTATTGTTGAACCAGGGTTTTCCATCGCGTCCAATGGAAGCATCCAGTCGTGGGTCATCATTTCCATCGGTTGTTTTATCGACAAAAGCATCCACATAATTTTGAGTCGGGGCATTGAAATAATAACCACCTTCGGTAGCCGGAGCAAACCAAACGTTTAAACTATTTCCGAGAATAACTGCAGGACTGTTTATGTAACGAATACCGAAAATAACTTCCACGCTGTCTTCAGCACCTGCCTTAAATAAGTTGGCATAGTTTTTCAGCAAATTATATTTATGTAAATTTTCCAGCGCCTGAATATTGGTCAGACATTCGGTGTATTTCTGTTGATAAAGCTCTGCTTTGGCCAATAATCCGTAAGCGGCTCCCTGTGTTACACGTCCTGTTTCAGTATCATATGAAACCGGAAGAACAGCAATGGCTTCGTTAAGATCTTTTTCAATTTGAGCATAAACAGCACTTACTTCACTCAACCCGACATTGATTGTTTCGGAGGTAAGTTGTGGTTGTAGTTTCAAAGGAACTTTTCCGTATATATTTACCAGATTGAAATAGGCATAAGCCCTTAGAAATTTAGCTTCCCCCACCAATCGGTTCCGTAAAGTCACATCAATATTCATTGGATTTACGTAGGCTATTACATTATTTGCACGAGCAATAGTTTCATAAGATGATTGCCAAAAAGTATTTATAAATCCATTATCAGAAGAGGCTGTAAAATCATTAATGGCATTAATATCGGCCTGATCGCCGGCATTTCCACCTTTAACAGCGTCATCGGATGCCACGTCTCCAAAAACCCACAGGGTATTACTACCATACAGCGAGTTGTAAATTCCAGTCACTGCCATGGTAGCAGCCTCGGGTGTGGTATAGTAATTTGAGGATGTGTATTCTACTTTTAGTTCTGAAGTCAAAAAATCGCTGCAGGAGCTAAAAAGTGCAAGGCATGTAATAGCAATAATATAAAGTCTTGTTTTCATGATTGTTTTCGATTAGAAGGTTACGTTTAGTCCAAATGTATAACTTTTAGCCACTGGATAAGTCCCCCAGTCAATTCCATTCGCACGATCACCTTCAGATGCAGAATTAAGACTGACAGTCATTTCAGGATCAAGTCCGGAGTATTTTGTAAACGTGAGTAAATTTGTTGCACCGACATAAATGCGTACAGTTTGAATCTTTAGTTTTTTTGTATTCGGTATCGTATAACCTATTTGCAAATTCTTCAGTCTGACATAAGATGCATCTTCCAAAAACCGGGTTGATGCTTTTACATTATTTGATTTGGCTGCCCATGAAGCACGTGGCTGGGTATTGGAAGTTCCTTCGCCTGTCCAGTGTTCCAGATAGTATCTTTCAGTAACATTAAATCCACGATAGAAACCTTCTATATCGTAATTCACTTGTGAGAAGACCTTCTGACCGAAAGCACCCTGGAAAAACACCAACAGATCGAAACCTTTGTAATTCCCCGAAAGATTGAGTCCGGCTGTAACGTCCGGCATAGCGCTTCCCACGTATACCCTGTCTTTTGAATCAATCACATTATCATTATTCTGATCCACATATTTCACATCACCGGGTTGTATACCTTTTCCCTGATAAGCTGATGTCAGTACATCTGTAGCATTTTGAAAGATTCCATCCATTTGGTATAAATAAAACGATCCTATAGGGTGTCCCACTTCTGTTTTCGTTGCATACACGCCGGTATCAACCATTCCTCCGAAATAAGGAGCATCTAATTTTAGTACTTCATTGTGTACGAATCCACCATTCAGGGAGATATTAAATCCTCCGTCTTTATAGCTTTTCCGATAGAATAATTCAAGATCGATACCTGCATTTAGCATATTTCCACTGTTAATCCAGGGTGGAGAAGCATATCCCACTGATGGTGGAAGTGGCGCTACAACAAGCATGTCACTCGTTACTTTGTAGTAATAATCGAGTGAAGCACCAAATGCTCCCTTGAACATTTCCAAATCCACTCCGACATTAAACTGATGGCTTGATTCCCACTTTAAATCATTGTTTCCAAGTGTTGTTTGCGCATAACCATTGTAACTGGTACCCCCAAAAGTGTAATAATAATTAGGAGAATACCGGTCCAAATTAGCATATAATGCAATTTCCTGGTTCCCAACGGAGCCGTAACCTGTGCGTAGTTTCAGTTTGCTAATATTCGGCATATCTTTCATGAAATTTTCGGTATCAATATTCCAACCGGCAGAAACGGAATAGAATGTTCCCCATTGATTTTTACCTACAAAACGGGATGTGCCGTCTCGCCGAATGATTCCTGACAAATAATATTGTTGATTGTAATTGTAATTGACATTCCCGAAGAATGATAACAGACTGGAACCCGTTTCACCCTGACCCGCATACCTTCTTCCAACTCCACCATTCCCTATATAAAGAAAATCGGGATTTGTATTCGTAAATTCACTATCACTTACACCCATGCTGGTTGATGATTTTTTAATTGCTTCGATACCAATCAGTGACGTCAGATTTTGGTTTTCACCCAATTTAATGCTGTGATTCAAAGTACTGTTTAGTGTCCAGTTTATATCAGTTGAGTTTGATATATTTAATGCGTTCGGGCTATTGGCCCTATCCAACATCCATACATCGTAGAATTCACGCAATTCTGCATTAGAATAATCAAGGCCAAAAGAAGTTTTCAAGATAAGATTTTCCGGAAATTTGATGATAACATTTCCTGTGGTAAGTAACGACTTGATTTTTTTCACGCGGTCGGTATTGGCAGCCAATCCTTCGGGACTATACCCATCGCCGAAAAAAGAGTTGTAAACAGAATTACCATAATAGGAGGATGGAAGATCAACATAACCTCCTTGTGCATCAAATACCGGAATAGCCGGACTTCTGTATAATGCGTAACGAACCACACTACCACCTTCGCTTACATATCCGTCGCCTGAACTTGAAACTGTTCTGTTTGACGATATTCCTCCACTTACATTTAAATCCAAGTGCAACCATTTTTTTACATCGGAACTAATGTTTGAACGTACACTTGCCCGTTCGTAATTTGTATTCATAAGAATACCGTCCTGATTGAAATAGGATGCAAATACAAGATATTTCGTTTTTTCGTCTCCTCCACTTATTGATAATTCATGTGATTGAAGCGGTGCGGTGCGAAAAATCTCTTCCAAATGGTTTACATTCGGAAAGTCTTTTACCCAACTACCGGCAATAAGTGCTCTTTGTACTATGGAGGTTTTATTATCAGCTGTTGCTGCTTCGTTATACATTTGAATGTATTGATCCGTTGTAGCCATCTTGGTCAGATTCCCATGTGTTTGATAACCAATTTGCGTGTTGTAAGTGATTGTGGCTTCTCCGGCTTTACCACTTTTAGTGGTAATAAGTACGACACCATTGTTGGCACGTGAACCATAAATAGCAGCCGATGAAGCATCCTTCAAAATCGTCATACTTTCTATTTCGTTTGGTGAGAGGTTATTGAGGGCTCCTTCCACAGGTATTCCATCAACAATATACAAAGGATCATTGCTTGAACTGATTGATCCTGTTCCACGAATACGAACAGAAATTGGCGCACCCGGCGCACCGGTCTGTGAAGCCACCTGTACACCTGCAACCCGACCTTGCAAGGCTTGTTGTGCTGATGCATATGGAATTTTTGAAAGTTCAGCTCCGTCAACCTTGCTGATAGCACCCAATACATCACGTTTCTTTTGAACAGAGTAACCGACCACGACCACTTCGTCAATCAATTTACTTTCCGCTGCGAGCTTAATATCAAGGATTTTTTGTCCGTTAATCTGAACTTCTTGTGCAGCATAGCCGATATACGAAACTTTCAGCGTACCATTTTCAGGTGCCGCCAAAGTGAAATCGCCATTTATGCCCGTTACAGTTCCGGTTTTAGTACCGGTAATCATTATGCTTACTCCAATAAGTTCTTCATTGGTAACAGCATCTTTAATCGTGCCGCTAATCTGAATCAGATTCTGAGCTGGAAGTGTAAAACCGAGGCAGCTCATAAAAATAAGAAAGAGTGTTTTTTTCATTATAATTGATATTTAGATGCTGAAAGCTTACTGAAATGAAATTGTAATTCCGTTTGCTTCCAGTTTTTTGTTTTTATTTTCAATCTTTACACCGGCAGGCAATTCCACCAACAAAGATGCCTGATCGGCCGGGATTTCAATTTTTGTATCGGTAGTAATATCCTTGGCTACATATTTCTTCGTGAGAATATCAAAAACATCCACCCGCCCCGAAGGATGATATGTTACATTTTTTGGCAGCGCGTATGGGTTGTAATACAGGTATGTCGGATAGGTTGTGTTGGCATAAAAATCCGTTTTATTACAATTTAGCCTCAATATCATTTTCACATCCGTCGTATCTACAATAGCACCCATAATACCTACCGGCGATGTGCTGTACAAACTGAACATGGTTTCTTTCGGGTTTTTCGGATTCCAGTTCGGTCCATCCCCCAAAGCCACCGGATGAACACCTTTTAGAGATGGTTTATTGTAACAATCTTCAAAACGCAGTCCTTCGTAAGCTACCAGGGAGTGTGTATAATCTTTCATTTCGGGAAGCCATTGATTCCCATCCGGAATTTCATTGGGGAAAAACAAACGAGCGGCATTAACATTGTTCAGCATCCACTTACCAATGGCACGGGCAAACTGTGGTTGATATTTCACCATGGGAACCAACGGCCAGGCCATCTTCATACTGTTCATCAAAAAGGCATATCCTCCTCCGTCGACAGTACTTCCCTGCAATCCGCTGACATCATAATCGCCCCATTTACCGACAATCACACCCCAACCGGTACGTCCTGTCGAACTCTTACAGCCATCGAAAACCCAGTTGATCATTTTATCAATATTGTAATTGGTTCCCTGTTCGGCATTCAACCGGGCTGCGGTATAAATTCCCATGGGAAGAAGAATCTCGTAAAAACGACTTTCTTTTTGTCCATCGAGAGCTGCAATGGCAGATTTTGCATGAGCCAGATACCGTGCATCGTGATACTTTTGATAAGCGGCATATAAAACATATCCCTGTCCACCGGCTGCATCCTGTTGCAGTGGAATCTTATTCACCATGCCTTTCATCTGACCGTAATCAAAATACGAATAATCGTAATTCCCGTTCAATACAGAATCGGCTTTACAAAACTGTTCGGCTATGCTGTGTTGAATATTATCGGCATTGTCAACGTTGGGAAATACATCACAAACGGCATAGAACAGCACATTCGGCAACACATCGTACCACCAGTCGCGACCGTAACCGCCACCCAATTGGGCTACTTCGGGACAGGTATTGTTCATCATGATATTCCAACCGGTTCCCGAATTGAAATAATTCTGAATCATTTTTACGTAATTGTATCCATTTTGATGGGTTTTGTCAATACCCATCAAGCCCGCTCCCAGAATGGCCGAAAGTGAATTGAGACTTTCATGAAATTCACCGTTGTTATGATTCGGTCCCTGACGGCAATCGTTGATAGCGGTATAAAGACCGAAAGTAATTTGCGGGATATTACGCTGGCTGTTATCCAGCCAGATCATGGAACCTGCCGGAACATCCGGATTAAAGTCGAAAACATACGCATCGTAATCTTTCGCTTTTTGCTTCCAATCGATAATTTTATACGGTTGCGGAGCATCAGGCATCAGTTCTATCCTTGGAATGGCCGTTTGTATTATCGGCATTCCATAATCATCTCTTGCTCCGCAGGATGCTATTATCGCTGCAAAGGAAATGAGGAATAGAAATGATTTAAATGTTTTCATAATTTGAAATTTTTATAAAATGGTTGACCTTTATCGGAATTGAAAGCGTTGAATTAAAACCCGTCTCAATTTCCAACACGCTGTTCAGGATTATTTTACATCTTTTAGCTCCTCAATAATCGGGGCTATTACATCTTTTGCTTTTGTATGATCCGATTTTTTGGTATACTTCGTATCAATCTCTTTGATAATGTGTTTTGCCAATGGTAAGGAAATCAATTGCAGGGCAGCCACTATAATCAGGGCATATTTCAAGGCAAAAGTTTCAGAAACCAAATAAGCCAGTGAAATAAACAAAATCATCCCCAAAGCCCGTCCGAAAAACAACCCGACTTCATGACTTAAAATATAAGCATATTCATTTCGTTTTTCAATGCCTGAAACAGCATCGATCGTTTTCATCATGGTCGGAAAATAAGCTAAATCGTGTAAGGGCTGGAAAAGCACTTTACAAAGAACAAAGATAATTACACCCAAAGCAGAAAACATAATTCCATTTACCAGGGTTCCTATAAAAAATACAAATAATCCAAAACCGAATATTTTCATACGGTGCTCGGGTTTTGCTATGCGCCCGAGGACATAAACAATGATGGCCGTGGCGCCGCCACCAATTCCCTGAATCAAGCCCAATGAACCTTCATTTCCAACCAAACGCATAACCAGAATAGCCGGAGCGGTAACCAAAAAGCCTTGTACCATTCCTTTCAGGCTGGCTAAAGCAAGAAATTTCTGCCACAAAATATGGTAGCGGAAGTAAACGAATTTCTTTTGAACCGGATTGACAAAATCTCCTTTAGACAACACAATTGTTGCAGCAACAGCAATAAAAAACACGACCACCGTAATAATCTGGTAACCCATGTTGACACTCAGGACATGACCGAACAGGATCTTACCATCCAAACTTGCCAAAAACACTCCCACTATCAAGGGAACAACAATGCTCCAAAGGGAGAAGAAAAAGGACTCCAGTCCGAAGAAATAATTCCTGTTTTTATCATTCGTCGAATTCAGGGTTAACAAATAACGGTTTGTCCAGAAAAATCCGGTGGAAGCACCCAGTGCAAAACCGGCAATGCCCAGTTGTACAATGCCCAGTGATTGTACAAACATCATCACCATCAAAGAAATTGCTGTCAGAATTATTCCAAAACTATATAATCTGTTTACTTTAAAAATTTTAAGCAAAGCTCCGTTCAGGACCGAAGTACTTACCACACCGACATACATTAAAAGTTGATAAATGGCAACATACGAAGAGTTTCCCGTGTTACGCATGATATACGCACCCACAAATATCTCGATAATCGGTAATATAAGTGCATACAGCATATTGGTAACCAATATGGTACGAACATTTTTAGGCTGTGTTTTGAAGAATTCGAATTCTCCGGTTAATTTATTGGCCATTAGTTCTTTTTTAATGATTTCAAAATTTCGGTAATGGAAAACTCAGCGCTGCAGATTACTTCATCGCTTGCACCGTAAAAAATCTTTATAGTATCACCAGTCACATAATGCCCGTTGGTGAAGACCACATTTCCGAAAAATCCGGTTTGTTCGTATTCGGCTATTGGTTCCATAATAGGCTCTGTACTTCTTGCCAGTACTTTCGAAGGATCGTTTAAATCCAACAACAAAGCACCCAAACAATACCGATGGTCTTTATTGGCACCATGGTAAATCTCCAACCATCCCTCAGATGTTTTAATAGGTGCACCACCGGCACCAACACGTGCCGAATCCCAGCTTCCATCGCGGGTAATGGCTACACATTTGTGGTTTCCCCAATGTAACCGGTCCGGTGATTGAGCCAGCCAGATATAATTCCCACCCAATTCGGGACTACTCGGACGGTGAAATGCATAATACATTCCGTTTATTTTTTCTTCAAATAGTGCGCTGTCTTTATTGTGCGGAGGGAAAATCATTCCTTTGCGGTCGAAATGCTGAAAATCTTTTGTAATGATAAGTCCGACTCCCACTGCAACTGATGAAACCTCGGTAAAGCTGAGGTAAAAACCATCTTCCATGGTTGCCACACGGCAATCTTCAATGCCGAAAGCTTCCAGATCACCTTCCCCAAAAATGGGCGGATAAGCCGGATCTTCGTAAAAATGAATATCATCATCACTGCAAACCAGTCGTAGATAAGATAGTGTTGTGAGGTAGTTTTTTCCCTGATAGAGGATAACACGCGGGTCAGTGGCATCCAGTTGCGGATCGTTTTTATCAAAGCTGAGTACTTCGATTTTATTATTCTTATAAATAGGAAAACTGATTTTGTTTTCCAGTTGAGTCGGACGCTCGGCAACCCGAAGCAAGAGCCAGGTTTTTCCATTCATGCGGAAAACTCCGGGGTTGAGAAGGCAGGTAATTTCCATACCTTTTATTCCGGCTTTCAAGTCACCGGGACGTAGCAAGGGATTAGCTGTGCTTCGTTTTGCAATGTCCATAATATTTTGTTTTAAGTTTGAGACGACAAATATAGATTATGAACATCGGCAGCAGGGTATCTTTTTCCAACAAATGAGTACATTATTTTTCGCCCGGGCCGTTATGATACCTTTTTGACAAAAATAGATACCTTCATAGGAATCTATTGAACTCATAATATTGTATATTTGCGTAAGCATTTAGCAAAACAAGAATTCAATGAAAAAATCCCTGCTGTATTTTTGCTTTTTATTATCGTTTTCAGCAAGCGCCGTGAACTACGATATAGTGAATCTGACGAATAATGAAGGTCTCTCCAATAGTTCCATCAATATAATAAATCAGGATTCAAGCGGTTTGCTATGGATAGGGACCTGGGACGGGTTAAACGTTTACAACGGCCGGGAATTCAAAGTTTACAAACCCGATCCGGGCAACAACCAAAGTATCAGTAACAATATTATCCGCGATATAGTAGAAGATCATAAAAATATTCAATGGATAGCAACGGACAGGGGTATCAATCGTCTTGATAAACGGACTAATACTTTCGAACGCTTTTTTGTTGATGCCAGCAATCAAATCATCTCCAACGAACATTCTTTTTTTATAGCAAAAAACAGTTCGAATGTCATCTTTGCCGCTGTTTATGATCAGGGAATATTCTATTTTAATAAAGAGTCCCATCAATTTTTACGTCTTAATGCAGTTAAGAATCTGCGAATGAAAAAAATCTTTTTCGATTTGGATGATAATCTATGGATTTATACCGAAGATAAACTATTATTTAAGATCGTTCTTAAAAAAGGAAATTTGACTTCTCCTGAAATAGAAAATATCGTTCAGTTTCAACATTTGAAAAATATCGAGGCGGTTTTTTACCATAAACACAATGAAATATGGTTACAGACTGCAAATGGAAAAATATATTCCTATCATATATCGGAAGGTACATTAGCCGATTATATAATCGAGAAACAAAATAAAGGTATCGTAAAAGCCATTTTGTTTACTGATGCTTATCAGTTTTGGGGAACCGAAGACGGTTTATTTCGATATGATCTGAAAACAAAACAGGTAGATCCTGTCTTGCCCAATGTATCTGTTTTATCTTTGTTTGCCGGAACACAACAAATTATATGGGTGGGGACCGATATGCAGGGTGTTTGGCAATTATCTCCCTCACGGGAGAAATTTCACTCCTACTCAACTGAAAATATCCCATCATTCGGCAACAGTGCCGTTCGTACTTTCTTCGAAGATCAAAACCGGATGTTATGGGTTGGAACGAAAGGGAGTGGTATTTATACTTTTGCTCATAAAGGAGATAATCTGGAACCAAAATTCGTCAAGCATTTAACCACAGCGAACGGGCTTTTGAGTAATTCTGTCTTTACCATTGTAGGAGGACTGAACAATGAGTACTGGATAGGTACCGATGGACGGGGAATAAATTATTATGACACCAAATCCAACGGATTATCAACCTTGTTTGTGAGTGACAGCATGCAACGGAGTGTGAATCTCTCATCTATCTATTCCATTTTACCCTCCGGTGGAAATATCTTGTGGGTTGGAACCAGTGGATACGGTATGTATAAACTGGAAATTGACAGAAGCACACGGCCTTATTCCATCAAGTCATACAAACAGTACATTTTCAACAATAACCGACCATCATCACTCAGCAATAATATTGTCTATTCCATCATTCAGGATGATGACAGTCATTTATGGATTGCTACCCGTGGCGGCGGCCTGAACCGTTTCGACAGTATGACCGGGCAATTTAAAGCTTTTCGCTTTTCGTCGGGAAATCCGGGTTCCATCAGCAGCGATGATATTCTTTGTTTGTATAAAGACAGAAAAGGATTCTTGTGGGCAGGGACTAGTATGGGACTGAATAAACTGCTGCGATTTGATAAGGGGAATCCTGTTTTTACCCAGTTTACCGAAAAAGAAGGTATGCCAAACAACACCATCCATGGAATTCTGGAAGATAATGAGCAAAACTTATGGCTCAGCACCAATAAAGGAATTGCCAAAATGGTACACGACCGGTCAAATTACCGCATCATTTCTTATTTCAAAAAAGATGGTCTCCAAAACAACGAATTTTCGGATGGTGCTTTTTATGAAAGTCCGGTCTCTCATCAATTGTTTTTTGGAGGAATCAGTGGCTTCAACGAGTTTAATCCTCTTGAAATTAGTCACAGCAGTTATATGCCGACCTTGCTGTTGGATGCATTTTACGTAGATAATGTGGAAAAAAATATTTCGGAATATCTGAGTTTCAAAAATACAAAAGAGACTCTGCAACTGTCCTATAAAAATAAATCGTTCAGTTTCCGGTTTATACCCGTGGATTATCTTTCCGGCTCCAAATGTGAAATCTCCTACTTACTGGAAGGATATCAGAAAGACTGGATTCAACTGGGGACATCAAACACGATTGTCTTTACCAATTTACCTAAAGGCGATTATGTCTTGAAAGTGAGATGCAGTAACGCGGACAAAATATGGAGTGAAAAATACTTCACGCTTCCCATTACCATGCTTCCACCCTGGTGGACCAGCACAATAGCCTACATTTGCTATTCGGTTTTGTTCATTCTGTTGTTTTTTATTATTCAGCGATTTGTAAAAAACCAGATTCGGGTCCGAAACAATATTCAATTTAAAGAACTTGAAAAACAGAAGATTGAAGAAATCCATCAGGCAAAATTGCGTTTTTTCACCAATATTGCACATGAGTTTTCCAATTCACTTACTTTAATTTACGGACCGTGCGAACAACTTCTGCGGACACACGCTTCGGATGATTATACCCGAAAATATGTCAACATCATAAAGTCAAACTCCGAGCGGATGCAAACGTTGATACAGCAAATGATTGATTTCCGGAAAGCCGAAACCGGGCATCTTCAACTCTCCATCGAAAAAGTCAATATTCCTGAATTAGTAAAATTTGTGTTGGAAAACTTTTTTGAAATATTGGAACAAAAGAACATTCAACTTTCGCTGACCTTTACGCCTAAAATTTTTCACTGGCAGACCGACCGCGACAGTATCGAAAAAATTATATTCAATCTGGTGTCCAATGCAGTAAAATATACACCTGAGAATGAGCAAATAAATATTTTCGTTGAAATAATTGCCAATCGGCTTTCCATCCGTGTTACCAATACAGGCGTCGGCATAAAACACGAATTTCAAAAAAGTATATTCGACAGGTTCGAAGTGTTGGATCGGTTTGAAATGCAGGTTTCAAAAGGAATAGTAACACGCAATGGTATTGGTCTGGCGCTTTGTAAAAATATTGTGGAAGTATTGGAAGGAACCATTGAAGTGGAAAGTGATGGCGAAACCTTCACCACATTTATTGTTAATCTGCCCGAGCAATTAATGGACAAAACAGTAGAAATAAAGAGCATTAAAAGCTCTTCTTTATCTTTTCAAACGGATGAAATAAGAGAAGATGTAAAAGATCAAATTCAAATTTCGATCCCCGATATAGAAAAAGAAGGTCTGATTTTGATTCTTGACGATGAAAAAGAAATCAGGGAATTATTGCGCGACTTTTTAGGGAACCGCTACGAGATAGCCGAAGCAGCTAACGGACGTGAAGCCATCGAATTGATGCGAGTCAGAATGCCGATGATCATTATTTGCGACATCATTATGCCGGTAATGAACGGGGTGGAATTTCTAAAAATAATGAAGGAACAGGAACTTACGCGCCATATCCCAATCATTTTACTTTCTTCGAAAAGTACCGTCGAAAATCAGATCGAAGGACTCGAAGTGGGTGCCGATGCTTATCTGAGTAAACCCTTCCATCCACGACATTTGGAAGCCATCATCGAAAGTTTGCTTAACCGCAATAAAGCGGTGTTGGATTACAGCGAATCTACTTACGCTGCTCTGGAACAGTTCGAAGGTAAACTCATTCACAAAGAAGACAAAGAATTAATGCTGCAAATTACCCGCATAATTCATCTTCAAATGGATAATGAATCCCTCACGATTGATTTCATTGCCAATGAGATGGCTATCAGTAAAATGCAACTCTACCGGAAGATGAAAGATATTATCGGTCAAACGCCAACCGAATATATTCGTTCCATCCGGTTAAAACAAGCGGAAAAGTTACTCAAATCGACCAATAAAACCGTGCAGGAAATTATGTACAATTGCGGGTTTAATAATAAAGCCTATTTTTACCGCGAATTTGCCAAGAAATATCATCTGACACCAAAAGAATACCGGAATCAAAAATAAAAATCAATTGCCTCTTTGTTTCACAGACAGCATTTGAAATTATCCTATTGCCCGGAATTCGCAATAACATACGAACTTTTTTTAATCCGTGTTGTTATTAAATGTCGAAGATAAGATTTGCCATAATATTTTTTTAAATGAGTCAAAAAAGTTCCGATTAAATTCGGGTATCATGTTTAAGATTAAATCAATTATTTTCAGAAAAAAGCAGGTCTGTTCGTGAGAACCGGCCTGTTTCTTTTAAATGAACAGTACAAGTGAATTTAGAATTCATTCGGTATTACAGGGTAAATTTTATAAGTTTGCCATCCCTATTTTATACCTTTTATGATTAGGCTTCAGAATATCCACACTTTAGGTAAATAAATCCACATACAGCAGGCCCTTCTGCATTACATTTGTACAGTCCAAAAGATCAAAATAAAAATCATGAAAAAATTCTTACCCATATTCGTTTTAATCGTTCTGAGTTGTACAACAACGATTCAACAAATTTCGGCAACATCTTACTATGTTTCAGCTACAGGAACATCTTCAGGAACGGGAACAATTAACAGTCCATACAATTTTAGCACAGCCATTGGAAAAACACTTTCTGCCGGCGATTCATTGATCCTTCGGGGTGGTATGTATAATTTCAGTTCATCGCAATCATATTCCAAATCCGGAAATTCAACAAAATTCATTCATATTATCAATTACCCCGGCGAAACACCGGTATTCGATTTTCGCACACAATTGTATGGAAACCGGGGCTTCAGCCTTTCGGGAAATTATGTCCATTTGAAAGGTGTTACGCTTCAGGGTGCTGGTGACAATGGTTTTTATGTTTCAGGAAGTAATAACCTGATAGAAAATTGCAGCTCCCGTTGGAATTGCGATTCCGGATTTCAGCTAAAAGTAGGGAGTAATAACCTGGTTCTGAATTGCGATTCCTATGAAAACTTTGATTACGAAACCGGTGGAATCAGTAGTCCCGACTACGGTGGAAATGCGGATGGTTTTGCCGATAAACAATATACAAATACTGGAACTAATACCTATAAGGGTTGTCGTTCATGGAGAAATGGCGATGACGGCTGGGATAGTTATGAAAAAAACGGAAACACGGTTTACGATAGCTGCTGGTGTTATTCCATGTCGCCTGCTACCTTTGACATGAGCACCAACATCCGCTTCAAAACCGATAGCGCATCATGGTTCTATCAATTTAAAAGTACAAATTATGTGATTAAAAATTATGGAAACGGTAACGGATTCAAATTGGGAGGAAATTATACCGCCAACAATGCAACATTAAACAATTGTGTTTCGGTTGGTAATCCGGTAAAAGGCTTTGATCAGAACAATAACAATGGTATAATGACTATTTACAATTGTACCAGTTACAACAACGGATATAATTATGGATTTTCCAACAGCTCATACGGCACGCTGATTATCAAAAACTGTGCATCATTGACCTCTGCCAAATCAAACACCTTAAATTGTAAATCGGTTACACAGGCTTACAATACCTGGAATAACGGATTTTCATGCGTTTCCACAGACTTCGTAAGTTTAGACAAGACTCAAATGTTGAATGACCGCCAAAGCGATGGTTCTTTGCCAGAAATAACGCTGTTACACTTAACATCCACGAGTGGAATGATAGATAAAGGAACAAATGTTGGATTTTCATACTTGGGAAGTGCTCCCGATCTGGGTGCATTTGAGTATTCCATTACGAATGCCATTCAACAAACTTTCTCAAATGGAAGTGTAAAAATATATCCCAACCCTGTGAACGAAAAAGCAATTATTTCGCTCAATGCCCCGTCGAATGATGCTCTGACTATTCAGCTTTTTGATATGACCGGACGAATAATGCTTAGCCGGAACGCGACTGTTGTGGCTGGTTATAATGAGATCGAAGTCAATACAGAATTCTTGAGTAAAGGGAATTATGTCTGTAAAATACAAGGTAGAGAAATGAACATTCGGTTTAAACTGACAAAATAATTCAGTGATCAAAAAAAATGACAGAAGGAGAAGTTTATGCGAACTTCTCCTTCTGTCATTTCTCACAGAATGCAATCTGAAGTCGTGGCTCCGACCAAAAAATTTTATTGCACCTGAATTGCAACTTTACTTTTCACATCCGCCGATGATGAAGCATTGCACAACACGAATTCTCCCGGTTCAACGGTCCAACTTTGAGTTGCTTCGTTGTAAAAAGCAAGGTCTTTTACTTTTATTTCCATTTCCACAGTTTGTGTTTCGCCGGCTTTCAGGAATACTTTTTTGAATGCCTTCAACTCTTTTTCCGGACGCATTACCGAGGCTTTGGGTTGCGAGGTATAAACCTGCACTGCTTCCGCACCATCAACTTTGCCTGTGTTTTTCAAAGTAAACGATACACGGATGGCTTCGTCAGGTGAGTATGTTTTCTTATCGGTGGCAATCTTGCCATACTCAAAAGTGGTATAGGATAATCCATAACCAAATGCAAACTGAGGTTTAATCTTTTTGGTATCGAACCAACGGTACCCCACCAGTATATCTTCTTTGTAATACTCGTTGATGCTGTCGCCCGGATACGAAAGTTTCCCAAACGAATGAGCTGCATTATCTTCCAGTTTTACAGGGAATGAAAAAGGCAATTTACCCGAAGGATTTGTTTCTCCGCATAGTACATTGGCAATGGCATTTCCACCTTCGGAACCCAAATACCATGCCTGTACAATGGCAGGTACATCTTTTACCCAGGGCATTGCAACAGCATTTCCACTTATCAGAATCACCGCCACATTTTTATTTACTTTCAGAATGGCTTCAATCAGTTTATCCTGTCCGAAAGGCAAACCGTAGGATTTGCGGTCACCACCTTCAGCATCTTGAAAATGATTTTTATTCAATCCTCCGATAAAACAGACCACATCGGCATTTTTTGCCGTTTCAACCGCTGCATTGAACAAAGAATCGGTATTCATTTTCGATGGTTCTTCACGGTCGTACAACGAAGGACCGGAAGCATAACCCATACTATACACAATATGCTCTTTACCATAGCGTGCAACTAAGCCTTCCAAAGGAGAAACTTCGTATTTTACCTTCAAGGTCGAAGATCCTCCACCTTCGGTCACACTTCGGGTTGCATTTTCTCCGATAACGGCAATTTTCTGATATTTTCCGGTTGGAACCGGGAAAAACTGTCTGTCGTTTTTCAATAAAACAATTCCTTCTTCGGCAACTTTCAGTGCCGTCGAGCTATGATCGGGGCACACAAAACGTCCATAAGGGCGATTGGGCATCATGGCCGTACGGAAGATTAATCGCAGAATGCGGCTTGCTTTATCATTTAAAACCGAAACCGGAACTTCTCCTGTTTTCAGTAAGGCGAGAAATGGTTTCGCCAGGTAATAATCTTCATACCCAAATTTTGCTTTTGAACTCAAACCGTTGGTATAACTTCCCATTTCAATGTCAAGCCCGTTCAAAGCGGCTTGTTTTGTATCGTGTGCACCACCCCAGTCGGTAACAACAACACCATCGAACTTCCAGTTGCCTTTCAGAATTTTATTCAACAACAAATCGTTGTGACAGCAATGTTCCCCGCGCAATTGATTGTAAGAACCCATTATAGACCAGACATGTCCTTCTTCCACCGCCGCTTTGAAAGCCGGTAAATAAATTTCGTGCAACGCCCTGTCACTAAGGTTTACATTGATATGACCGCGCCACTCTTCCTGATTATTGAGTGCAAAATGTTTTACGCAAGCGGAAACGCCGTTTTGTTGAACACCCTGAATATATGGGACAACCATTTGCGAAGCTAAATAAGGATCTTCTCCCATATATTCAAAATTACGACCGTTCATTGGCGTACGGTAAATATTCACTCCCGGTCCCAACAGAATATCTTTCCTGCGATAACGGGCTTCTTCACCGATTGCTACACCATATGCATGCGAAAGTTCCGGATTAAAGGTGGCGGCCAGACAGGTTAATGCCGGATAAGCCGTACATGAATCGTTTGTCCAACCGGCAGCACTCCATGAATCCCACAAGATTTCTTCCCGCACCCCATGCGGACCGTCGCTCATCCAGATTTCCGGAATGCCCAAACGGGGAACACCGTGTGAACTGAACTTGGATTGTGCATGACACAACTCCACTTTTTCTTCCATTGGCATGCGTGACAATGCATCTTCCACCCGTTTTTCTACCGGCTGATTGTTATCTAAATAAATCGGATTCATATTCTGTGCACTGGTTTGAAGTACGGTTCCTGCTATCAGACAAAGCAGGGTTGTTTTAAGTTTTTTCATTTTGAGATTAAGATTGCAATTTATTTTACTTGAGATTCATCGATATTTGAAACTGATATTAATTATTGCTGCCAAAAAAGCAATATCATTTAACTGTATGCAAATATATTGATTATTATGTAGATAATTAGGACAGGATGTATGTTTTATAGGACCCTTTTAGTTGTTTACAGCATTAAATGTTTTATATAAGGGGTCAAATGGTTTATTACGGATCAATGTAAAAAAAATAAAGGTCAAAATGTGTGATTCCATTTTGACCTTCATTTGATATTGAGAGTTCAAAGCTACTTCTATTCATTAATCCTTAATACAACGGACAGAATATCCGGTTCGTTTATCAATAGTTCCGGAAATGAGGTTTGCATTTAAATAATTCATACTTCTGTAATATCCATCAACGAGTGATAGCTCGGTTGAAGTCCACCAAAAACCGGTTCTCCCCAAAAAATCGTAGATGCCGTTGTATGATCTGGATCCGGCAGGTAAAGCAGTGAAACCGGATATATTATTGTCTGAGACTTTATTCCCAACAGCACCATCATTCGTTGAAAGTTCCCAATCCGCTTGTGCGCATAAAGATTTTGCAACTATATTGCCAGCCGCAGTTCCACCAATTGATCCATCATAATTGTAACCATTGGCCATAAGGTAATTTAACAAGATATTCCATTCCGTGTTTGTTGCTACGTGCCAACCTTCGGGGGCTAAATTCCTGCTATCTGAGACAGCATACCAGGAATAGAGCCGACCATATTTGGCTACATTTGATTCGTCATCATTGAATGCCCATTGATATTTTGAAGTCTCGTTCGGTAAAATTTGAGTAGCTATTGTTGTCCCGATTAAATCACCATTTCTGTATTTAGTCGTTTTCAAATTCTCCAGCAACCAGGTTTGATTGCCAATTGTCACTTCATGATAGATATTTCCATCAATATCCGTTACTGGCTTCAATGTGGTAAATGAAACTTCATCCCCGTAGGCTGTACCTGCAATGGTAGTAACATATGCTCTGATATAATATCTGGTATAGTTTTCCAGATTCCTCAGACTGCTTGTAAAGCTTCCCAATCCCGAACCATTAATTGTCTTAAAATCAGTTATAGTTGGATTAGGTTCTGAATTCCAACAAACACCTCTTGCTATGATTGATTCGCCTCCATCAGAAATAACCACACCGCCCGACTCGGCTGTAGAATAATAAATTTTTGAAACTGTTATTTGAGTTGAAACCTGTGCTAATTTTTTAGTCATAAAACCTACCGCATCGCCATACACAGTCCCTGTATTATCGGTGGCGTAAGCCCTGACAAAATACATTGTATTGGGCAATAAATTTATAATTTTACTCACAAAATTCCCATTTCGCTTTCCATCAATGGTTATACTGTCATCCACTGTCGGATTAATTCTTGTACTCCAGCAAACACCTCTGGCAAGTACCGAATCGCTTTTATTTTCCATTACTGTTCCCCCGATAACAGCTGTTGTTGCCGTAATATCCGAAACAACCAATTCTGTTGAAACCGCTGTCAGATTATCTGTTTTGAAACTGACAGACAGCCCATAGGATGTCCCGGCCGAATTTGTTGCATAAGCACGAATATAATAGGTAGTATTTGGAATTAAATAATTAAGTTGACTTGTAAAACTTCCGCCACCGGGTCCATCCAGACTGATACTGTCGGTCAGGGTTGGATCAGCTTTTGTGCTCCAACAAACGCCTTTCATAATAATTTTGGGACCGCCATAGTCTGTAACATTGCCACCACTCTGAGCACTGGTTGTTTTAATATTTGAAACAGTTTGTTCGGTAGTAACTGTTGCCGGCGTTAATACTTCTTTTTTACAAGATGTAAACATGAATAATATACTCAAAATTAATATGAGTGATACTTTAATGAATTCTCTTTTCCTGTTCATAAATTTTGTTTGTAAATTAAAAGTTATTTTTCGGATAATTATTTAAGAATATAAATACGATAAAATGAGGAATTAGTGATGGACCTGATTATTTCAATTGACTGATATAATTACTAGAATGGCAAACAGTTGGAATTTATTATTTGTCAAAATCAGCAAAACAAATAAGATTTGGGGAGATCTTAATTTCAACTATTCAATTCAAATATACAGGGTATCTGAAATTATTCACAAATATAAACTAATAATTTAAGATATCAATTTTTTATCCGAAATTTTTCAAAATAAAGTTCTTGGTTATCTCTTACTAGCTATGAGGAATTTGATTTGAGTAGAAAATCGGATTAAAAGAATTTTGAAAATGAATAAAATTTACAATCTGAATAACATATGGTTGTTTCAATTATTTCATTTGGGAATATTGATTCGTACTTTTTGATTCGTTTTTAAAGAGATTATCAAAAGATTGTTTTCGAGTTCAAAGTTACTCAATTTCGTTTGTTTCAACTTATTTTTATCCCAGTTTCCGGGAATTTTCAACCGGAAAGTATTGGGGACTGATGCTTTCAATGTAATGGATTTCAAAACTCCCTGCTCCCATTGAGCGGAAACTTCTCCACCGCCGCGAACTTTCAACCCGGTGAAATGTCCGGTTTTCCATGCCTCCGGTAAGGCCGGTAGCAATTCAATATAACCCGCCTGACTTTGAACCAGCATTTCGGCAATACCTGCAGATCCGCCAAAGTTTGCATCAATTTGCATTGGGGGACAGGAACTGAATAAATTCGGATAGGTTCCGCGATGACCGTTTTTATCGCTCACAGGTTCTAATAAATCTTGCAACAGTTTATATGCATGGTTTCCATCTTTCAATCGCGCCCAAAAACTAATTTTCCAGGCCATGGACCAACCGGTTGATTCGTCTCCCCTACGTTCAAGCGTGGTTTTGGCGGCTTTCATTAGTCCGGGAGTCTTTTCGAAACTTATTTCATTGCCCGGAAACAAACCGTAAAGCTGGGATACATGCCGGTGATGAACTTCAACCTCGTCATAATCTTCCATCCATTCCATAATTTGTCCCTGTTTTCCAATGCTGTCGGGAGCAAGTTTATCACGCTTTGCCTTAAGTTCCCGAATCAATTCATTATCTCTCCCCAATAATTCAGCAGCAGCAATAGTATTGGTAAATAATTCGCGAACAATTTGATTGTCCATTGTCGAACCGGCACATACATTCAGTTTTTTACCTTCGTACCAATATGCATTTTCGGGTGAAGTGGTTGGTGCAGTAACCAAATATCCATTACGCGGGTCTTCGACCAACATATCGGAGAAAAATTCAGCGGCACCTTTCAGAACAGGATAAACAGAAGCCAGATAGTTTCTGTCCAGGGTAAATTCATAATGTTGCCACAGATGCTGACATAGCCATGCACCCGATGTATTGGTTGCTCCCCACGACGGATCTTCGGAAGGCGAAGTAAAACCCCATACATTTCCCAACATATGAGTCACCCAACCGCGACTGTTATAATAAATTTTCGCAGTCTTTTCTCCCGGTTTTACCAGCCTTTTTACGTAATCGATAAGCGGTAATTGTAACTCTGACAGATTTCCGACTTCGGCCGGCCAAAGGTTCATTTGCAAATTGATATTCAAATGATAATCTCCGTTCCAGGGTGTATGAATCTGATTCGCCCAGAGTCCCTGAAGATTGGGAGGCAAAGAACCCATTCGTGTGGAAGAAATCAGTAGATAACGACCGTTCTGAAGATACAGGGCAGCCAGATCGGCATCGGTGGCATCGGACACAAATGCTTCCAACCGTTTATTGATGGGCAACCCGGAATTAGCATTCTTCGGTAACGATACTTCGACCCGATTGAAGAGTTTTCCATAGGCATTGACATGATCCTTTTTAAGTTCTGCATAGCTGACATTTTCGCCTTTCGCAAGTAAGTTCAGAGCCAACTTTTCAGCATCGGGTTGTAAATAGTTTGTTGCTATACTAATTAAAACCTCTGCTTCATCGGCTTTCTCTACAACAATCCGATTATTTTTATATACAATGATTCCTCCTTTCACCTGAACCTTTACAGCCCCATAATATTTCATTCCATTATCCGAAAGACCATCACCTGAAAGTTGCCCTTGAATGACAAGCATATTACCGTCCAACTCCAGCTTATATTTTTCGTCGCGTTGCAATCTGAGTGCAAAACTAATCGCTTTCTTTTTATCTGCTGAAAGTTTAATTACACCAACATCATTGGTAAATGACGTAAAGTATTCACGACGGTAGTGGATATTTCCTTTTTGAAAAGAGGTTGTAGATAAAGCCTGACTGAGATTCAACTCCCGTCGGTAATTAGTTACTTTAGCTGCCGAATCGGGATAGTGAAAATCCAAAAACAGATTACCAAACACCTGATAATTTCCATATTCAGCTCCGGCAGATCCTTTTCCTTTACAGGTAAACGTTTTATACATCAAATCCTGCGCCTCTTTATTCTTTCCTTCAAAAAGCAAGCTACGTATTTTACCCAGATACTGAAAGGCATCAGGGTTATCGGCATCTTGTTTTTGCCCTGACCACAGCGTAATTTCGTTCAACACCAAGCGTTCACGCATCACACCGCCCCATGGCATCATCCCAATACGCCCGTTGCCAAGCGGTACCGATTCTTCCCAAACCTTAGCAGGAGAATCAAAATAATACTTCCAGCCGGAGGCATGTGTCACTCCCAAAGTAAGCAGGAAGCATGCTAAAAACAGGTACTTTTTACTATTCATCATTTATTTTTCTGTAATTTCTTTCCAAATATCTGTACGGAAAGGTACAGCCGGAAAACCTTCAACATTTATCAGGTTACAATCCGGATTATCACTCCAGGCATATCGCACGGCAACCGGATTGGCTACCTGATCGGAACTTACAATTATTTCATTTCTTTGGATTTGCGCATTTGAATGATAGAATTTATGATCCGCTCCGGCGATGGTAAATTCACGGGGCGATAATTGGTCGGTGGTTTTGAGTCCGGAGCCAATATCCGAGAAACTAATTCTGATAACCTTTCCTTCAATTTTGAAACTACTGAACATCGGTCCGGAAACCGTACCTTGTATTCCATAAACCATTTTTTCAGCTTGTAAAGCCAATCTATAACCAACATCTTGTTTGTTCGTCGGGTGAATACTTTCTGCTTCACCCAAATCAATCGTGCAAACCATTCCTGTGTTTGGTTGCACTAATGCCATAGCTTGAGCTTCCCGCAGTTCGGCCCATTCGCTTTCCATGGGTTCGGGTTGTCGCTTTTTATAATTTGGCAACTGAATAAACAGAAACGGCAGATAACCCTGTTTCCAACGAATTCTCCAGTCGGTTATCATCAATGGAAATAAGGTCCGGTAATTGTACGCCAGCGTATCGTTTGCTTCACCCTGATACCATAAAATTCCTTTTAACCTATACGGTAATATCGGATGAATCATGGCATTGTACAGGAAGGTTGGATAATACTGATAGTTATGAATCCTGGGCAAAGAAGATTTCAGGTCTTTCATGTATTTCCATTCTCCCGCTAAACTTAGTTTTGTATTTCCATCCGAAATATACATTTCCTCAGCCGGAGGATTAAAACCTCCACCACCCCACAGGTAAGCCATGCGCACCGACAGCAGATTTTTTCCCTTATGCATAAATTTTGCCGGAATGGTATAAATATGGGTTGGATTGGCATTCCAAATTGTTTTGCAAATCTCATTTCCATTCAGATAAACCGAATAATTCATTTCGGGATGACCTAAATTTATCTTCACATTCTTTGTATTGAAATCATTCGGAATTTCAATCGTTTTACGTAACCAAATCATGCCTTCGTAATACGGAATACCTGAAGTTTTGAGGATGGAAGGCATAGTGACCTCAGCCCATTTGGAGTCGTTGTACGAAGATTGTGTAATGATTTTATCTGTTTTGTTTTTCGGATGATACACAATATCCCAAAACCTGATTAAATCAAGGCTATCCTTTACAAAATGTGTTGGATTTACCGTGTCGTTTGCAATCACTTTATCGCGTGTGATGGGCGTTGTCAACAACATTTCTTTACTTGTCCAGGTCTCAACGGGTGAGCCACCCCAGGTCGATTGCAATATGCCTACCGGTACATTGATGTCTTTGTAAATTTTACGTGCAAAATAATAGGCAACTGCCGAAGTCGTTTTAACACTCACTGAATCGCACACCTGCCACGAACCTCCTGAAATATCTGCTTCCGGTTTCACACTTTTATTGTGTTCAACAAAGAAAAAACGGATAGTGGGATAATCAGCTTGTTTGATTTCTGTTTTTGCATCTTTAGCCTGCTGAACCTGTAACTCCATATTCGATTGTCCGGATGCTAACCAAACATCGCCTACCAAAACATCATCAAATTCTATTCTTTGTTCCGGTTTCATCGTTTGATAAACTACCAGTTTATAGGGTCCGCCTGCTTTAAACATCGGCAAATACAACATCCATTTCCCGTTTTCACCGGCGACTCCTTTTGTTACTGTGTTGGCAAACTGTGCCGTGATTTCTGTCCCTGCCGGTGCATTCCCCCAAACTGGAATTTCTATATCACGTTGTAAAACCATGTGACTGCTGAATACTTTCGGTATGGACAACTGCGCAGTAACAGGGATACTCAGCGAAAGAAACAAAAAGATATAGAATTTGAATTTCATAAATTATTTCTTTGTAATTTCTACTGCAACAATTCCCGCCATCACTTTCGCTGCCTTTTCATTGGGGTGAATGCTATCGGGGAAATCAGCTCCCTGCCCGCTCATTCCATGATATAAATCAATGACAGGCAAGTGGTTCTTGGCGGCAAGTTTTTCCAGAACAGGGATAACACCATGCACCACGGTTGAGTCATTGATTCCCCATTTGGTTTTAAAAACGGGAACCGGCAGACACAAATAAATCTTCGGATGGGTCGAAATTGTTTGGAAAGTATCAATCAATGCCTGATAATCTTTTTCGTATTTATCGGCATGCCAGTTTTGGGGTTTGGTATCGTTTGTTCCTAATTTAATTATAATAATATTGGGTTTGTACACGAAAGTATTTGAAAACTCCTTGCAGATCCAATACGGGAAATCGCCTTTCTTTTGCAGGGTTGTAGCACTTCTGCCACTGTTTAAAACAGCATATTTCGGACCAAGAATGCTATCGAGCATGACCGGATAACCGGTTTTACTTTGTACGGCCAACCCGGCACCTTCGGTAATACTATCGCCGACACAAGCTACCCGGAGGATTTTATCGGAACAACCTGAAAAAATGAGAATCAATAGTATTATTAATGTGAAAGAGGTTTTTTTCATATATAAAATATCATTTATTAATCATCTGTTTGTAGAAAAATCATTTCAAAATAGACATGCTTAAATTCACTAAGAATGTTGTTGAATTTAGGTTAGGAAGCAGACCCATTCCACGGTCATAGCTAATGTTGGGTTGATATCTGACATCTAAGTGTGCATTTCTTTTTAATATAGTTGTACTAAACCCCATCCCCAAGCTCAATCCAAAGTCAACCATTGTGCCCCCATACAAGTAGTGTGAACTATTGTAATACGTTGAGCCATCTAAAAAATGTAGTGTTTCAATACAATGAGTATTGTCAGCATACTTATTTGCAAAAAATCCAAATTGAAAAGCAGGCCTGATTATACCTCTTGGAAATTCGTATCTAAAAATCAATGATTGATTGTAGGCTTGCCTTTCTATAAAAAACTCTTCAAAAGTCATATCAAAAACATTTACAGGTGCTACCGATTTAGCGGTGGATTTGGCGAAAGTACCTTCGTATTGAACAAACAAACATTCGCTGATAAAAGGCATATTCGATTTTACAAAAAAACCGAAAGCTGGGAAATCGGCGGTGGTAAACTTACTGTTTCTAAAATAGTATTCACCAGCAAAAGCTTTGCTTCGAGCAGTTATCAATTCAATATTATATCCTATCAATGGGCCAAACTCAAATTTAACTTTTGTTGGTTTCCGTTCATAGATAATACAAGATTTATCTGAACAAATACTATAATGATAATCGCTTGCTAACTTTATCAGTGCTTGACGATTCAAAGTTGCATTATTGACTTCATTAAGCACAGTAGGACTATCACGCAATAAATATTTCAATATACCTACATATTCTTTGGTTTCTCTTGTATATTTTGTCGCATCGATAATGACCTCCTTTGATTCATTTTTGAGGTTTATCAGCTTTCCCTTTTCTTTCTCTGCAAAATAATGATCACCAATCATATCAGAGTAATAATATATACTTACAATTCCATTGATGAGGTATTCCAAGAAAATCTGTTCTTCTTTTTCTCCAGTATTTACAGATTTTGAGACATAGTACTTACTATCAGTAAAACGGTAGGTGCTTATTTCACTTGGCAGGTATTTTACAACTTCAGATTTTTCATCTTGTCTAAAATGACATTCACGTGCATTTGTCTTGTTTCCCCTGTAATCAATCAGTCCGTAAACAGTATCATTGTTGTTTTTTACAATATATCCACTACGGAAATCAGATTGAGCTGACGTTTTTATTATACTAAGAATTGCGAAAACGAAAATAATTTTTATTCTCATATAATGTGCATTTTATGAATTATTTCACCTGATATTTCACTCCTGCAATCACTCCTTTTTCTACCTGATAGGTATTTCCTTTTTTAGCAACTTCCACTTCTATCAATTTATTATCCGAAGGCAGGCAAACTAATCCTTTAGCGGTCTGTTTATCGCCATATACATTTAATTCAATGTTCGACCAGTCGATGTAGGTTGTGGATTGTGCCAGTTTAGCATGAGGAATCACTGCTCCATCGCGTACCAAAATGATACAAGGTATTTCCCCGGCATCAATATTATGCCATCCGCGGTCGTATGTTTTGCCTGATTGGTAATCTATCCATTTCCCACCGGGTAAATAAACCTGACGACCTTTGGTGTTTTCCATCAAGGGTGCTACATAGATATCCGATCCAAACAGATAGGCATCATCCACCGTCCATGCTCCCGGATCATCAGGGAATTCGACAAATAACGCCCGCACCATAGGCAATCCTTTTTCGGTACATTCTTTTGCTTGTGCATACACGTATGGCATCAGCTTGTATTTCATTTCCGCCGACTCGCGGAATGCTTTCACGAAACTCTCGTTGTACAACCAGGGTTCTTTTGGAGGTGCTCCGTGTGCGCGACTATGCGAAGTAAGGAAACCAAATGGCAACCAGCGGCGATAGAGGTTCTCAGGTGACGATTTCACGAAGCCACCGATATCGTGACTCCAGAAAGCGAATCCGCTTAACCCGAATGATAAACCGCCACGTAATTCCGATTCCATAGCAATATCTTTATTGGCTGCATCGCCTCCCCAGTGCAGCGGATACCGTTGGCTTCCGGCCCAGGCACTGCGTGCCCAAATGATATTATCACCTGTGGTTTGTTTGGTTATATCTGCCACGGCTTTATTGTAGCGCAACGGATACAAATTATGTTCGTACCAACCACCACGACCTGAAGCATAGATTCCATCGAGCGGGGCTGCTTCACCAAAATCCACTTTAATTGCTCCAACACCCATTTTCAATAATCCGGAAAGTTTATCCTGATACCATTTCACTGTGTTTGGATTCGAGAAGTCGAGCACGGCATCTTCGTAAGGCATTTCACCTTTGGCATTCTTTACGTTTAAGTTTTTGTCAATGATCTCCGTGAAGAATTTATTTTTAGGAGTGAAATAAGGCAATTGCCACAAGGAGATATGGAAGCCTTCCTTTTTCAAATCGGAGATCATCTTTTGCGGATCGGAGAAGCGCGAAGGCGAAAACTTATAATCGCATTGCCAGTCGGTTTCAAACCATCCGGTATCAAAATGAATCACATCAGCAGGTATTTTATTTTCACGTAATTTGGCTGCCACTTCGTATCCTTCTTTTTCCGAGAAGTAAGTAATCCGGCTCATCCAGGTGCCGAACGACCATAGCGGTGGCATGGAAGCTTTTCCGGTTATATCGGTATACTCATTCAGAATATCTTTCGGTTCACCAATAAAAACGAACAAATCCAGGGCTTCATCGCCCATAAAGAGTTTATTGGCACCCACGTAGGTATTTCCAAAATCGCAGGTAACGGGTGCGGAAGTATGCATAAACATGCCGTAACCACGACTGCTCATAAAAAACGGAATCGGTTTATACATGGCATCCGTTTCGGGTCCCTGTGGATCGGTAACGAACAGGTTTACTTTCTGTCCGCGCTTGTCCAGTTTAGTAAATGACTCGCCGCAACCGAAGATCTTTTCGTTGGGAGAGAGTGAAAACACAGGATTTATCTCGCGGCTGTTATCAACACCTTTTTTTATAAAGTTGAAAGGAAGAATTTTTACCTGCGACGAATCGTTATCCGTCCAACGCCAGGTATCGGTAAGCCTTTTCCCTGTAGCATCCATTACCACGATACGGAATGGATTTTCTTCGATCAGCAAACTTGCATAGGCACTTTTATAAAGGTATCCGGTTTTTGTTCTGGTGTATTTCCACGAAGTATCTTTTCCGGGTTCTTTCACCAACATCGGAGAATCAAAGGGTTTCGGTTCTACCGGAGTTGTCAGCATTCTAATCCGGAAAGTCCGGGCTGTGATAAAGTCGACTGTAAAACTTAATTCGGGATTTTGTTGGTATGCTTCGCCCGGAAAATCCAACATGGTCAAATCCTGAGGTAAAATAGTAGTTACATCAAATGCCTGACGGGTGTATAACGTACTGCGTTTCCACGAAATTTTTCCTTTTGCAGTAACAGGATCGAACGATGCCAGTTTATCGGCAAAGAAAAAAGTATTGTGAAAATCTTTGAAATCAAGACTCATATCAACCGGATCACCGAGGAGTCGGTTTGGTTGAGCCGTAATCGGTTGCAGACAACTGCAAACCAACAAAAGCAAAGCAGGAATTAATTGTTTTTTCATTTTGCGTAATTAATAGCTCCCTAACCTCCGAAGGGGAATAGAGAGTTTGGTTATGAATTATTCTAAAGAAATTATTATTGTATTACATTAAGAATCAAATCTTTCATTTTTCCCCCTTTGGGGGTTAGGGGGCTTTCCGAAGACCCACCTATCATCAAAGTTACTCTTCCTTTTTCTACCGTAAAAGCATGTTTTTCTACATTCCAATACGCCAGATCAATTGCTTTCAACGGAATTTCCACCGTCTTTGATTCTCCTGCCGGTATAAACACGCGTTTAAACCCTTTTAGTTGCTTCATTGGACGTTCCACTTTGGAATCGGGATAGGAAACATAAAGTTGCACCACTTCATCACCATCACGCTTGCCTGTATTTTTTACGTTTACCAAAACTATCATAGAATCTTTTAAGCTTGTAGTTGAAGTTTTCAAATCGGAATACTCAAATGTAGTATAACTTAATCCAAATCCAAAAGGATATAATGGTTTACCTTTGAAATATTGATAGGTACGACCATGACGAATATCATAATCCATCATTGGAGGAAGGTCAGTAATACTTTTTACCCAGGTTTGGGTGGTTCGTCCGGCAGGATTCACATCGCCAAAAATCACATCCGCCAATCCATTTCCCAATTCCTGACTATTATTGGTTATATGCAAAATCGCCGGCACATTTTCCTGTGACCAGTTGATAGCAAAAGGGAAATTGCTTACCAATACCATCACCGTTTTTGGATTAGCTTGCATTACAAGCTTTACTAAATCTTCCTGCTCCAGCGATATTGCTTTGCGGTCAACACCTTCGCGTCCATCACTCGGCACCGGCGACACCATCCATTTGGCATCTGTTCCGTACGGATGATTCCCTACACAAACAATCGCCACATCGGCTTTGCGGGCAGCATTAGTGGCTTTATCCATTTCGTCGGATGGGGCATATATCACTTCCACATCCTTTCCAACAGCATTTTTTATCCCCTGTAAAATGGTTACAGCATAAGCCGGTGTTCCGCTGTACCAGTCGTACAACACTTCATTTGCACGAGGTCCGATAACTGCAATGGATTTGATTTTCGATTTGTTTAATGGCAAAAGCTGATTTGAATTTTTCAACAATTCCACCGATTTTGCCGTTACTTCACGAACAAAAGCCTTCGTTTCGGGTTTTGTCCATGGCGAAACGGTATCGGTTACGCCAATGTTGGCATATGGAACTTTTGTCTGGTCAGCATCCAATAAACCAAGTCGTAAAGCTACATAGAAATTCCCACGAATAGCACCGTCGATGTCTTCTTCAGTCAGCAAACCCTTATTCAACGCATCATAAACCGCCGGTTTAAAAGTATCGAGAAACTGACCAACCGAAGCTTTAACTACAGCCGCAGCGCCTTCGGTCAAGGTTGGAAAAGCATGATGCGCATCAATTAATAACTTCAACGCGCCGCCATCCGTACAAATAATGCCATTATTCCCCCATTCGTCTCTGGTAACGTTTTTAAGGACAGGATTTATGGTCATAGGAATTCCGTTCCATGAGTTATATGAAGCCATAAAAGCCCGCGAACCGCTTTCGGTAATGCCTTTGTAAAATGGGAAAGAATAATATTCCCGGAAAAGGCGTTCATCGAAGTTGGACGAAGTGGAATCGCGCCCATCTTCGTTGCTGTTGGCCATGAAATGTTTCATTAAAGAAGCCGACTTCCAGTACTTCGGATTGTTTCCCTGCAGACCTTTCACAAAGGCTACAGTCATTTGTGAAACGAGAAAAGCATCTTCTCCATAACTTTCTTCGGTGCGTCCCCAGCGTGGATCACGTGCTAAATCGGCATTCGGAGCACGCATTACCAAACCGCCTTTTTGCAAATTTGGATTTTGTGTATAAAACCGCACTTCTGTTGCTTCAATATCGGCTACTTTCTGAATTAATTCCGGATCCCAGGTCTCACCGAGTCCGTAAGCTTGTGGAAAAATGGTTGTAGGGTATGATTTTGGATTCTGCTTATTTCTAAAATCGCCCCAGTTGGCAGGACCACCCAACGCCATGCCATGCAATCCTTCGGAATGACCTGTATTGCGGATTCCCAAACGTGGAACTCCCAGATTTGTGGACAATGCATCCACTTTTTCATCCAATGTCATTAACGAAAGCAAATTGTCGAGGCGTGTATTGTCTGACAAGTTTATATTTTGGAATGGAAATGCAGTTTGTCCGGATAATAAACAGGGGAATAAAAGGAGCAGGAGACTTAAATGGAATGCATTTGTTTTCATGTATCAATAGACGTTGGTTAACTATACAAAAATACGTATATTTTAAATAGGAACCCAATTGAAATGTATCATATTCAGGTGTTATTTCCACTTTCTTCGTTTGAAATGTTTCTAATATGGGGGTGAAATGTAATTATACGAATACTCTCCTATTGAATGATTGAAAAATTCTCCGATAAATATAAAGAGCCTGTTTATAAGACATAAATCCTGAAATTTATTTAATTAGAGTGAAGGAATAGCAAAATAATGATCTTTCCCATCAAAAAAACCAGCGTGTAAGCGATGGAAAATCCTTATTTTTGTCCTCTATTCATAACCTTGAATATATATAGTACATTAATCATTTTTAATACACATGAAGAAAATTACGCTCCTGCTTTCATTTTCTATTTTATTTTCTCTCTCTTTTTCTAAACTGAACGCCATTACCAGACAAATGGAATACCTCGACCGCGGATTGGTGGCTGTAAAAATCAGTTCAGGTGTTTATCTTAGCTGGCGGTTCCTGGGAACCGATAATGCAGCAACCGGCTTTAATATTTATAGGAATAATACATTAGTCAATTCCTCACCGATTACCACTTCAACAAACTACTCAGACGCAAGCGGGACAATTACAAGCATTTATAAAGTACTTCCCGTTTTGAACGGAGTTGAGGACACAAGCAGGGTTAAAACGGTTAGTCCGTGGGCTCAACAATACAAAACCATTCAACTAAACCGTCCGGCAAGAGGAATCACCGGACCAAATAAATACGGAAGTACCGGAAAAGCCGCTTCAGGTAGTTTCCCAAACGGTCAACCGTATGGTTATTCTCCAAACGATTGCAGTGTTGGAGACGTTGATGGTGACGGTGAATACGAGATTATTGTAAAATGGGATCCTTCCAATTCGCAGGATAATTCATATTATGGAATAACCGGCAATGTATATATTGATGCCTATAAACTGGATGGAACTTTCCTGTGGCGGATTGATTTGGGAAAAAACATTCGCGCCGGAGCACATTACACACAGTTTCTGGTGTACGATTTTGATGGAGATGGTTTGGCTGAAGTGATTTGTAAAACCGCACCGGGAACTATCGACGGTACAGGGAAAAATGTAATTATGAATAGCGATAATCCTGATGCTGATTACAGAAGTTTAGATACAACACAGATTACAGGTTCCAAAATGCTTGGAACAGTACTAAATGGACCCGAATATCTGACTTTATTCGAAGGAAAAACCGGAGCTGAACTAAATACAATTGCATACAATCCGCCACGCGGATCTCTTTCGTCGTGGGGTGACAGTTATGGAAATCGTTCCGACCGTTTCCTGGCCTGTGTTGCTTATCTGGATGGCGTCCATCCAAGCGCGGTAATGTGTCGTGGTTATTATGCCCGAACAACGCTGGTATCATACAATGTTCAGGATAAAAAACTTGTTCAGAACTGGATGTACGATTCTGCTTCTTCATCCGGATTAAGTGCTGCCGGTCAGGGAAATCATAATTTGAGTGTAGCTGATGTCGACAACGATGGAAAAGATGAAATCATTTATGCTTCGTGTGCCTTTGATGACAATGGAACGGTTCTTTACCGTACAGGACTGGGGCATGGCGATGCCATGCACGTTTCGGATTTAGATCCTGACCGTCCCGGACTGGAAGTATGGGATGTTCACGAAGATGCAGCTTCTGCTTATCGTTGGGAAATGCACGATGCAGCAACCGGTGCAATTATTTGGGGAGGAAATGTTGCCGGAGATAATGGTCGCGGAATGGCAGGGGATATTGATTCACGCTATTCCGGTTTTGAAATGTGGAGCTCGTTGAGCAGCGGAACTTATTCCTGCAAAGGAGTGCAGATTTCCACGTCCAAACCGTCGACGAACTTTCGCGTTTACTGGGATGGCGACTTGCAGGATGAATTACTTGATGGAACAAAAATTACTAAATGGACGGGTAGCGGAACAACTACTTTGTTGTCGGCGAGTGGCGTTTCTTCATGTAACAGTACCAAAGCAACTCCAAATTTAAGTGCAGATATCCTTGGCGACTGGCGTGAGGAAGTCCTTTTGTGGGATACATCCGATTCAAATAAAATACGGATTTATACCACTACAACTCCAACTGCCAACCGATTATTTTCGTTAATGCATGATCCGGTTTACCGATTGGCAATAGCCTGGCAAAACGCGGCATATAACCAACCGCCACACTTAGGCTTTTATATTGGTGGTGGGCTTGCTAATGTTCAACAACCGGATATATCAACCGTAAAATATAATCAGGGAACAACAGAGGTGTTGAATCCTCAGATTCAGCTTGCAAAAATTTACCGTGCCAACGGAATGTTGATGATTAATTCTTCCGAAACAATCCATTCAGTATCCGTTTATAGTGTTTTAGGAGGTTTAGTTTATCAAAACAACAACATTCAAAATCAGGAATTCAATTATCAGCTGCCTGAAAAAGAACCTGTATTAATTGTAAAAGTAATGTCAGATTCGGGAACACAAGTAGCCAAAATTTTGAATTAGAACTGTTATTGGTTCGATGACTAAAAGTCATCGAACCAATAACAGAAAGAATTGTCAGTTCAGAAATTTCTTCTTATAATCGTTCGGACTGATACCAAATTCTGTTTTAAAATACTTACGAAAATACTTAGGATCGTTAAACCCAACCTGAAAAGCCACTTCATTGACAAACATCTGGCTTTTCTCCAGTAAATCGGCAGCCCGTTTCAAGCGTATGAATCGAATAAATTCTGAAGGTGTCTTGTCGGTAAGTGAAAGAATTTTTTTATAAAAATAAACACGGCTCATGCCCATCTCCCTGCATAAGTCCTCCACTAAAAAATCACTGCTTGAAATGTTTGCTTCCACCAGTGCTACTGCTTTCCTGACAAACTTTTCATCCAATGATGTTATTTGAACCTCACTGGTCGTAATGTCCACCTTGTGTTTAAACTGATCACGGGTCTTTTTCTGACGTTCAATAATGCGGGAAACTTTCAGAGAAAGCATTTCCATGTTAAAGGGTTTGGCAATATAATCTTCCGCACCGGCTTCGAGCCCTTTGTACTTGTTCTCATCTCCAGCTTTTGCAGTAAGCAAAATAATCGGAATATGCGAAATCCGGATATCCTGTTTTACCAAACGGCACAATTCAAAACCATCCATTTTAGGCATCATAACATCGCAGATAATTAAGTCGGGCATTTTGTCAAGAATTATTTTTAAAGCTTCTTCTCCATCTCCTGCTTTCAAAATTCTGTATGTTTCTGTAAACAACGCTGAAATAAAATTCCGAAAGTCTTCGTTATCATCAACCACTAACATGAGTGGCATTTTGCCGTGGTATTCCTCTTCAATTATTTCTTCTTCCGGAGTGAGAACATCTGTAAATTCTTCGTTTTGCAAATGTTCAGCAATCATTTCTTTGTGAATCTGTAATTTTGCGGGAATCATAAAAGTGAATGTTGATCCTTTTCCTTCAACACTTTCAACACCTATATCTCCCTGATGTAGTTTCACATATTCACTTACAATATGAAGTCCGACACCGGTACCGGTTTGATGTCCGTTTTCTCTGCTTTCCACCCGATAAAAACGTTCAAAAATGCGATCCAGATCTTTGGCAGGAATCCCGATTCCACTATCTGAAATTGATATTTTTAATAATTTATCATCATCGCTAAGCTGCTGAATCAAGCTAAGGGTTACATCAATTTTACCTCCGTTAGGCGTAAATTTAAACGCATTTGAAAGCAGATTAAAGACAATCTTTTTCATTTTTTCAGAATCAAACTCCATTCGAAGTTCTGATATCGAGGTTGAAAAAGAGAATCTGATGGTTTTCTTGTTTGCCAATTCGGTAAATGAATAACAGATATCTTTAATGAATGCGACCACATCACCTATTGAAATATTCAAACTGTCTTTTTGTACATCCAGTTTTCTGAAATCAAGCAACTGATTGACCAGTTCCAATAAACCATTTGCATTCCGATGAATGATGCCAAGTAATGATTTTTCATCTTCTGATTTTGAATTTTGCAACAACTTCTCCACAGGGCTGATAATCAGTGTCAATGGAGTACGAAATTCATGACTTATGTTGGTAAAGAAATGGAATTTCATTTCATCAATTTCGTGCAATTGTTTGGCTTCGCGTATGCGTTGAGCATTTTCAAATTCACGTTTTTGTTTCTTTAGGTTAAAATCAACGATAAGCCAAAGTAAAAGCATACCCATAAAAAAATAGAGGACAAATGCCCACCATGAAAACCAAAACGGGGGACGGATAACAATTTCTAGTATTAAAGGTTGTACGCACCATACATTATCATTATTACTGGCGTAAACAATTAATTGATAGGTCCCCTGATTCAAATTATTATAGCTGGCCGATCCGGTTTTCGATTCAATCCAGTCTTCGTCAAAACCTTTGAGTTTATACCGGTAACGATTTTTTTCGGGATGTATATAACTTAATGATGAGAAATTGACGGTAAAGTTCTTTTCATTGTATTTCAATTCAATTTTATTCTTGTTTACAATGGAAGAATTAAGAATAACCCGTCCCTTTATTTTTTGCCCGGGTTCTAGCTCGTCGTTACCGATAAAAAATCCGGTGAAATGCGGCTTAGGAACAATTTTGTTAAAATGAATCGTTTGAGGGTCAAAAACCGTATAACCATTTGTACAACCAATATAAATCTTTCCCTGTTTGTTTTTAAATACAGCATTCTGATTGAATATAGAACTCAGTAAACCATCGTTTTCATCGAAAGTGACAACATTGTATTCAAGTTTTTTAGTTGACGGATTAATATTACAGTATATACAGGCCAAACCGTTACGGGTGCCTGCCCAAATATTTCCACTGTTATCTTCAATTAATGATACAACCTGATCGCTGATTAAGCCGTTTGATTTATTAATATAATCAATGGATTTATTCTTCAGATTGTAAATATTGATGCCATTGTCAGTTGCTATCCACAGAAGATTTCGCCTGTCAATTAAAGTATTGTAAACAATTAAATCGGACAGTTTATTTTGCTGCGAAACGCCTTTAAAAACAGGCGTAATTGTGTTATTCAGGGTATTCACTTTATCAATTCCGGACGAAGTACTTAAGTACACCATCGCCGAATCTTTGCTATACATGGATAAAATAAAATTCGAAGTCATTTTAGGGACATTACCGATATCATGACGACGAAATTTTGTCCGTGTTACATCCAGTTCATCAACACCTCCTCCCAACGTCCCAATCCACAAATTTTGCTTTCGGTCCTCCACCAGGCCGTAAATACTTTTGTTGGATAAGGAATTCGGATTGTTGACATCGGGTTGAAAATGTTTGAACCGGTCTCCAGCCAACTGATTCAAACCTCCCAGAAAACTACCAAACCACATGGTTCCGGCTTTATCTTCCACCATTGAAATAATAATATCAGACGAAATACTTGTCGGATTCCCTTTCTGATTCCGGTACAATTGAAATTTCCGTGTATTAAAATTCCATTTTAATACTCCGCTCCCATTGGTTCCAATCCACAAATTTCCTTTCCGGTCCTCATATAAGGTATTGCAATCCTTATTTTCCAGATCCGGATTATGATAAAAAAATAAAGGTGATTTTTCAAATTTAAACAGATCGGGATGATAATAAGACAGGCCATTTTTATACGTTCCAACCCACATGATACCATTATTATCGTAATACAAACTGATGGCTGAATTCTGACTTAGTGAATTAGGATTCATTGGGTCATTACGAAGAACAGTTATTTTTCTTGTTCCCTTATCAAAAATATTTACACCTCCATGATCGGTTGCAATCCAAATTCTTTTTTTAGAATCCTGTGCAATGGCTCTGACAAAGTTTGATGTAATAAACATATCAGAAGAACTCCTAAAGTCGCTTTTATCATTACCAAAGAAAATCCATTCCGATTTCTTAATATCAAAACTCAAAATCCCTTTATCTCCGATTCCGGGATATACCCACGGAGACCCGGATGAGTCAATAAAAAGATTCTTCTGTATCGTTGCACCCAATTGGTTTTGTTGTACATAATAATTCCTGAAATCAATCCTATTTGTTTTTTCATTCAAGCGCTCCAATAAGCCGGATTGGAAAAGGACCCACAAAAAACCATGTTCGGATTTCATGCTGATAATTACCCCCTGACTTAATGTGTTTGCATCGGCCGATTGCCTATAATGAGAAAGTTTTATTGAAGAAACATCAAACTTATAGATTCCGTCATTGGCATGATATAAATAATAATTTTTCTGATTGTCAATTTCAACAATAGTAGGAGTAAAATAAATTCCCAGAGGAGAAAGAAAAAAACTCACATCACGGTTAAATTTTTCAGTTAGTACATCATAAACCATATACCTCGGATTTCCTGTAATCCAAAGATTACCATTTACATCCTCCTGGATTCGTAAAATAGCATTGTAAATCATGCTTGTACTGTCATTTCTTATTGACTTATATACTTTTACATTATATCCATCATATCGATTAAGACCGTAATTAGTCCCAATCCACATAAACCCCCGACTATCTTTGTATATACACTCGATCTGATTATTGGACAAACCATTTGTATTATCCAGACGGGCAAAATTATATGTTTCGGCAAATGCTCCCAGGGATAAGCAAAGCACAAAAGCCAATATGTGATTTTTCATAAAGTTGATTTACATTACATTTCGATGTACAAATGTATGAAATAATTGTGTCTTACGACAAGATAATAGGCCTTGTTATCAAACAGCTCCCATTCAGAAAACATTTTACCCCCATCGGTTATCAAATACAACCACCGATAATAACATCCTTCCCAATTCATACCGATATATGTCAGTATATTTGCTAAACCTTAAAGGATAAATTTATTATCAACTATATACTATTGCCCAAAATCATGATGAGATTAAAATTGATTGTGTTGTTAATCTGTGGTGCTTCTTTTGCCGGATGCAACATGGCTGCTTATCAAAAAACTCCGGATGGAATTTTTATTTCATTGAAACAAGCTTCGCCCGAATCTGTAAAATCTATCCGGTTACAAATTATTAACGATGATATTATTCATGTTATCGCTTCTCCAACCGCTATACTTTCCAAAGAACAAAGTTTAATTGCAGCTTATACCGAGACAAAAAAAGACGGCTGGGATGTCGTTCAAAAGGGTGATACTGTTATCCTGAGTACCGCCACCACGAAAGTCTTTGTTTCAACAAAAACAGGCGAAATCAAATTTACAGACTTGAAAGGAAATATAATTCTGCAGGAACAAAAAGGCGGAGGGAAAACCTTTAGTCCGATTGAAGTCGATGGCCATTCAGGTTACACTTTCCGACAAATTTTCGAATCTCCTGCCGATGAGGCATTTTACGGTCTGGGGCAACATCAATCCGACGAATTTAATTACAAAGGGAAAAATGAAGTGTTGTATCAGTACAACACAAAAGTTTCGGTTCCTTTTATTGTTTCCAATAAAAATTACGGGATACTTTGGGACAATTATTCACTCACTCGTTTTGGCGATCCACGGGAATATTCAAACCTGGATCAATTCAGTTTATTCGATAAAAACGGGAAAGAAGGCGGATTAACCGCTACTTATATGATTAATAAAGATCCTAAAAACGTCTTTGTGGAACGAACTGAAAAAACAATTGATTACGAAAACCTAGAAACAGTAACAAACTTCCCTAAAGACTTCCCTTTCAATAATGCCGCCATTAGTTGGGAAGGCGAAATTCAACCGCACGAAAGCGGACTCTTCCACTTTATTCTTTATTATGCAGGCTACACCAAAGTATTTCTGGACGACAGTTTAGTTGTAGCCGAACGCTGGCGCACCGCGTGGAATCCGAACAGCTATAAATTCACGGCTAATCTGCAAGCCGGCAAAAAACACAAACTCCGGGTGGAATGGTTACCCGATGGGGGCGTTTCTTATATCGGGTTAAAAGCACTCAGCCCCGTTGCACCTGCAGAACAAGCAAAACTTTCTTTCTGGTCCGAAATGGGAAAACAGCTCGATTATTATTTTATCCGCGGAAATAATCCGGACGAAGTTATAAGCGGCTATCGTATTGTAACGGGTAAGGCGCAGGTTATGCCTAAATGGGCCATGGGTTTCTGGCAAAGCCGGGAACGATATAAAACCCAGAAGGAATTACTTTCTACCTTGCGCGAATTCCGTCGCCGTCAGATTCCGATCGATAATATCGTTCAGGATTGGTCGTATTGGAAACAAGATGCCTGGGGTAGTCACGAATTTGATTCCTCGCGTTTTCCAAACCCTGATGCCATGGTAAAAGAGGTGCATGATTCAAACGCACATATCATGATTTCTGTGTGGCCGAAGTTTTACATCAATACCGAACATTATAAAGAATTTGCCGATAAAGGCTGGATGTATAAACAGGCTGTAAAAGATAGTATTAAGGATTGGATTGGAGATGGTTATATCGGCTCATTTTACGATGCATACAGTCAGGGAGCCCGTGATTTATTCTGGAAACAAATGAATGAAAAACTTTATAACAAGCATTTTGATGCGTGGTGGATGGATGCTTCCGAACCGGACATCAACTCGAATGCCAGCATGGCTTACCGCAAAAAACTGATGAACCCTACAGCTTTAGGTTCTTCCACCGAATTCTTCAATGCTTATGGATTGATGAATGCAAAAGGCATTTACGAAGGTCAACGAAAAACAAATCCTAATGACCGGGTTTTCATATTAACCCGTTCGGGCTTTGCCGGTTCTCAAAAATATGGAGCTGCTATTTGGAGTGGAGATATCGGAACACGTTGGGAAGATATGAAAGCACAGATTTCGGCCGGATTGAATTTTTCTATTTCAGGGAATCCTTACTGGACAATGGATGATGGTGGTTTCTGCGTCGAAAAACGTTACGAAAAAGCCAAAGAAGGATCGGAGGACCTGAACGAATGGCGTGAATTAAATGTCCGTTGGAATCAGTTTGGAGCTTTTGTTCCCTTATTTCGCTCACACGGACAACCACCTTACCGGGAACTTTGGAATATTGCCCCCGAAACTCATCCTGCTTACAAATCCATGTTGTATTATACACAACTTCGCTACAGATTGATGCCCTATATTTATTCTTTAGCAGGAGAATGTTTCTTCAACGATTTCACCATCATGCGCCCATTGCTAATGGATTTTGAAAATGATAAAAACGTTATGAATATCGGAGATCAATATATGTTTGGTAAAAACCTGATGATTTGTCCGGTTTATAAATACAAAGCCCGAAATCGTGAAGTTTATTTCCCCAACGATGCAGGTTGGTATAATTTATATGATGGTGAGTTCACATCCGGAGGTCAAAAACTGACTGTTAATGCACCTTATGATCGAATGCCGATATATGTTGCCGCAGGAAGTATTTTACCCATGGGAGCTGTGATTCAGAATACAGCTCAGCCTCAAACCGATTTGACGATTTATGTTTATGGTGGTAAAAACGGAACATTCAGTTTGTATGAAGATGAAAATCTGAATTATAATTACGAAAAAGGAGCTTTTTCAACTATTGAGTTTTCATACAATGATTCAACCAAAACAGTGAGCATAGGCAGCATAAAAGGAAGTTTCAACGGAATGATTAAAGAACGTAACATCAACATTATACTCGTAGACTTAAACCATCCTGTTGGAATCGATGCAACTTCAAAAGATTTTAAGTCAGTAAAATACACAGGAATAAATGCCAGCATAAAGCTAAACTAATTTGGCTTAACGACAATATCTAAAGTAAGGAGTCGTTTTCTTCGAACTTTATATATTTACAATTAACAAAACAACTAACTTTAAATTAACAAGAATTATGAATGAAAAACAGATGATTCAAACTGTTCGACGGGTAACGCATAACCTAATGAACAAGTACGTAATCCTCGTGTTGATGGTATGTTCATTTGGACTAGCCACTGCACAAAAAACAGATGGAAAAGTTTCCGGAATCGTATTATCGGATAAAGATGGCGAGCCACTTATTGGCGTTAGCGTTTCGATTAAAGGAACTACAGAAGGAACAATTACAGATTTCAATGGTGCATTTACTATTGATGCTAAAACAGGTGAAACCCTGCTGTTTTCGTACATTGGTTATTTAGCTCAGGAACAAAAAGTGACAGGAGCTAAAATGAGTGTCCGTTTACAAGAAGACACCAAGCTTCTGGATGAAGTAGTAGTTGTGGGTTATGGGGTTCAAAAGAAGAAGCTGAATACCGGTGCAACTCTACAAATAAAGGGGGATGAATTAGCTAAAATGAATACGACCAACCCTTTGCAAGCTTTGCAAGGTAAAACTCCGGGTGTAAGTATTTCATCAACTTCCGGACAGCCAGGATCTGACATGAAAGTGACTATCCGTGGTTTGGGAACAACAGGGAATTCAGGGCCATTATACATTATAGATGGAATTGAAGGAGATATTACAACGTTAAATGCATCTGATATTCAATCGATTGATGTATTAAAAGATGCTGCTTCTGCAGCTATTTATGGTTCACAGGCTGCCAATGGAGTTATCCTGGTAACAACTAAACAAGGAACTAAAGGTAAAAGTCAGGTATCATTTGACGCATATTTCGGAGTTCAAAATGTTGAACGTCAAGTGCCTTTATTGAACGCACAGGAATATAAAATGATTATGGATGAACAGCAGATTAACTCTGGGCTTTCACCATTTAACTGGGCTTCAAAGGGTTCAAAGGACTTTGCAGATACCGACTGGATCGGGCAAATGATTAAAAAGGATGCTAAAACTCAAAATTACTCCCTGAATATTACAGGCGGCTCCGAAACTTCAACTTATGCCATGTCATTAAGTTACAATTCACAGGAAGGTATCATTGGTGGTTCGTCTGTGTCTAACTACGAACGTTATGGTGCCCGTGTGAATACTGAACATAAATTATATAAAAATGTACTTGTTGTTGGTCAGCACTTAAATTTCAATTATATCAATACTGTGGGTATTGCTGTAGGAAATCAGTGGGGTAATACATTACGTGGTGCTTTCGGCACGTCTCCACTAGCACCTGTATATAGCGACAATAATATGTATAATAGTCCTTATAACGACACAAGCAATTCTTTATGGAATAAGACAGAAGGTAATCCTTATGGTGCAATGATGACAAATACAAATAATCTGACTTCAAATCAAAAACTTTTAGGTGATGTTTATGCAGTACTTCAACCGATTAAGAACCTGAAAATTAGATCAACACTTGGAATTAACTATTATGGTTCAAACTACCATGATTTTAGCCCGATATATCAATTCTCAGTTTATTCTTACAATAAAGACCACGAAACTGTTACCCAGAGAATGAGCAGTGGCAGCACCCTAACATGGTCAAATACTGCAAGTTATGATTTTAATATAAACGAAGATCATGCTTTCAATGCTTTAATAGGTACTGAAGCCGTAAAATACCAGGGTGTAGGTATGTCTGCAAGCAACTGGAATCTGGTGCCACAAATGGATGATTTTAATCATGCCTATTTAGATAATACGACTGGAAAAGCTCATCTTGATACGGATGGCAAAACAGTTATCGAGACACGTACTTTAGGAGGTGCTCCGTCTGCAGATTATAGCCGCCTTTCATATTTCGGAAGATTGGGTTACAACTATAAGGAAAAATATCTGTTGAACGCAACAGTAAGAGCAGATGGATCTTCAAAATTTGCTTCAGGTCATCGTTGGGGATACTTCCCATCTGTATCTGCCGGTTGGACAATTAGCAATGAGTCGTTTATGGCTTCTACAACCGACTGGCTCGATCAGTTGAAGTTACGCGCAAGCTGGGGACAAGTAGGTAATCAGGATATTGGCGATTATAAATATGCAGCTCTTATCAGCACTTCAACAGCTGTAAGTGGTAGCAATCCGGCAGCATTTTACGATTTTGGAAATTCAGGAGTGAATACAGCCGGTGCTTATCAGAGAGAAATGCCTAATAAAGACTTGAAATGGGAGGCTTCCGAACAAACAAATATCGGGGTTGATGCCCGTTTCTTGAAAAACCGTTTATCTTTAACCGGAGATTTCTATATTAAAACCAGCAAAGACTGGTTGGTGCAAAGTCCTCTTAATGTAACTTCCGGATTTGATAGCTGGTTGATTAATGGTGGTAATGTAAAAAACACAGGTATTGAATTGTCATTAACATGGAATGACAATATCGGTGATTTCAAGTACAATATTGGAGTAAATGGTGCTTATAATAAAAATGTTGTAGGTGAGATTCCAACCGTAGATGGTATTATTCACGGACAAACCAATATGTTGTACGCCAACTCAGAGGAATTCTATCGTGCTGAAAACGGACATTCTCTTGGATATTTCTGGGGATACCAAACCGATGGACTTTTTCAAAGCGAAGCTGATATTGCTTCATGGAAAGCTGGTGGAAAAGGAATTTTACAGTCAGAAGTACAACCGGGTGATGTGAAATACGTTGATCAGAATCATGATGGTGTTATTGATACCAAAGATAAAGTTGATTTAGGCAATGGTAGACCTACATTTACCGGAGGTTTAACAATGGGCTTTGAGTACAAAAACTTTGATTTTAGTGTAAATGCTGCCGGTGCATTTGGCAACAAAATTGTTCAGGCTTATGGACAGAATGGTGGACAATCGAACTATACAACAGAGATTCTGAACCGTTGGACAGGTGAAGGAACATCAAACCGTATTCCACGTGTGACAGTTAATAACATTAACTGGGTGTTCTCAGATCTTTATCTTCATGCAGGAGATTATTTACGTATCAGCAATATTAGCCTTGGTTACGACTTTGCCAAACTCGTTCATATGAAAGCAATCAGCCAGTGCCGTATATATGGTTCAGTACAGAATGCGTTCACATTCACCAAGTACAATGGAATGGATCCGGAAATTGGATATGGTGTAGACAGCTGGGTTTCCGGAGTTGATTTAGGATATTATCCACGTCCGAGAACTGTACTGGTAGGAGTTAATCTTAAATTTTAAATACTTTTAAATACACATTATTATGAAGAGATTCAAATTAAATATACTGATAGCAGGGGTATTGACCCTCGGTCTTTTTTCGTCATGTTCAGATAGTTTTCTGAATTCAGTACCGAAAACAAGCCTTCTTGATGAGAACTTTTATAAAACGGAAGCCGATGCCGAAATGGCACTGGTGGGATGTTACGATGGATATCAACTTACAGGCACCGGATTTCCTATTTATTTGGAATCTGAAGTTGCATCCGACGAATGTTTTGGTGGTACAGGAGCTAATGATGGCAGGGGTTATCAAATGATCGACCGGTTAGATAAAAGCCAGTCGACGTCAGATAACAATGTTTTCAATGATACCTGGGGTAAATATTATAAAGGTATTTTCCGTTGCAATAATTTGTTGCAAAAACTTCCAACTATTGCAACATGGAAATCTTCTAAAGATTCGGTAAATACAATTACTAAAAATCGAATCGAAGGAGAAACACGTTTTTTACGTGCAATTATGTACTTTGATCTTGTACGCATGTTTGAAAATATTCCTTTATTGACAGAACCAACAACAGCAGTTGTTCCTCAGGCTGATCCTACGGATGTATATAAACTGATTGTAAGCGACTTGAGTTTTGCCGCAAAAAATATTCCGGCTGATGCTTATCCGAAAGCTCAGGCAGCAACAAACGACGGACGTGTTACACGCTATGCAGCTGAGGCATTATTAGCCCGGGTATATTTGTTCTATACAGGTTACTACGCTAAAGACGACCTTGGGGTAACAAAGCAAAATGTATTGGATGGACTTGAAGATGTTATTACCAGCAATGAATTCGATACTATACCTTATAAATCACAATGGCCGGCCTCAAGTTATATTCGGGTGGATTCTACCAATACATTGAATAAATCAGGTTTTGCAGGTAAAGGAAACAAAGAAGTTGTATTTGCTGAAAAATTCAACAGTACATCAGATTATAATGGCATGTCAGATGGAAACGGCTCCATTGTAATGATGGGTATGCGTAATACAAACTTCTCACCTTATGGAAAAGGTTGGGGTGCATGTACGGTTAATCCTCAATTTGTAAATGCATTTGTTTCAGGTGACAAACGCAGAACAGCTTCTGTGATTGATCTTGCTAATGAAAAAGATAAAGATGGTAAAACCATCGAAAGCTTTTTTAATATACCTGATCAACGTGAATACACGGGTTATACGGTAAAGAAATACAGTCCAACAGCTTTACCTGATGGAACTTCAGACACAGGCGGGACAAAAGATTTCCAACAATCACAGGGTCAGGATTATGTACAAATCCGCTATGCTGATGTCCTTTTAATGGCTGCTGAACTTGGTTCTCCTAATGCAGTTGCCTATTTCAATAAAGTTCATACACGTGCCGGTTTACCTGCTGTAGCATCCGTTTCCCTGAGTGATATCCAAACAGAGCGTCGTTTTGAGTTCGCATTTGAAGGTATCCGTTATTGGGATTTATTGCGTACGGGGATAGATAATGCCGCTAATACAATTGCGGCTTGTGCCCAGACCGTTAAGAGTGCTGGCGTAGACGACCATGTTACTTATGATATAAATAAAATCAAAGCCACCAGAGGCTTTATGCAGATTCCCGATACTCAAATAACACTTTCGGGTGGAGTATTGAAACAAAATTCAGGTTGGTAAAATAAACTTTAAATGATAATTATTATGAACAAAATATTTAAATTATTTTCAATATTGTCGTTGGTGACAATTGTATTTTTTGCGTGTACACCTGATGAATATCAATTAAAAGCACCATTGGATAAAAGTGCAGTGAAATTCTCGGTGACAGTGGATGCTACAAATCCAAATAAATTTATACTGAAGAGTGAAACCCCCAATGCGCAGCCATTCTGGGTAACGCCCGTAGGAACATCCGTTAAATTGAATGATACGATTGTTATTCCATTTCCCGGAAAAGATACTATTATGTACAGTGTGGAAACTCCCGGTGGAATTGTTACTGCCGAACCTTATGCTTTCGAAGTTACAACCATTGATGCAGCGTATGTAAGCGGGCAAATGTGGACTGATCTTACCGGTGGAATTGGAAAATCAAAAACCTGGGTTCTTGATCTGGATGCTAACGGAGTAAGCAAGTATTTCACTAGTCCAATTTATTTTGGTGGTACAGGTTGGGAATGGGATCCTTCTTTTGCAGACATAGGTTGGGCTGGAGTTTCAAAGGGTGATTATGGCACCATGACTTTTGATTTAATAGGCAATGCTAATTTCAAATGTGACAATAAAATGTTCCCGGATTTATCTGGAACCGGTAAATTTATGTTGTTCCCAAATACAAATCAGATAATAACCTATGGGGCACAATTTATACATGACAAAGCACAAGGTGTTCTTAATTGGAACGCAAAAATGACAATCCAATCGATTACTGCCGACCATATGCAAGTTCAGGCGGTAACAGGTGCTGGTGCCTGGACTATATACAACTATATTTCTAAGGATTATTACGATTCTCATTAATTAATAGTATTAGTGGATTATTAGTGAATGAGGCTGATTGTTCCGATTACACGGACGCAGTCAGCCTCAACTTTTTAAAATCCGGAATGAATCTTTAGTGTTTTGAAAAAGAAACAGTCTACCGATAAAGGCATACCTGTTGTTATCGGTGAATTTGGAGCTATGCAACGTACTAATTTAACCGGTGATGCATTGAAACTTCATTTAGCATCCAGGGCATATTACTTTAAATATGTTTCAAAACAAGCGATAGCAAATGGAATGTTCGCATTTTTCCGGGATACCGGTGGATTAATCAACAGAAATAATTATACAGTATCCGATCAGCAAGCATTGGATGCGTTGATACAGGGAGCAACAGGCTTGTAAATTAATTAAGATTAGTTTTCTCAAGAATAGATGTTAGTTTTTTAGTGAAGAATCCCCTGACTGTTTAAAACTTGTCAGGGGATTTTATTTTGCAGGTTTCCTGCATTACATGAAATCAATTAAGGATTTATTCATTTACAGGTAATTTCAACTTGTTGTGTTGGCAATCCTTCTACAGACCCTTTCAGAACAATGTTTCCTGCTTTTCCGTTATTTTGTACAATGGCCAGGCATTTACCGTAAAACAGATGACGTTCCGGTTTTTTAAGCGATACATGATCGTTCTGATCGCCATTATCGGTTCCGGCAATAAAACCATTTCCTTCAACAGTGAATTTTACCAATTGATTGGCTAGCGGTGAAGCATTTCCATCTTTATCCAGCAATTCAACTGTTACAAAGGATAGATCTTCTCCATCCGCTTTTATAGTTTGACGATCGGCAGTCAGACGAATACTTACCGGCTCGCCGGCGGTTTTAATTTCACGGGTCAAAACTTCTTTTCCATCTTTACGTGAAACTGCCTTCAATGTTCCGGGAGTATAAGGAACCCGCCACATGACATGCATGGCATCGCCCTGTTTGCTTCGTTTCCCAAGCGATACGCCATTCAGATATAATTCCACTTCGTCGGCATGATTGAAGTAAGCCCACACATCAATGGTATCGCCCACTTTCCAGTTCCAATGCGGGAAAATATGCAAAACATCTTTGTCGGTCCATTCACTTTGATATAAATAATAAACGTCTTTTGGGAAACCGGCTAAATCGATTATTCCAAAGAATGAACTGCGCGATGGCCACCAGTAAGGTGTCGGTTCGCCCAGGTAATCAAATCCCGTCCAGATAAATTGTCCGGCAATATGATCGTATTTATCAACAATTTTCAAATTATTTTCGTGCGTTGAACCCCAGGGAGCCCGACTGTTATCGTAAGCAGAACATTGTTGTGTTGGATTGCTATAAGGAACATCCCAGCGTTTTGGAGCTACAATAATACTGTCGGAAGGATTCACGTAATATCCTCGTGTCTGAAGCGACGAAACCGATTCGGTAACAATAAAAGGAGTAGTCGGATAACGTTTGGTAATACCTGCATATTCAGCTTCATGATAATTAAATCCGATCAGATCCAACGCCCCCGATTGAAACAAGGGGTTTTTATCATCGGTTCCGTTGCACGCTGCAGTTACCGGTCGCGTGGGGTCTACTGATTTTGTTATATCAACCAGATGCCGGGTTAATAAGGCATTTTTGCCCAGTTTCCCAAGTTTTACATCATCGGTTATATTTACTTTTTTATTATTCAACGCAATATTGGCTTGCTGTAAATCTACGTCTTCAGCCGGAGTATCACCCCATTGTTCACCCACTTCATTACCAATACTCCAGATAAATACCGAAGGATGATTGCGGTCACGGGTAATTTGATCTACCAGATCACGTTTATGCCATTTCTCAAAATCGGACGCATAATCGTAAGTTGTCTTCTTTTTCAGCCACATATCAAAGGCTTCATCCATAACTACAAAGCCCATGCGATCACAAAGAGCGAGTAATTCGGGTGCCGGAGGATTGTGCGAAGTACGAATACCGTTTACACCCATTCCTTTCAGTATTTCCAACTGGCGTTGTATGGCACGTTCGTTAACTGCAGCTCCCAATGCTCCCAAATCGTGGTGATCGCAGACTCCGTTTATCTTTACATGTTTTCCATTCAGGAAAAATCCTTTGTTTACGTCAAAAGTAAACGAGCGGATTCCAACCGTCGATTCATATTCATCGGTTTGAATGCCAAAAATATTAAGCCGGGTAACTATTTTATATAAATATGGATCCTCTAAATTCCATAAATGCGGAGCTTTAACCACTATATTTTGTAAGTATTTATTTGAACTTCCGGTATTCACCATGAATGATCCGCTGATTTTGGATACTAATTGGTTATTCGCATCATACAACGATTGTTCAACACCAACCGATTGCGCAAGTTTCATCGCATTCGTTACTGTTGTTTGAATGGATATTACAGCGCTATCGGCGTTAATAAGCGGAGTAGTTACATAAGTTCCCCATTGATCCACATAAACAGGATGGGTTATAAGCAGGCGGACATTCCGGTAAATTCCCGAACCGGAATACCAGCGTGAATTGGGTTGTTTCGAGTTATCAACCTTCACGGCAATAACATTGTTTGAACCGAATTTCAAAAATGGAGTCAGCTCATAACCAAAAGAAATATACCCGTTTGGACGTTTCCCCAGAAAGTGACCATTAATCCAGACTTCACTGTTGCGATACACACCATCGAACTCGATAAATACTTTTCTGTTTCTAAGTGATTTATCAACCGAAAATGTTTTACGATACCAGCCCAGGCCTCCGGGAAGGGCACCTCCTCCGGGCGAAGCGGGAAAATCTTTTCCAAAATCGGATTCAATACTCCAGTCGTGTGGAAGATTAAGTTTTCTCCAGGAACTGTCGTCGAACGTTTTTGCTGAAGCATTCAGGGTGCTGTCTGCCAGAATAAATTTCCAGTCATTGTTGAAGTTTTCAACTTCACGGGTATTCTTTGCGATAAGGCTTGTACTGAAAAAAAGAAGCAATGCAACTGTAAATTTTAGAATTTTCATGGGATATAATTTACGAATTTATAATTGGCCAAATGGTGACCATCATTTATTAAAACTAAAGCCGAATATACATTTAAAGTGAAATAATGATTTTACAAAAATACGAAATTTTTCTTCCGAATGCTGACAATAAAAACTTGAATTAGGAGTAAAATGATTTTATTTAGGGTGTTGTTTGTATATTTAAGCGGAAAAATCATATTCGTGTTAATTTTACAGTATATTATTTCAATAATACAGATTCGATTGACTCATTTTTAAAGCAACTGCATTTTTATACATCTTTAAATATTTTATACAATTTATTCATAATAACAGAAGAAACAGGTATAAAAGACATTTTAAAATGATATAGATAGTTGAAACAGTAAATTTAACGATTTATCGTCTTTTTAAAAGCTTGATTTCTATCAGGTATATTGTATATTTATTACATTTGTGCGAAACATATACGGGAATAAAGAAATTTTTCTTTATTAACTTTTATACTAACAAAAAAAGTAGTACTTTTGTCGCGTCTAAAAAGGTACATAAAAAAGAGAGATTGTAAAAACAAAATAGAATCATTTAAATAAAAGAAAATGGCAAATTTAGATTTATCAAAGTATGGTATCTCGGGTAACTTTGAAGTTATTCACAATCCATCTTACGAAGTGCTTTTCCAGGCAGAAATTGATCCCAAAAACGAAGGTTTTGAAAAAGGAGTATTAACAACATCAGGTGCAATATCAGTCGATACAGGTAAATTCACCGGACGTTCTCCTAAAGATAAATTTTTCGTGAAAGATGCAATAACCGATGAGCATTTATGGTGGGATGGAACTATTAACCGTCCGACTACTTCTGAAGTATTCGATCATTGCAAAGATTTGGTAACAAAACAACTTTCGAGCGCAACAAAATTGTATGTCGTTGATACTTTTTGCGGAACGAACGAAGATACACGTATGAAGGTGCGTTTTATTATGGAAGTAGCCTGGCAGGCACATTTTGTAACCAATATGTTTATCCGTCCTTCTCATTACGAACTGGCAAACTACGGCGAACCAGATTTTGTAACATTGAACGGCTCTAAAACATCTAACCCGCAATGGAAAGAACAAGGTTTGAACTCTGAAGTGTTCACTTTATTCAACCTGACAACCAGAATGCAGGTTATTGGTGGTACCTGGTACGGTGGGGAAATGAAAAAAGGTATTTTTGCTTTGATGAATTACTATTTACCATTAAGAGGTGTGGCTTCTATGCACTGTTCTGCCAACGTTGGTAAAGACGGAGATGTAGCTATTTTCTTCGGACTTTCCGGAACAGGTAAAACAACTCTTTCAGCCGACCCAAAACGTTATTTAATTGGAGATGATGAGCATGGTTGGGATGATAATGGCGTATTTAACTACGAAGGTGGTTGCTATGCGAAAGTTATTGATTTGGAGCAAGACAAAGAACCTGACATTTGGAGAGCTATCCGCCGCGATTCTTTACTGGAAAACGTAACGGTTAATGCAGATGGAACTCCTGATTATACAGCAGCCGCTTCAAAAACAGAAAATACACGCGTTTCTTATCCTATTTATTTTATCAATAAAATCGTTTCTCCATCGAGAGCCGGTCATGCTAAAAAAGTTATTTACCTGTCGGCTGATGCATTCGGTGTATTGCCTCCGGTATCAATTTTGGACGAGAAATCAGCTCAATATCACTTCCTTTCAGGCTTTACATCGAAATTAGCAGGAACAGAACGTGGTATCACCGAACCGGTTCCTTCATTTTCACCGGCATTTGGTGAAGCATTCCTGACTTTGCACCCAACAATGTATGCAAAAACGTTGATTGGCAAAGCAAAAGAACACGGAGCAAAAGTTTACCTGGTAAACACCGGATGGAACGGTACTGGCAAACGTATTTCGTTGAAAAATACCCGCGCGATCATCGATGCGATTATCGATGGTTCAATTGAAAAAGCAGAAACAATCAAAGTTCCAATTCTAAACCTGGTTGCTCCAAAAACCCTGAATAAAGTAGAAGAAGGCATTCTTGATCCACGTGATACGTATACTGATATTGCAGAATGGGAAACCAAGGCAAAATCACTGGCAGCTAAATACATCAAAAACTTCGAACAATACTGTGACAATGACGATGCAAAAGCATTGATCCCTTCAGGACCACAGTTGTAGAAGACAATAGAGTCAAGTCCCGATAGCTATCGGGATTAGATTCAAGACTTTAAATAAATTAAATGAGCTGTTCGAAATATCGAACAGCTCATTTTTTACCAGGGAATTGCATCGACCTGTTTATATTCTATTTTTCCGGCTAATCCGAAATATCCATTTGTACCATCCAGACCATCCTGACCTTTTGCACCTTTTCTACCTCTTGGATTTCCTTCACCTCCTTCGCCTCCTTCTCCACCGTTTCCACGGCTTCCACCTGAACCTCCAAAACCGCCGCTTACATCGATTTTAAACAACTGAAGGTAATTCTTCATAGCAAGAGTATAATTAAAAACCAGATAACCTCCGTTTCCACCATTTCCTCCCATTCCACCATAACCACCCGGACCCCCAAAACCACCATCACCGCCACGACGCTGACCTTGTATTTGTCTGGTAATTTCAGTTCTTATTTCTTTACCTGCCGTATCTTTTTTAACAATAATATCTTTAACTTCATAATAATAAAATTCTCCTTTATAGCCGCTGCCTCCGTTTCCTCCGTTTCCGGCAGATCCACCATGTCCACCATTACCTCCTGAAGCATTTAGTCTCATAGAACCGCCATTTGGATTTATCAAAAAATGCTGTGACTGATTTAATGTTAAGTCTTCGGTATAAACTTTAATCAGATTGCAGTTTAAAATACTATCGTAATATATATCTGTATATATGTCGATATCATGACCATATCCTCCATCATCACCATTTCTTCCATCTTCACCGGGATTACCTGATCCACCTGTTGACCCCGGGGAACCACTTGAACCTGAGAATGCCCACATGCCGGAGTTTCCCGGAGCATATAATGAAAACTGATCTTTGTAATCCATTACAATTTCGATAAAATCATAGATTTCTTTATCCCTGTTTAATTGAACCAGAATACCGGGATGATGATCAGGATAATCGAAAATATTATTACTTATGCTAAACTCACCATTCTTGTAATTGACACCTTTTGCAAGCACTTCATAAGCCGGCATTATCTTTTTTAGTTTGGTTGCTGTCGGGTAATTTAAAATTGAATTGTTGTCAAAACAGACTTCCATCCCAAATTTCACTTTCGCACCGGGTACTTTTTTAAAACTATTTGTAGTATAAAGCTTTATCCACTTTTCCTTATTCAGCCACAACGTGTCATAAAAGACCTTCTCAGGTTGAGATTTTACGGTGATTTTAAAAGGAATATAATAAACATCGAATGATTTCGATAAATATAAATGTCTAAGAAAATATTTTGCATCTTCCTGTTCAACTTTAAAATTTGACCAATATAAAGTGCCTTTTAAGAATCCGGTAGTTCGTAAAATCCCTTTATCTTTGGTAAAAACTACCAATCCGATTTTGTGAGAACTTCCCGGTATTAAAAGCAAAGTATCATAACGGAGACTAATTTTATTAATTTCGATTCCCTTCAGGCACCTTACCTTTGATTCTTTTGAAAAAGCACTAAAAATAACAGAAAAAAATAAAACCGATATCAGACTGGCAACTTTATAAATTTTCATAGCTGTGTTTTTTCTTTAACACTCACATAAATTATGCCAGAATTTAGGCTTTAAATATTATAAAAAAAGCTGTTCGAAAAATATCAGACAGCTCATTTATATTTAAAATTATAAGACTAAGTTTTATAAATCTTTCAGTAGAACACTCATTATTTGTTGTTTTGAATGTACACCGGCTTGTTTATGTATCACTTTCCCGTTTTTGAAAATCATCAAAGTAGGTACACTTTGAATTTGATAACGACTCGCTAAAGTCTGGTTTTGGTCGACATCAATTTTTATTACACGGACACGTTCACCCAGTTCATCGGCAACTTGTTTTAAAATCGGCGACTGCGTTTTACAGGGTCCACACCATACGGCATGAAAATCGACAATTACAGGCCGGTCTTCATTTACCAGAGTATCAAAATTTCCTTTCATTTTTATAACTGCTTTGTTATATAAACATGAATCATCCGGTTTTTGTTTTAAAATATCACTTTAAATTCCATTGTTTAGCTAACTTTGTCTTGAATATCAATAGTCCTGTAAATTTCTTAAAAAAAAGTTTGATATAAATGACTGAAAAAGTCAATAATTTCCTAAATGATATTGATTAAAATAAATTAACAAACTTGGGTAAAACAATTTTCCAGTAGTACTGTTTAGAAACTAAGATTAGCAAACAAATTTTCAGCCCCGGTTTTTAGCCATTTGATAATGAGTAATATCGCGAAAAATAAAACCCATGCATTTCTGGCACTGTTTTTATCGACAGTATTTTTCAGCACGTTTCTTGTCAAACCGGCTCATATCCTGTTCTTTCATCATGACCTGGCTGAAAGAGTACCTGTTCAATCCGATCAATCAACACTTTCGAACCCTTCCGATACCAATTGTCCGATTTGCAATTTCGAATTTTGTTTCTTCATTGCTGACAAACCGGCGGAGTTTGAAAAAGTTCCTGCAATATTTGCCGGACAAAAGACTCCACAAACCTTTGATTGTCTTGCCAGTCAGGCATCACACCATTTCCTGCTCCGGGCACCTCCAGTATTTTAAACCTCCTTCAGTTTAATGCAATATTTTATTGCACTTTAAATCGTGACATACGGCGATAATGCAGGTATGCCCGAATCAATGCAACCCTGTTTATTCCTGAGAATATTCACAGAGTGCTTGTTTTTACATATATTTATAATTTCACAAAACATAAGCAATGAAAAAAATAATGATACTGCTCATAGTCTTTGCTGTGAGTTCATATATAAAAGCCGACGAAATATCAGTTTCACAAACAGAACTTCAGGGAAAGATAACCGATAAAACCGGAGAACCACTTATTGGTGTAAATCTTTATTTCCCCGATTTAAAAACCGGAGCTGTAACAGATGTGAACGGCTTTTACAAAATTGAAAATCTACCAAAACATACATTACTGGTTCAGATCAATTCCGTTGGTTACAAAATGATTATTGAAAATATCAATCTGGCTACAACAACTCATAAAGATTATACAATGGAAGAGTCTGTTACAGAAATAAATGAAGTTGTTATTACAGGACAATCACAATCTTCCAAATTAGAAAAAACACCGACTCCCATTAGCGTTGTCAGTGTAAAGGAGCTACAACAAAGACCTTCCACGAATCTTATCGACGCCTTAAGTTCTCAACCCGGTGTTTCGCAGATAACCACCGGAAGCGGCATCTCAAAACCGGTTATTCGTGGATTGGGGTACAACCGTGTCGTGGTAGTAAACGACGGTGTGCGTCAGGAAGGTCAACAGTGGGGCGATGAACATGGTATTGAAATTGATGAAAACGAAGTAAACAAAGTGGAAATTCTGAAAGGTCCGGCCAGCTTACTATACGGTTCGGATGCCATGGCCGGAGTCATCAGTCTGTTTTCGGCACCCATACTTCCTCAGGGTAAAATGAAATTAAATGTTATGGCAAATTATCAAACCAACAATGGATTAATGGCTTATTCTCTCGATTATGCCGGTCATAAAAAACTATTTGTCTGGGATTTACGCTACAGTAATAAACAAGCTCATGCTTATCAAAACAGCCGTGATGGTTTCGTTTACAATTCCGGATTCAGCGAAAATGCGCTTTCGGCATTATTGGGAATAAGCAACTGGTGGGGATATTCTCATTTGACCCTAAGCACTTATCATCTCACACCCGGAATTGTGGAAGGAAACCGCGATAGTTTGACGGGACAATTTGTAAAACCGGTTATTTCCAGCGACGGAACCGAAGGCGTAGCGCTTGCAAGCCGCAATGATTTTATGTCGTACACCCACCAAATGCCCTACCAACAGGTAAATCATTACAAAGCAGTCTGGAATAATAATATTCTGATAGGCGATGGAATTTTGAATGCCACGATTGGTTACCAACAGAATCGTCGTCAGGAATTCGCCGACGTCCTTCATCCCAATGCGTATGGGCTGTATTTTCAGCTTCATACGGTTAACTACGATTTACATTACCAATTACCTGAAATGAAAGGCTATAATGTCACATTTGGAGTGAATGGAATGGCTCAGAATTCCTTGAATTTAGGAACCGAATTTCTGGTTCCGGAATATCATTTATTTGATATGGGTGGATTTGTTGTTGCAAAAAAGAATTTCGGGAAACTGGATGTAAGTGGTGGATTAAGGCTTGACAACCGGTCAGAAACAGGCACTGCGCTTTATCTGAATTCGTCTGAAGAAAAAACCACCGCTTCGGACCCAACTGCCACGGAACGTTTCAAAGCATTTTCGAGCGATTTTAAAGGAGTTAGTGGAAGCCTTGGGGCAACTTATCAGTTAAACGATAATTGGGTCACTAAACTGAATCTATCCCGTGGGTTTCGCGCTCCGAATATAAGTGAATTAGCATCAAACGGTGTTCACGAAGGAACAATCCGTTATGAAATCGGAAATACGGATTTAAAACCGGAAAATAGCTTTCAATTGGATTATGAGCTGGGATTTAATACCAAACATGTTAGTTCAAAATTGAATTTGTTTGCCAACACCATTAATAATTTTATATTTTCTCATAAAATAAACAGTGTAAATGGAGGAGACTCCATTCAAAGTGATTTGCCTTGTTACAAATTTGATTCCGGCAATGCTCAGCTAATGGGTGGTGAGTTTTATATAGATATTCATCCTCATCCGTTGGACTGGTTGCATTTCGAGAACAGTTTATCCTATGTTCATTCTCAGCTTTTAAATCAACCCGATTCTACCCGTTATTTGCCCTTTACTCCTGCCACCAAATGGATTTCGGACATTCGGATTGACATAAAACATCTGAGTTCAGCACTTAACAACGCTTATTTCTCATTCGGTATCGAACATGATTTTAAACAAACAAATATCTATTCGGCCTACAATACAGAAACTGTAACCGATGGATATACGCTTCTTAACGCGGGTTTAGGGACAGATGTGATGTGGAAAAAGCACACTTTGTTTTCACTTTATGTAAGTGGGACAAATCTTGCCGATATTGATTATCAGAGTCATTTAAGCAGGTTAAAATATGCCCCTGAGAATTATGCAACCGGAAAAACGGGCGTTTATAATATGGGAAGAAATGTTAGTTTGAAACTGATTGTTCCTGTAGATTTATAGACTGACTAATCTGATTATAATATTCAAAGACCTCACTAAAAAATTTCATAGTGAGGTCTTTTATTGAGATTGATGAATAGAAATTACTTTTCTCTAGCCCATGGCCAGGCTACAATTCCGCCTTCAAGCACTTTTACATTTGTATATCCGTTTGCCTGAAGAATCAGTGCTGCTTCGTAGCCTCTTAATGATATTTTACACCAGGTGATTATTTCCGTATTTTTATCGGCAGGTATTTCATCCAAGCGCTTACGAAGTTGCCCCAGAGGAATCAGTTTTTCACCTAGTCCCATGCGCATTTGTTCATATTCGTCGGGATTACGGACATCCAATAATAACATGGGATCTTTTACTTTCAGTTTTTCTTTAAATTCTTCTGCCGAAATACCGGTAAAGAGCCCTTTCAGTTTGTTTTGCATCACATGAGCCGTGGCAATACTGTGATCAATGGCCAGTGAATAAGGTGGAGCGTAAGGAAGATCGGCGGTTGCCATATCATCCACGGTAAGATTTCCTTTTATAGCCATGGCCCAAATAGCCACTTGTTTACTTACGTCACCCGGTCCTAAAACCTGAGCACCCAATATTAAGCCGGTCAGTTTATCCACAATTAATTTGGTAATTAATAATTTACCCTGCATAAATCCGGGTTTATCAAGGCTGGCATTGACTACTGTTTCGAGATCGGTATAACCCAACTTTATTGCGTTATGTTCAGACAATCCGGTAGATCCCACACCATAATCGAACACTTTACAGATACCCGTCTGAATGGTTCCGGGGAATTTAGCCACATTACCTGAAATAAGATTTTCACCAACAACACGCCCCTGCAAATTCGCCAAATCACCATAAGGTGCATGTACCGGCAGGTCCGTAATAAGATTCGGAATCTCAATACAATCACCTACTGCATAAATATCGGCATCGGAGGTTTGCATAAACTCATCCACAACAATTCCTCCGGTTTCTCCTAATTTTAAACCTGCATCTTTCGCTAATCTGCTGTTTGGGCTTACACCAATGGCTACCACTGCCAGTTCACAAGGAATTTCAGTACCATCCAGTAATTTTACAGCTTTTAATTTACCATTTTCACCTAAAAAGGCAGATACACCATTTTGTAAAATGACATTGGCTTTCGTCTGAACATATTTTTCAACTAACCGGGCCATATGTTTGTCGAGAAAGGTAAGCAATTGCGGCAATAATTCAATAAGCGTGATTTCAATTCCAGCCAGATTTAACGCTTCAACGGTTTCAATTCCAATTAAACCTCCACCAATTACGACGGCTTTTTTAATTTTACCTTCATCTCTGACTTTACGCAGGTAATCGGCATCCGATAAAGATTGTAAAGAAGTAATCCCTTCTAATTCGATACCCGGAACCGGAGGTTTCCGTGGAGAAGCCCCGGTTGCAATAACCAGTTTATCATATTCGGCCGTTCCTCTTTCACCCGTTTGTAAATCTCTAAATTCAATACGTTTATTTTTTCTGTCAAGAATGGTTACTTCTGTAAGTACTTTGGTATTAATTTTCTTTGCATTCCAGAAGAATTTTGAATCGCGTACCACACCGGTTGGAGAACACAACAGTTGATTACGATCGTCAAAAAAACCTCCAATGTAATAGGGATAACCACACGAAGCCATCGAAAGATCCGAAGCTTTCTGATAAATTGTAATTTCAGCATTTTCGTCCATCCGCCTTGCTTTCGATGCTGTTTTAGGACCGGCCGCCGAACCACCAATGATAATAATTCTTGTTGGATTCATAATATATTAGTTTTAAAGTTCTTGTAGCGTTAAATTCTATATATAATAAAAATAAATAACTTAGAGTATTTCCTTTCCAACAATTTCAGCGGCAATAGTAACACATCGCAAGCAAGGACGTGATTTATAATATGCTTCATTGCGTTCCGATGATTCGGGATTTTGCGGTTCTTGTTTTAGTTTTAATAAATCGGCACAAATATATGAGCCCATTATTGCTTTGAATTCATATGCAGTATGTTGCACGGCTTTGTAGTTTGTATTTTTTGCTGCCTTATCTTTTGTATCGGTAAATGGATAATGCAATCCCAACACTAAAAACATACCCGAAACAGCTCCGCACACTTCACGTAGCCGTCCCATTCCACCGCCAAAAGAAGTTGCCAGTTTGGCAGCTGTTTCTTCTTCAATTCCGTATAAATCAGAATAGGCCATAAGAACAGACTGTGCACAATTATAACCTTGTTCAAAGTAATTAACAGCAAGAATCGTTCTCTTTTCTATCTCAACTTCGTTCATTTCTAATTCTTATTAATGTGAATCGTTTTTGTGCAACTCAATCGCTTTCAATAAAAAATCAGGCGGAGCGCAAGGTTTCCAGTTGGTTGTACCCACAAAAGCAATTTCAGTTTCGGCTTCGTTAATCAGTTCGTTTTTGTCGTTATAAAGGTAATAAGAAAACCACACACGTACACCTTTTAATGCAGTTAATTTTGTTTTTACCGTCAAAAGTTCATCATAACGGGTCGTTTTGATAAATTTAAAATTCATTTTTATAACCGGACACATCACTCCTGCTTCTTCGATTGAATTGTAAGGCGCACCAATACTACGAAACAATTCCCAGCGGGCAGCTTCATAGTATTTTACATAATTGGCATGATGCATCGTTCCCATTTTATCTGTATCGGGATAGCTTACTCTGAATTTAAAATCGTGTTCAATCATATTTGTACACTTATTAGTTATGACTGCAAACGTGTCCTTCTTCATGGCCATGTGACGCACAATTTGAGCCACCATCTACCAGTTTTCCGGCCAGATATTCAGTTACAAGCTCATTCACATCGCCTTTACAATTTCGAATAACCTGAATGTTTTGAGATGCAAGTTTATTAATAGCTCCTTCGCCTATTCCTCCGGCAAGCATTATTTTTACATTCATATCCGCAAGATCATATGCGATATTTGACTTACAACCGCAGCCCTGTGGTGATTCAAGTGTCTGTTTTTCAATAATCTCATTTTCGTCCGAAACGGTAAAAATGCTGTAAAACTCACAATGTCCGAAATGATCGTCGATGCGGTTATTTTCTTTTGTTGGTACTGCAATTTTCATTTTCTTTCTGTTTTTAAAATATTATTAATCTAATTAATTCATTTGATGTAACAAAGTAAATCCGGTATAAAACCAGTTAAGCTTTTCCTGTAATTTCATTTTTAACTGTGAATATACGCCTTCGCCTGTGCAATGTCCTGTATAAAAAGTTGTTTCGGGAAAATCTGACTGCAAGCGTTCAACTAATTTATTGATTTCACCCCCGGTTTCATATTGACCCTCATATCCATCCAGCAAATGAAATCCACCAATTAAAGTGCTGACAGGTTTTCCGAGTGTATGCTTCACAGAGTCCAATATATTCAATACACCGCAATGAGCACAACCTGAATAAACAATCATTTCATCCCTACCAAAACAGATAATTAATTCATGATTAAAATCATCTGAAATAATTTCATTTTCAACCTTTTTCATTAAGGTTTTATTAGCTTTCGGTTGCGGAAAACAGCATGTTTGGCATGGAAAAACATGAATTTCGTTTTCAAAAGTCATTTTCGAATCGACAAATACAAACCGGTCTTCAAAATTCGTTATATCTATTTTGCCACTTATTTCACGCATTCCCTTTCTGTTTGAAAAAAACCGTTGTGTAAGTACGTTTTTAGATAAAACAATTTTGGCTTTCGAATTTATATTTAAAAAATCCTGTAACCCGCCAATATGATCGGAATGTCCATGCGAAATAAACACATAATCAATAGCTGCAATATCAACTTCCATGTTATCGGCATTTTGTAAAAACATATCAGAAGCACCTGTATCAAGTAAACATTTATAGTTTTCGGTTTCAACATAAATGCATAATCCATGTTCTTTTTCAAGGATACTCTGCAATTTCCTGTTATCGGATAATATTTGTACTTTCATAACTTTTCAATATTAATTGGCATCAATTCATCATTCTGAAAATTCTTACAATCTTTACATCGGGTATGATTTTCCAATCCATCAATTAATTTATAGCATTTTTTACAACGAAACCAAAATTTGTCGAAATGAACATTTCCACCCTCAATTAAAATCATTTTTCCTTCTATTAAAGCTTTCGCAACAGTTTTACGGGCATTCTCATAAATTCTTGTGAGGGTGGGTCGTGACACATTCATTTTTTCAGCCGCTTGCTCCTGGTTCATTCCTTCATAATCTAGCAGGCGAATCGCTTCATATTCGTCATACTGCAACGAAACGGAGCTCAACACTGTTCTGGGAATTCCAAAAGGTTTAAATCCTTGCATTAAAGGCGGTGAGACAATTTTTCGATCTTGCTTTGGGCGTGGCATTTTTTATATTTAAAAAAATAAATGATTATTTTGAGGTACAAAGGTACGAATAGTTTTGAACTTATGTTCATAACTAATCGTCTTTTAATGAAAAAAAGTAGCTCTCATTATTAATTGCCGGTTCAACCAAAACGAGAAAACCCTGACTCAAATTTGAATCAGGGTTCCCAATGAAATAGTTTTAAAATTAATTTATTTCCTGTTTGGTTGATGGAAACATCGATCAAAAAACAGCATTTGATATTGAATTGAATTAGCCCAATAATCCCAGCTGTGAGTTCCCGGGCGTTCAATGTAATCGTGATTGATATTCATGGCCATCAATCTCCTGTGAAGTGCAGCATTTATTTGATAGAAAAAATCCGAAACACCACAATCGATAATCAAATTCAACTCATTATTTTTCAAGGAGCTAACCATATTTATTACCGACCGATTGTCCCATTCAGCCCTATGGGTTTCATAATCTCCAATTCGGCGGGCAATGTCAAACTCTTTAACTGAAGACCGGAGATCCACGCCGCCACTCATACTTCCGGCATCCTGAAATAAATTTTTATTCCGGATGGCAATGTATAAAGCTCCATGGCCACCCATACTTAATCCGGTAATGGCACGCGCATTTCTATTTGGAATAGTGAAATAATGTGCATCAATATACGGAAGTAATTCTTTCGTTATATAGGTTTCATACTGACTGGTTGAATCAATGGGACTATCCATAAACCAACTGTTATAGCCACCATCCGGGCAAACAATGATCAGTTGATACATGGTTGAAAGGTTTTTAATTGAAGGTACGGTTTTCACCCACTTTGCATAATTATCACTGTACCCGTGAAGTAAATAAACAACCGGATAATGCTTCTTTTCTGAATAATTTCCGGGCTTAATCACTACATTTTTTATATCCTTTTTCATACGGACTGAAAATACCGAAACAGTATCAACCTGAATAACGGAGAATGCTTGCAGATATAAAAAAAAGGAGACAAAGACAAAAATTAATCGTTTCATAAATAGTAAAAATAAAATTTTATAGGATCATTGAAATATAAAGGTAACTAAAATCAATCAAACAGGTCATGAAATAAAGAAATGTTGTGAAAAATATGAAAAAAATAACCCGTTAAACTTGAAGATTCAACGGGTTATTTGTGTTATTATTTATCTGTTATTTTGCGTTTTGGAACCCTCCCACTCTTTTGTAAGGCCTGATCGAGTAAATAGAGAATTTGTCCGTTCGTACTGCGAAACTCATCAGCAGCCCACTTTTCAATAGCCTCCATTACTTCTGCATCGATGCGCAACACAAAGTTTTTATTTTTTATTTCTTTTGCCACAATATAAAAAATTCTTCTTCACTAATTCCTTAGTGAAAAATGTAATTGAAAACGAATTATTGATGCAGGGTTCCGGCATTTAAAATCGGTTGTGCGGACTCTTCACTACATAATACAACCAATAAATTACTCACCATTGCGGCTTTCTTATCTTCATCCAAATCAACAATTCCTTCGTCAGAAAGTTTTGCCAATGCCATTTTCACCATACCGACGGCACCTTCAACTATTTTTTCCCGGGCGGAAATAATGGCATCGGCTTGCTGACGTCGTAACATCACAGCAGCTATTTCGGCTGCATAAGCCAGGTAATTTATACGGGCTTCCACTACTTCAATCCCTGCAATCGACAAGCGAAGATTCAGTTGAGTTTCTAAAATATCATTTATTTCCTCTCCGCCCGAACGCAAAGTCATTTCATCCTCTTTACCCGAGCCGGTTTGATCATAATTATACATTCCCGCGACATTTCGTAAAGCAGCATCACTTTGTACTTTAACAAAATTCTCATACGCTTTCATCTTTTGCCCGACATTATCAATTGCAGTACCGGGTGCCGGAACAGTCATCGATGCATTGTCAATGTCAAACGAAGCTTTGTAAGTATCAGCCACGCGCCATACCACAACGACACCAATCATAACCGGATTTCCGGTTTTGTCATTCACTTTAATCGGGTCGGCATCTAAATTTCGTGCCCGCAAAGTAAGTTTTTTCTTGGTATAAAAGGGATTTACCCAGAAAAAACCATTTTCTTTTACCGTTCCTTCGTACTTCCCAAAGAAAATCATGACTCTTGCCTCATTAGGCTCGATTTGCATAAATCCACCCCAAAAAATACAATTCAGGATAAACAATAATACATCGGCAATTACAATAATTACCAATAACGCTTGTGAAATTTCATTTGAATTTAAACTCCAAATAAACAGGACTACAATTCCAACCAAAAAGAGTAAATTAAAAAGCAACATCGGTATCCCCGATAATTTTACTCCACTAAAATTTTCTTCTTTTGTTTTCATAAAATTTGATATTTAATATGATATTATTTTGATATCACAAAGATTCAGAAATATATTTTGAATATCAAAATTTTAGAGCATATATTTTGATATTATTTGATAAATATTTTATCTTGTATTTAAAATATAAAATCTAAATATAAAGATCATATTTAAATGAGACAAATATTTATTTATAAATCAGAATCGTAATGTATAAAAAAATTCTAACTTTGCATAAAAATTACATATCAGGCAATTAATTGTATATTAATAAAAAATAAATACAAATATTTTATGTTCAAAACAAATCAGTATTTCGATGGAAAAGTGGTTTCTATCGGATTGGAATCTGTAGAAGGAAATGCAACAGTAGGTGTAATGGCTGCAGGTGAATATGAATTCGGCACCGGCTCCATTGAAGTTATGACCGTTATTTCGGGTCACCTAACTATCCAACAACCCGGTGAAACGGAATGGAAAACCTATAAAAAATTCGAAAGTTTAGTGGTGGCTAAGAATGTGAAATTTAAAGTAAAATGTACAGAAGATACACCGTATTTGTGTTTGTATAAATAACTTTAACTAATCATTAAGTCGGGTAGAAAAATAAAAGAGCTTGTTCTATTTAAATGGAACAAGCTCTTATCAATATTTTAAAATATCGCAAAGTATTAATCAACTATTTTATCAACACCAGTTTTTTTGTTTCGATATAATTACCAACTTTCATTTTGCAGTAGTAGACTCCACATTCATAATTGTCTGCATTCCATTGCACTGTGTGCTTCCCGGCAACATAATTTTCATCCAATAGTTTCAGTATTTCTTGTCCTTGCAAATTGTAAATTTTAAGTGTAACATGTGCTGAAGATGGCAGTTCAAAAGCAATAGTGGTATTTCCTGAAAATGGATTAGGATAATTTTGAACTAAGGCTGGTTGATTTAAACTTTTAAGAGAATTTTCTTTATTCTCAGTTGTTATAGATATAATGTCCGATAAGTGTCTGCGCCATACATTGGCATTATTTGTTCCGGCAAAAATATAATCATTATTTACTCCGAGTGATAAAACATAATATGCAGCTCCTAAAAAACCTGTATTTTCTTGATGCCAGTTTGCACCGTAGTCATTAGAAACCCAAACACCATCGCCATAACTACCAACAATTATATTACCTCCAATTGTTACCAAAGCTTGAATAGACGGAATTTCTTTAGAAAAAACCCAATTTTCTCCATTATCTGAAGAAGTAAAAACCAAATTATTTCTGGAAGTTGCAACCAGTGTGCCATTTGCGGTAGCCAACCTATTTATATCTAAATCTGTCAATAGGTTATTTTTTTCTGTCCAAACTGACGAAGTAGGGCTTACTTTATAAATTCCATGGTCGGTACCTGCATAAATCATAGTATCTTTAACTATCAATGCCCTCACCTTTGTGTATCCACCGGCAGCAAAACCATCATTGTGTGCAATCCAGGTTGAAAGTGGATAAAATTCGGAAAGTCTAAAAATTCCAAGATCAGTTCCTGCCCAAAATGCATTATAATCTTTTAATTTTAACAAAGCATTTACGTGTGCTAAACCTCCCGGTTGTACTGTGATATCAGGGAAAGCAGTAAAGGTGGTACCCAAATTTGATGAACTGGAAATTCTCCCGTTAATCATCCCTGCTAACAGATTAAATGGGTAATTTCCATATTCCATAAAAAAAAGTGAACGAATATCTGAGAATGGCAAACCACCGCCAACATTTGACCAGGTAATACCATTATTTGTAGAACGAACCAATCCTCCGTTAGTCCCTGCCAAAACTGTTGAATCAATTACAGTTAAACATTGAATACTTTTACTTGTAGACGGACCACCGGTAGTTACCCATTGTGCCTGTACACCACCGTAAAAAAATATTATGATAATACACAAGAGCGCTTTTTTATAATTAAACTTTATTCCTATTGTTTTCATATTGTTCTCCTTTCATTTATAATTTATTTATATTTAAAATACTTTATGCTTTTTTCGAATGAAATACATTATAAATACATACTGTAAATTCAAATAGAAAAAAAAGAATCCGATTATTTTACTATTTATTTATTGGATTTACAGTTATTTTTTTATTGGTTATTATCGAAGTCGTCTTGACTTTTTATAATATCACTCCTACGGAGCTTTTATTTCATTGAAATAAATATTTCTACCATATTACTGCTCCTAACGGAGCATTTTCAGAGCTTCGGAGTAGCGATATTATAGTATTATGTATTATTAGGTCGTTTTTTTAAGCTCCGTAGGAGTGACATTATACTATCTTTAAAAAGTCAAGACGAATTCATCAATAATCTTTTTGTGAAAATATCTTTTAGCAAACAAAAAGATAAAGTCGCCGGAAACAAATCAGATATTTTTGAAATAACATGTTAAACAAAATAAAGTTAGTTAAAATAACTACTGTTGAATCTATATGCGTTTCAAATAAATTGACTTTCATAAATAAATCACGCTTATTATGATACGAGAAAAGAGAAGATTGTTTCAAATATGGTACAAATTTTTTTATACCTTTACCCGAAATAAACAAACAAATATCGATTTAGAATGTTATCAGCATAAAATGTAATCTTTCAAAATTACAACTAGAAATTAATGAAGTATCGGATTTACTCCATAACACTTCTTTTGATATTGATATTCAATATATTAAGGTTTGAAATCCCATACATTCAGTATGAGGTTTTCAAGACTTATATTGCCAAAAATCTTTGTATCAACAAAGATAAACCTAAAAGCTGTTGCGAGGGAAAATGCTTTCTTGAAAAGCAAATTAAAATTGTAAACGAAACAAATGAATCTCAATCCTCAACAGAAAACAATCAAAATAAGATTCCTCAAAATAAAGAAGTAAAAGAGTTTCTACCTTCGAAAAACAGAATTCCTAAAGCTGAAGAAAAAGAATATACTACCTTCGAAAGTCGGGAAAGAATTATAACAACACGATACGTTTCTGCCGTTTTTGTCCCTCCAAAAGTTTAGTTCAGTTTCATAATATTTTCTGCAAAAAAATTTGCAGGATGAATTCGTTTGTCCATTTCCTTGTGTTGTGGACAGCAATTACTATTTTATAACACGAATAAAAACAACTTTTTAAATAAATGAAAACTAACATATTAAATATTACCATCGCATTACTTATTTCTGTAATGTTTTTTTCATGCAAAGATGACGTAGAAACAACAAAAGTGAATTCTCTTGAAGGATTAATTAAATTAGAAGAAGGATATGCAATAGGCGCGGCAGCCAAAGTGGAGGTGTGGGGAAAGAAAAATTTCTTCATGGGTTACAATAATTTAACCGTTGTCCTGTTGGACTCGATAAACCCAACTGACACCTTAAAAGATGCACATATCTATTTTCAACCCTTAATGACCATGCCTCAAACAACAGGAATGCCAATGAAACATGCCTGTCCGGTGGAGAATCCGAACGAAATGGCAATGAATGGAGTGTTTCCGGGAGCTGTAGCCTTTGTTATGCCAAGTATGGGCGGAGCCTGGAACCTGGGCATTTACGTTCATAATCACAAAAACGATAAAAGCGCAACAGTCAATTTTGAAGTTACAGTTGACAATCCACCCACTACTGTTATGAGCGTATTCACATCACAAAGTCCTGATTCTGCAAAACTTGTTTTGTCGTTACTACAACCTCAAGCTCCAAAAGTGGGGATGAATGATATTGAATTTACGATTCACAGAAAAGCAAGCATGATGGAATGGCCTGCCGATTCGACATACACGATTGAAATTACGCCCGAAATGCCAAGCATGGGTCACGGATCGCCCAATAATGTAAATCCGGTTCATGTCGGCAACGGTCATTACAAAGGCAAAGTGAATTTCACAATGACCGGTGAATGGAAAATAAATGTCGCTGTAAAAAAAGATGGAACAACCGTTTCAAAGAATGTGTATTTTAACATTACTTTTTAATCACACCAAAAGGCGGGATCAACATCCCGCCTTCATTTAAAATACGACTATGTACAAAATACTCTTTTTTTTGTTCCTGGTTTTCATGCACTTGCAGAGCAATGCAGAATCACTGAAACTGAGATCGCCATTATCGGATACGGTGAAACTCAGAGAAGTGATGGTTGTGTCCAATATTCCGCTGGATGATAAAGATATCCTGAACTTTTACCGCACAAACCAATTCTCAACCCTCGATAACATCAATGCCCGATTGGGTGGGTTATCACTGATTAAACGGGGAGCATATGCTTTAGAACCACAAATGAACGGCTTCTCCGGCGGGCAATTGAATGTGACGATTGATGGCATGAAAATGTTTGGTGCCTGTACCGATAAAATGGATCCCGTTACGTCCTATATTGAACCGACAAACCTGAAAATGATTAAACTAAAATCAGGAACTAACGGCTCCGAAAATGGCTGCAACATCGGAGGATCAATGGATATGACTTTACAGGAACCAACGCTGAATACGAAACAATCAAATTTTGCCTCCATTGCATTTGGCTACGAGAGTGTTTCACAAAGCAGAAATATTTTGTTTTCTACCGGTTTAGGAAATAAAAAGTGGGCATGGATGGCGGATGGAGTGTACCGGAAAACAGAGAACTACCGGGCAGGAAACGAACAAATTATTCCGTTTACCCAGTTTGAAAAAACAAATGTCCATTCGGCACTAAAATTTTCGCCCGACAAAATAAATAGTTTCAAAGCTGATATTTTGTATGATATGGCAAACAATGTGGGCTACCCTGCGTTGCCTATGGATGTCAGCTTAGCAAAAGCAAGCCTGTTTGCACTGGAATTTCAAAGAAAAGCCAAAATACAACTGAAAGCCAAACTGTATTTCAATCAGATTATTCACGTTATGGACGATTCGAAAAGGGATAGCCTGTATCTGTTGAAAGTGAAACCGGTTGGCAAATCCGATTCCGTTTATATGCGCATGGATATGCCCGGGAAAAGCTCAACATTGGGTGCTTATTTCCAAATGAGAATCCCCTGGAATGAAAATAACCACCTGACAATAAAAGTCGATAATTATAGCAATTATTCGATTGCGGAAATGACTATGCACATGCGGTATGCAGGTTTTGCTCCCGAACCACCCATGTACATGCAAACATGGCCGGCAATGCTCCGGAATGTTGCCGGAATTTATGTGGAGAACAGCACCTATCTGAGCCCAAAACTCGTATTAACTGCGAATGCAAGAATGGATTATAATGTCGACAACCTGCAATCTGAATACGGTCAACAACAATTCTCTATTTTCAACTATACGTTGGAAAAAGTACAGGGTAAACTGATCAAAAGTATCAATTTCGTAGCGCAGTATGACTTTACAAATGATTTGACATTAACGACCACACTAGGTCATTCCGAACGTATGCCAACTATTGGTGAACGACTTGGATTTTATTTGTTTAATGCGTATGATGGGTATGATTACATTGGAAATCCGTACATGAAAACAGAAAAATCCAACTTTGTAAAAATGGATTTTCAATTTACAAATCCCGTGATTAAAATAAATATAAGTCCTTCAATCAGTTTTTTGAACGATTACATTATGGGAATAACCGATTTCAATATACAGGCAATGAATTTTTATGCAAACGGAATAAGGGTTTATACAAACGTTCCAAGTGCAAAATTATTCAGTACTGACTTGCAACTGCTTTATACACCCGTTCAAAACATTTCAGCTTTCTGGTTATCGAAATTTACTTATGGAGAAATAAACCATACGGAAGTCATGCCGTTAATTCCACCGTTGAAAAATATAATCGCCATTCAATATCAAAAAGATGAATTGCAGGTACAGGCGGAATGTGAAACAGCGTTGGCCCAAAACCGGATTAACTCAAACTACGGCGAGTCAAAAACACCGGCTTTTACGGTGTTTAATATAAAAGGTGCATATGGCTTTACACTTTCGAAAGTCTCAATGAATTTTAGTGCGGGAATCACAAACCTTTTCAATAAAGCGTATTATGAGCATTTGGATTGGGGACGTATTTATCGTCCGGGAAGAAGTTTGGAGCTTTACTTAAAAATGAGTTACTGAAATTCCATTTAGCTTCATAATTTGATACTTAAATTTCTCTCGTAGTTGTAAATTAATGGACTAACAACTAATTGCATTATTTTCCAAAACACTGAAAAGTTCGTTCACCTGAGAACGCTCGAGTTGAAATACCGGTGTTTTATTAGCATATTGAAAAGGGACGTACTTTAAAGCCTGAATATAGCATAAAGACTTGTCTTCGGTATAGGCAATTTTAAGTTTAACCCCGTTTCCCATGGTTTTATGAAGTAAATTCAAACTTCTATATTCATGAGATTCAATCAACTTTATCAAATTATTATATTCTCTTCTATCGAAGGATATTTCACGAAAATTTATTTTATTACCTGTTAGCATGTATTTATAATACGTTTTGTCTACGACTCCAGATACAAATCCCCAAAACATCACGATCATGGTCAGAATAGCTATTAAAGGCGTAAGATTATGCTTTAGCAGAGGTGGAAGGTGTGTATCTAATTCAATAAAGGCTACACTCAGAATTATTAGGAACGTACTTTTCATAGGGAAAGTAACGTATTTCTTTATGATGGCATGATCCATGTCATCAAACATTTGTTCAATTGATGCATTTCGTTTCATAATGATAAAGTATTACATGAATACAAAATGTATTCACAGAAAAATCACTCAAAAAAATTGATGGTAATAAATTTGAAATTGAAATCTATAATACAAGTGGTCTAATCAAATCAACATTTTGCAAAAAACGAAAAAATCAAAACCTTTTGATTGTATTTATGCAAAATGCTCCGGATAGAGGTGATGAGAGATTGTAATGTCTGATTGGGGAAGTAGCTTAATTCAATTTATCCCAAAACTGAAAAATTCATCAACCTGTCTTGTAAATTTAGTTTCAAAATTTTCAAAAATATTAGATTGATTATCGCATTCCACATTAGAAAACAAGTAAGATATACGATTCACGCTGCAAATATAGAGTATATTTTTTAGAATGAATCTAAATAGACCGATAATATTAGAAAAAATAACATTTCCGCTATAAAAAATAACCATTTTGACATGCATAACAATATTTTAGAAGCATTATGTCACTATTTTAATATATTTAAAATCATATTGACAAGATAATGGTGAAAAACTATTTGCTTAATATTGTGAATCGTCGCTTCATCATATTTCCCTGTTCGTCTTCTACAACTAATATGTGGCTTCCGACAAATATATTTAATCAGGAAAGTCTACTTACAATCTTCAAATAAATTTAATTTTTGTTTTAACCGGCTACTTTCTTACGAGACCAGAAGTATTTAGTTGACAATACCATTAAAAAAAAACTTGTCCTAAAAGGAACAAGTTTTTCTTATACTATAAACTATTTACTATAAACTACCGACTAATCAGAACCGTTTAAATCCCACGATCTCTCTTACTTCACGGATTGTTTTAGCTGCGTTTTCCTGCGCTTTTTCTTTTCCCATGCGCGCAACCTTCGAGACATAGGCTTCGTCGGCTGAAATGGCTTTAATCTTCTCACGGAAAGGTTCTGTAAAAGCAATCATATCCTGTGCCAACTGTTTTTTCATATCGCCGTAACGAATACTGCAGTTATTGTACATATCATCGAAATAGCTAAGTGTTTCGGGAGCCGAAACAACTTTCATCAGTTGGAAAATATTCTGGATGGCTTCAGGTTTTACCTGGTTGGGCTGAGTTGGACCGACATCGGTAACTGCTTTCATCACTTTTTTCCGGATAGCTTCGGGTTCGTCATCAAGAAAAATGGCATTGCCTTCTCCTTCCGATTTTCCCATTTTCCCGCTTCCGTTCAATCCGGGGATTTTCACCAACTCATTCCCAAAATTGAATGCCTGTGGTTCAGGGAAATAGTCAACATTGTAAAGCCTGTTGAAACGGTTTCCAAACGTACGTGTCATTTCAAGATGTTGTTCCTGATCTTTCCCTACCGGAACTTTGGTAGCACGATGAATCAGAATATCCGCAGCCATTAAGGTTGGGTAAGTCAACAGTCCTGCATTTACATTTTCGGGTTGCTGACGGATTTTATCTTTAAAAGATGTACAGCGTTCTAGTTCTCCTATATAGGCATTCATATTCAGAAACAAATACAATTCGGCCACTTCCGGAACATCACTCTGAATATACAGGGTTGCCTTTTCAGGATCAAGACCGGCAGCCAGGTATTCCACCAGAATCTGCCGCACATTTCCATATAAATCAGCCGGTGTAGGGTGAGTGGTTAAAGAGTGATAATCGGCAATGAAAAAGTAGCAGTTATGCTCATTTTGCATGCTTATAAAATTGCGCAAGGCGCCAAAATAATTTCCCAGATGAAGGTTTCCGGTCGGCCGAATGCCGCTTACTACTGTTTCCATAATGACCCCTAGCCCCTAAAGGGGGACTAGTATAAATTTGTTTATCTTTAATATTTTATTTCCCCCTTACTGAAGTGTATTATTCATTTTCCTCTTTTGGGGGCAGGGGTTATTTTTACTCAATCGGTATTGATCTGCGAATGCGTTGATCGAGCGAAGTAAGTGTTTCGGTAGTGGCAACTCCCGGAATCTCCTGAATACGTGAATTTAATAATTCCATCAGATGCTCATCATTTTTGGCATATAATTTTATCAATATCGTGTAATTTCCCAGAGTATATTGGGATTCCACTATTTCTGGAATTTTCTCCAGTTCGTGTACAACTTCCTTATACATGGATCCGCGTTCGAGGGTGATGCCAATATAAACGCACATCTGGAATCCCAGCATTTTGGGATTTACTGTATAACCTGAACCTGTAATAACATCAATATCAATCAATCGTTGAACCCTTTGATGAATGGCTGCACGTGAAACTCCACATTCTTCGGCAACATCTTTAAATGGCATTCGGGCATTTTGAGTTATGATTCGCAATATTTTACGATCAAGTTGATCTATTTTTTCCATAGTCAAATAGTATTGAATTGTTTTATAAAACTTTCAGATAGCAAATAATATCTTCGCTTTAATTTATCATTTAGGCAGCAAAATTATATAAAATAAATGATATTGTAAAGATTATACCTATAAATAATAGAAAACAATGGACATTTGATCTGTTTTTTTGTTTAAGGTCTTTCCTTTTGATAATATAAACAGCCGAAGTGAATCCACTTCGGCTGTTAGTTTATATAACCCCACTTTACAGTTGAAGGAGGTTTATTTTTCTATTGAGATTAACTCAACTTCAAAAACAAGAGTTGAGAATGGTTTAATCTTTCCCTGAGCAGAAGGGCCATAAGCCAATTGTTGAGGAATATACAATTTATATTTTGAACCGACAGGCATTAATTTCAATGCTTCAGTCCAACCTTTTATAACCTGATTTACACCAAATACAACAGGCTCCTTGCGATCAACAGAACTATCAAAAACAGTTCCATCAAGCAGTGTTCCATGATAATTCACTTTGACTTTGCTGGTATCGGTAGGAATTTTTCCTGTTCCTTTTTTGATAATTTCATATTGTAACCCGCTGGCAGTTGTGATTACACCCGGTTTTTTTGCATTTTCTTCAAGGAATTTTTCGCCTTCAATTTTATTTGCCCCGAATTGTGCTTCAATTTTCTTTGCCTGAAGTCCTTGCATAGTGCGTTGTAAATAGGATTGAGCTTCTTCAGCTGTCATCTGTACTTTTGACTTTCTCAAACCGTTTACCAATCCTTGTTTAATCAGGTTCATATCTACTTTTAAAGTAGAATCACCCATTAAACCCGATTTTTCCTGTCCTTTCAAAGAAGATCCGATTTTTGTTCCCAAATCTACCAAATCAGCATTCTTTTCATCAACTTCGCCTTTCATGCCTTCTTTCATGCCGGCAAGTAACGATTTGATTTGTTTTTGAGTCGAATCACCTTTAATATAATATTGTTTAATCCCGGCACCATTTGCTACTCCAAAAGCGTAGTTTAAACTGTCCAGTTGAGTTTTCAGGGTTGGCATTTTAGCTTTATTGCTATTACACGAAGAAAAAGTAAATGCAGCTACCAGAGCCACTGCGAAGAATATATTCAGTTTTTTCATTTTTCTGTATATTTAAAATTGGTTCTATTATTTTTTTACTGGTTGTGGTGCTGATTCCGGAGCCGATTGTTGTGGAGCCGATTGTTGTGGAGCTGATTGTTGAGGAGCTGACATTTGAGAAGGCATTTGAGGTTGTTTACTCATTTTTTTTGCCTGAATTTCCTGCATGGTTTTTTGAATATAAGCTTCAGCTTCTTTCGAAGTCATGCCTTCTTTAAAATCATTCAATCCGTTTACCAATCCTTGTTTTACTAAATCGCTGTTAAAAGCAAGTGTTGAGTCACCCATTAAACCCTTAGCTTTTTGCTGTTTAAATGATGTTCCAACCTGCATACCCAATTTATACAATTCGTCTTTGTTGGCACCTTCTTCTTTGTAAGCTTTGTCTACAGCTTTCATTAAAGCAACGATTGCTTTTTCGGAAGTGTCTTTTTGCATCATATTGGTTCTGATGCCTTCACCATTCGCTAATCCAAGCGTGTAATTTAAACTGTCGTTTTGAGTTTTCAAAGTCACAGTTTTTGCTTCGTATTTATTGCACGAAGCAAGCAGAAAAATGGCAACCAAAGCCACCAACGATAAAATACTTTGTTTTTTCATTTTGATTTGTTATTTTGAATTTTATTACTATTTTTTTCAGGTACCGGAAATCAGCACCCTTGATAAATGAAATTTTACTTTGTTTTTTTTGTTCCTTTAGCGGATGGGGCTTTTTTATCAAACATCGTCGGTTTAGCTTCCAGTGATGGAGCAGCTACCTGAGTGGATTTAGCTTCTACAGCAGGCATTATGCCCAGTAAATTCACTTCGAATATTAATGTGGCAAAACCTGGAATTGCTCCGTTTCCGGCACCTTTTTCACCATAACCCAAGGTATAGGGAACAAAAAATTTGTATTTAGAACCAACCGACATAAGTTGCACGCCTTCCGTCCAACCGGGAATAACCTGATTCAATGGGAATACGATGGGTTTTCCACGATCCACTGAACTGTCAAATTTTGTTCCATCAATTAAAAAGCCTTCATAATCTACTTTTACCGAATCGGTCGCTTTTGGTTTAGGGCCTTCGGCTGCAACCAGTACCTGATATTGTAATCCGCTTGGAGTAGTAATCACACCTTCTTTTGTTTTATTCTCAGCCAAAAACTTCTCCCCTTCTACTTTTTTTGCAGCAGTCTCAGTTTTTTGAGCTTCAGTAATGTAATTACGGAAATATTCATTTGCAAATTCAGAAGTCATCTGGGCAGAATCACCTTTCATGGCTGTTGTAAAACCTTTGATGACTAAATCAATAGTATATTTACCTCCCGGAATACCTTTGATATTTTTAGCAAAATCCGATCCTACGTTTAATCCCAAAGCATAACTCATTGAGTCTACATTGTTTGTTAGTACGTTAACAGGTACGGTTTCAACCACTTTTTTTGGTTTTTTTGTTTTGGCATCAGCCGAACTGAAAATAAGGCTTATTGCCGCGATAAATAAAAATGTCTTTTTCATTTTAAAATCAATAAATTATGATGATTAAACAATAGCTAATAACTCAACTTCAAATATAAGAGCTGTGTGGGGAGGGATTGCCTGCCCTGCACCCTGAGCACCATAAGCCAGATCGGAAGGAATAAAAAGTTTCCATTTAGAACCTACAGGCATCAATTGTAACGCTTCAACCCAACCGCTGATAACCTGGGTTACCCCAAAAGTAGCCGGTTCGCCGCGTTGCACCGAACTATCAAAGACTTTTCCGTCAATGGTTGTTCCGTGATAATGTACTTTTACCGAATCGGAGGCTACGGGTATGGATCCGTTTCCTTCGGCGATAACTTCATATTGTAATCCGCTGGACAACGTAACAACTTCGCTACGTGCTGCATTTGCTTCCAGAAATGCTTTGCCTGCGCTTTGACCTTGTTCACTCATTTTATTTTGCAACTCTTCAAAAAACCCGTTGATAACAGCCTGAGCTTCTTCAGCACTTATTTCCGGTTCGTTTTGTTCAAAAACATCCTGAATCCCTTTGGCTAATTTTGCATAATTGATAGTTGTAATTCCACTACTCAATAAATTACTACCTAAACTTAAGCCCAAAGCATAACTTACTTTTTCCATAAATAAATAAACCCCTAACCCCTAAAGGGTACCTTTTTAGTTCGTTTTTCGTTTTTATATCCCTTAGGGGTTAGGGTCATAAAAAACGTTGCAAAGATAGCTGATTTCTTGAATAATAACACGTTAATATTTCAAAATTATCGAGATGAAACAACAATAGGTAATTTTTGCTGCTTTCGTCCTCCTGTTTCCGGATTAAACATTTCGAAATAAAGCACATAAATACCCACATTGCAATTTTTTCCGACAGCAGTCCGCCCATCCCAACTGAAGAATCCTTCGGAAGAAAGTAAAATATTGGTTGCCAATTGAAAAACTTTTACTCCGACAGCATTTAAAATATACGCATTTGCCACATATCCGTTAGCCTCCGTTTTGTAACGTATAAAACAAACGTCATCAATGCCATCATTGTCGGGAGAAAAAGCTTCAGGGTCAACCCACACTGTTTTTTCTTCTGTTGTTAAGTTGCTAATATCCCTAAATTGGGAGTTTTGATAACCCGGCGTTCCGTAATTTGAATCCGAACCTGCCGAATGCCACGATGCCGGATCCTGTGTGGGAAGATTTGGGTTAATTCGTTCCAGAGCCACTCCCTTTGGATTTTTGACGAGGATATGATGCCATTTTACATTGTAGGTCAGTTCATCGTAAATGGTATCTTTATCCACATTGACCAGTACCAGCGTGGTACTTTCGTTATTCAGAGCCGACCAACCCGTCGTAATTATATTGCTCCCGGCAGGACAGTTATGATAATTCCGAACGGAATCGGCATCGGAACATAAAGCCAGACAAGCGTGAGGCAACAGGATAGTACCGGAGGGTATTTTATTTCCGGTATTCAATGTTCCATCCGTTTTCCGTGTAGTAAAGACCAAACCTGAAACATCCAGCAGCTTTTCGGAATGATTGTATATTTCGACATATTCAAGCGAATTAATCGGGTTCTCAAACATTACTTCATTCAACAACAAATCTCCCGGTGCTTTCTGTTCAATAATTCCGGTGCTTTTACTTGTTTCCAAAAGAGGATTTCCGGCCAGATCGGTCAGACCATCAATTTGTAAAGTATATATTTTCCCGCGTTCAAAATCAGGAGAAAAAATCAGATCAATGGCCGTTTTATCCTCCGAAACGAGTTGCGAAACAGGATTTCTCCTTTCATTGTCAAGATGAAAACCTGCCCGGCTGAAATCCATTGCTTCCGAAAATTCGAGATGGATCTTATCGGGTTGAACCAGTTGAATTACATTCCAGCCGGGAGCTTCCTTGTCGGGTGCCTTATCGCCGGTTACAAGGATATCGTCAAAAGAATAAGCCGAACCGGTGGTACCGGTATTGGAATACAAGAGTCCGAAATAACTGCTTTGTTTGATAATATTATTTTGCGTACTTCCTTCCGTTACAAAATCCGTTTCAGCAGATAATTTGCTGTATAATGTAAAATTTCCTTCGGTATCGCGGGTTACTTTTATTTTGATCTCCACCGGATTTCCATCCGTCCGCTTATCCTTTCCATCAATAATTTTTATTTTCGTTGTTCCTTCTTGCAAAAACAACGAAACTTCATCGTTCGTACCGCCAATCTGCACATAATATCCGTTGCATCCTGCTGTCAGATCGTTTTTATCGGAAGCAATATAAACGGAAGCATAATTGGAGGAGGAAGTGGTATAATTTATTTTCAGCCAACATTCCCAAACGGCATCGTCGAAAGCTTCGGAAGCAGTAAATAACCAGGAAACCGATGTAGCGGTGGCTGCCGATTGCAACTGGAATGCACTATTGACAATAAAGTTGGAACTTGTTCCCGTCCAGGATGGGTTATTTATAAAGTTTCCATCCGAAAAACTTTCATTCACCTGCCCGTAACAAAAAAATGGCAGCAAAAACATAAAAAACAGACCTAATTTCTTCATAGTGTGCAATAATTCTATTGAAATGAATTACTTTTGCAGTGAAATTCAGAAACCCCTACTCCCTAAAGGGGAACTGATAATCAGAACCGGTGACTTTAAGAAATTTAAAGTACAAATATATTGATTATTTTTTTCCTGTATATTCATTTTGCAACTATTTATTTGCAATAGAGTAACAAACGATCAAAATTTTCTAAGTTTATTAACGAAGCTCCCCTTTAGGGGTCGGGGGTTATTAATTTTTATCCAATGAGAGTAGCAATTGTAGGCGCCAGTGGTGCCGTGGGCCAGGAATTTTTGCGTGTGTTGGCCGAGCGCAATTTCCCATTGACTGATTTGAGCCTTTTTGGTTCGTCGCGCAGTGCGGGTAGTGTGTATGAGTTTAAAGGTGAAAAAATCACCGTGAAAGAGCTTAAGCATGGCGACGATTTTAAACCTTTCGATTTAGTATTTACTTCTGCAGGAGCCGGCATATCAAAAGAATTTGCCGCTGATATAACCAAATTTGGCGCCGTAATGATTGATAATTCTTCGGCTTTCCGAATGGATAGCGATATTCCGTTGGTTGTACCCGAAGTGAATGCCGCCGATGCCAAAGCCCGTCCGCGGGGAATTATTGCCAATCCGAACTGTACCACCATTCAAATGGTCGTGGCATTAAAGGCGCTCGAAAATATTTCGCATATCAAACGGGTTCATGTAGCCACTTACCAGGCAGCTTCGGGTGCCGGTGCAGCCGCTATGGATGAACTGGAATTACAATACAAACAGGTGTTGGCCGGCGAAGAAGTTACGGTTAACAAGTTTGCCTATCAGTTGGCTTATAACCTGATTCCTCAGGTGGATGTGTTTACCGAGAACGGTTATACCAAAGAAGAAATGAAAATGTATCACGAAACCCGTAAGATCATGCATTCCGATGTGGCAGTCAGTGCCATGTGTGTACGTGTTCCGGCTTTGCGTGCCCACTCCGAAAGTGTATGGTTGGAAACCGAACGACCCATCAGTATTGAAGAAGCCCGTGCAGCCTTTGCAGTTGCTCCCGGTGTGGAAATGATTGACAATCCCGCCGAAAAGAAATATCCAATGCCATTGTTCCTCTCGGGAAAAGATCCCGTACATGTCGGACGCCTACGTAAAGATCTTTCCAATCCGAACGGTCTTACCTTCTGGTGTGTCAGCGATCAGATCAAAAAGGGAGCGGCTTTGAATGCGGTTCAGATTGCCGAATACCTGATTGCCGAAGGAGACATTAAGTAATTGACCTTTTTATCATTTACCATTTACCATTTAAAAGCCCCGTTTCGTTTTCGAAACAGGGCTTTTTTTTTAAACTAACTACTCACTAAAAAAACAAATCTCAATCAAATGGTAATCCCGATAGAATTCGGAAGTAAGACAAATATAACAGAACCCGACCTCTCCCTATCCCGATAGCTATCGTGGACCCTCTTCAGGGAGAGTGGCATTACCGTCCCGATAGCTTATCGGGAGCAACTATGAAAATTATACTACATTATTTAGTTCATTCACTTAAATAGTAAATGGTAAATGAATAAATAGTAACTAATTAAATGGTAAATAGTAAATGAAAAAATGGTAAATGTTTCTATTCTTTATTCACTCCTTCTCCGTTAATCAATACATTTGTCAATGTAACCTTCCCGATATTTTTAAAATAGTTTTTCCCTTTCACCCCACTGAACACACAATTCGTCAGGTTGATATTATTCACGCAGTTTATTCCGTTTATTCCATCGAGCCAGAGGGCAAACGATGATTTTTGAGAAGTTACATTTGTCATATAGACATTTTTGATTGAAGGTGGAAATTTTCCCTCGCCTTCGGTATTGATATGATAACTGCAGTTTATTGACAGAATAGCATCACTCACTTCGCCCACCGTTACGTTCCGTACATACACGCCATCGGTTGTTCCGCCTCGGCTGTTATTCGTTTTTATCAGGATGGCCCGGTCCAGTTCAGGACTGCTCATTTGGCAATTCTCAACAAATATATTTTTACAACCGCCCGATATTTCACTTCCCATAGAAACACCACCATGTCCTTTTTGCATCCGGCAATTCCGTACCAATACGTTTTCAATCGGCGTATTGATCCGACGACCATCAAAGTCTCGACCTGATTTTAACGCGATACAATCATCACCGGTGTTGAACGTACAGTTCTCGATCAACACGTTTTTACACGATTCGGGATCGCATCCATCATTGTTCGGACCTTCGCTGTTTACCGTCACATTGCGGATAATGATATTTTCGGATAATATCGGATGAATGACCCAGAAAGGCGAATTGATAATCGTCAGGTCTTCCAGTTTAAAGTCCCTGCAATTGATAAAACTGATAAATTGCGGCCGAAGGTAAAAACCTTCACCCATTTGACGTTTTTCCACCGGTACCTGCGTATCGTTATATTTTTTCAGCAGCGGACGGCAATTTGTATCCAGCTGGCTCGGTGTTCCTTTTACATAGCCCATATTGGTATTTCCTTTCCAGGGCCACCAATTTGTATTACTTCCCTGCCCGTCCAGCGTTCCTTTGCCGGTAACAGCAAAATTCGACTGACCATCCGCATAAATCAACGGAGAATAATTATAACAATCGTCTCCTTCCCAGTGTGTATGAACCAGGGGCAAATAATCTTTCGGATCGGTACTGAATTTCAAAACCGTATTCGCATCAATATGTAAATCCACGTTACTCTTTATATGCAGGGCTCCCGTGAGATAGCTTCCGCCACTCATCAGCACCTGTCCGCCGCCATCGGCACTGCAACGATCTATTGCCGACTGAATAGCCACGGTATTTTGGGTTTCGCCATCGTTTATGGCTCCAAAATCAGTCACGTTATACACTTTGTCCCTGAATACGGGATCTTTTAACCCGGTAGCCATTTTGTTAATGGATTCCCATGCCTCTTTTTCCACATTCTGACAGTTTGCGGTTATCCCGCAGGCCGATAGAAAAATAACCAGTCCTATTCCAAACGATTTCATATTGTAAGAGTTTATAAATTTTGATTTTACAAATATACGGCACTTCTGACGTTGACATGTGGATTAATCCTCGTAAATGGTGGATAATCTGTTGGCTGACAGAAATAATTCCGACAGGGTTTCCTTTTTCGGACAGACCGGATGCCACGCTGAAAAGACCGGATCGATGTATTTTTTAGCTTTCCGTGAAACGGCAATACGGATTTATAAAATGAAAAACTTTCCCCGACAAAAAAAGAGACGCTGTCAAAGCGTCTCTTAAAATCAATCAAACCCAATTTGTTTTTATTTATATCGTATGAGTTACATCTTTGGTCACAATCATAAAATAGCGGGCAAAATTCTCATCCTTCATATAGCCAATCAACTCCTTCTGCCAGTCTTCGGCTTCGAGCGATAGTTGCATCAGTTTGGTATTATTTGGAATATCATTCGGGGCTGTTTTCTGAAACTTTGCCATATCATGAAACTTGTCCAGCCATTGTTTGTACTTGACCATAAACTTACTTTGTTCGGGGGTAAGTTCCGCCTCATCCTTTTTATCTATCATTAGATCCGTTGCAACCTCCGCTAATCCCGTTCCCGAAAGAGCCGTAGCACCAATAATTATTCCCAGTTTCTTCAAAAAGTCCCGGCGGTTCGATTCAAAAGCATCCATCATTCCTTTATTTTTTAAAATATTCGTAGCAAAATATCATTCTCAAAAACTTGTAACTTATACAATTCAATTTATCCCTTAAAAGTTCATTCCGCCGGGCAATTTCCTGATATATTCACAAAAAATAGCCTTTCTTCTGTTTTAGCCGGAGGAAATGGGGGATTGGTTGATTAGTTGATTAGTTATTTGGTTGATTAGTTGATTAGTTAATTGGCTATTTGGTTGTCCCGATAGCTATCGGGAGTAAATGAATAAATGGTAAATGAATAGATGCAGAAAAACATAACCATCTACTAAATTGTTTTAATCCTGACCGATTTATTTTTTCTTTGTATTAAAAACAAGACAATTAATCAATTTTCAACTAAATGGAAAAGAATCCGACATCCATCGACAGGCAGGCTGCCGTGGCCGGGAAATTCTATCCCGCCGATCCCGTCAAACTGCAAAAAGTGCTGAACGAGTCTTTTGCTTCAGCTATGCCCAAACAGTGTCATCAGGTCAGGGCTATCCTGGCACCTCATGCCGGATATATTTATTCCGGAAGAATAGCAGCTTCTGCTTTCAACCAGCTGGATGGCGACTTGAATTATAAACGTGTTTTTCTGATCGCTTCTTCGCATCATATCAACTTTGACAAGGCGGCTGTGTATTGCGACGGGGATTTTGTGATGCCTTATGGAAAAGAAAATGTTGATACCGCTTTTGGCAAAAAACTGGTGGAGGATTACCCCGCTATCTTTACCGACAATCCGGCTGCACATCAGGAGGAACACAGTGTGGAAGTACAACTTCCCTTTCTTCATCATATACTAAAGACCGGTTATAGTATCGTGCCCATCGTTATCGGCACTTCCGATCCGGCCATTTGCAAACGCATTGCCTCCGTACTGAAGCCTTTCCTGAACCGGGATAATTTATTTATTATCAGTTCCGACTTTTCACATTATCCGGCCTATCCCGAAGCCCGCAAGGTCGATGAAGCAACCAAAGAAGCCATACTGGCAAACGACCCGGATGTGCTCTTAACCACTTTGTCAGCCAATGCGAAGAAACATATACCCCATCTCGTTACCAGTCTGTGCGGTTGGACATCCATGTTAACCCTGTTGTATATGACCTCCGGAAATGATGCGTTGAAATACCGGGCTATTGAATACTGTAACTCCGGAGACCAGCATGCTTACGGAGATCAGGATCGTGTAGTCGGCTACTGGGGCATCGCACTTTCGGAGATAAAAACAGTAAAAGATGAATTTGAATTAACGGAGACCGATAAAGAAACCTTGCTCGCTATCGCGCGTAAAACCCTGGACAAAAGTTGCGGCAGGAATATAGAATTCAATTCCGTACCGGCTACTGTCTCCTCCAACTTGCAGAAGAATTGCGGTGCATTTGTTTCCTTACATAAAAACGGGAAGTTGCGGGGATGCATGGGTCGTATGACCGGAAACCTGCCTTTGTATAAAATGGTTCAGGAGATGACCGTATCAGCAGCCACTCAGGATCCGCGCTTTGATGATGTAAGAGCGGATGAACTCCCCGAAATTGATCTGGAAATATCGGTACTCTCGCCGATGCAGAAGTTGGAATCTATCGATGCCATCGAATTAGGCAGGCACGGTATTCTGATAGAAGCAGGTCATCGTCACGGTGTATTTTTACCTCAGGTTGCCACCGAAACAGGTTGGACAAAAGAGCAATTCCTCGGGCATTGTGCCCGCGATAAAGCCGGCCTCGATTGGGATGGATGGAAAACTGCCAATCTCTATATTTTTACGGCTACCGTATTTTCATAAGGAGAGCCGAGGATAGTCCGGCAGAGAAGTAATAACCTGAGTTTGGAATAAGAAATAAGGAAACAAGAATTCTATTCATACGTAAATCGCAGAAATGTCGACATATAAAAAATAAGGTAATAAGGGTGGGGTAATTTGTCTATCTGTTTCTACTAAGGGTAGTTTAAGAAAATAAGGTTTTATGAAAAATGAAAACCTTATTTTTGTTATTTCCCCTTAGTAGCAACAAACAACAACGTGACACCACCCTTATTCCCTTATTAAAGCCAATAATAAAAAGGATTATATGCGTATTTTTGGTTGCTACTCCATATCTTGAACTCAGGATAATAAGTCAAAACGATAAATCCCCGGAAGCGTTTATCCCCACACGCCTGCAATCTTTTCCCTGCAAAACCGGCAACAGCCCCGGCGTATAAAATTCTTCCACACCACAAAGCCCGTACGTTCAACCAGCAGTTTGTTACAGTGAGGACAATAGGTATTCTCTCCCTGCAGACCGGGATTATTGCCAATGTATAAGTATTTCATTCCCGCCTTTTCGGCAATTTGTGCCGCATCCAGTAAAAGGTTTTCCGGTGTGGGGGGTGTTTGCTGAAGTTGGAAGGTTGGGAAGAAACGGCTGAAATGAATGGGCGTATCTTTAAAGCCGTTTCTCACCAACCAGTCGCACATCTGCTTAATCATCTCCGGATTATCGGTAGTACCCGGTATCAACAGGTTGGTAATTTCAAGCCAGACACCCTGTTCTTTCAGGGTTTTTAAAGTATCGAGCACGGGTTGCAACCTTCCTCCGGTCAGGTGGTGGTAAATGTCATCATCAAAACATTTCAGGTCGATATTGGCGGCATCCAGGTGCGGACAAAGATCAAGCAGGGGTTTTTCATTGATAAAACCATTCGAAATCAATACTGTCTTCAGGCCTTTTTCATGAGCCGCTTTCGCCGTATCGTAAACATATTCGTAAAAGACGGTCGGTTCGGTGTACGTAAAAGCAATGCTGTTCGATCCGTGACGCAAGGCTTCATTGATCAGGTCATCAGGTAACAAATCATAGGGACCGGTCGATTGGGGTGATGCTTGCGAGATCTTCCAGTTCTGGCAATTAAGGCAACGAAAGTTACAGCCGGCCGTTGCCAGGGAATAAATCTTTGTTCCGGGGAAAAAATGAAACAAGGGTTTCTTTTCTATCGGATCGACACCGACAGAACAGGGATTTCCATATGCCAGGGTATATAAAAACCCGTCGCGGTTCACGCGCGTCCGGCAAATCCCTGTTTTTCCATCCTGCAACAGGCATTGATGCGGGCAAAGCAAACAGCGAACCACCTTGTCAGGAAGTCTGTACTGATACTTAGCAAAACGGCTGTTATGATCCAACGCAATTGTTTCCATTTGTGAAAGATTTTTTTAAATGAAAAATGGATATTGGTTGATTGGTGATTAGTTATTAGTTAATTGGTTGATTGGTTAATTAGTTAATTAGTTAATTAGTTAATTAGTGATTAGTGATTAGTGATTAGTAAAAGTAGAATGGAAAATAGTAAATAGTAAATGATTAAATGGTAAATGAATAAATGGTAAATGAATAAATGAATCTAATCCCAATTGTAAATCGTAAATTTTAAATGGTAAATGGTAAATAGTAAATGAATAAATGGTAAATGTTTTCAGGGTTTAAACTCCACCGGAATCAGATACTCGCATTCCGTCTTTTTCCCCTCACAGATAGCCGGATACCACACATCAATGAGTTTTACCACCCGCAACGCTTCCTCATTCAACAATTCGGACACTTTCGAATTCAAACGATAACCCATTATTACACCCGTCCGGTCAATATGAACCGAAACCACCACCACACCTTCTTTGTGAGCTTTCTTTGCCTCCACGGGATATTGCAGATTATGACTGATAATAAAATTCAAATCGCCGTACAAGGGGAAAGGGGGTGATGATACTCCCTTTTTCATCCAACCCTCGGCCGTCTTTACCCGCAGAATGGTTGAATCGCCCGTCTTCCATTTATATTCCACCAGGCTATCCCGGTCGAAATTAAATTGCCGAAGCAAGTCACCCGTTTCGCTGTAAAACTTCCACACACCCGTGCGGTTATTGTTGGCGTAATTTCCCGCTATTAAAACATTCTTTTTTCCTCCAATCAATTCGTAGGTTCCCTGTTTGATTACGTTTCCCGGTTTTTTCACCGTGTAACTCTCCGTCAAATGATTTTTCCGGTCATTGACTGTTACTTTTTTCAGGTTATCCTGTCCGTAACTGACGGCTATCGAAAAAAGGAATATACTCAGGATTAAAATTCTCGTTGAAGCAAATTGAAAGCGGTCTTTTTTACTGAATAATTGCATGGGTCCTTTTTATGTTGATGATTAAATATTGAATTTATCTTTATTCCAATGAGCAGGATTGGTCACAATATAGTTCGAAATTCTGATAAACTCTTCTTCACTACGGATAATATGATCATGAAAACGCTCCTGCCAATCAAACTCCGGCATTAAAATCTGTGCAAACCTTGTAACAGCTCCTTTAAATCCACCCACTATCGATGCAAGATTTTTAGATTGCGGTCCGAAAGCATTTTGTGGTTTTTGGGTCAGATCACCATCGAACGGAGATTTATCTTTATTATATTCATTTTCGCCAATGACGATAATTGCATGAAAATGATTTGGCATTACCTGATACACATCCATTGTCAGGTTCATATCCGGCCGCAACTCAAATGATTTCAACCATTCCTCTTCCACCTTTTTCCCTGTTTCAGAGAAATGCATTTCGGCATTTATAATTTCACCAAAATAATGCTGCCTGTTTTTTGTGCAAATGGTAATAAAATAAGCAGCTGCGTCTCTATAATTCCACCAACTGGCTCTCGCCGATGGAATACGGTATTTTCCCTGAAATTTCTTTGCCATGATTTTTAAAATTAATTATTTTCCAAAACCAGATAATTCCCGGTAGAGACGCATTGCAATGCGTCTCTACTCTACAATAATCATCATTTATATCACAGACGCATTGCAATGCGTCTCTACAATAATGCGTTTCTACAATAATGCGTCTCTACATAAATGCGCCTCTACAACCATCATCGTTTATATCACAGACGCATTGCAATGCGTCTCTACAATAATACGTTTCTATTGTTCTCTTAATTCATTTAATGCCAGATTTATTTCGTCCAGGGTTTGTTCAAATTCTTCGCGCAAATCCTCGTTGATAATTGATTCCATTTCATGCGAAATCAGCTGTCTGGCGGATAGCAGCGCATTTTCTATTAGCTCCGTATTCATAAAATTACCCCTTAAATATTAGTATATAGTTTATTTTTATTTTCAATACTATCAAAACGTTTTAAATCTTTAAATGTTTTATCCGGACAGGCCGGCTGCGATAAATATTTCTATTCCCGCAATCACCGTACAGACGCATTGTTCCGTAGAGACGCATTGCAATGCGTCTCTACGGATTAATGCTGAAATTTAGTCAAATCATCCACCCAACTATATTCATATTCGTTCCCGAGAATATCAATAAACGCGAAATTGCATTGCGAAACATCCGAAAGTTTGATTTTAGTACCAATGGTTTCGTTGTAGTAATCGTAATTTTCGCCTGCCGAAAACGTTCCATACAAATGATGCCCTTCATATAACTGTGTTCCGTTAGTGCCCCCTATTTGAGTCCGGATATAACCCTGAATCAAATTACGTGGATTGGCCGTAGTGCCATCCGGAAAAACAAATTCGTAGGAAATTGTTGTAATATAGCCATTTTTATCGGTATGAATCGTCGGCTGAATGATCATCAGATTATTTTGCATATTGATAACCGAAAAGTTGAACGTGTAAAGTTGATCCTTGTTCAATTGGAATGAATACACCCCATCAGCAAAGGGACGGGAAGGATATTGTCCCAAACCGCCGGGCTGATCCATACGCGAAAACATAACTATAAATTCATCCTGTGCCTGCGTACTCCACGAAGTCTGAATATCGGTATAAGGTGCACCGGCAGGTCCGCTGAACGCAGACGTAAAGTTCTTGTCAAACATTTTTATAGCGCCGGCAATACGCAGGGCTGTGTTAACCACAAAACTTTCCCGGGGAAGCATTTGAACAGCCTTTGTATCGGTCCCAAAAGTACCTGCACGCATATTGATAACCGAATTGATCCGAATCTGATCTCCGTTAATAATGTCGGGCGACCCATCGTTATCCATATCAATGTTTTTGGCCAATGTCTGATAATAAACACCCACATTATTCAGAAACTCAAGTTCCTGAGTCGTTAACTGAATGGTTGTGCCAATCGGGTCATTGGCCGGAATCACCCGGGTACCTTCCAGGGTCAGCGTCGACAAATCAATACTTTTAGCACCTCCCATATTCACCAGCGGTAATACATTGATTCCACCGGTAAATAAGTTGCCGATAAAGCGGTTATCCGCATCCAGAAACACCAGACACGAAGCACTGCCTTCGGGAGCCTGCGTAGTAAACGAACCGTTGGTGATATTGGTCAATGTATATGTGTTGCCATAAAAAACAAGCACTTTGGCGGCATCGGCCAGTGTGGGAACGGTTGATTTTACTTTTTGACCATTCACTTTGGACGGAACCGAAAGCTGACCTTTGATAGCAATCATTTTCTGACTCTCGAATAAACCGCAACTTGTGAAAAGCAAACTAAGGGCGAGCAATTTAATAACTGTTTTCATGATAGTGAATTTTATGTGAAACAAATTCTGTTTATATCCATCTGAAATTTAATACGGGCAAGTGACGGCTTCACTTGCTGTTTTCCTTTAATAATCTGTCGAGCTTCTCTTTTGTTTCAGGAATTGCTTTAAGCGACAAGGTTTTTTTAAAACTTTCTATGGCTTTTAATTTATCCCCTTTTGCCAGATACAAATCTCCCAACCCATCATAGCAATTAGCCGTTTCGGGATAGTTCGTAATATTTAATTTGAATAGTGCTTCTGCTTTATCAAATTGTTTTTGGCTTAACATATAGTATCCAAGACCATTAACCTGACTTTCATCCGGTTTAATGAGATAGCCAATTTGTTCAGAAATAGTATGATAGTGAGTTACAAATAAAGAATCCAATTTAAAATTGGGATCGTTTAATTCACTATTATAAATTTTAAGTTTGTAATAATCAAAAATAAAACGGAGGGCATCATACTCCCCGATCAACCGCACAGAACTGTGATCGTCATTTTCATAAAATTTATGTTGGAAACGCAATTGATTTTTTTTGTTATTGGAAACAGTTCTAATGAATTCCAGGTTACTACGAATAAGTTCAGTACCCTCGGTAGTATCTTTTTGAACTTGCAGGGTATCCATACCTTTTTCCATTCGGTTTGCCAGGGCCATATATAAGGTTTTCCCTTTATAATTCTGATTGGCTAAAGTTGTTTTTGCCTCTTTTACAATTTTCTGATTGTTCCACCACAAAGCCCCATCAAGAGAAACATAGGCATCGAATAAATTTGGATGATGTATCAGGGTGTTCACAACAGTCAGGCCGCCAACTGAGTGACCAATAAAGATCTTATAGGGAGCTGTCGGGTAATTTGATTCGATGGTTGGCATCAATTCCTTTTCCACATAGAGCATAAATTTTTCACCATTGCCAACGATACCGGGAGTTTCTTTATCAGTACCAAATGTCAGATCCGTCATTCGGGCAGGATGTAAAATCCCGACTACGATCATTGGTGGACAAAGACCCGCGTTACTCATGAATTCGGTTATACTAACGATCGTATTAAAATTTGCATCTCCGTCTAATAAATAAATGACCGGGTATGGCCCTTTTGCGCTAGTATCATTACCTTCCTTACTGTAAGGAATATGAATCCAGACTTTACGCTGTTCGCCTAATATTGTTGATGCCGAACTTTTTTCAAATCCAATGCTAAAAGGGTTGTTTTCCTGTGCTTTGGCAGAAAAAGAAAAAAGGATCAGAGCGAAATAAAAAATATATAGTTTCATAGAATATTAAAAAAATTGATTTAATCTTTTATCTGAAGCCTTCACTACGAATTCGCAACAGTTTGTTTCCTGCCCGCCCGCAAGTGACGGCTTCACTAAGTATTCGCAACAGTTTGTTTCCCGAGCCCAAGTGACGGCTTCACTAAGTATTTGCAACAGTTTGTTTCCTGCACAAATACAGGATTAGAGCTAAATTAGTGAAGCCGTCACTTTATCCCGCCTGTTAGTGAAGCCGTCCCTTTGTGCTAACCTCTCTATAAATATACAAATGTAGTTATTTGTATCCATATCCAAACCTGACTCTGCTAATAAGTATATACGTGAGCGCAGGTCTACGAAACATATCCGCCGGGATAAGGGAGTAAATTCAGAATGCCTGAAATAAATATATAATGATTAAGATTGGGCCTCCAATAATTAGTATGGGCAATATTAAATTTAATACAGATTTCCATATGGATAGTTTCTGAACTTCAGAAACTCCGATAATTGTCAGAACTATTGTCCAAACGTTTAATATCAGGCTTAAAGCACCGAAGCCATAAAGGAACATGGTGTCCGCCCAATCGCTATATTCTAAAGTAACATCGGATTGAAAGAGTGCATTTCCATAAGCTACAATTTGCAGGGCCAGAAGAACTAAAACTAAAATCACAGGTATCTTTGCATACGACATGATTCTCAATATTGATTCCGTATCACCTTCACCATGCAGCAAACCACCGGTCCAACTAACTAATGCAGCATAGATATAAAAAGAAAGCCAGCCCAAAAGAGCACCAGCTGCAATGCAGATAAAAATCACTCCCCATAATGGCATAGTATCACCAAAATTCTTTGTTATGGCTCTATCAAATACATTTAATATACCGGCAAGTACAAGCAAGATGGTTACATACTCACCATACTCCTTATCATTAATATATTTGAATACCAACCGGGGTGAAGTCCATATCCTGAAAAATATTTCTTTATCCGTAAAATAGATTTCGTCTTTTACTTCGTCAAATGATTCTTCCATATTTCAGTCCGTTTCTTTTTAAATTTCTATTGGTGAAAATAAGCACTTATGTACATTTCTGTGATATCTGATTTACTTTATATTAGTAAGCTCTTGGTTCTTCAATTTATTAAGGTTTGCTTTTTCTAATAATAAAAATACAGAAATTTCATTTGTCCGTTTAAAAACGGTTAACCAATTACTCCTCTCTCCCGATATCCCCGATAGCCCCGATAGCCCCGATAGCTATCGGGGGGGGGGAGCAAACGAAGGGTAGATTGAGGGTTTGCAGCCTGTGACGGGTTTCGTTTATCTCCATTTTGGTTCAACAGGAAGTCTTTCACCGTCGGCTGTAGTATGTTCCTCCAAAGAATTTTCTTTCGACTGAATAACCATATAAATCATAGTTTCTTCTGCTGAATTACATATTCCACGTTTTCCCTGTGGAGCGACTCTTATTACACTTCCTTCTTTAATGCTAAAACAGTCTTCATCTACCTGAAAGAACCCGAAACCTTTTAAAATGATATACGTTTCTTCGTTTTTCCGGTGTATATGAAAATAGGGTTGTTCTGTTTTTGGAGGAAGTGAGTTAAATGATATTTCCGTGCCGGTTGCTTTAGTCATATCTTTTAAAAAGACTTTTCCTTCAATAAGTTTCTTATTTACCGGGTGAATTAAAGAGTAATCCATTAAGTCATCTAATTCTCCCATGTTTACAGCACTATAGTTCGTGTTCTCCGATAGTTTTTCAATTTGTTTCATGCCCTTATGAGTTGTGATTTATTTTATGTTAGTAATTCAGTTTTATCAGCTGTTTTTCTACAGGCAGAGATTTGTCAGTTTTATAAATGGATTCCCTGTTTCAACGGAAACAAGGCTCTGCTTTGTATTATTTATCTTTCATTCATTTTTTCTTTCATGTGGAAAGCTCAGCTTTCCTTTTAGCTTGACGGCTATGGGCACAGACTACGCCTAACATTTACACACTACGCCTAACGGAGGAAGCTACACGCAGGCCGGGAGTTTTCCGAAAAATTGTCCACGATAAGTTGCCTTTTAAAATTCAAATTTCCTGTCAACGAGCCACCAAAACCCGGCTTGCGGGGAGCTGATGTTACAGGCAGTGTTCTTTGTCTGACTGTTAATCAATTGAATAAAAAGTCTTCTACAAGTTTTAAATACCTTTCTGTTTCTTCATAAACTGGCGCGTGTCCTGAAAATTGCATTTCATTAAACGTTGCATTGGGGATTAACGAGGCGATTTCTTGTCCGTCTTTCGGAGGATTTAAACCGTCATACTTTCCGCTTATTACAAGTGTTGGGGCTGTTATGCTTGGTAAATCTTTCCTGAAATCAAAGTTTGTCATGGCTTTATTGGCAGCCGCGAATTGTTCTGGTGTTAAATCTGTTTCAAAAACATCAAGGTGGTGTTGCATTATCTCTGTGTTGTAAACGAGAAATTTGAGTAAAGTCAAAATAGTTTCGTGAAAATTTTTCCCCTTAATCTCTTCTGCATGTTCGCTGAACAATATTTGCACAGATGAAGTAAGTCCATTTGATTTTGGAACAGTTAATATCAGCTTTTCAATCCTTTGAGGTGCAGCAATGGCAACACCTTGTGCAATATAGCTTCCCATTGAAACACCAAGCAAATACGTTTTTTCAATATTGTAAAAATCCATAATACCCAACACGTCATTTATGTGGTCTTGCAAAGTGTATTCCGTTGGTTTTTCGCTTTGTCCGTGTCCTCGAATGTCAAACGTAATTGTTTTGAAATGTTTAGAAAGAGGATTTGTGATGATGTCTAATTGCTTGTAGTTACCACCTAAAACGTGAATTAGCAGCAATGGTTTTCCGTTTCCCTTTGTTTTTATGTTTAAATCAATACCGTTTATTTTTGTCAATGCCATTTTGTAAATATATTAATATTTGACTTTGCAAGTGCCTTGTTGTGCGGTCGTCTAACATTGCCTGTAACAGGGAAATAACCCTCTTATTTATACTTATAATATCATATCCGAAACGACAGCTATGCGTCTCTATCCTGCGCATATATTTATCATTTACCCCTATTCAGACGCATTGCTATGCGTCTCTATCCTGCGCATATATTTATTATTTACCCCTATTTGTACAGACGCATGGCAATGCGTCTGTATCATGCGCGCATCAATGCGCTATCATGCATGCATCAATGCAATGCATCAATATTATTAAATTTCCCTTATCCCCAATTCCTTCAAATATTCAAACGTACTATCATAATATTCCGCCTTGCGGGTATGATCTTCCGCATTGCCTTCAGGTACTACTATCACCATTCCCTGACAGGCACGGGTCCTCTCCCCATAACTATCGGCAAGAAACTTCGCCAAACAATCCACACTACTCTTTGTTCAATGATGAAAAATTAGAAAAAACCCGATAAACAGAATAGCCATTACTATAATCATTATAGCAAATGATAAGACAGCTTTTGGATTCCCGAAATTTAATCTGTAACCATTACCGGGACTTGCTTTTGGAACCAGAAAACTCGGGTCGTTTTTATTTGAATAGGTTCCTCCATTCCAATAAGTAAGTTTATCGCTAATTAAATCTATCAGGTTTTTTTTCATAGCATTTTTTCTTATGGTTGTCAATTAAACAGGTATTTTCTTCTATCCCTCGTTTGCAACGAGGGGTTCAGGGTTTGTTGTTTCTAACAATAAAAATACAGAAATTTCATTTGTCCGTTTAAAAACGATTAACCAATTACTCCTCTCTCCCGATATCTATCGGGAGCAAACGAGGGGGAGGTTGGAAATTTTTCTAGCGTTTATTTAATTATGATTTTGTCTGAATAATTCCCGATTCGAAGCAAATAAACTCCTGTTGGTAATGGTATTGTTGTTTGATTATTTTCTATCGTTTGTTCTCTAACTTTTATCCCGGAAACAGTATAGATTTTTACTTTACTACCCAATTCTGCATTCAAAATAATCAGCATTTTATCCTTATTCATTATCCTGATATTACTTTGTCCTAAAGGCAATAATCCAGTTGTCATCTCTACTATATTCGTAAAATCCTTCCATTCTGTTGCAGCCTGATAGCTTGCCGTTGAACCTATAGGCACATAAAGCTTACATGATGTTTTATTTACATTATAAAAGACATCGGTTGAGTTACTTAAATTGACAGGAATTTCTGAATAAACATACAGGGATGCCAGATTATTACAATTATAAATAGCTGAACCCCCAATGTAGGTAACTGATGCAGGAATCGTTATGGAAGTTAAAGCTGAACAGCTATTAAAACATGAATAGGGAATGTTGGCAATAGAAGAAGGAATTGTAACAGCTGTTAAGGAGCTGCAATTGCGAAAGACACTACCACTAAGTGTCGTAACTGAAGCAGGGATAATATAATTGCCGTATTTTGAAGTCGGGCATTGTATTAATGTCGTTTTGGTTTTATTAAACAATAAACCATCTGAACTTGAAAAGTTTGTATTATTCTCATCAACGGTTATAAAACAGCTACTAGCCATAAAAGCATAGATTCCCATTGTTGTCACCGATGAAGGAATAAAAACTGTATTCAATCCTCTGCAGTACGAAAAGGCCTGACGGCCGAAACTCGTAACGGTGTTTGGAATAGTTACTTCATACAAATATTGACAACCAAAGAATGCAAGACTGGCAATAGCACTTACCGTAGACGGGATATTATAAATGCCGGTAAAATTGTTAGGCAATTTGATTAAAGTTGTCTGATTTTTATCAAACAGAATTCCTTCGATACTTGAATAAGCAGTATTCCCGGTATCCACATTTATCAAACAAATATTACCCAAAAAAGCTGACTCACCGATATTGCTAACTGAAGCAGGAATAAAAACTGTAGATAAACCGGGACAATTATAAAATGCTGAATTGCCTATTGAAATAACTGATGATCCTATATTGATGGAAGTCAGATTTATACAGTATTGAAATGCGTAATCTCCAATTGTCTTTGTAGTTAAGGACATATTTACTGTATTCAATACTCTATCACCTTTTGAATAAGTTCTGTTACCAAATGCATATTTTGGAATCTCATTCGCAGGATATAGCATATTAATCGTATCATAAGTTCCCTCCTTTCCGTTATATTCTAAAATATCAGTTTCACTAAAGTCTATATCAGAAAGAGAACTCATACTATCTCTCATGGTTTTGAAATCACGGGCATCAATAGTACCTTTCAGAGTTAAGTTTGTAATGGATGTCAATTCCACAGAGGTTAATGCAGACGATAAGCCTCCCGCAGAGATTATAACTGTTAATGATTTATCTGATTTCGACACGTTGAAAGCGTTTGTTGTGTTTATGCTTTCTGTCATGGTTTCAATATAAACCGGATATGAAATTAAATCTCCGTCATTATTGCATACTGGAAGTTTCTCTATCCAAATGATCTTCCCTGAATTTTCAACCTGCGATGCTTGTAATGTAAATACGATTGCTAATAAACTTAGAACAGATAATAGAATTGATTTTTTCATCCTTGTTATAAATATGTTTATTTTTAAAGTTATATGTCTTGTCTCTGTCGTAATTTGACATTTATCCTTCGCTGTTGCCCCTTTGCTGCCGCACGATTGCATCGTGTGGCAGATTTAAATTTTAGTTAGCATTTTCCCACGCGATACTCCCGATAGCTATCGGGACGCGCGGGAGCAAGGGCTCAACCGAAGGATATTTAAGGATTTATCCAAGTCAGTTCAGCTTCGTATAATGCTTTTATTTCAGAAGCCGTTAATGCTTTGTTGTAAAATCTTAATTCGTCAAGCAAACCCGGATAATTAATCATCCAGGCGTTCGCACTGGAACCATCGACTATCATCGACCAGGCTCCAATATAAAATTTAGTAGCATCAGCCAATGACAAATCACCTAAAAGTGCCTGTGTACCATTTTCCTGTTCCGAGTCGGCATATTTAATTTGTTCATTTATCAGAATACCATTCGAATAAATAGACATGGTTGATGTTGCTTTGTTGTACGAACATACAATATGAACCCATTTGTCAGACAAAAAAGCTTTATTAAATACGTATTGATTTTGCCAATTCCATACAGTGGTAGAATTATACAAATACGATTTAAGGGCTAATGAATCTGCATTTGAAGAACTTTCTACTTCAAAACCAAAATTTCCAAGATACACATCGCCACCATTCAATGAAAAAACAGACGCTGCACCATCATTATATCCCGGGCATTTTATCCATGCAGCATAACTGTATTCCCGTAGGTTTTTGAAAATATTATCCGTTGCAAGATTGTATTCCAGAAATGCCTGATTTTTTGAACCCTTGTAAGCATTGCCCCTGCGGCCGGGAACAAACGATGCATCTCCGGCTTTTTTATTAAAGCTTATCCCGGCTCCGTTTGTTATTAAATCCGATTCTGATTCAAAAGGAAAATAAGCCACTAAATTTGAAGCGGCAATAATGCCCGGGTCAATCTTCAATGTATTTGAGTTAAAAACAATACTATCAATATTGTTTACTTCAATTTTTACTATACTACCTGTTTTTTGATGTATATATAGCGTATCCTGTGCTTTTAATAGCTGGCTTACAAATATTAAAACACTTACTAATACAATGATTTTCTTCATTTTATTTATTAGATTTTTTCACTCGCTGCCGTACATCCCCCCCGATAGCTATCGGGGGCATCGTATGGCAGAACTTATATAGCTTACTTACCCACGCGATACTCCCGATAGCTATCGGGACGCGCGGTAGCTGAGGATTTATCTACCTTCAACACTTTGATAGTCCAGTTCTCCCTGATCCGGATAAATTAAATTCATTTCCGGTCTACCAACAAACACACCTACTGCAATACCACTTTTTAAATAATACTTTTTACCAAACTTAACGTCAATACTGATCTCTCTTTTTGATTCTGTTTGACCGAATATTTGTGCTTTTCCTTCCTGATAAATCCTTACCATAAACTTTGAATTATTCTTAACGCGACCTATAACACTATCCTGAATTGCCGAATTGGACAAATGCAGATTATAACTAATAAACGAACCCACAAAAAGGGCAGGTCTGTATACATAGAGAGTAGCATATTTCGTACTGTCGGTTTGAACCTTTACTGAAAGTGAATCACTTGTTTTTACTTTACTTGTCAACGAATCTGTTGTGGTGTTAGTTGTGTCTGTTTGTGCATTACAAACATAACTAAGAGCAAAAATAACTGAGAGTAAAATAATTGTCCGTTTCATTCTTCTTGTTTTAAAATTTATTTTTAAGTTGTTTTATTTCTTTTTTTCTTGTGCCTGATGGTGTGAGTGAAGGTCTTGTATAAACTCTATTCTAAATTTTCCCAGGCTGAAATATTGTTTTTCCGTATCGTCAATATTCCGTAAAGGAAAGGAGCACCAAACAAACCGGCTATGCATTTAATAAGTACTACACCAATATAAATATTAATTGAAAAAACACAAACAGCTGAAATAACGAACCCCCAGAAACCCCATTTTATCCATCGTAACAACAGAACTGCACAAATAACATTCCAGATTCCTAATATGCCTAATCCGATTAACGCATAAAAAGATACTCCTCTGTTTAATGAACCTTGCACTAAATCCTGTCCAAAATACATGTATGCTGCCACTAAATTGAAAATAATCATCACCACCAACCAGGCAGTAACAGCTCCATGTCTTTCTTTCTTAATGTTGGTTGATTCCATTTTTTATTTATTGTCTTAGTTTACAAAACATATCCGCTAGGACAGGAAATTATTAAATACCAATGAACACTTTTCTATGTCTTTCCAAATATTCAAAATTATATTCACTTAGATTCTTTATTGTTTCTTTACCTGTAACGCCAATCTTCTGAAATGCATTTTTTTCTATATTTTCTGACAGAATAATTTTTCCATTATTTTCAAAGCTAATAAGATGCCTATCAAATAAAGCATCATATGTTGGTGATAATAATATGCCATTATGTACATCGAGCCGTTCATTATTATCAGATTCAGACCATGGAACAATATGTGATGCAATTAAAATATCTAAATTACTATAACCAGTAATAGGACATTTATATTCCCAACGATGAATAATTCGTTTTCGATATGCTCCTTGACCTACACGGGAAGTTACCAAACCTTTACGCTCTGTCTCATTTGGAGGAATTGTCAAAAATGGGATATATGGTTCAGCAACACTTAAATGTTGGAAAATATCCGGTTGGATTGGAACAATGACCCCGCTTCTTTTAAAGAAAAATTTAATTCCTATACGAGTATTTCCCTTTGTGTCAAGAGTTTCAAAATAATCCGAATCAAAAACTTCTACTTCACTTATGAATTTTACATATCCATTACCTTCAATTTCAAATAGTAATACACATTTCCCGTTATTTATGTGATCATTTAATGCAAGATTGCCTCTTGTAAATTGCATATCGCCTGATTGACCTTCTCCTGTATATGTAAAAACATTTGGGTTATCCCAACCGTCTTCATATCCATGCTGTCTTCCTGATTTTCCTGAAAAAATAAAAATATAGGGAAACTTAGAAGAAGGACAAATTCCACTTTGCCAATTTCCTCCATAGATTGAATGTATATCATTTCGCCGATGATAGATATGATTTGGTATGAATGGTAGTTTTTCCATAGTATCAATTATCATTTAACTTTGCTATCGGGACGTGCAGCAGATTTAAATTTTAATTAGCATTTCCCATTGCAATAAAATCGTAAGGTAGCGAGGGGGTATTCATTTAAAATTTTATATTCGCTATTATCTGAAGCACTAAACCTATAATATTTAAAATAACTCCAATACTAAATTTAAATCGTATTGTTTTATTAAAGTTTTCCATGAATTTTTGGTGGACGTTATTCAAAAAATTTGGTTTATTAGTTCCATTACTAGGTGCATATCTTGGATCAATATATTTAGTTGGTAACCCATAAATAAGAATAAATAAAAACCCAATTATATTTAAGAAGAGTCCAATTATATTAAGCCAATTACTACATTCCATATATCAAATATCTATTATACGTTTTTTTGCTCACTAATAAAGTTGGTCTTTGAATTTTTACGAAATACATTTTTGCTATAAATAAAACATTCAAAACCCAACTACCAGAAATAACCGCTAGGACGGGTCATTTTTATTCAATCAGTAACATCAAAACAATAACTTAGTCTTGTTTATACCTAGCGGTAGCTGAGATTTAAGATAAACATATCTAAGTACTATTTCAATGCAGAAAGTATAATCACACTTTCTCTTAGTTCAGTTACATTTGGACTGTATTTAGTCTTACGTTTCTTTACATATCTAAGAACACCTATTTCCTTTAAATACCAACCGGCTTTAGATGCAATATCACCAATAATTAAATCTACAGGAATTTCCAACCCAGCATAAGCTGAATTTGAAACAACAAACCAGACTTGAGCATCTTTTGCCGCTTTTGCTTTTAGCATTTTTAATATATTAAGCATATCTTCAAAGTATGCTTGTATCATAAATGGTATATTTTTATGCATCAAGTTTTCTTTATTTTCATTTATATGTTTAATCGTTTGTTCGTATAGCAAACCAAAATCATTCATTATTGGCATATTCCACTTAGCCTGAACATGAGAACGAACAGTCTCAAGTCTTAAATCATAAAGTTTTTGAGACGTTTGAATGAACTTGCCTAAGAATAACTCAGGTCTATAAATATCGGTATAATCAAATGTATTTAGATAGGGGGGTGACGTGACACAGAGTTTAAAATTTTTCAACTCATCAGAACTTTCTAATACGATTCTACAATCTCCTTTTAAGATCTTAGATCTTGACTGTATAGGATTACTTTGAATATCATCTTTAATGATTGAAATACTATTGACTAATGTCTCATTAAATGTATCTTTATTAAAACTATTTTTATCCCAATTATTTCTATAACGTAAACATTTACCATCTCTCTTTGCATTGCCATTTTTCATAGCAGATGAAATGAGAGCCAGTTTAATTAATTTTCTTATATCATAGCTTGGAATTGAATTGCTGTATTGCCAACCAGCTTCGAATGAATTCAAAACTGAATCATTGAAAAGCCATTTCTTGAGGTTTTCTTTTTCTGAAAAAGTTGAATATCCTAAAAGAGGAGATTTTGCACTTCTTTCAATAAATTGTAATAAATCACTTTCTATATTCTTGAATTTAGAAATATCAGCATTCTTGATTTTTGCATCTGACAAAAAGGAAGTAAAAGGATTCACCTCTATACCAATTGAGTTGTGTCCAAGAAGAGAAGATGTAAGAGTTGTTGTTCCTCCTCCATTGAAGGGGTCAATTATCAATTCTCCTTTTTTAACCCCGACATGCTCAATAGCCTTCTCTACCAAGTTTGGAGAAAATCCTTCCTTATAATAATACCAACGATGTCGTGGTAAAGTTGTGGTATCTTCAGAGTTTGAATAACCACCATTTTTTAAACTAAAATTATCGTTAAGTTTCTCTATCATGATTTTTATGAACAAATTGGTTCTGCAAACATTCTTATAGGTTCTGCAAAATTTTTATATTGTTTATGAAACATTTTCTCTTCTTCAAGAACAATTTCTTGATTAGCATAATGCATTCCGTAATCATGTTTAATGGAAACTGTTGATTCATTAGTTTTCCATCTTCTTCCATCTAGTACGACAAGATAACATTTGATTATTTTATATGGATAATCTTTTTTAGCTAATTCAAAATAATCTTTTAATTGAACATAACCTTCAACTGCTCTTGCATTATTATGGGTAGATTTAAATTCATTATCATGAATTGATTTTCCAAGCCATTTAATTTCTATTAATGCAATTCTGTTTGACTTTTCCCATCTAACGATTATATCCACAGGTTTTGCCGCATCTAAGTTATGTTCCCTTGTAGATTCTAATTGTCCAAATTCACCTTTAAAAATACTCATATCTTTAAGAAAATTGTGTAAAGATTCTTGCATAAATTTTTCTGGTATGTCTTTTCCTCCACCTTTAAAAAATATTCTTTTATCACAATTCCAAGCATCATTAAATAGAGGGCAAGATGAATGCCGAATTTTGTGTAATTTATAATTATTTAATTGTTCTTCTAATTCAGAAAATTCATTTGAAAATTGGCTTCCAGATTTTTGTGAGATCTCAATTTCTTGTTTTTTTGCAAAAAAACTTTCTTTGGTTTCAAAATACTTATATATTAAAACATCATCATGATTAAATAAATCTAAATAATCAATATTTTCCCAAAGCAAAACCTTCTTATCATCAAATACCTGAATAATTACATCGTTATTTTTATACAACAAATCAATTTTGTTCATCGTGATGTTTACACTTAGATTCTCAGGCAAAATCACCCTATCGTCAAATGTTTTAAATACTAAAAAATTATACTCAAAAAAGGAAGGTTCTATATAATTAAAAAGATCATCGGTAAGTTGTTGTGATATTAACTCAAGAGCTTTAGAAGCTCTTAAGTCATATTGAAATGCTTGCAAAACTCTCAATACATAAAAGTCATTAATGTTAATGCGTAAATTATTCTCCATAATAGAATCAGTTATTTGTTAATGAAAGATATTTAAGCCAACTAACTGATGAAATCATCAAATTATCTAAGGGAATGCCTAATTCCTTAGATATTTCTAATATTCTATCATAAATATAATCTTGATTTATCCAGTTATCATTATTTTCAATTTCTTTTTTGTGTTTTAACTCAGGATCATTTAACAATGCTCTTTCTGTTTCTTTAAATGACATTAAAATACTTGTTGTACAAGCAGTGTTAATTGCGATCTCTCTGTTTTTAAATGATAATAAATCTTTGATATTATCAAAGGTCTTCATTCCCTTACTAGTTACAATAAAAAAATCACTTCTTTCTTCAAAATTACCATTAAGCAAATGAATATCAATAGCAGCATTGAGTTCAGCTGAAAAAGGGTAATTTGTTTTTTGATCTAAAGTATAACGATATTTCCATTCACTAAGTGGTTCTTTCGTATATGGGAAAAGTATAGATGAGAAATAAGAGAATAATTGAATTTCCTCTCTTTTAAATCCATCAAAATAATTATATAGTTTGACTCCTAAAGATAGACTGTCAAATTGAGCTTCAGGTTCTATTTTTATATTCATTATTCAGTAGTATTAAGTTTATTTTCTATATTATTATATACTCTGTCAAAAAGATATTCACCTTTTTTTTGAATATCACTTAGGTCAGTCCATTCAAGCATGCGCCTAAATTTCATTTTAGACCGTTTACATTTTTCGGCTAAAGAGATTAGAAGTTGAGATGCATTTATATTTGCTGTCATAATTATATTTTGATTGTAATCAATTACATATTCCGCAAACATTTGACCAACCCTGTCTTCATAAGCAATATCTAGCGAACCTTCTGGTGTATCAATAAACATAGTTGCTTCATTGTCTTTTTTAGACAAATAAACCGCAAGAGTCATTCTTAAAGCAATATCTAAAAAAAATCTTTGACTTTCAGAAAGTTGATGGGAAGCAGTTCTTGCAGTTTCTTTCATTTCGAAATATAACGTAAAATTCCGTCCTTTTCTAATAGGATATATATTTAGATTTACACCTATAAAACTTAGAGCAATCTTTTTAAATAACTCTACAAATTGTTTTTCAGCTACTTTATATCCCTTATCAATTTTTTTTATCAAATTATCATATTCTGGCTTTAATTCATCTCTTTTTTGATAAAACTGAATTGCTTTTTTATCGAGTTTCTCAAACTGACGTTTATATTCGTCGATTAATGTATCGATAGATGATTCACCTGTTTTTTCAAATGATATTTTTGAATTATTTTTTTCAAATCTTGATAGTTTTTGCTTAGAGCTTTCAAAATAGTGCAAAGCTCTATCATTTTCAAGTTTTTTAGTTTCTGATTCATAAATGAGTTCATCAAGATCTTCCATCTTTTTTCCAAGCTCTTTGTCAATTCTTTTTATTATTTCAAGCAGCTTTGATTGATCTTCATCGTTATCAGAACTTAATTTTGTATCACAAACTGGACAAGAATCAAGATTTAGTTTCCTTTCAATATTATCAATAATATGATTTCCATGTGCTCCACATAAAAAACAACTTTGTTCTTTTTCAGATAGTTTTACATATGGATTATTTGTTAATTTCAATCTTGGTTCAGAGTATTCAGAAAACAATCGTTTATATTCAATTTTTAAATGAAGAATCTCTGAATTAATAATGTTTTGGCGTTTTAACAGAGTATCATATTCTGTGTTTATTTCAACATAATTTTTTTCAGAAGATTCAACATCTGAATATAATTTATCAAACTCAGTTTTTAAATTTGCCCAATCTATATTTTCCTTTTGACTATTTTCATCAATTAACTTGTCAATTTCTTTTTTGATTTGAGATGCTTGCCATCTTGTATTTCTACCATAAGATTCATATTCTTCCATTTCTTTTTTAAGCCTCAAAACACGATCCGTATCTGCTAAATCATCATTAAATGCAATTGATAAAGCATTTGTAGATGCTCTCGGATCCCAGAAAAGCATTCTTCTATTTTCATCAAATGTCAATACATATAATTGAAAAAACATGAAATAAGAAAATTTCATAATACCAACTTCAAATGAAATTATCTCTTCATATTTCGAAAGTAATTCTTTTGGACTTAAATTATTTGAGTCTATCAGTGAGATCTTTTTGGTATCTTTTGATTCATAATACTCAAGCAATCTTAATTCATCTCTATTAGAAAACCCCCTTATTATTCTAATAAATTTATTATTTACCGAAATAAGCAATTCAATTTCAGATTTTTCTTTGTCAATTGCTTTAATTCTTCCTTGAAAATATCTTTCAGTATAATATTTATTTGATTTTATAATATCTTCTGGTGTGAGAACTTCTTTATTTGGCTCTAAAACAATTCCTGTCAAACCATAATTAACTGCATTTAAGAAAGTAGTTTTTCCTAAACCATTTGCGCCGGCGAGACAATACACCCCATTATTTATTTCTTCTTCAATCTCAATAATTTTGTTGTCCTTTGAATATAATGAAAAATTCCTAATAAGGACTTTTTGAATTTTAATAAAGTTGTATTTACCTGACATATTACAAGTTTTTATTTTAGTTGCTTTTGAGGACCAGTTATTTTAGAATAATCAATTTAATTATTTGGTTTTTATCTTGTTATATCACAAATATAAATAATTGGCTCCAAAGTTAAGAATATATTTTAATATATATGTAATCTGTTATTATTAAACATATAGCTTCTCACATTTCTCTATTCAGTTCAAATATAATTGTATCAAACATTTGATTAGATAATTCCATTTTATGAAGTCTTGGGAAAAAATGATCTAATAAATCATTTGTAGTAATCACACCATTTACTAAATCACTTTCTAACAATAAACGTTTATTGGGTATGCTTAAGGTTGGTAAAACAAATACTCTTCTTATTTCAGGGAGTTTATCCAAATCAGATTCCAATTTTTTTGTTGTTGGTGAATGCGTTACTTGGTAAACACAATCCTGCGCTATAAAATCCATCCCACCATCATTGCTAAATGTTGTTGAGAATCTGCTTAAAGCAAACCCAAAAGATTTAAAATACTCATGTAGAATTGCAAAAGATATTATTTCAAAAAGTTGTCCTTTGTTGAATCCATTTTTTTTCATTAAATTTTCCAGTTGAGCTTTTAATTCGTTCATCGGAAGATTCATTCTCTTTACGTCTTCAATGGAGTTAACTACTTTAATTCTCTCTTTAATGTAAGCTTCGTAGTCACTTTTAATCTTAGAGAGTATTTTCTCAGCATCCTTTCGTGAAACTCCGTCTATTAGTTCTGTTCTTATTTTATAAAGTGAATTGTCTTCAATAAAGAAATCATGCGTTTTTGTATGCCTCTGAATATAGCTATTTGCAAAATCCTTCTTCCCATATTCTCTAGCTTTTATATTATAAAGAGTTCTAACATCTCTTGATGATAAACCATCATATTCATTTTTCATAGTAATATGCTGCGTATAATCTTCAAGCACGACGTAGAAAGTCATTATTACTGAAAAATTTGTCTTATGCTTTTCAATTAATTTTCTAAGATTTTCGTTCACTAGTGTCCGGTTGTTGAAC
>DIZI01000037.1 GCA_002427885.1 Paludibacter sp. UBA6032
AAACCTATTTCAGGACTAGACACTACGATAATTTCAGGGCTACGCCCCTCTTTTCTTCATTTAATAACTTTTGATAATTATCTGTATACTTTGCGGATAATCATTTAAAGTATATATAGATTATTAAAACTAAAGCATTAATTATTTACTGTCTATCGTTATTTTTTTCTTGCTCCTTACTCCTTACTCCTTACTCCTTACCTCTTACCTCTTACTCCTTACCTCTTACCTCTTACTCCTTACCTCTTACCTCTTACTCCTTACCTCTTACTCCTTACTCCTATCTTATAGTTTTTTTAGTGCAAGTCCCAATTTCTTCAATCCATCTTCCAGATTCATTGCGTCTACCGTTTCGAATGCTTTAAGGCTAATGCGTGCACAAGCTTCCGCATCATCTCCGGCGCGATGATGATGAAAACGAATATCGTGATAATCACAAACGGAACCCAGCGAATGGCTGGGTAAATGCTTCCAGGCTTTTCGTGAAAGACTCACACTGCAAAAATAACCGGCAGTCGGAATTGCCAGATCGTAATAAGCCAGACTGGAACGTAATACCCGCATATCGAAGGGAGCGTTGTGTGCAACCAGTATACTGTCATCAAACCAGGGTTTTAATTCACTCCACAGCTCTTCGAAAGTGTTTGAACGGACTAAATCAGCCGAAGATATTCCATGAACCCGTTCATTCCATGGATTCATATAAGGATAACAGGCCGGTTTGATTAACCAGGATTTCGATTCCTCTAATATTCCATTCTCAACCCGCGTAAGTCCTATTTCGCATGGATAATTGGCATGAGCCGTTTCAAAATCAATTGCAATAAAGTTCATTTGGTTCTCCAATTTCAATTTTTATTATTTTTAGTGGGTCAAAGATACAATTTATGAATAATAACTTCTTTCTTTTTACAGAATATATAAAAATTGATTTCTCTTACAAAAAATGACAGTTTGGTTATACTTAATTTACAGTTGAACAGACAAGTATATAAGTTAATGATTTATTGTAATTTGCTCCTGTTAATTGAAAAATGATTGAAAAAGCATCCAGGTTCTGTTAAATAATAAGTAACAGTACTTTACAGGGCACAATATTCATCTAAATTGAGTACTTTTGCACACTAATCATTTAAATGTGCAAAATGAATACATTAAAAATCGGAAATCTTACAGCACGACTACCTATTATACAGGGTGGAATGGGTGTTGGAATTTCAATGTCAAGTTTAGCGTCAGCTGTTGCAAATGAGGGAGGAATAGGCGTTATTTCGTGTGCAGGCATTGGTCTTATTTATCGACATGCGGCAAAAGATTATATGGAAGCTTGTATTATTGGTTTAAGAGAGGAAATTAGAAAAGCAAGAGAGAAAACATCAGGTTTAATTGGTGTAAATATCATGATGGCTTTAACTAATTTCAGCGACATGGTTAAAACGGCTATTGCTGAAAAGGTGGACGTTATATTTGCCGGAGCAGGTCTTCCATTGGATTTACCAAATTACAGGACCCCGGACTGTGTAACAAAACTGGTTCCTATCGTTTCGTCTGCCCGCGCAGCCAAAATCATTTGTGAAAAGTGGAAAACACTTTATGACTATCTTCCCGATTTAGTGGTGGTTGAAGGTCCGAAAGCCGGAGGTCATCTTGGTTTCAAAACAGGTCAGATAGACGATCCGGAATTTGCAATCGAAAAGTTGATCCCTGCAGTAGTCAGTGAGGTTGCTGTTTTTGAAAAACAATACAACCAGGAAATTCCTGTTATAGCAGCAGGAGGTATATATACCGGAGAAGATATTTATAAAATGATGCAATTAGGAGCTAAAGGAGTCCAGATTGCCAGTCGTTTTGTAACGACCTTCGAATGTGATGCCGATGACAGGTTTAAGCAAACTTATATCGATGCCAGCGAAGATCAGGTAGAGATTATTCAAAGTCCCGTGGGTATGCCCGGACGGGCACTGCAAGGTGAGTTTCTGGAAAAAGTAAAACAAGGGCTTATGGCTCCCAAATCCTGTCCTTACAATTGTCTTCGCACCTGCGACTACACGAAGGTACCTTATTGCATTATTCTTGCCCTCTACAATTCCTATAAAGGAGATTTAAAAAAAGGATATGCTTTTGCCGGCAGCAATGCTTACCGTGCAACTAAAATCACTTCGGTGAAAGAAATAATGGACGAACTGGTTACCGATTACAACCGGGTTGAGAAACTGGCTCTTTCGTAATATCTGAACTGATTTCACACAATTTTAAAAGAAGGCAAATCGACCCATGCGGTTGTTTTGCCTTCTTGATTTTTACAGGATTTACTATCCGGATAAAATATAAATGTAAGTTCAGGGCAGGCAATTTCGATGGAATTATTCTTGAAATAAATCGTAGAAAATACACTTATATTCCGGATTTTTTGGCTAATATTGCAATCACTAATAATAAGTAGTATGGGTAATATGAAAAGTATACAAATTCAATATAATGAAGCCCTGAATGATATTGATATTGAATCGGCCGGAAACATACTGGAAGATTTTGGTCAAAGGGACAAAATAGAAAAGCTGAACTGGATAAATGATTATCCGTACCGCCCCATCACCCTTTTTCATATTGCACGGTCAAAAGATAGTATTTTTATCAAGTACGCTGTTCAGGGCAGTATGCTTCGTGCGATATATTCCAACGATCAGGACCCGGTTCATGATGATAGTTGTGTCGAGTTTTTTTGCAAGCCGGTTGATTCGGCCCGCTACAGCAATTTTGAGTTTAATTGTATCGGAACCTGTTCAGCAGCCAACCGAAAAGGAAGAAAGGAAGATGTAGTGCCCTTATCGACTGATGAAATGTTGACCATAGAGCGTTTTCCATCCATCGGAAGACGGGCATTTAATGAACTGGAAGGGATGTTTGAATGGGAATTGACCGTAAAAATTCCTTTTACTTTAATCGGAATCGACCCCAATCGTTTACCCGAAAAAATACTGGGAAACTTCTATAAATGTGCCGATGGCACCGATTCTCCTCATTTTGTGACCTGGAGTCCGGTACCGACAGAAAAACCAGATTTTCACAATCCTCAATTTTTTGGAGAATTGTATTTTTAGTCATAGGATCGTATTAAATAATAAATCGTCCTGATAACCGAATTCGGTCATCAGGACGATTTATTTATATTAGTCATTATATATGTTAAATGTGCCTGAATAATTGTACTATATATTGAAGTCACCTTGACTTTTTTCCCGATAGCTATCGGGAGGTAGTAATATATGATTATATAGTTTTTAAGCTCCGTAGGAGCGACATTATACAATCATGAAAAAGTCAAGACGAACTCATTATAAAACAAATCAATAGAACGCGGATGAAAGCTGTCCACGATAGCTATCGGGATAGCGGATTTCCGCTGATAAAATGTAAAAACGGATTATAAAACGGATTTTATCCCCGTCCCGATAGCTATCGGGGTCGGGGCTGATTTTAAAATCTAAGTCTTTATCTTCTCGCCAAAGGCGAGATAAAATCCTCCCGATAACCCCGATAGCTATCGGGGGGGGCAGCGTGCTATTATCAATAACAATCTAACTTATATAAACTCTAGTATAAAATCACTATACACGAAATCTAATTTAACGTGAGTTCGAGATAACAAATTCCGCAGCTAATTGAAAAATAAGGTAATAAGGTTTTTTATAATTACTTAATTTCTTACTACTAAGGTTTAAAAAATAAAATAAGGTTATTTCTCAGCATTTTAAAACCTTATTTATAAAAACAACCTTAGTAGAAAATCAAAACGAATATTACAACCTTATTACCTTATTATTAATCAAAACATTATCAAAATTTAAACATATTCTTATATCGAACTCACGTTAATTTACTATCTTTTGGTCGACCCATTTTTCCAAATCGAGTGCTGAATTTAAGCCCAAGCGGTTTTTTATAGTTTTTCGACGTGTGTACATCGTGTTCTGTGTCATACTCATCAAACTGCAACAATCAAAAATATCAACCTTCAAAGCTATAAACACAATCACAGTTAAATCCATCCGGGTCAATTCAGGATATTCATTTAATAAAGCTAAAACTTTTCCTCCAAATAAGTCATTTACTTCATCGATATAATATTGTGTTTCCTTATCGGTCATTATTGAGTGTTTATTAATTTCTTCAATAAACGTTTCGTGTTTAAATGGTAGCGTGAATCTGGTTTTTAACTGGTTAAAACTTACCGCATTTTCAACCTGGCTTTGAAGTTTTGTCAGTAGCATTTTACGTTTTTGCTCATTATCCGTTTCTTTTGCTCTGATTTCAAACTCCATGCGTTGTTTTTCCATCTGATAAACAGTATGTTTTCTTTTATACCGGATATTAATCAACAAAAGAATAATTAATGCAAGCAGAACAGCTATCAGCAAAATACCGATTAAAATGACATTATTCCGGTTGGCTAACGATAACCGGGCATTTTCTCTTTCTTTTTGCGTCAGATCATATTGCTTATCAATACGGTATAGTTGACTGTGAATACTTTTGCGGAAAACAGAATCGCGTTCCAGATAGGCTTTTTGAAAATAATTAAATGCCCGGTTCAGATTTCCTTCCCCTTTAGCCACATAGGCTCCTGCCAGATATCTTATCAGCTTAGATTCCGTGTCCAGACTATCAGCCATGGAAACCCGCAGATAATACATTGCCGAATCCGGTTTATTTAACTTTGAATAAATAGATGAAAGAAAAGCAGCGTATTTGGATCGTTGAGCCGGGAAAAACCGGTATCCCCGGAGCAGATATTCTTTCGAAAGCACATAGTCACGATTGTAATACAATTCTCCCTGCCGGGATAAAATGCTGTAATAATTCACTGAATCGCCTGCTTCTTTGGATAAGCGGAGAGCTATATCGGAATAATGCATAATGCTATCAAAAGGATAATCCAGTTGATTATACATATCGGATATTTGATTGTAAGCGTAAGCCTGAGAAGCGATATCTCCCGTACGGATAAAAAACTTCAGCGATCTTTTATAATATTCCAGTGATTGATTGTACAATTCATCATGCATATAAATATCCCCTATATTAAAGTCAACCAGGGCTTTTGTTTTATTTTCACCGGTTGTCTGCAACAATTCTTCGGCCCGCTTGAAAGCCTGCATGGCTTCCTTATCTTTAGAATTTAATTTCAAAATGCAGCCTGATAAATACCAGGCTGTTCCACTCTCCCTATATAAATGACTCTTATCGTAGTAAGCTATTGAAATACGGATTAAGCTATCGAATTGTATATCCTGATACAATTTATATTGTGCGTGGGTATAATACAGACACCAGGCGGCATAATCGGCTTTGGGAAGTTTTTCGGGATGCGGGATGGAAGATAACAGTTTAAATGCACTATCCGGTGACGAATTTAATAAGGTTTCGGCACGGAGTATTTTGTCATTGTCGGTATAATGAGCCCGACAGGATACCATGAGAATAAATATTAAAATTGATCCAAAGTATTTCACAGCATTTTTTATTTAGAATCCGGAAACAAGAATTTGGAATATAAATTAACCCTTTGTGTATTTATTCAATTTAATATGAATTTACGTAAAAACGGTTAGTTAAATATGACCTTTTTTCGACAAAAAAATAAGCCTTACCATTTTTTTATTTTAACGTAATTTTTATTGTCTGTAAATCAATAGTTTAAAGTGTCACTTTTGACTGCCCTTACCATTTTTTTTTTTGGCATTACGAAAAAGCATTTATAACTTTGGATACAAAATTACAAAATTAATTTAATCTTTAAAAATTAATCTTATGAAACGTTCAATTTTGCTTATTACTTTTTTTGCTTTGCTCTCCATCGGAATTGCTTCGGCTACAGAAGTTGAAGTGGATTTAACGAAGGTTCCCCCAACAACTTATCCACGGATACCCCGGGCTTCATTTATGATGCCACTCACCGCCATCGTTATCGATATGGAATTGTATTTGAATTTTACAACATCAGTAGGCCTTGCCAGCATTAGCATTTTGGACGAAAATGGTAGTATTGTTTACCTAGGAACATTGGATACCGACAGTGAGTCCGAATTAATTATTTCCCTTGAATCATTGTATGAAGGAGATCACATACTTATCATTGAATACGATAGTGTTACAATCACCGGTATGTTTTCGCAGGAGTATTAAACTAAAATTAAGCGGTACAGTCGGATTATGTTTTATAATCAAGTGGGAATTCTTGATTCGGAAAGCCTTCATGAAGGGTATATAATAAACCTAATTCTGTCTGCGGCTGTACCGCTTTTATTTTGAAAATTCATATCTGTGGTTTTAAGTGCTTGTCATGTTAAATTACATATAAATTGAAATAAAACACTAATAAACAATGCTATGGAAAAACAAATACAGTTATTTTTTCAAATTGCAATATTATTTTGCTTTCTTACAGCCCTGGTTCTTTTGGCAATTTCTCAAAATAAACAAACTAAAAACAGAAGAAATAAAAAGGTTAATAGATAAACAAGACGGTAAATATATTTCTAACATTGATACTTACGAAAATAAGTACAAATAAAATCAGGTTTTATTAATTTTAAAAATTCAAATCTTATGAAACAAAATCTTATTTCCGCTACCTTAACGGCTACTGATGCAGCCGAGGTTCAACTAAAACTAAAAGAAGCAAAAGACAAACTTGTTTTTCTGCTTAGTTTACAATCTTCCGATATTTATGGTTTGGCAAAATTAGGTAATGCTTACTTACCATTTATCGATAAGATTCATCAGCTAGTGATCGAACATCCCGAGATTTTACCGGCGATATTTGATAAAGATGAATTTATGCGTGATTATGATCTGCTGAACACTTTACGTCCTATTGCAACTCAGCTAAATGAACTTTCTGAAGGAGTCGAAAAAACATTTATTGCCGTGGGTAGCGATGTATTAGTTGCTGCATTGGATGTATACTCATCGGTAAAGCTGAATAAAGACAAAGTACCCGGACTAAAAGCCAGTGCTGATGAATTATCCTTATTTTTCAAAAAGGCTAAAGCGAATCCTTCAAATCCGGCTTGAATAGACCCCTGAAAGATCGAATAATGAATGTTCGGAGATAGAATTTTTATCTTCGAACATAGATTTTTTATCTACAGACATAAAATTTTGATCTCCGGACATAGATTTTTTATCTCCAGACATAAATTTTTTATCTACAGACATAGATTTTTTATCTCCGGACATAAAATTTTTATCGTCAGACATGAATTTTTTATCTCCAGACATAAAATTTTGATCTCCAGACATGAATTTTTTATCTCCAGACATAAATTTTTTATCTCCAGACATGAATTTTTTATCTACAGACAGTGAATGTTCCCGCATCCACAATAGAATTCTAAAGGGATGGGGTGAATTAAGAGAATGATGCCTCACTCCCACCTCCTACTCTGTCTTGTCCTAAATTAGCTTGA